>DATNFK010000065.1:0-43168 GCA_035606395.1 Terriglobales bacterium | reverse complement strand
GGGGCCAGGTGGTCGGCAATGTCGTTTCCGAATGGACCCAGGCGATTGGCATGGTGCTGCTGACCAAACGCTTCATTGAGCGCCATTCGAAAGAGAGCGGGGATTGAAGGTTCAATGCGCCGTAAGCGGGGTCCCGCTACGGCCGACACAATGCGGCCGTAACCGGAATACAGTGGCTAAGATGGTGGAGGCGGTGGGAGTTGGAAGACCCCTCATCGCTGAAAACAAATAGCTTGCTTGTTCTTGAACGCCGCATGACACGCAGCAATCTCTCGATTTGGCGGATTGGTGTACGTGCAGTGTACGTAGCGCCGCTTTATACTTGTCGCGTGTGGCACTCGATCAGCGAAGCGGCGCTGTCATCGCGCCAACTGAAGCGAACAGTTTCGGCGGCGTTTATCCTCGCGATTTGCGGCGCTACTATCGGCTGTCAAACACAGACCCGAACCGGGCTTGAGATTCTTCATGACGACGTTCTCACCGCGAAGGTCTCGAGCGATGAAATCGCTGTGGGTGGAATTCGGCTCGGGATGGGAATCAAGGACCTCAGCCGCCTTTCGGATTCGGCACCTTGGCGAATCTGCCACGGACCCGAGAGCCCCTATAACGACTGGGCTTGGAATGAGTTGCCCAACGGCGGCCGCGCTTGCGGCCTACAATCTGCTGGCGGCAACCTCTTCGGTATAACCCTTTTCCTGGATTCCAAAGAAAACGTTATGCAGATACTCGGTGCTCGGATTTGATCCGCGCGACCCGGACTATCGCGGCCACTATTACGACGATATGGTCCGCTACCATCTGATCGGCGCTACACGCAAACTCGTGACAGCCTATTCCGACGTCGTGCGCGACCAGAGCCTAGGTAAGCCAAGCCGGGTCATCACGCAAAAAATCATCACGCCCGCCACGGGGCATCAGTGGGGAATCCGCGAGGCTGATCTGTACGCGACTCGCGGCATTGTAATTTGCCTGTCGCGCTTCAACGACGAGCGAGGCACCGTCGTCGACGACCTGAGTTTTTTGCCACCAGGCAAGTTGGCGGTGCCCCAGGTCCGCGAATGTACAGACGGCGATTGGAACCAATAATCATCCCTGCAATCCTAGAGGTGATGGCACGCCATCGGGGACTGTCCAGGCGGCGGAGGAACCGAGAGTGCCTCCACACGCTCTGGGTACACGTCGCGTACACGGGAGATCTATCGTTTGCAAGTTTTTGATAATAAATGACTTAAATGGTGGAGGCGGTGGGAGTTGAACCCACGTCCGAAAGTGTTGCCGAAGGGGAGAACTACGGGCGTATTTCGTTCCGATCGTGCTCGCCGCCTGCGGTCAGAACGAACAAGACCCGCCAACGGCTATCCCCTACGACTCGGGATTGCTCCCGCGCCGCTCTCGCCCATCACCGCGAGGCGGTGGTGATCGGCCAGCCTGCAAGAATGACGCCCAAGCCCGGCCTACAGGCGAACCAGGTTGAACGACGCGAGCTAATTAGGCCGCGTATGCCAGTTGATTAGAATTGGCAATTGTGGTTTTCCATGCGACTACGTGGGCATGGTGCACGGCACGCCTCCCTTTCTCATCCACTCCCGTCGAATCCGGGACGCCCCCTCCTGGGTAGCCTTACATTGCTAGTATAACATTCGTGCTTCTCTCGGAAAGCGAGCTCCGCTCGGCGCTGGAACCGCTGCTGGACCGGCTCCTGGTCGAGCGCCTGCGCCTGTTTCAGCTTCAACTCGAACCGCGTTTGCAGCAGCTCATCGCGGCGGCGCTGGCGCCGCGCTCACCGTCCGGCCTCGCGCCGGCATTGGCGGAACTGCTGCGCGCCACCGACCCCAATCAGGTTTTCGAAATTCTGTTTGAGTTCACTCCGCGGCTGGTGGGTCCGGCGCGCGCGCTGCTGGTCGTCCGCAATGGCGAAGCCACGGTCTGGAAAAGCCACGGCGTCGACCTGCCGGCGCGCTTCCCCGTTTCGGACCAGGCCGCCGTCCTCGGCGCCGCGACCCACCCGATTCAAGTGCGCGGAACCATCGTCGGATTGTTCACCTGGCGCGCAGCGATGCCGCCGGCGGAGGCAGCGGCGGAGGAGCTGGAACTGTTGCTCGAGGTCGCGGGACGTTCGCTGCTGCATCTCGCCATCGCGGCGCTGAAGCGCGCGCCGGCGGTTGCGGCGGCCGTACCCGAAGCTCCGGCACAATTGCCCGCCCTGTCGGTCAACCTCGAAGGCGGCAATCCCGCCGAGCGGTTTGCCGGTCTATTGATCGCTGACCTGTTGCTCTTCCTGGAACACGACCAACCCGACGCACTCGCCCGGGCGCGCGCAGCGGGCGAACTGGTGACTCGCTTTCAACCGGAGTTCGACCGCTGCCGAAGAGCATTTTTCGCGCGTTTTCCCGATGCCGAGGCGGTCATGGAAAAAATTATTGATCAATACCGAAACCTATACCGTGGGGCCGGGTTGGAACCGTTAACCCGTTAGCGCACAGGGGCTTGGTGGCCCAAAAGCCACCGGGCCCCTTTCCTTTTGTCGGCCAGCCATGCTAGATTTGAAGTTCTCCCCGGCGGGAGTAACTCAGTGGTAGAGTGCGACCTTGCCAAGGTCGAAGTCGCGGGTTCGAATCCCGTCTCCCGCTCCAGAAGCTTTCACTATGCGACGAACAATCATGCTGGTGGACTCATCCACAATGCGCCAGCCCTTCGTCCAGGAACTCCTGAGCGAGCTGGGCGAGGTAAAACAATATAACGACGCGCCGGAAGCGCTGGCGGCAATCAAACACGGAGCCAAGGTGGACGCGCTGGTCGTCGGTTACCGGCTGTCAACCGGGCCGATCATTCACGCCGTGCGCCATCACAACCCGAAAGCGGTCATCATCGCCTTCGGCATGCCCCGGCCGGACGTGCCGCCCGGTGTTGATCGCTACCTGATTAAGCCGATCCTGGCGATTGAAGTCCGCGCGATTCTCGAGCAGATGCTGGGCGGGTGAAACCGACTTCCCACGGGCGCTGGATTTTATTGGCCGCGCTGGCGGTGATCTGCGCGATTGGATACCACTTTACCGGCAAGCCGCCCTCCGACCAAAGCGCCGGGCAGCGCCAAGGCATCGACCCCGCGATTTTTGCGCCGTTGCGCCAAAACCAGCGCATTTACCGCACCGCCGCAACGCTCGCGGCGGTCGCCGACAGCAGCGAAGAACGGGGGCTTTCCCTGCAGACGCAGCACGTTGCGGACGAGCTGCTCGACGTCTCCTTTGCCATCGCGCTCGTCGAGAGCGCGCAGAAGGCCGCCGCCTCGGGCGCGGCCAACACCCCCGAAGCCAAAGCCGATCATGCCCGCGTGGCCGCGATCAAACAGGCCCTCGCCAGCGACAATGCCCTGATCGCCGCCTTGAAGCGCGCGCCCCCAACCGCCACCGGCACCCAGAGCCAACTTGAAATCGCCGAGGCGCAGCTTGCCCTTGACCAGGACCGGTTTACCGACGCCTCCAGCGACGCCGCCCGCGACGATAGCGGCGGCCAGGGGCGGCTGGAGCAACTGCAGCAAGAGCACGAGGCGCAGCACGGCGGCGCCGCTACAGGAGCGGTCGGCGGCAGTGACCAGAGCCAACTGGCCGCCTCGGCCGAGGCGCGCAAGCCCACCACGGCGCGCGGGCTGGTCGGCGACTTGCATGCCGCCTGGCTACTGACCGACAAGCTGCACCGCCTCGAAGCCGCCGAAGCCGCCGTGCGCGCCACCATTCCCGGCATCATCGCCGAACACGATCGCCTGCACGCCCAGTTTGTCGCCGCCGAACACCAGGCCGCCGCGCCCGGCGCCGATCGTCTGCGGGCGCTGGCGCAGCAACAGGAGCAGGTATCGCGTTTTGACCAGGAGTCGGAGGCAGCCGGTGAACTGGCCGACGTCTACGCCAGTTGGGAGCCCATTGCGCGCGATCAGCGCACGCTGGTGTTGCACCGGGCACTGCTCAGCCTGCTGATCATTCTTTGCCTGCTGGCGGCGCTCGCGATTTTCATCGCCACCCTCGAGCACGCATTGTCACGCTCGCGCTGGGAACACAAGCGGGTTAAGACGATGCGCCACGTGGTCGGGCTGGCGGTCGAGGCGCTCGTCGCCCTCTGCGTGTTGATGATTTGCTTCGGTGAGCCCACGCAGTTGCTGACCATCATCGGGCTGGCCGGCGCCGCGCTCACGGTTACGTTCCAGGATGCGATTCTCAGCATTGCCGGCTGGTTTGTGTTGATGGGCCGCGCCGGCGTCCACCTCGGCGACTGGGTCGAGATCAACGGCGTGGTGGGTGAGGTGATCGAGATCCGGCTGCTCAGGACCGTGGTGCTTGAGACCGGCAATTGGATCACGGCCGGCCATCCCACCGGCCGGCGCGTGTTTTTCCCCAACAGCTTCGCGCTCAAGGGCAGCTATTTCAATTACTCGACCGTCGGGCAGTGGCTATGGGACGAGTTGCAGGTCCAGCTTCCCCCGGGCATCGATGCCCACGAGGCGATGAAGAAGACCGAAGCCGCCATCGCCCAGGAATTGGGTCCGCAATCCGAGCGAGCGCAGAATGAATGGCAGCAATTGCGCGCGCAAGCCCCCTTCAGCACGGCGCCCACCGTGCAGCTTCGCCCCACCGGAGGCCAGTTCAACCTTGTCGTTCGCTACACCACGCCCGCCCACCAACGCACCGAAATGCGCGAGCGGCTTTGGGGCGTCATAGCCGCCACCCTGGAGTCCATGAACGCGACTGTTACTAAGGCGAGCGGGGCTAAGGCGACACCGGCATAGGCCGCAGATAGGTCTCGAGAAAATTCCCGATCAATTTCTTGCCGGCGAGAGTCAGAATGCTCTCGGGGTGGAATTGCACACCCTCGACCGCCAGTTCCTTGTGCCGCACCGCCATGATGACGCCGTTGGAGCTGCGCGCGGAAACTTCGAGGCAGGCGGGAACGGAGGTGGGGTCGATTACCAGCGAATGGTAGCGGGTTGCTGCGAAGGGCAGCGGGAGGCCGCGGAAAATCGTCTTGCCGTCATGGTCAATGGGGCTGGTCTTGCCGTGCATGAGGATGGGCGCGCGCACGATCCGTCCGCCGAAGGCCTGGCCGATGCTCTGGTGGCCCAGACAAACGCCGAGCATGGGGATGCGCCCGGCAAAGTGACGCACCGCCGGCACGCTGACGCCGGCCTCGTCGGGCGTGCACGGGCCCGGCGATATGACCATCGCCGCCGGACGCAGCGCCTCAATCTCAGTCAGCGACACCTGGTCGTTGCGGCGCACCACGACCTCCTGCCCCAACTCGCCCAGGTACTGGGCCAGGTTGTAGGTGAATGAATCGTAGTTGTCGATCAGAAAAACCATGTGACTGTCAACGCCCCGCTCACAATCCCATCCGGGCTCGCTCCAGGGCGCGCATCATGGCGCCCGCCTTGCTGACGCACTCCAGAAATTCCCGCTCCGGCAGCGAATCGGCGACAATGCCGGCGCCCGCCTGGATGTGCGCCATCTTGCGGCGGAACACCAGGGCCCGGATCAGAATGCAGGAACTCAAATTTCCGGCGTAGTCGAAATTCACCACCGCGCCGCCGTAGGCGCCACGCCGGGTCGGCTCCAGTTCCTCGATGATCTGCAAGGCGCGCACCTTGGGCGCGCCCGACAGCGTGCCCGCGGGAAAGCAGGCGGCGAGCGCGTCAAACATGTCGCGGCGGCCGTCCAATCGCGCCCGCACCTCGCTGACGATGTGCTGCACGTGCGAGTATTTCTCGATCGCCATGAGGGATTCGACGCTGACCGTACCCACCTCCGCCACGCGGCCGATGTCGTTGCGCCCGAGGTCCACCAGCATCACGTGTTCGGCTCGTTCCTTCTCGTCGGCCAACAGTTCGGTGGCCAGTTCCGCATCCAGCGCCTCGGTGACGCCGCGGGGACGGGTGCCGGCGATGGGGCGGTAGGTCAGCCGGCGTTGCTGCACTTCGACCAATAATTCGGGCGAGGCGCCGACCACCGCGACATCGCCCAGTTGCAGAAAAAACATGTAGGGCGACGGATTGATGCTGCGCAGCGCACGGTAGACCTGGAACGGCGCCACCTCGGTCGCGACATCGAATCGCTGTGACAGCACCACCTGAAACGCATCGCCGGCTTCGATGTACTGCTTTACCCGTCGCACCGCCGCCTCAAACGCGGGGCGCTCGAAGTTGGGGAACACCGGCATCGGTCCGCTCTCCGCCACCGAGCGCGGCAATTGCGGCGCGCGCCGCAGCCGCGCCGCCATGGCCTCGAGGTCGGCCAGCGCCTGTTGGTAGGCGGCGGGCACCCCCTCGGGCGCGTCGGCGTGCACACAGGCAACGAGCGTGATCTGGCGCTTGACGTGGTCAAAAATAATTTGCCGCGAGAAAAACATGAGCAGGGCTTCGTCGAGCCCGAGATCGTTTTTCGCGCGCGAGGGGATGCGCTCGAACGAGCGCACCATGTCGTAACCCAGGTAGCCGACGGCTCCGGCGAGAAACGGCGGCGCGTCGGCGATCGGAGCCACGCGCCGCGCCCGCACTTCGCGCCGCGCCAGCTCAATCAAGGTCAGGTCGGAGGGTTCCCAGCCGGAAGTCGCGCCGGCACGCAGGTTCCGCCGCTGCGCCACCTTGCCCTTGCGCTGGCGCAATAGATGGTCGGGATCAACGCCCAGAAAAGAGTACCGCCCCAGCTTCTCGCCGCCCTCGACGCTTTCGAGCAAATAGGAATATTTCGTCAGCTTGCCGCGAAGAGAGTTCAGGTAGGCGGCGACCGGCGTATCCAGATCGGCTAAAATTGTCCGCGCCAGGGGGATCAGGTTGTATTCGCCGGCGAGGCGTTGGACCTCGCCCAACGTCAGGGGTGGAGCGGATTCGGCCATAAATGGAGCGGAAGCATTATTTTAACCTAGGGGACCACATACAATGAATGTATGGGGCCGGCTATGGGAGTCAACCCGAGTGCGCGGGACGAATTCGCGGCCATTACCGCCGCGCCGCGCTGGAGCGCCAAGCAGCGCGCCATTCTCGCCGCCGCGCGGACAATAGCGCCCTGGTTTATTCGCGGCATTGGCTGCACCGTGCGCTTGGAACTGCCCAACGGCGTGCCTCCAGGCGCCTTCACCGAGCCACCCGCGCCGGCCATTTACATCTTTTGGCATCGCTGCCTGTTGCCCATCGCCTATGTCGCCCGTGGACGCGGCTTCGGCGTGCTGGTTAGCCAGCACTTCGATGGCGAGGTCATTTCGCAAGCGGCAGCGCGGCTCGGATATCGCCTGTTCCGCGGATCGAGCACGCGCGGCGGACAGGACGCACTGCTCGAAATGACCGAAGCCCTCGCCGCTGGCCAGCCGCTGGCACTCACCGTTGATGGGCCGCGCGGGCCGCGCTTCCAGGCCAAGGGGGGAGCCATCCAACTGGCCCGCGCCACCGGCGCGCCAATCTATGCCCTGCACGTCTCGCCGGCCGCGGCGTGGACGACGCGGAGCTGGGACCGCTTCCAAATTCCCAAGCCCTTCGCCCGAGCGCGCGGCGTGTGGGCGGGACCCATGCGTGTGCCGCGCGACGCCTCGCCCGCCGAGTGTGAACGCCTGCGCCTGGCCATGGAAGGCATGTTGAACCGTCTGCGAATTGAAAACGATACTTTACCGGAGGACAACGCATGAAGCTTGGAATGATCGGACTCGGCCGCATGGGCGGCAATATGACCCAGCGCCTGATCGAAGGCGGCCATCAAGTGGTCGTGTACGACCCCTCGACCGAGGCCATGAAGCAGGCCACCGGCCTCGGCGCCCTCCCGGCTTCGAGCCTGGCCAACCTAGTGACCAAGCTTCAGGCGCCGCGCGTGGTTTGGATGATGGTGCCCTCGGGCGCGATCACCACCAACACCGTCAACCAACTGTTGACGGAGTTGAAGCCCGACGACATTCTCATCGACGGCGGCAACTCGCATTACAAGGACTCGGTGGTTCATGCCGAGATGGCCGCCAAGCAGCAAGTCCACTTCCTCGATGCCGGCACGAGCGGCGGGGTGTGGGGCTTAAAGGTTGGCTACTGCCTGATGGTGGGCGGCGAGCGCGCCGCCTTCGACCGCGCCGAATCCATCTTCAAGACCCTCGCGCCTCCCGACGGCTATTTGTACACCGGACCGGCCGGCTCCGGCCATTTCGTCAAAATGGTGCACAACGGTATCGAATACGGCATGCTGCAAGCCTACGGCGAGGGCTTCGAGATCCTGGAGAAGTCTCCCTACCCGGTCGATTTGCGCGCGGTGGCTCACCTTTGGAATCAGGGCAGCGTTATTCGCTCATGGTTATGCGAGCTGGCGGAAAACGCGTTTGCCCGCGAGCCGCATCTAGACAGCATACGGGGCTATGTGGATGACACCGGCGAAGGACGGTGGACGGTGCAGGCGGCGCTCGAACAGAACGTCCCCGCGCCCGTGCTCACGCTTTCGCTGCTCGCCCGCATTCGCTCGCGGCAAACGGAGTCGTTCAGCGCCAAGGTCATCGCGGCGCTGCGCAATGAGTTCGGCGGACATGCGGTCAAGACAACCAAATGATTGAATGGATCACCACAGCCGCCGGCCAGGATGCCACCAGCGAATTTTGCCGCAGGTTGCATGAGCAGGCCAGTATCCTCAAGGGTGAGTACGCCGTGGCGCTGACCGGCGGCAACTCGGCGCGCGTTTTCTACGACGCGCTAGCGAAAAGCGGCGTTCCGGCAAGGCTGCGGTTTTATTGGAGCGACGAAAGAGTCGTTCCTCCCATCGACCCGGATAGCAATTACAAACTTGCCGCCGACCACTTAATGTTGTCGACGCGCGTCGACGAAGGCCACGTTTTTCGCCCTGACACTTCCCTGCCGCCGGCCGAATGCGCCGCGCTTTACGCTGAAGTGATCCGCAAGCGGGTCGACGGAGGTCCCATCAGCACGCCGCAATTTCCGCTCATTCTTCTTGGTCTGGGCGAGGATGGCCACACTGGCTCGCTCTTCCCAAATCGCGACCCTTATCAGGACAACGACTTATTGGTGCGCGCGGTGGAGCCGACCGCGCAGCACCCGCACGCGCGCATCACCTTCACGCCCAAGCTGATCAACAACGCCAGCCGGGTGTGGTTTCTGGTTACCAATTGCGAGTCGAAAAAAGCCTGGGCCATTGACCAACTGCGGAAACGCACTGCCACGCCGCTGCAAGTGCCGGCGTTGACAGTGGATCCCGATCAGACCAGGATTACGATCTTCTGCGCGTGAGAATCACGGTTTGTTAGCTGCTTTCTTGGCCGTGGGCGCGAGTTCCGGCGTCGCCGGCGGTGCGGGCATCGACCCCGCGGCGAAACGCGGTAACGGCTCGTCGCTCATGGCCAGGGCATAGGCGGCGGCGGCTATTTCGGCCGCGCCCTCGCGTACGTCTTCCGGCACGATGCGCTCGTACGTATCAAGGTTGGTGTGCCAGGTGAAGGGCTGGTACTCGATCGGATCCTGCTCGAAGTTGATGCCTGTAAGGCCGGCCTGATTGAACGAAGTGCTGTCGGTACCGCCGGTGCGCCGGCTCGCGTTGGCGATCGAACCCTCAAAGCCCCAATCCTTGAATGAGGCTAAATACTTGGCCATCAGCTTGGCTGCTTCCGGCGGCCCGAACACGCTGGCGCCGCGCGGCTTGCTGGTGCCATCGTCAATATTGAGATAGGCGACCAGGTCCTTGAACTCGGGCTTTTGGTTCTCGTAGGTGCCGAAATGGGTGTCGACGTAGGCGAGCGAACCCAACAGACCCTCTTCCTCGCCGCTCCACAGAGCCACGCGAATGGTGCGCCGCGGATGCAGGTGGGCGGCCAGGATGATGCGCGCCGCCTCCATCATCATGCTGCTGCCAATGGCGTTGTCGGTGGCGCCGGTGGCGTTGTTCCAACTGTCGAGGTGGCCGCCCAGCATGACGACTTCGTTGGCCTTATCGGTGCCGCGAATCTCGCCCACCGCGTCGTACACGGTCTTGCCGGCGGGGTAGGTGGTATTAACGATATTGAAGCGCAGCGTCACCGGCGTACCGTCGGCGAGCACGCGCGCGATGCGCCCGTAGTCGTCGTTGCGCATGACCACGGTCGGCACCTCCTTGGTGACGTCGTAGGTCGGGTTGTTGTAGGCGACAATCACGCCGTGATCCATGCCGGAATCGTTGATGCGCACCCGCACGTCGTTCTTCAGCAGAAAGGCGTCGAGCTGCGTGGCGATCTGCTGCCGGGTCAGGCGCGAGGGGTCGGGCGGAGCCTGGGGGCCGCGTCCGCCGCGGCCGCGTCCGCCGCGCTGGAACTGGGCACAGGCGGGGTCGTCGGGGGTGCCGTTAAATTGGCAGGTCCAATAGGCGTCAGGGCGTCGCAGCGGCGCCGGATTAAAGTTCACCGGTATTACGCGCGGCTCGCCCATCAATACGATTTTGCCTTTGACGCGCGGCGCGGTCTGGGCGAAGTAGGCATCAAGTTCAGCCTGGGTCGGCAGCGGCTCGGGCGCCGCGCCGCGCGCCGGAGCGCTCGTGCCCGGAGGGGTGATGAGCACCGCTTCGGCGGTCACGGTTCCGTTGGTGCCCTGAGTCCAGTGCAGCGGCTTGACGATGAGCTGCCCGTGGAAGGGCGAGACGGCATCCGCCTGCAGCGTCAGATTGTCCCAACCGGGCACGGGCGCGTCGAGACGCGTGGGGATGAACGGGTACGGCTCCAGATGAGTATTGGTCATGCCGAATCTGGCCATGGTCTTAATCACCCAATCGTCGGCCGCCTTGAGGTTGGGCGTGCCGGTCAGGCGGGGACCGTAGACGTCGGTCAACTCGTGCTCGATCCACATGATCTTCGAGTTCTGTGGGGTTTCGAGCGCCCGCAATTGCGCGTTCACCTGGTCGCCTGGGGCGGCATCCTGCCGGGCGGCGAACAGTGCCAGGGTGAAAAGCGCCAGCGCCATCAGAGAGAGCAAGAGTTTCTTGGACGTAAGTCGCATCCCGCTATAGTACAGCTACTTAGGTTTTCGAGGCTGATCGAACCAGCGCGGTAGAATTAGACATGTCTACCGCATCGGGATATGCAGCCGCCGCGGCCAAGGCGCCGCTCGGGCCGTTTACGTTCCAGCGCCGGGAGCTGCGCCCGAACGACGTTTCCATCAAGATTCTTTATTGTGGTGTTTGCCACTCTGACATTCACCAGGCACGTGACGAGTGGGGCGGCGGCATGTTCCCCATGGTCCCTGGGCATGAGATCGTAGGCCGGGTGACGGCGGTCGGCGGGGCGGTAAAAAAATTCAAGCCCGGCGACATCGCCGGCGTGGGATGTCTCGTCGATTCCTGCATGCAATGCGACAACTGCCGGGCCGGTTTTCAGCAGCATTGCGAGCGCGGCGCATCGCTCACCTATAACGGACGCGAGCAGGGCACCGGCGCGCCCACCTACGGCGGGTACTCCGACCATATCGTGGTGCGCGAGGAATTCACGTTACGCATCACCCATCAGGAAAAACACCTGGCCGCGGTGGCGCCGCTGCTCTGCGCCGGTATCACTACTTATAATCCCCTCAGACGATGGGGTGTCGGCCCCGGCAAGCGGGCGGGCGTGGTTGGCCTTGGCGGCCTCGGGCACATGGCGCTGAAACTGGCGCACTCGATGGGAGCCGAAGTGGTGCAATTCACGTCGTCCAGGAGCAAGGTTGAAGACGCACTGCGCCTGGGCGCCAATCGCGTAGTGCTCTCCTCCGACGCGGCCGCCATGGCGGCGGAACGCAATCGCTTCGACTTCATTCTCGACACCGTGTCGGCGCCGCACGACATGAACGCGTATCTCAGCCTCCTGCGCCGCGAAGGCGCGATGACTGTCGTCGGGGTGCCGGAAAAGCCGATGCAGATCGCGGCCTTCTCGCTTATTCTGGGCGACCGGGTGCTGGCCGGCTCGGCCATCGGCGGCCTGCCCGCAACCCAGGAGATGCTTGATTACTGCGCCACCCACGACATCGTCAGCGACGTCGAGGTGATCCCCATACAGCACATTAACGCGGCGTATGAGCGCGTAGTGAAGAGCGACGTCAAGTACCGCTTCGTCATCGACCTCGCCAGCCTGGGCACACGCGGATGACCGAAGCCCAGGCCCGCGCCACACTGGGTGAGATTTTTTCCGGCGCCTGGGACCAGGCGCGCATCCAGACTCTGCTCGCCGAGCTCAGCGCCCGCGGTGAAACGGTCGACGAAATCGTCGGCTTCGCCCAGGCCATGCGCGCCGCGGTCGCCGACATCGGACTCGGCCCCGAACCTCCGGCCTCGGTTGACAATTGCGGCACCGGCGGCGGGGGCCGGCGAACGTTCAACATTTCGACCGCCGCCGCGCTGGTCGCGGCCGGTGCCGGCGCTCAAGTCGCCAAGCACGGCAACCGCAGTACGACCAGCGTGTGCGGATCGGCCGACGTGCTGGAAGCCGCGGGCGTCGATCTGGCATGCCCCCCCGAGCGCCTCGGCCGCTGCCTGCGCGAAGTCGGGATGGCGTTTTTGTTCGCGCCGCTGCTGCACCCAGCCATGCGCCACGTGATGCCGGCCCGTCGCGCGCTGGGCACGCGCACCGTCTTCAACCTGCTGGGGCCGCTCACCAATCCTGCCGGGGCGCAGGCGCAGGTCATCGGGGTGGCGGCGGAAGGCCAGCTTCGCTTGCTGGCTGCCGCGCTCGCCGGTTTGGGCACGCGACATAGCCTGGTCGTTTACAGCGAAGACGGCCTGGGTGAATTCTCCACCGCCGCGGTCAACCGAGTCATTGAGATCAAGGCGGGCGTCAGCACCGGGTACAACTTCGATGCCCGCGACCTCCGGCTGCCACCGCCCGCGCCCGGCGCACTCGATTGCGGCACCAAGGCGGATGCGGTCGCCGCGCTCGACCGATTGCTGGCGGGCGAAACCGGCGCCTACCGCGACATCGTGCTTCTGAATGCGGCCGCCGCGCTGCTGGTCGGCGGCTTGGCCCGGAACTGGCACGAAGGCCTGGAGATGAGCGCGGCGTCCCTCGCCAGCGGCGCCGCCCGTGCCAAACTAAATGCGCTCGTCGCTTTCACAGGGAGTCGCGGCGAACATGCGTGAGCCGCTCCAACGGGTGGTCGTACTTGGCGCCGGCACCATGGGCGCCCGGCTCGCCGCGCACTGCGCCAACCACTCGCTCGACGTTCACCTGCTTGACGTCACCCGCGAGCAAGCCGCCGCCGGCTGGCGCACGGTGCAGGCGACCCGTCCGGCGGCGCTCTTTCTGCCCGAGTACGGGCGCCAGGTAACGACCGGCAGTTTCGACGACGGCGCCGCCGCGCTCGGACGCGCCGACTGGGTCGTCGAGGCCGTTGTCGAGGATCTTTCCGCCAAGCGAACGCTGCTGGCTTCGATCGGCCCCCAGGTGGGAACGCACACCCTGATCACGACCAACACCAGCGGTCTTCCGGTGGCGACGGTCGGCGCGGCGCTCAGCCCCGAGCTGCAAAAACGCTGGTGGGGCACGCATTTTTTCAATCCGCCACGGTATATGCGCCTGGTCGAGGTCATACCCACCGCGGCCAGCGACCCGGAGTTGGTCGCCTGGCTGAGCGGCGCGATCGAGCAACGCCTCGGCAAGGGCGTGGTGATGGCCCGCGACACGCCCAACTTCATCGCCAATCGCATAGGTGTTTTTGCCCTGCTGAACACGCTGCGACTGATGCGCGAGATGGAACTGTCGGTCGAGGAAGTGGATGCGCTCACCGGCCCGCTGCTAGGCTGGCCCAAGTCGGCTACCTTCCGCACGCTCGACATGATCGGCCTCGATACATTGGCCAAGGTGGTCGAGAATTCGTACCGCAATCTCGCCGGCGATGAACATCGCGCGTTGTTTCAGGTGCCCGATTATATTCAGCGGATGATCGCCCAAGGCTGGCTCGGCGAAAAGACCGGCCAAGGTTTTTACCGGCGCGAGGGCGACGAGATTCTCGCGCTCGATCTTCAGAGCTTCACCTATCGTCCGCGCAAGAAACCGCGCCATGCCTTTGACGATCCGCGCGCCGCCTACCAGGCGAACGCCTTCGTGCGCCAAAGCCTGGACGGTTTGTTCTCCTATGCCCAGGCCCGCCTCGGCGAAATCACCGACAGCCGCCATGACATTGACCGCGCCATGCGCTGGGGCTACAACTGGCAGCACGGCCCATTTGAGTTGCAAACGCTGATTGCCACCGGCTCCGTACCGCAACCAGCGCTCGGCGCGACGGTCAAGGCGAACCCGGCCTGTTCGCTGCTCGATTTGGGCGAGGGCGTCGGCTGCCTCGAATTTCACAACAAGATGAATGTCATCGGCGCGGACACGGTGGCGCTGGTGACGGCAGCCCTGACCGACACTCAGTCGCCGTTCGACGCCTTTGTGATCTCGAACGGAGGAGAAAACTTCTCCGCCGGCGCCGACCTGCTGTATCTGTTGGCCACGATCCAAAACGAAGACTGGGATGAGGTCGAGCAGGCAGTGACCGCCTTCCAGGCCATGACCTCGGCGGTAAAACGTTCGCCGCGCCCCGTCATCGTCGCGCCCTTTGGCCTGACGCTGGGCGGCGGGTGCGAGCTCATGCTGCACGCCGCGCAAATCGTCGCCCACGCCGAACTGTACTCCGGCCTGGTTGAGGTGGGCGTGGGATTGATCCCGGCAGGCGGCGGCACCAAGGAGATGGCGCTACGCAGCGATCCGCGCACGGCCTTCGAGACCATCGCCATGGCGCGCGTCTCCACCTCGGCGGCCGACGCCCGCAAGCAGCGTTTCCTGCGCCGCGGTGATGCCATCATCGCCAATCGCGACCGCGTGCTCGCCGCCGCCCGGCAGGCTGCGCGCTCGCTAGCCGACGCCGGTTACGAGCCGCCCGCCCCCGCAACGCTGACCGCGCCTGGGCCCAGCGTCATCAGCACGCTCGAACTCGGCGCCTATTTGATGCTCGAAGCGCAGCGCATCAGCCATCACGACTACGCCATCGCCAAGCGCCTGCTCAACGTCATCGGCGGTGCCGGCGCGCCCGAGGGCGCTTCAATCCCGGAGGCGCGCCTGCTCGAACTGGAGCGTGAAGCATTCCTCAGTCTGTGTGGTGAGCCAAAAACCCAGGCCCGCATCGCCCAAATGCTGCGCACCGGCAAGCCGCTGCGCAATTGATTATTTCGCGAGAATGGCTTCGATCTGGCGCATGTGGAGCACGTCGTGCCCTGCCGCAAGCTGGGCGATGACGCTTATGGATTCGGGACCGCGCTCAGAGTGTATCCCGACGTTTTTCCACTGCCCCGGCTTGAGCTCTTTGAGCAGGTCCACGTTGATGGCCCGTAGCGCCAGGTAATCGGAAAGCGACGCCTTGGGCCGGCGCGCGGCGTAGTTCATTTGCTTCGCCCACGCATCCTGATCAAAACCCTGCAGCGCGGCGCCGGGCTGCCCGGCAATCATCCGCAGCCGATAGCCGATCACCAACTCATCGTCGGCCAAATGGGCCAGGATCTCGCCAACCGACCACTTCCCCGGAGCGGGCCGCCGCTTCAGTCGCGCCGGCGACGCGCCGTCCACCAGCTTGGCAATGCGCCGCGGAGTCTCGGCCAGCATCTTCATTACCGGGCGATCGGCGAGGCCCAGTACGCGGTCTTTGTACTGCTGCGCGGTTTCAGCCATCAGATAAACATTTCCTCATCCTGGTACTGCGGCCGCCGCGGCGGACTGCCGCGCCGCCGGAAGAAGAAATCAAGCCCGGTGCGCAATCCCTGGAACACGGCGTTCACATCCTGCACCGGACGCAGAATCGTGTCCCTCACCGCGCTGGTCACCTGTTCGACGCTGGCGATGGCGGTGCCCAGGGCTTCGTCCACACGCACCATTTGCAATTCGAGTTTCTCGCTAAACTGGGTGGCGAACTGATCGGCGCGTTGTACCTGGTCGCGCACCCGCGCGGTCACGTCGGCCAGGTTGGTAGTGATAGCCTGCAGCTTCGGGCGGGTTTCGGCGAGCAGCGCCTGGCCGTCCCGCACCAAGCCGGGCAGCGCCTTGGCCGCCTGCTCGATGAGCGGCAATAGCGGCGCGACCTCCTCGCTAAGCGCATTCACCTTGCGCATCACGCCGAGCAAGACAATGAATTGCCCCAGCAGCGCAATCGCCGCCAGGGCAATGAACACAATCATCAGGGCTTCGGTTGTGGCAGGGTGCATCGGGATTGGGACTCGCCTTCTATCTAATCACAACTCCTCACAACTGGGCGGCTTCGTCTTCGCGCCGGTCCGCCACTTTATCGGCACCCTTTCCCAGCCCCGCCGACTCCCGGTAGGCCTGCTTGCCGGCCTCGACCGCGGCTTGGAACTGGTCAATCTGCCGAGTGACGGCCTGCTTCCCGCGACCCGCAATGTCGACCGCCTGGTCGCGGGCGTCGTTCACCTGGCTGCGCAAATTGCTGACCTTCTCGCGAACGTCTGAAACTGTTTGCTGCACCCGATCCCGGCTCTCATCCGCCTTGCTCCGCAGCATTTCGCGGGTCTGTTCCCCTGACTGCGGTGCGTATAAAATGCCTGCCAGAGCGCCCAGGCTCAGGCCGACCAAGAACCACAAACCTTTGGATTCTGACATATTTCGTCTCTCCTTTTCACTTGGCGTGGAATTTTCTGGCAACTTGTGGCGCTGGGGCGATGCTAACACCCCCGGAGTGTGCATTTCAACTGCTGTGCAAACGTTGCCAGACGGATTCAGCACGCGACTGCGGCAAGAGGGTTGCCAGTTCCCGCACGTCCGCTGCCCGCACCGCCGTCAAGCTACCAAAATGTTGGAGCAATTTTCGGACCGTTGCCGGTCCCACTCCCGGGATTTCGAGCAGCTCTGAGTTCAACGTCGCCTTGCCCCGGCGATCCCGATGAAACGTAATGGCAAAACGGTGAGCTTCGTCGCGAATTGCCTGGAGCAGGCGGAGCTCCGGCGAGTGCCGGTCCAGGTTTAGGGGGGCGGAGTCGCGCCCTGAAACGTAAATCAGTTCCTCGCGTTTGGCGAGGCTCGCCAGCGGCTGCCGATCAAACCCCATTTCGTCGAGGGCGCGCCTGGCGGCGTGGAGTTGGCCAATGCCTCCGTCAATCAAGACCAGATCGGGGAGGGGCGCCTTGCTGTACCTTCGGCTGACCGCCTCCGCGACCGAGCGAAAGTCATCCACCCCGTCCACGGTCTTAATCTTGAACTTGCGGTAGTCGGATTTCTTCATCCGGTTCGGCTCCCAAACAACCATCGAGGCCACCGTTTCCGCTCCCTGGAAATGCGATACGTCAAAGCACTCAACTCTCGCAACCGGCGCCGCCAGCCCCAAAGCGCCGGCGAGGTCGGGCGTGAGCGCGCGGAAGCGCCGGGCAAAGGCGAGCGCGGCGTTCTTTTCCGCCAGCTCGATCATCTCCTTCTTGCCGCCGCGCTGCGGAACGGCGATTTCCACAGCACCGCCCCGCTGAGCGGCAAGCGCGGCCGCCAGCAATTCGCGATCCTCGAAATCGGCGGGCACGGTGATGCGTGGTGGTAAATATGGCTGGCCCAGATAAATTTGCTTGAGCAAGGCGCCGATGGGCTCGCCTTGCGCCAACGCATCCTCGGGCAAGTCTTCCCAGAAGTACTCCCTCCGGTCCACCACGCGGCCGTGCCGAAGGTGGAAAATGTTCAGCGCCGCGCGATGGCCTTCGCGGTGAAAGCCCACGATGTCGGCGTCTTCGCCGGAAACGGCGTGCATCTTCTGGCGTTCGTGAATGTCGTCGAGCACCGTCAACAGATCGCGATAGCGGGCCGCGGCTTCGAAGTTCTCCTCCGCCGCTGCCGCGTCTCGGCGGCGGCGCAGGTCGCGGGCGAGGTCGGTTTGGCGTCCGGCCAGGAAGAGACGCACGTCACTAACCGCCTGCCCATACTGATCGGCGGTGGTCAAGCCCTCGACGCAGGGACCAAGGCAGCGGCGAATATGGAATTGCAGGCACGGTCGTGGATGAAACCTGGTCAAATCCACGCGGCACGAGGGCACCAGGAAATGCTTGTGGATAAAATGTATCAGGCGATAGGCAAATCCAGCCGGAAAAAATGGCCCATAGTACTCGGCGCCGTCTTTCTCCAGCCGTCTAGTGACGTAAACCCTCGGGTAGGTCTCGCGCGTGAGCCGGATATAGGGGTAGGTCTTGTCATCACGCAGCAGGATATTGAACCGCGGTGTGAAGCGTTTGATTAGGCTGTTCTCCAGGGCCAGCGCCTCAGCCTCGGTATCCACTACGATTGTCTCGATTTCGGCAGCTTCACGCAGCAGCGACCCGGTTTTGGCACTCTCGACCTGTCCAGCCATGAAATACGTACGCAGGCGGGCGCGCAGGTCCTTGGCTTTGCCCACATAGATCACCGCCCCTTCGGGATTCCTGAATAGGTAAACTCCGGGTTGGGTTGGGGCTCCGCGCGACTTCTCGATCAGATCCACAACTACGATTTTACCGCGCCCCTTCCCTCCGGAAAGTTTGGCATTCGGCTTGCACAGGAATCACTGGAGACCCGGAATTATGTTGCAAACTCGCCTTCTCCTAATGAGCGGCATCGCCGCGACCTTGTTGCTGGCCAGCGGATGCACAACCAAGAACTACGTGCGCCAGCAAACCACGCCATTAATGAACCACGTCAACCAGCTCGACACCGAAACCGCCACCAACACCAACGCGATCAAGGATGTTGACAAGCGCACCCAGGAAGGCATCGCCGATGCGAATGCCAAATCGCAGGCGGCAATGACCCATGCCCAGCAGGTGCAAACCCAGGCGCAGCAGGTGGGCGACCAATTGTCGCAGACCGGGCACCAGATCCAGGCTCTCGACAACACCATGGCCAACATCGACAACTACACCCAGGCGAGCCAGGCGACGGTTAATTTCGCGTTCGACAAGGCCACTCTCACTCCGGAAGCCAAGCAGACGCTGGATGGTGTCGCATCGCAGCTGGCACAAAACAACCATGGCATTCTCGAAGTTGAAGGCTATACCGACTCCACCGGCCCGGCGAGCTACAACGACAAGCTGAGCCAGCGCCGCGCCGACTCGGTGGTGCGCTACCTCGAGTCCAAAGACATCGCTCCCCACCGCATCTTCCTGATCGGATTGGGTGAGAATCAACCGGTCGCGGCCAACACCACTCGCGATGGACGCAAGGCCAATCGCCGCGTCGATTTAAAAGTGATGGTCAACGGCCTGGCCACCAGCACGCAGGGCCAGAAGTAATCGCGCATCAGCGCCTCGTTGCAAGGCCGTCCATACGCTAACATAAGGTATGGACGGTGGCTGTAGTCGGCTTTTGCTGGCGGTCGGTGTGTTGGCGGCGGTCGCCTCCGCGCAGAGGTTGAATCCCGGCCAGGGGATGCCTCAGAATGTGCCCGTTGCCAGGGAAGAAGCCCCTGCTCAAACCGCTCCTCCTGCTGCCCCGGCGCCGGCCAATAAAGCGCTCCCGCCGGCCAAGCCCACCCCCACTCAACCCGATGCCCTGCTCGCCGGCCATGACTTGGAGGTCGGCATTTTCTATTTCCACCGCGACGACTACCCTGGCGCCCTGGCCCGGTTTCAGCATGCCCTGTTCAACGACCCCACGCTGGCCGAAGCCGCCTGCCGCGCCGGCGATAGCGAGCAAAAACTCAACCAGGACGTTCGCGCGCGCCAGTACTGGCAGCAATGCCTGAAGCTTGATCCGGAAGGAAAATGGGGCAAGACGGCGCACAAGGCGCTGGCAACGGAGAAGCGCTAGCCCATGTTCCGCATCCTGAAATCGCTGTGGCCCTATCTGGCCAAATATCGCGGACGCATGGCGGTGGGATTGGTCATTCTGCTGGTCAACACCGCCGTCTTCGTGCTCATCCCGACTCTAATCGGGTTGGCGATTGACGATCTATCCGGTGGCGTGACCTCGGCCAAACTTCTCAAGTACTGCCTGCTGTTGATGGCCACCGTGACGGCGCGGGCGATTCTCAATTATTACCAGCGCCTCATCCTGATCACCATTTCGCGCCTGATCGAGTACGACCTGCGCAACGACATTCTGGCCCGGCTGGAGACGCTTTCGGTGAGTTTCTTCCAGAAGTACCGCACCGGCGACCTGATGGCGCGCGCTATTAACGACCTCAGCGCAGTGCGCAACATGCTGGGGCCGGGCATTATGTATTCGGCCCAGGCGGTGGTGCTGTTCGCCTATGTAATCACCATCCTTTGGCATAAGGATCCGACGCTGACGCTGATCGCGTTTGTACCGGCTCCGTTCGTGTCCCTCGCGGTGCAGTGGTTCGGTAAGCGCATTCACGAGCGGTTCGAGCGAATCCAGTCGATGTTTTCGGACCTCGCGACCCGTGTGGAGGAGAACCTGACCGGGCTGCGCCTGGTGCGCGCCTACACCCGCGAGGCGCGCGAGGAAGCCAGCTTCGACCGCCTCAATCAGGATTACGTGCATCGCAATCTGCGGCTGGTTTTGCTCTCCGGCGCGCTCGATCCGCTGCTGCAATTTCTGCTGGGCGTGGCCTTTGTACTCGTGCTCTGGTTCGGCGGCCGCGCCGTGCTCGAGCACCGCATCTCGATCGGTGGCTACGCCGATTTCAACCTCTATATGGCGCAGATGGCATTCCCGATGATCGCCCTGGGTTACGTCATCAACCTGGTGCAGCGGGGCGCGGCTTCGCTGGGCCGGTTGCGCGAGCTATTGCTTCAAACGCCGGAGATCGGCGACAGCGCGGCCACCGACCACTCGATCACCTCCATACGGGGCGAGATCGAGTTCCGCCACCTCGACTTCAGTTACAACGGAGCGCCGGTGCTGCGCGACATCAACCTCCGCGTACCGGCGGGCGAAACTCTGGCCCTGGTAGGGCACACAGGCTCCGGCAAGAGCTCGCTGGTCTCGCTCATCCCCCGCCTCTTCGACGCGCCTCCGGGAATGGTACTCATCGATGGCCGCCCCATTCGCGAGATTCCCCTGGAGCTACTGCGGCAATCCATCGGCCTGGTGCCCCAGGAGACGTTTCTTTTCAGCGACACGCTGCGCGCCAATATCGCTTTCGGCGCGCCCGACGCCAGCGACGACCAGGTGCGCGCCGCCGCCGACATTGCCGGCCTGAGCCGCGATGTAGCCGATTTTCCCGACGGTTATGAAACCCGCGTCGGCGAGCGCGGCCTGACCCTCTCCGGCGGCCAGAAGCAGCGCACCGCCCTGGCGCGCGCGATTATCCGCAATCCGCGCATCCTGATCATGGACGACGCCCTGGCCAGCGTTGATACCATCACCGAGGAGCGCATTCTCGAGCAGCTTGAAAGTGTCACCCGCGAGCGCACCACAATTCTCATTAGCCACCGCATCTCCACCGTGCGCAATGCCGACACCATTGTCGTCCTCGATCAGGGACGCATCGCCGAACAAGGCACCCACGCCGACTTGATCGGCCGCGGCGGCCTGTATGCCAGCCTCTACGAAAAGCAATTGCTGGAGGAGGAACTGGCGGGGGTCGAATAGTTCACAGCCATGGCGGACGAAGAAGAAATTACAGGCAAAGCGGTCGACGGAAAGCTCATACGCCGTCTTCTGGGCTACGTCCGCCCCTACCGCTGGACGGTGGTTTTCGCCACCATCGCCGCCGCGCTGCAAAGCGCCACCCAGATCGTCGGACCGTACCTCAATAAAGTCATCATTGACCGCTACCTGCTTCCGTCCGGCGCGGCGCAAAGTTGGCTGGGGAACTATTTGCCGGCCGATGCCATGCGCGGCGTGGCCACCATTGGGCTCATCTACCTCATGGTGCTGACCGTCGGCTTCGCGCTGGATTTTGCCCAGACCTATGCCATGCAGTGGGTGGGTCAGCACTCCATGTACGACCTGCGGCGACAGATCTTCGCGCATTTGCAACGGCTGCCCGTCTCTTTCTTCGACCGCAACCCGGCTGGCCGCCTGGTAACGCGCGTTACGAATGACGTCGAACTGCTGAACGACACCATCTCCACCGCCCTGGTGGCGCTGTTCGACGACATCTTCGTGCTCACCATGATCATCGTGGTGATGATCCGCTTCAACTGGCAGCTTTCGCTGATCACGTTGGGCGTGCTGCCGGCGATCTTCATCGCCACCCAGTATTTTCGCAAGGCGGTGCGCGAAAGCTATCGCCGCATCCGCTTGCTGGTGGCGCGACTCAACGTTTTTTTGCAGGAACACATTACCGGCATTTCCGTGGTGCAGGCGTTCAACCGCGAACAGCGCGCCTACCAGGAGTTCGAGCGCATTAACAAGGAACACTGCGACGCCTGGGTGGACGCCGTTTTTGCATATTCGGTCTATTACCCGGTGGTCGAATTTCTGAGCATTTTCGCGGTCACGCTCATTCTGTGGTTCGGCGGCCTGCGGGTGATGCATGGCCATCTGACCATCGGCATCGTTTTCGCGTTCATTCAGTACGCACAGCGGTTTTTCCGGCCCATTCAGGATTTGAGCGACAAGTACAACACGCTGCAAGCCTCGATGGCCAGCTCCGAGCGCATTTTCAAATTGCTCGATGCCCCGCTGGGCGGCGACCAGACGCCGGCCGCCGCGCCCCTGCCGGTCTTACCGGCAGCCGGTGCCGACGGCGGCCCGACCGGGCGCATCGAGTTCGAGCACGTCTGGTTCGCCTACATCGGCGAGGACTGGATTCTGCGCGACCTCAGCTTCGTGGTCGAACCCGGCCAATCGCTCGCGATTGTGGGCCACACCGGCGCCGGTAAAACCACCATGACCAGCCTGCTGCTGCGCTTCTACGACGTGCAGAAGGGGCGCATTCTGCTCGACGGCGTCGACATCAAGCTGTGGGACGTGCATCGGCTTCGGCAACGTTTCGGCATCGTATTGCAGGACCCATATCTGTTTTCAGGCACCATCGCCGATAACATCCGCATGGGCGATACCAACCTGAGCGAAGAGCGACTCCAGGCCGCCGAACGCGACGCCAACCTCGGCGATTTTCTGGCCACGCTGCCCGACGGCGACCGAACCGTGCTGCGTGAACGCGGCAATGGTCTTTCCACCGGCCAAAAGCAGTTGGTCAATTTCGCCCGCGCCCTGGCCGCCAACCCCTCGATTCTCATTCTCGATGAAGCCACCGCCAGCGTCGATACCGACACCGAAATCAAGATCCGCTCCGCGCTCGACCATATGCTCGCCGGGCGCACCAGCGTGCTCATCGCACACCGGCTCTCGACCATTCAGCGCGCCAACCTGATACTGGTGCTGCACAAAGGCATTCTGCGCGAGCAGGGCACCCATCAGCAGCTTCTACATCAGCGCGGCATCTACTGGCGGTTGTACCGGCTGCAATATAAGGACCAGGAAGTCGACAGGGACGGCGTTTCACACCAAAGCCCTTACGCCGAACCGTTGATCATCGAACCATGAACTTACTCGTACTGGTCGGGTTCATGGGCTGCGGCAAATCCACCGTGGGCAAGCTCTTATCCGCCAGTCTGGGCTGGCGTTTCTGCGATCTCGACGAGCGCATCGAGGCCCGCGCCGGGCTCTCGATCGCCGCCATCTTCGCCAAGCGCGGCGAGGCTGCCTACCGCCAGCTTGAAAGCCACGAGCTCTTGAACGCGCTGGGCGAGGCCCGCGCCCGCCGCACCGTTCTCGCTCTCGGTGGGGGAACGTTCGCGCAGCCACAGAATCTGGAGCCAATCCGCCAGGCCGGGGCGGCGACTGTTTTTCTCGAAGTTGGCATCGAGGAACTTCTCACCCGTTGCTCGGCGATGGCCAACCGCCCCCTGTTCCGGGACGAGGCTTCGTTCCGCGGCTTGTATGAGTATCGGCTCGAATTTTACCGGCAGGCGCGCTTCACCGTTCCCGCCGGCAACGCCAGCCCGGCTGAAGTGGCCGAACGAGTACTGGCGGTGCTGAATCGAAACGCGCTACTTGCGGACTAGCTTCGGCGCGGGCGGCGGAGTCTGTCCGTTGAAGTGAATGATGCCTTCGCGGCGCAGCGTGTCGCGGATTTCGGGCCACAGGTCGGGAATGGTCTCGGACTCCAATGGCGTGAGCTGGCGAACCTGATCGGCGATGGATTCGAAGTCGCTCAACACCGCCGCGCAGGCGGCGCACTCGGCCAAGTGAGCCTGGGCCGCCGCGGGCAGTTGCTCGCGGTCCAGGTGCTCGGCCAACGCGGTCTCGAATTCGATGCATCCCATTTCAGGTTCAGAGAAGTCCATCGTCGCAATACTGGTGGCAGCACGGGCCATGGTTCGCCTCCCCACTCTTTGACGGTTTGGTTTGCTATTGGACTTGCTAGGCATTATATCGAATTCTCTTTCAAAGCCTCGTTCAAGCTCTCATTTGTTTCCGGATTCTCGGCCGCCCGCGGTTGCGGCGCTCCGCCCGGCGCCGAAGCGGCCAGCGCGTCACCCCTTGCTTCCACCCGTACCTCCAGCCGCGGCGTCTGCAAAATATCCCGCAGCTTCATCCGGGCCTTGTGCAACTGCGATTTGGAATTGCCGATCGAGCAGCCCATCATCCCGGCAATTTCGTTGTGCTCGTAACCTTCCATGTCGTGCAACACGAAAATGGTGCGGTATCCCGGTGGCAGCCGTTCAATGGCGCGCTCCAAATTCACGCGGTCAATCGAACCCGCCAGAGTCTGGTCGCGGGCGCCGATCTCACGCCTCGGCCCATCTTCCTGAGCCGGCTCGGTGTAATCCTCGAGAGGGGTTTCAGGTAAGCTCTTCCGCCGCAAATGCATGAGCACCACATTCACCGACAGGCGATGAAGCCAGGTCGAAAAGGCGCTCTCCCCGCGAAACGTTCCGATTTTCCGGAAGAGTTGTAGAAAAGCCTCCTGGGCTAAATCCTCCGCTTCCGCCGTGTTACCGGTCATGCGCAAGCAGAGGGAGTAGACCCGGCGCTTGTGAAGATGGTACAAAAACTCGAAGGCATCGGCGCTGCCGGCTTTGGCGCGCTCGATGGCTTCGGCTTCCGTACTCCGTTCAGTCGTGGTTGCCGTCGCCTGATGATTCAGATTGTTTTGCCTCCACAAGGTGTCATCAGCTACTCCCTTTGACGCTCAACAGATTTGATTAGGTTGCTTCTTTGGTCCAGTATTTTACTGACCTGCGCCCGGAAGAGGCTGTAGACTGATGCTATTCTGTAGCGGAGTGAACGGCCATCCCCTGAAGGTGGGCATTGCCAACCGGCTCTTATGAAGACTGGCATTATTGGCCTGCCCCAAGTAGGCAAAACTTCCCTGTTCAGCATCCTGACGCAATCGGAAGTCAACCTCGCACGGCGCGAGGATCGACTGGGTATTGCCCAGGTTCCCGACCCACGGCTGGACCAGTTAGGGGATTTGTTCCACCCCAAAAAGCTGACCCACGCCACCATCGAACTGGCTGAAATTGGGTCGCTGACCACTGAATCGCTGCGGGACGGAAGCGGCATCGCCGGCCTGCGCCCGGTGGACGCCCTCGTGCACGTCGTACGGGCCTTCGACGAGAGCGCCGACCCAGCCGGCGATATCCGCAATCTCGAGTTCGACATGATCCTCAGCGATCTCGGGCAGATCGAGAAACGCATCGAACGCGTCGGCAAGGACCTTAAGAAGGGACGCACTCCGGCGCTGCTCGAAGAGGAAGCCATCCTACAGCGCATGAAGGCGCATCTTGAGGCGGAGCAGCCGCTGCGCACCCTGGCCATGACCAAGGATGAAGAAAAGCGCACCCGCGGCTTCCAGTTCCTCAGCGAAAAGCCAATCCTTTATGTCTTAAACGTCGGCGAGGCCGAAGCCGCGCACCTCGATCAAGCGGTCGAACGCCACGGCTTGCAATCCGCGCTGGCCTCGGCCAATACCGCCGCCACCGCCGTGTGCGCCAAGATTGAAGCCGAAATCGCCGGATTGCCGGAATCCGATGCCGCCGAATTTCTGGCCGGCTACGGGCTCACCGAATCGGGCGTTGCGCGCATGGCCCGCGCCATCTATCAATTGCTCGGGTTGATTTCGTTCTTCACCGCCGGTGAGGACGAATGCCGCGCCTGGACCATTCCGAGCCACACCAGGGCGGTCGAGGGAGCAGGCGCGATCCACACTGACCTCTCCAAGCATTTCATTCGAGCTGAAGTCATCGGCTGGAAGGAGCTGCTCGATTTTGGATCCGAAGCTGCCGCTCGCGACAAGGGCAAGCTGCGGTTGGAAGGCAAGGAGTACATCGTGCAGGATGGCGACGTGATGCATATCCGCCACTCCGGTTAGTGCTTCATCAGCGACCCATGCCTCAATGTTCACAATGCGGCGCGGCGGTGGACCCGGCATCGAAATTCTGCTCCGAGTGCGGCTTGCGCCTGGCGGCCCCCGAAGCGGCATTGACATCGCGGCCTGAGGAACCTGCCGGCCCCGGCTGGCGGCGCGGCACCCGGGTTGTTATCACGTTTCTGGCGGTGATCGCGGCGCTGGCGGTAATCTTCGTTGTATTCGTGGTCTATTTCATTCGCCACACCACGATCGTCACCAATTCGCCAAACGGTAGCCGGGTGGAGGCGCCATTCGGCGTATTCACACAAAGCAACGATCCGGCGAAACTGGCCAAAAGCCTGGGGTTGGACCTGTACCCCGGCGCCCGCGGAGAGAAAAGCGCCCAGGCGGAGTTGGCCGGCGCCACTTTGGTGCTCATGGACTTCCGTACCAATGCGTCGCCCCGACAGGTGATTGAGTTTTACCATCAGCGTTATCCCGATGCCGCCGCGCAGACCAAGGGCACTCACCTCTCATTGGTGCAAGTCAGTGGCAATGAGACCATGACCATCAAAGCGGCCCTCGCCAAGGACTCGGCGACCGCCTCGCACACTGAAATCGAGATCAGCGATATCCGGCGCTGACCCGTGCTCCCAGCCAAAGCAGCGCGAATCCGAGCGTCACGTTGAGCAATAGATTGCCGGCGGCGGCTAGCATCCCGCCGCTGCTCCCGGCAAGCTTCCAGGTGTCGAGTTCGAAGGTCGAGAATGTGGTCAGCGTGCCGATGAAGCCGACCGCCAGCGTCAGCCGCACGTCGCGTGTCAGCCAATGCAGATGCGGACCTTCTTCCATGAGCAGGCCCAACAGAAAGCATCCGGCGGCGTTAACGGCCAGCGTTCCCCAGGGCCAGCGCGGTCCGAACCAATCCAGCATCACGCTCGAAACCCCCCAGCGCGCCAGCGCGCCCAGGGCGCCGGCAATGGCCACGGCAACGACCAGCATTAGAGCGAAACCACCGATTGCAGGCCTGAGATTTCGAACATCTTCCGGCAGCGCGGATTCGTACAGGCGATCTTGTCGTCCCGGCGCACCATATAACTGCTGGCTTTGGCGAACCGGGCCCGGTCGGTTTCATCGGCGCGCGGCGGCGGCGCGGCCTTCTTGCGGCGCACCACCCACTGCACGCCATACTCGGCCTCGGTCCGGCAGTAAGGGCAGGTTAAGCGAGCCCTCTTGGCCTCGGTGGTCTCGTTAAAAAATTCTCGCTCTTCCATATGTAAGGTTCCGTTCCCTCATCCTACTTTCAAGCACGCACGTGCAGCAAGTCGCCGGGGGCCGGCCCCAGGCGCGCCAACGCATCGGCGCAGCGCTGGGCCAGCGCGAAGAAGGGCTGGGCCGCCGCATCGGCGCGTCCTGCGGTCGTGACCGGACGCCCGGCATCGCCGCCCTCACGGACCGCCGGCAGCAGCGGCAACGCGCCGAGAAACGGCACGCCAAACTTCTCCGCTGTGCGTTCGCCGCCACCGTGGCTGAAAATGTCCACCGTCTCGTGGCAGTGCGGGCATACGAAGGTGCTCATGTTCTCGACCACCCCCAGCACCGGGATCTTCAGTTGCTGGAACATGTTCAGCGCCTTGCGCCCATCCTCGAGCGACACGTCCGACGGCGTCGTGACCACGATCGCGCCATCAAGCGGTACGCTCTGCGCCAAACTGAGGGCGATGTCGCCGGTGCCGGGCGGCAGGTCAATCACCAAGGCGTCGAGGTCGCCCCAGGCCACCTGGCGCAAAAACTGCTGCATCGCGCTATGCAGCATCGGGCCGCGCCAAATCACCGGCTGGTCGCCAGGATTGAGCAGTCCCATGGACATGAATTTCACCCCAAAGTTTTCCAGCGGTGTGATCACGTTTGGCGCGCCCAGCGCCGGCATGGCCGATTTCCCCATCATGCGCGGCACGTTGGGACCATACACGTCGGCGTCGAGCAACCCGGTGAGCCATCCCAACTCCGCCAGCGCCACCGCCAGGTTGACCGCGACCGTGGTCTTGCCAACGCCCCCCTTGCCGCTACCGACCGCCAGGATATGTTTTACTCCCGGCAGGGACTGGGTTGGAGCTGGAGTCATGGCCATGGGATTTATTATAGACGTTGGGCATGATCTGCACCGTATCCCTCAATCCAGCCATTGACAAATACCTGCGCCTGCCGCGGCTCGCGCGCGGACGCCATCTCGAAGTCGAAGAGGTCATCACCAGCGCTGGAGGCAAGGCAATCAACGTCGCCGGCGTGCTGCGCACACTGGGCGAACCGGTTGAACTGGTCGGATTGTTCGGCGGCTTCACTGGCGCTTACATACTCGATGCGGTCGAGCGCGAAGGCATCCGCACGCACCCCGTCGCAATCCAGGCCGTCACTCGAACCGCGTTCGTGATGGTTGAGGACGACGGCACCGAAACCGAAGTCGTCGAGCCGGGCGGCGCCGTCAGCGCCGGCGAACTCGATGCCTTACGCCAAACCCTTCGCGCGGTGGCCGCGCGCGCATCGATCATCGTGCTCTCGGGCAGCGTGCCTCCCGGATGCCCCGACGACATTTACCTGCAGCTTCTCAACGATTGCCCGCCCGATCGCCCGGTGATCGTTGACACCAGCCGCCGCTGGCTGAACGCCGTGCTTGATCGCCAATATCAGGGCGCGCCGGTCCGGCGCCCGACCATCATCAAGCCCAATCGCCGCGAAGCCGAAGCCGCCACCGGAATGCGCTTGAATACCCCGGGCGCAATCGAGCGCTGCCTGCGTGAATTCAACCAACTCGGCATTGCGCTTCCCTGCCTTTCGGACGGCGCCCGCGGCCTCTATACCTATTGCGATGGCCGCCTGCTGCACGCGCGCGCGCCGGTGCAAGTGGGTGTCAATACCGTGGGCAGCGGTGACGCCACCGTGGCCGGCCTCGCCGCCGGCCTGGCCCGCGGGCTCGATATCACCGCGACCCTCCGGCTGGCCGCCGCCTGCGGCGCCGCCAACGCCATCAC
This sequence comes from Terriglobales bacterium, assembly GCA_035606395.1. Classification (GTDB taxonomy): domain Bacteria; phylum Acidobacteriota; class Terriglobia; order Terriglobales; family SCQP01; genus SCQP01. The sequence continues at coordinate 13,924 of DATNFK010000065.1, read as the reverse complement.
CAAGGAATGCGCTCAGGTTCACTACCGCGACCTCGTGCGGCTGGTGAAAGAGACTTACTGCTTTTCCGTTCCTAGCGTAATCGGCACCTGAATCTGACGATTGCCGCGCTGCACCGTCAGGTTAACCGTGGCGCCCGGCTTCTGCAGCAACAGGATGTTGCTGAGCTGCGCCTGATCCTGCAGCGGCTCGCCGTTGCATGCCAGGATAATGTCGCCACCAAAGTGCACGGGTAAATTGCCAATGTAGCCGGGCTGATCGCCCACCCGCAATCCTGCGCGGGCCGCCAGGCCTCCCGGCTGTAGCGCGACGACCAACAAACCGTGATCCACGGAAAGTCCCAGTTCCTGCGCGACATCGGCGGAAACCGGCACGCTCTGCACCCCCAGCGTTACCGTCTGAACCCGCCCGGTCGAAATCAACTGCTGCAATACTGCCTTGGCGCTGTTGATCGGAATGGCAAAACCGATGCCGACGTTGGAGCCGGTTTCGCTGTAAATCAAGGTGTCAATGCCAATCACCTCGCCGCGCGAGTTCAGCAGTGGTCCACCGCTATTGCCGGGATTAATCGGCGCATCGGTCTGGATGGCATTTTCAATGTCGGCGCCCGGGCCGCCTTCTTCATTTTGCCCCTCGCGCACGGTTCGGATGGAACTGATGATGCCCTGCGTCATCGTACCCGGCAGGCCAAACGGATTGCCGATCGCGAGCACGCGCTGCCCCACTTCCAAATTCGACGAATCGCCCAGCGTAACCGGCGGCAGGTTGGTCGCGGCGATTTTGATGACCGCAAGATCGAGCTCCGGCGCGGTGCCCACCACCGACGCGTTGAACTGATGGGTCTGGTCTTTCTTGGGAGTCCACGAAACCGTCAACCGCCGCGCGCCCTGGATCACGTGGTAGTTGGTCAGGATGTAGCCATCCTGATTCAGGAAAAATCCCGAACCCTGGCCCGAGGCCGGCACCGGTCCCCAAAAATCATATTGAATAATCTGCGACGTGATGTTGACCACTGACGGCGAGACGCGGCGGTAAATATCGATGTCCCGGTTTTCGTCGGGTTCAAAGTTCGTCTGCGGCGGCGCATTGGCGAGCACGATGGTGTGTCCGGCGCCGCCGGCGGGATAGAGCCATCCCGAATGGCTCGAAGTGTAGAGCCAGAACGCGGCTGCGGCGACCAGTGCCAGGGTTATGATCGGTCGGAGCTTCATCGCAATTTCTCCCACACGGCATCGACTTGGCGCTCCAGCGCCACGCGCGAACCGTTATTTTCTATCACCCAATCAGCGTACTGTATTTTTTTGGAGTCCGGCAATTGCGCCGCCATGCGGTCGAGCGCCTGTTGCCGGTCGCCCCGGCTCTCGACAAAACGGCTGAGGCGCAACTCCGCGTCGGCGACCACCAACAGCAGCCGGTCGTAATTGACGCGCGAGCCGGTTTCAATGATCAGCGCCGCTTCGACGGCGGCCACGGGTTCGCCCCGCGCTTCCAATGCGGCCAGCTCCCGCGCCATCGCGGCTTGGATCAGGGGATGCATGATCCGGTTCAACGCCGTGCGGGCCGCTTCCGATTCCGGACCGAAGGCGAGGGCAGCCAGCCGCGCCGCGTTCACGGCGCCCTGTTCGTCCACAATTTGCTGGCCAAACTCGGCCACCAGCGCCGGTTTCGCCGCACCCTGCAGCAGCGCGCGGCCGACCGCGTCGGCATCGATCACCGGGCAGCCAAGCTGGCGCAACCGGTTCGCCACGGTACTCTTGCCGCTGCACAATCCACCGGTGATCGCCAGCCGTAGCATCGGTTAGCGGGCGGTCGCCGCCTGCAGCGTGTTGGCCATCAGCATGGCAATGGTCAGCGGGCCAACGCCGCCGGGGACGGGCGTGAAGGCCGACGCCAGCGCGCAGGCGGCGCGCGGGTCAACGTCTCCTATCAGCGTGCTGATGCGCTTCTGGCCTGGAAAGTACTGCTCGACCGCCTCCGGCGTCGGCAGCCGGTTGATGCCCACGTCAATGACCACCGCGCCGCGCCGGATGTGGCGCTCATCGAGCATCGCCGCGCGCCCGGCGGCGGCCACCAGAATATCGGCGCGCTGGCACACCGCCGCCAGGTTGGGCGTGCGCGAATGACAGATGGTCACCGTGGCGTGCCGATGCAGCAGCAGCAGCGCCATGGGCTTGCCCACAATATCGCTGCGGCCCACCACCACCGCCTCGCGCCCCGCAATCTCGATCTGGTTGCGCTCGAGCAGCTCGATCACGCCGCGCGGCGTGCACGGTACTAATCCCGGCCGCTGGCTGACCAGGCGGCCGAGGTTGAGCGGATGAAAGCCGTCTACGTCCTTTTCCGGCGCGACCGCCAGCAGGACCGCCGCGGCATCCACCTGCGGCGGCAGCGGAAGCTGCACCAGGATGCCGTCGATATCGTCGCGTTCATTGAGCTGGCGGACCAGCGCCAGCAGTTCGTCGGTCGTGGCCGTCGGCGGCGGCGAAAACTGCTCGGAGCGAATGCCCACCTCGGCGCAGGCCTTGACCTTGCCGCGCACATACACCGCCGAGGCGGCGTTGTCGCCGGCCAGGATCACGGCCAGCCCCGGCGCGCGCCGCCAGCGCGCGTAGGCGGCCACCTCCGCGGCCACTTCCTGGCGGATTTGCGCCGCCAGACTCACTCCATCCAGGATTCGTGCACTCACTGCTTTAGTGTAGCTGGTTGCGCTAGACTCAGCCATGCACGTGCGTCTCACTACCGTTCTCCTGGCCGCCGCCGTGGCGGGCGCCGGCGCCCAGCAGGGCGCCAACAACTTTGTATCGGAAAACGCGCCCGTCATCGCACTGACCCACGTCCGCGTGATCGATGGCACGGGCGCTCCGGCCCGTCCCGATCAGACCGTGATCATCGAGCGCGGCGAGATCGCGGCGGTGGGCGCTAGGATCGCGATTCCCGCCGGCGCCAGGGTGCTCGACTTCACCGGCGACACGGTAATACCGGGCATGGTGGGCATGCATGAACACATGTTCTACCCGGCGGGCGCCGGCACCTACAACGAGATGGCGTTCAGCTTTCCCCGGCTTTACCTTGCCGGCGGAGTGACGACCATCCGCACCGGCGGCAGCGTCGAACCCTACACTGACCTCAATCTGAAGCGAGCCATTGACGATGGCCGCGTGCCGGGGCCGGAGATCTATCCCACCGGTCCCTACATGGAGGGGGCCGGCGCCAACCTGCAAATGCATCCCTTGGCGGATGCGACCGAAGCTTCGGCCTTCGTGCGCTACTGGGCAAGCGTGGGAGCGGACAATTACAAGGCTTACATGCACATCACCCACGCTGAGTTGGCCGCCGCCATCGCCGCCGCCCATGAGCTGCATGAAAAAGTTACTGGGCATCTCTGCTCAATCGGCTTTAGGGACGCGGCCGCGCTTGGCATTGATAACCTGGAACACGGGCTGGTCGTGGACACCGAGTTTGTACCGGGAAAATCCGGTGATGGTTGCCCAGCTCAAAACACGACCTTCGACGTCAACTCCCGGCTCGATATCAACGGTCCCGAGGTGCGGTCTATGATCAAGGCCCTGGTCGCCGCGCATGTGGCTTTGACCTCGACGCTGCCGGTGTTCGAGACCTTTGTGCCCAATCGCCCTCCGCTGGAACAGCGCGTGCTCGATGCAATGATTCCGGAAGCTCAGGTGCAGTACCTCAGCTCCCGCGCGCGCACCGCCGCCAACGTAAAGTCGGTTTGGCCCGTGCTGTTCCAGAAGGAGCTGCAATTCGAACACGCATTTGCCGCCGCCGGCGGACATCTCATGGCCGGCCTCGACCCCACCGGCGGCGGCGGCGTGGTCGCCGGATTCGGCGATCAGCGCGAAGTCGAACTGCTGGTCGAGGCCGGCTTCAGCTTCGAGCAGGCCATTCAAATCGCCACCCTCAACGGTGCCCAGTACCTCGGTATTGCCGATCGTGTCGGCACCATCGCCGCCGGCAAGCAGGCTGACTTGGCCGTATTGCAGGGCCGCGACATCACCAAAATGTTGATCGTATTCAAACGCGGCGTTGGCTACGACCCGGCCAAGCTGATTGCCTCGGTGCGCGGCACCGTCGGTTTGCACTAAGGAACACCCCATGAAAAACAAATTGTTTTTGGTTCCCTTTGTCTTTGCGACCATGCTCGGCGCGCAGCAGCCCCAACTGGCCGCCTGCGTCCGTAATGAGCTGCCCGCGCTGGTCAACACCTATCACTCCCTGCACGAAGCACCCGAGCTCTCACACGAAGAAGCGAAGACGTCGGCCTTCATCGCCGCCCAGCTTCGTTCGCTGGGCTACACCGTCACCGACCATGTCGGCAAGTACGACAACCCCGCCTGGACTGGTTACGGCGTGGTAGCCGTGATGAAAAATGGACCCGGCCCGACGCTCATGGTGCGCAGCGAGCTTGATGCCCTGCCCGTTACCGAGGCCACCGGCCTCGACTACGCCAGCCGCACTCCGGGCGTGATGCACGCCTGCGGACACGACATCCACATGACGGTGTTGTTAGGCACCGCCCAGGCCATGGCCACCATGAAGTCCGACTGGCACGGCACCCTCGTATTCATCGGCCAGCCGGCGGAGGAGACGATCAACGGCGCCAACGCAATGCTCGCCGGCGGCCTCTACAGCCTGATACCCCGCCCTGATATGGTGATTGCGCTGCATGATTCCGCCACGCTCCCAGCGGGCGTGGTTGCGACCACACCAGGGTACTCGATGGCCAGCGCGACCTCGGTCGAGGTCACGCTCCACGGACTAAGCGCCCACGGTTCGGCGCCGGAGTTGGGCAAAGATCCAGTGGTGGCGGCGGCCCAACTTGTCTTGGCCCTGCAAACGATCGTAAGTCGAGAGACCTCGCCCTTCGACCAGGCGGTGGTGACGGTGGGCTCGATCCAGGCCGGAGTGAAGAACAACGTGATACCCGACAGCGCCAAGCTGCTGCTCACCGTGCGCACATACAAGGAGGAGGTGCGCCAGCGAATTCTGGCTTCAATCGAGCGCATGGCGCGCGGCATTGCGCTGACCGACGGCTTGCCCCCTGACCAGCCGCCGCAGGTGCGGGTTTATGAATCAACCCCTTCGACGTACAACGATCCCGCGTTAACCAGCCGCCTGACCCGCGATTTCGTCGCCGCTCTGGGGGCATCGCGCGTGCAAAGCGGCGGACCCATCATGGCCAGCGAGGATTTCGGCAGCTTCGGCCTCGAGAACCATCAGATACCGATCTGCATGTTCTCACTCGGCGCGGTGGACCCCGCCCGCATCGCCGCAAGCCAGAAGACAGGCGTCCCTCTTCCCTCGCTTCACTCCAGCCGCTTCCAACCCCTGCCCTCGCCCACCATCGCGACCGGCGTTACCGCCATGTCCTCTGCCATCCTCGATCTACTCGGAACCCGGGCGCAGTAGCGTTTATTTCCAGTCGCCAAGCATTTTGCGGAGTTCTACCAGTTGGCCGACATGGTAGGCGTTGTGGTCCGCGAGCAAGAGGGCTTCCTGGAGCAGGCATTTGTCCTTGGCGTGAGGCAGCGGGGCAAGCAGGTCGGCGGTGCGCAGCAGCCGCACCATTGCCGCGAGGTCACGCTTTACCCTTGCTAGGCTGCGGCGCCACTCCGCCTCGCTCGCCGGCTTCGCTCTTGGCGGCCAATATCCCTGAGGCCAGGGCGGCGACACGTATTTCGGCTTGGTCACGAATTGCAGAATGTCGTTCTGCGCGATGCGGATGTGCTCAATCAGCTCCCAGGCTGTATGCGCGGCGCCTTTCGGCTTGCGCCCGGCGGTTTCCATGCGCAGACCTTTTAGGGCCGCCGCCAATGTGGCGTGGGCATGGCCGCTGGTTACAAGATCGATCGCGAGCGCGCGGACGGTTTGCTTCACGAGACTATTGTACCGAGGGTGTGGAGTTCGCTGCGCAGGCGCTTCTTGTCGATCTTGCCGGTCGAGGTGCGGGGCAGCGCGTCGGCGAAGACATAACGATCGGGGCATTGCCACGCCGCAAACGACGACGCAAGCCAGGCGCGGAGTTCCTCCTCCGTCACCGGAGCGGCGCCGACCACCACGGCCAGCGGTCGCTCCTGCCACTTCTCGTGCGGAACCGCGATTACCGCCGCTTCGCGGACGCCGGGGTGGGTCGCGAGGGCGTTCTCCAACGCCACCGAGCTGATCCACTCGCCGCCGGAGCGAATGAGGTCCTTGTGCCGGTCCACAATTTCCATCAGGCCTTGGTCGTCGAATTCGACCACGTCGCCGGTGCGGAACCAGCCATCCGCCGTCCAGGCGCCTGCGTCGGCGCCGGCGACATAATGCCCCGCCACCCACGGTCCGCGCACTTCGAGTTCGCCCGAGGCGGCGGTTCGGGCTTCTACAAACGGCAGCGGTCGCCCCTGCCGGGTGCGCCGGTCGCCGGAGTAATTGGGATTCATAGTCCCAACCGGAGTCATCTCCGTCATGCCCCAGCCCATATTGACAGCCACGTGGTGCTGGTCGAAGCGCCGAAACAACCCAATGCTCGCCGGCGCGCCGCCCAGATTGACGCGCAGTTCGGGGTGCAACCGCCAGCGCCCGGGGTTCCGGTCGAGCGCGTCAAAAATGTTTTGCCAAATGACACCGACGCCGGCGCTGAACGTGACCTGCTCCCCCGCCAGCCAATCGAGCGCCGATTCGGCGTCGAAACACGCGCCGCCCAGCACCAGCTTGCAGCCAACCATCGCGGCTGTGTACGGAACACCCCAGGCATTGGCGTGAAACATAGGCACCAGCGGGAAGACGCAATCGCGCTCGCGCAGGTTCATAGCGTCGGGCAGCGCGGTAGCCAGCGCGTGCAGCGCAATGGCGCGATGGGAGTAGATCACACCCTTGGGTTCGCCGGTCGTTCCCGACGTGAAAGCCATCCCGGCGCCATCATTTTCAGCGATTGCGGGCTCTTGAAACTGGGCCGTGCGGATGGATAGATCCAAGCGCCGCGCGGCTACATAAGGCCTGAGCTGTTCCCAAAGCGGCAGCAGAGCGTCGTCAACCAGAACGAAACGGTCGGCGGCGATGTTCATGATGCGGATCAACTCGTCGGCATGCAGACGCAGATTCAACGGGTGCACCACAGCACCCGCCAGCGGCACGCCGAAGTAGGCTGCGAGATGTTCAATGTTGTTCCAGCGCAATGTCGCAACGCGATCGCCGGCCTCGACGCCCGCCTCAGCCAGCGCGGCGGCCACGCCGCGGGCGTGCCTGGCGACTTCGGCCCAGCTACTACGCCCCGCGCCCGACACCACCTCGACCTGGCCGAACCAGGTTTCAGCACGGCGCAGAACAGCCGCCAGCGTCAGGGGGAAATCCATCATGGTGGATTCGTTCATGCCCGTTGCCTCTCAACAATCATGCAGGCGCCAACCGCGACCAGCGCCAATGGCCAGAATCGCTCAAGTCCCCAGTGCAAGGCGCCGAAATTGTTGGCCAGCAACAATGTCCCTGAAAGCAACAGTGCGGCCGCCCACCGTCGACGATCGGCGCTCCATGATTCAAGTCCAAAGGCGAACAGCAATCCGGGCCAGAAGAGCGGCTCAATCCAACCCAGGCCAAACGCACCCGCCTGGTCGAGCATGAAAATCGCCGCCGCGGCGATCAGAAAAATGGGGGCGAGCATCCGCATGGCGTGGCTTTAAACCGCGATCTGCCGCGCCCGCAGCACCCGGATACGGTCGCGAATGCGCCCCGCGCGCTCGAATTCGAAAAGCTTGGCGGCGGCGCGCATCTCGGCCTCGAGCTGCTTAATGTGCGCCCCAAGCGCCTCTTGATTTTCAAACTCATCCAGATCTTCGTTCACCATTGGCAGTGTCGCGTAGTCGCCTTCGGCCACGCCTATCAGTGTCATGTCGAGCGGACGAAGTACGCTTTGCGGCGTGATGCCGTGCTCCTCGTTGTACGCGGCCTGCACGTGGCGGCGGCGTTTCGTCTCGCTGATGGCCTGCTGCATGGAGTCGGTCATGCGGTCGGCATAGAGAAGAGCGCGCCCATTGAGATGCCGCGCGGCGCGGCCCATGGTCTGAATCAGCGACCCGGACGAGCGTAGAAAACCCTCCTTGTCGGCATCGAGAATGGCCACCAGCGACACTTCCGGCAAGTCCAGCCCCTCACGCAAAAGGTTGATGCCAATGAGCACGTCGAAGACGCCGCGGCGCAGGTCGCGCAGAATCTTGATCCGCTCCAGCGTCTCGATTTCGCTGTGCAGATACCGGCACTTGACCCCAACCTCACCGTAGTACTCGGCCAAATCCTCGGCCATGCGTTTGGTCAGCGTGGTCACCAGCACGCGCTCGCCGCGTTCGGCGCGGGCACGAATCTCGGCCAGCAGATCGTCCACCTGGCCCTTGCTGGGGCGAATCTCAACTTCCGGGTCGAGCAAGCCGGTCGGGCGAATCACCTGCTCGATCACCGCCCCGGAGGTCTGCTCGAGCTCGTAGGGACCCGGCGTCGCCGAGACGTAGATCACCTGACCGACGCGTTCATAGAATTCGTCGAACTTGAGCGGACGATTGTCGAGCGCCGAAGGCAACCGAAAGCCGAACTCGACCAGCGTCCGCTTCCGCGCCTGGTCGCCGTTGTACATGCCGCGCAACTGCGGCACGGTTTGGTGGCTCTCGTCTATAAACACCAGCGCGTCGGAGGGCAGATAGTCGAGCAGCGTGGGCGGCGGCTGGCCGGCGAGGCGGTGGGTGAAATGGCGGGAATAATTCTCAATGCCATGGCAGTATCCGATCTCGCGCATCATCTCGATATCAAACCGCGTCCGCTGATCAAGCCGCTGCGCCTCGATGCGCTTGCCCTGATGCAGCATCTCCGGCTGCCAGGCCGCCAGCTCGGCCAGGATCGAGTGGATCGCCTCCTCCTTCGTTTCAGGGCGCATCACATAGTGGGTCTTCGGATAAATCGGCAGCCGCTGGTACGTCTGCCTCACTTCGCCGTTCAGCGGATCGATTTGCGACAAGCGCTCAACCTGGTTGCCGAACAGCTCAATGCGGAAAGCGTAGTCGTCATAGGTCGGGAAAATTTCGATGGAATCACCGCGCACACGGAACGCTCCCCGCCGAAAATCAATGTCGTCGCGCTCGTAGAGAATGTCCACCAGCTTGCGGATGATCTGCTCGCGCCGAATGATCTGGCCAACTTCGAGCAGCAGCAACATGCCGTAGTACGCCTCCGGCGACCCCAGGCCGTAAATGCACGATACCGAGGCGACGATAATGCAGTCGCGGCGCTCGAACAGCGACCGCGTGGCGGAGAGCCGCAGCTTGTCGAGCTCGTCGTTGACCGTGGCCTCTTTTTCGATGTAGAGATCGGCCGCCGGAACGTACGCCTCGGGCTGGTAGTAGTCGTAATAGGAAACGAAGTATTCAACCGCGTTGTGCGGAAAGAAACTCTTGAACTCGTGAAAGAGCTGTGCCGCCAGCGTCTTGTTGTGGGCCATGACCAGCGCCGGCCGTCCCAGCGCGGCGATGACCTTGGCCATGGTGTAGGTCTTGCCCGACCCGGTGACGCCCAGCAGGACTTGGGCCTGCTCGCCCGCCGCAATGCCGTTCACCAGTCCCTCAATCGCGGCCGGCTGATCGCCGCGCGGGGTATAGGCGCTTTCCAGCGTGAAATCCATCTCACCAGTTTGGCAGAGAGATTGGAACCCAGCTCATAAATGGTGCGGCAATGCGGCCGCCGTTTCGCATGGAGATTTTCGCCAGGAAAAGCCTCGCCCCGCCCCGGCCCCACACTCCCTCCAGCTTTATGAGACGGGTTCTAGTGCCCAGCCAGAGCGCGGCTGAGTTCGTCCTGCGCCGCCTGCAGTTCCTGGCCCGCCTGGGCGAATTGGCCTTGGGCGGTGAGCGCGCGATACCGGTCCAGATGGCCCTGAATGCTGGCCAACACTTCGCGCGACACGCCCGCGGCGGCGTGGGCGACGGCCGCATTCACCACGCCGGACGCGGCAGAGGCCGGGGGCGCGATGCTGGTGCCCGTGGGCGGTTGCGCCAACTCGCGCATCGCGGTGGGCAAATCGTCCGCGTAGACCAGCCGGTTGCCGACCGCGAGCACCACCTTCTTGAGTTCGGGCAGCTTCGCCTGCGTCGCCTGAATGTAGATCGGCTCGACATAAAGGAACGTTCCCGCCACCGGCAACACCAGCGTCGTGCCGCGAATCACCCGGCTGCCCTGCTGATTCCACAGGCTCAGGTCCTTGCTGATATCGCGGTCCTGGTCCACCCGGCTTTCAATTTGCAGCGGGCCGTAAATGAGCTGTTCCTTGGGCAGGCGATAGAAAATGATTTGACCGTAATGCGCCGGGTCGCAACGCGCCGCCAGCCAGGAAATGAGATTGTCCCGGCTGTGGCTGGTGAACGGCACCATCAGCACAAACTCCGCCTGCGTGTCGCCGGGCAGGCGCAGCATGACGTAATACGGGGCCGTCGGCCGGCTCTCCTCCTGCGTTACCACCTGCTTGGCGATATCCCACTGGTCCTCCTTGTTGTAGAAAACCTGCGGGTCCTGCATGTGGTAGAGGCGATAGGTCTCGGCCTGGGCTTCGAATAAAAGCTGGGGATAGCGAATGTGCGCCAGCAGGTCGGCTGGCATTTGCGTGCGTTCGACGAACAGTTCAGGGAACACGTCGCGGTAGGCGCGCAGAATCGGGTCCTCGTCGTCGAAGGCGTACAGGCGCACCGTGCCGTTGTAGGCATCGACGGTCACCTTAACGCTGTTGCGGATGTAATTGACGTCGTCGTCGCCGATGCTCACCGGCTGCGCGTAGGGGTGCTGATCGCTGGTGGTGTAGGCGTCCAGAATCCAATACGGGTGTCCCTGGCTATCGATCACCAGATAGGGGTCGGGGTCGAGTGTCAGGAACGGCGCCAAGGTTTGCACGCGCTCCACGATCTGGCGGTGGAGCAATAACCGGGTGCGCTCGGTGAAGTAGCCGGTGAGCAGAACGTTCGTGTCGTCCTGGTCAATGGCGGCGGCCAGCCGCAGCATGGGGCTCGAAAGCACAATGCCGGCCGCGCCGTTGTACTTGGTGTAGCTGTTGTCGTCGCCCCTGGGATAATCGAACTCGTCTTGCTTGGTGTCTACGAAGACCGGGCGTGTCGTCTCCTCGCCGAAATACATACCCGGGCGCGTGATCTGGAAGTCGGAATAAGGCCCGGTGGGCGGAGCGTTCTTCAAAATCAGCTCCGGCTGCCCTTCCGTCGTGGCGGAGTTGACCATCGCGGCGACCGCGCCATAACCGTGGGTGTACTGCAAGCTCAGATTGACCCAGGATTGCGCGGTGGTCGGCAGCAGCGAGGTGTCGAGTCCGCGCGCGGCGATCAGGACCTGTCGTTTCGTGCCCTGGATCTGATAGCGGTCAACGTCAACATTGGGAAACGCGTAATAAGGCCGCAGTGCCTGAAGTTGGGTGACGTTGTCCTGAAACGGAGTCGAGTCCCATAGCCGGATATTGTTGGCGGTGTCGGGGTACTGGCTGAGATCGAGCGTGTCGGTGGCGCGGGGGCTGAAAGCCTCCTCGTGCGCGGTCTGTTCGAGATTGAAGGCCATGCGGGTGGCCTTGATGTGATCGGCGATGTAGGGGCGCTCCAGCGTCAACTCATTGGGGCTGACATACACGTTCCGCACCAGCGCTTGCAGCAGCGCCGGGCCCAGCGCCAATACGACAAAAACAACGATCACCACCGGCGCGAGCCAGGTTGGCGCATTGGCCGGCAGCCAGTTTTCAGACTGCTCGCGGAAGGCGCCCAAAGCCCGGCCGCGATCGCTGTACATGCCCGAAGTCCGTGTCAGCGAGCGCCCGGCGCCGCGACGCGCCACGATCACCAGCAGCGCCAGCAGCAGCGCGCCGACAATTTGCGTCCAGAGCAGCGGAATCCCGAAGCGGACGTCGACGAAATCGGCGCCGGTCAGGAAACGATGGCTGGAAAAGAGCAGGCCATAGCGTGCGAAAAACTCGGCGATCGCGAACAGGATCAGCAGTAAAACCGCGGCCGTGCGCAGGCTGGCCTGCAGCGAAATGCGCGATTGCCGGCTCACCGGCATGGCGACCGGAGTGTACCCGCGGCCTTCCATTTGCGCCATCATGCGCTGCCGCATCTCCTGTAGTCGTTCGGCCGACGAACCCAGCGCGATCGTGATCGCCATCACCGCCAGCGAAGCGATCGCCAGCGCCGCCGCCCAATCGAAGATCATCTCGAAAAACGGCAGCCGGAAAAAGTAGAAATCAAGGCTCTTGTGGTAGATCGGGTCGGTATAGGCTCCGACATTGCGCGCACCCCAGAACAGCGCCACCACCCAGGGGTCGATGATGTTAACGGAGATAAAAATCCCCAGGGCGGCTGAAAGCAGGCGTCCCACCCAGGTGAACAGAGAAGTCCGCGCCAGCGGCGAAGCGCAACGGCGGCGCCCGATGCTGAAGGCGAGCAACAGGATCAGCATCGCCAGAATGGCCATCACCGTCTGCGGTAGCCATCGAATACGCAGGAACTGCCAGAACGTCGCGGCCTGCCCGAGTTCTTTCCACCAGGCAAAGTCAATCCAGAATCGCGAGCCTTCTATAAGGATGTACAGTGCGGCGATGGCCACGCCGATGGCCCGCGCCACCGTCGCTGGTTCGAAGCGTCCCCGCAGCCGCCGCTTGCGCCATTGCGCAAAGAGCACGACGAGCACCACCGCGATGGCGAAAAGTATGGCTTGCATCGATTGCTGTCTTACCGCCCGCTATGGACCGCCTTACTTGTCCGCCGCCGCCAGGTCGGGCTGGCCCACCGTCGCCAGCGCCGCCAGCACCTCGCGGCGCATGTCGTCAATTGGCGCCGGCTTGCCGGTCCACAACTCGAATTGCCGCGCACCCTGGTGCACGAACATCTCCACTCCGTGGATGATCCGCGCCCCCTTCGCCGCGGCGAGCTTCGTCAACGCCGTCTCCCATGGATTGTAAACCAGATCAAACACCACTTCGGCGCGGATTTCATCGGCGGTGAGCGGCGATTCCTTAATCTTGGGGAATTGGCCGACGGGCGTCGCTTGCACGATGGCATGAAAATCAAGCTTCTTCAGATCGGCGCGGTTCACCACCTTGGCTTTGGCGGCGGTGGCCAGCGCCTGCGCTTTGGAACGGGTGCGATTCAGAATGAAAACATGCGCGCCGCGGCTGCGCAGGCCAAAAACCGCCGCGCGCGCGGCGCCGCCGGCGCCGATGACCAGGATGCGAGCGCCGCGTAGCGGCAATGCCTGCCCCAGGGGCTCGACAATGCCCGCTACGTCAGTGTTGTATCCATAAAATTTGCCCTGGCTGCGGACGACCGTGTTGATCGCGCCCACCGCCTCGCCGATCGGGTCAATGCGTTCCAGACGGTCAAGAAAGGCGCTCTTATAGGGATGGGTGACGCTCATGCCGCTGAGCGGAATCTGGTCAGCATGGTCGAGCACGTCGGTGGGCCGGCGCGCGGCGAGCGGCAAATACACCGCATTCATGCCGAGGCGCCGATAGGCGGCGTTGTGCATGCGCGGGGAAAGCGAGTGCGCCAGCGGGTAGCCGAGCACACCGTAGATCTTGGTCGCGCGGTTCAGATTCTCGACGTGGTACAACTGGCGCAGCGTGGCCAAATCCGGCTGGCCGGGCGCGGTGGCCTCATCGGCATGGAGCGCCGCAAAAGTGAAAGCGCTGCCCGACCGCGGACTGAGGATCCGGCTGGTCAGCCCCATCTCGCCCATGCAGAACGCGACCAATGTCTGCTCACCGCTGTGCGTCTCGACGAAACGCAATACCTCAGCGTTATGGCGCCATAACGTTGCGGTGACCGCCAACTTATAAACGTCGGCCTCGACAGCCTGCATGCGTGTCCATAGCGGCGCCAGGGCGGGGGTGGTCTTTTCGTCGTGGTA
>DATNFK010000064.1:0-24786 GCA_035606395.1 Terriglobales bacterium | reverse complement strand
ACCCGCCGCCGCGCCCCCCGCCGCCAAAGCCGCCGCCGCCGCGTCCGGCAAAACCGCCGCCCCCACCTGGTCCGCCGCCGCCGCCGGTGAAGACGTCCGAGCCAGGAGCGCCGAGGCCGCCCGCCGGGCCCAGACCGAGCTGCGCCAACTGGGCCTGCAGGTCGCCTTGACCGAGGGCGCGGTTGTCATTGTTGAAACTGCCGTTGACGGCCACCGATTCGGTCGCGGTATCAGTATTCATACCCGCGATGCCACCCGATTCCGGTGCGGTGTCAGCCGTGTCGGCGGATCCGAAATCCGCGCCGGCAACCGCCGCATCGGCATTGAGCTCAGTGGTTTGGTAGCCGTTGTTAGCAGCGCCGGCCCGGCCCGCGCCACGGCGCCCTGTTTGCGGAGTCGTCGCAGCGGCGCGGCGCTGCGGGTTGGAGTCGGCAAAGCCCAGCTCGATCACCAGTGGGGCAATTGCAGGTCCCGTGGATGACACCACAACGCTACGCTGCACTGATGTGAAACCGGCCATATCGGCGGAAAGAGCGTAGGTGCCGGGGTGGAGTACTGAAATGACGAACTTGCCTTGATCGTCGGAGGAGGTCACGTACTTCTGCCCGGTGGCGGCACTGGCCAGCGTGATAGCTACGCCCGGTAGCGGAACCGCACCCATCCGCACAGTTCCGCTGATCGACGTCCCACTGCCTTGCGCGCCGGCAACCAGCGGCACCAGCGATGCAACGACGAGTACGGCGAGGACTGCGAGGCGGCGCATAAAATACTAGTAGAGTTGGATACGTTCCCGGCGCGTGGTGGTTACCAAATGGCTAAGCCTTCGCCGCGATCACCGCAAAACAACCGGCGCGCCAAGCCACTTCCGGTGCAAGACCGGCTCCCGCAAGCAACTTCATTTCGGTGCTCAGCGGGAGATAGAAATCTTCCCGCCGCCAGCGCCGAAACCACCGCGCCGTTTCAACCGCGCTGAAACTCAAGCGCATGTGGGCTCGCCAGGCGGCGAACTGCGCTCGCGCCAACGCCGGCTCTTCGGCCGGGCAGCAATCGGCGATGACCAGCCTTCCGCCGGCGGCGAGCGCGGCGCGGCAGCGCCGGTAAAGAGCCAGCTTGGCGCGCGGCGTCGGCACGTGATGCAGCGCCAGGGAGGCGACGATTGAGGTGGCGCGGGGCAGTGCCCTGCGGGTAAAGTCGCCGGTTACGAGATCCGGCGCGCGCCCCAGACGGCGCCGCGCCAGGCGCAGCATGGCTGCGTCGGCGTCTATTCCGAATATCGCGCGCCCGCGAGCTCGGCAGCGTTCTGAAAGCGCACCGGTGCCAATACCGAGATCTACCAAACGCCCAGGCCTGGAGCCGGCCGCCGCCGCCGCGGCATTCAGCATCAACTCATAATTGGGAATGAATTGACGAATCAACCGGTCGTAATCTGCGAGCTCGATACCTAAATGCGCGGCAACGCCCATCGAATAATGATAAGCCGCCGCCCTTTGCGTGTTCCTAGCCTCGATTTATTCAAACATAATCCCGGTTCCTTTTCCAGCCACGGATGGAACCGTAACTGACCGGCTTGATTCCCAATCGCCAGCGGCTCCCATCGCGTTAATGTTATGCTGCCGCCGTATGCGCCCCGTGCTCACCCTCCTAACTGCCGCCGTACTGACTATCGGTCTGACGTCAAATTCACAGCGCCCCGCGCCCGAGGCCGCCGTGCGCAGCGTGCTCGCGGCGCAGACCGCCGCCTGGAACCGGGGCGACATCTCCGGCTTCATGGATGGCTACTGGAAGTCGCCCCAGACCCAGTTCATTGGCTCCAGCGGCGTTACCCTCGGTTGGACGACTGTCCGTGACCGCTACTTGAAAAATTACCCCGACGCCGCCGCCCGCGGGCAGCTCACCTTCACCGGCCTTACCGTGACCGTGCTCTCACCTGATGTCGTCTACGTGCTGGGACATTTTCAACTGCAGCGGGCCCACGATCAGCCGCATGGCGTCTTCACCTTGCTTTTCCGCCGCTTTCCGCAAGGCTGGAAAATAATTTCCGACCACACGACGGCGACACAATGAGCGAACCTGTCGTCAACGGCATCGTGGCCATGATACGGGTGGCCGACGTCATGGCATCGGCGGCTTTCTACCGCCATCTTGGCTTCGACATCGGCAACGCGGAGCCGCGCGAGTGTCCTCCGTATCACTGGGCCTGGCTCTACCAACCGCATGCGCCGAACTGGAAATCCAGCGCCAATTTGATGCTGGTTTCAGGCGACGTACCCGGTACGGTTGCGAGTCGGGCGCGCACCGTGCTTTTCTATCTCTACGTGCGCGACATGCAATCGTTGCGCGAAGAGTTGTTGGCCGGCGGATTCAAGCCAGGCGAGATCGCCCATCCCGAGTACCTGCCCGCGGGCGAATTCCAAATTGAGGACCCGGATGGCTACACGCTCATGATTGCGCAATCCTCGCACGACACCCCGTGAGGGTATGCTGGTGAAATGCGGAAGACTCTCCTTTGCATTTCGATAACGCTTGCCATGGCGGCGGTGGCGTGGGGACAGCAGGAGGCGGTGATCACCGTTCTGGGCGATCACGGCGCCCCGGTCACCGGCATCACGGCGGCACAAATAAGTGTCGAACAGGGCGGCCACCCCGCGGCGGTCAGCGCGGTAACCCCGCTCCAAGACCAGGCCGGAAGAATCGAAATGTATCTGGCGGTGGATGACGACGCAGTCGGCCTCACGCCCCGCATCCCCGAGCTGCAGGCGTTCCTCAACTCCCAACCCTCCGATGTCGCCACTGGAGTCGTGTACCTGCGCCAGTCGACGGCACTGGTAGCGCAGCCGCTGACCATTCACCACGACGCAGCCGCGGCGGCGCTACGGCCGCCGCTCGCGACCCAGGGAATTTCGCCCAGCCCATTCGAATCGCTCACCGCGTTACTGGCCGCATGGCCGCGGCGGCCCAACCGCCGGCGCGTGCTCGTGGTACTCAGCAACGGCGTGCAGTCCGTTGGCGTGGACGATGCCGAGAACAAGCAGTTTCGCGACGCCCTCGACGCATTCGCCGGCGCCGGCGTTCTCACCTACGCGATTTTGGTGCCGGGCAACGAAAGCATCGGCGCGGGCAGCACCGATCACGATGGCGCCGCCAACGGGTTGGCCGCCCCTGGGCTGGTCCAAAGCAATGGCTTCGCCAACCTGACGTCTTTGGCCGAGGAAACCGGCGGCGAGGCCTATTCTCAAGGTACGAACGTGCCCAACCGGCTGCAGCCGTTTCTCGACCAGATCACCGCCTGCCTGCACTCGCAGTACCGGGTGCAGTTCACCCCGCAGCCCGGCGCGGGTCCCAAAACCTCACTCAAGGTTAAAGTCAAAGGCTCCCACCTCCGCGTGCTCGCACCCCATCACTAGAAGTGGTCTCATAACGATCTCCCCGAGCCACGCGAGTTCGGTTTCAATTTGCGCAATCACCAGGCGCAGCATCCATACCGCTTCGTGGTCTTCCTTCTTGACTTCCTCCCGGACCCCGGCAAGCGTGACCTGTTCGCGGGCAAGTTCGCGTTGCAAGAAGCTGCGCCGGCGTTCGATCTGCTGGCGGCGCACGCCCGGGCGCGCCTGCCAGGCCAGCGCCATCCACGTGAGAAAGGCGGGGCGATCACGCTGCTCGGCCCACTCCGGGCGCTCCAACGCATCGGCGAGAGCGGCGCGCCCGGCCGCCGTCGTGGCGAAAACACGCCGCTCGGGACCGGCGGCCGCGGCCTTCGCTCCCCGCGGTGCGGCAACCCGCAGGAGGCCACCGGCGGCAAGCTTCTGCAACGAATAGTAAATTTGCGGCCGCGAAATGCCCGCCCAATCCCGCGCCTGCCGCCGCTCCAGTTCTTGATTCACCTCGTAACCGTGGCGCGGACGCTCCGCCAACAGGCTGAGCAGCACCAGGTCCGGAACCGTGGGATGGAGAGTCGGCCTTGACATTTTCATTTCTCTAGTCTAATTTAGACTACGTGGATTTGGCAAAGGAGTTTTCGATGATCAAAAAGATGACCGCCGTTCTTTTCACCCGTGATGTCAACGCCTGCGCAAAGTTTTGGACCGACCGCCTGGGCGCAACTCTTACCGCCGAGGTCCCCGGACCCGACGGACCGTTCTTCGCCATGCTGCAGTGCGGACCGGTCGAGGTCATGTATCAATCGCTCACCTCGATGGCCAATGAACCCGAGAAGATGCGCGCCGCCGCCGGCCAGGGCCCAACCTATCTATTTGTCGAGGTGGCAGACCTCGCGCAATTGCTTCAGGCCACGCAGGACCTGCCCCGCGCCAAGGATGTCCATGACACCTTCTACGGCTCGCGCGAATTCAGCGTCACCGACCCGGCCGGCCATTTCATCACCTTCGCCCAAATGGCGGTAGCCCCGGCCAGCGCCACCCCGTGACCCGCGCCTAATTCAGAACCGGCCTGTTCATCCCGTTTATTGCTCAGTTGCCGGCGCGAGGGCGTGAGCGCTTCGCCGCAACGCCCGTACTCCGAATGACGCGCGCCGGATTTCCGCCCACCATGCTGTTCGAAGGAACATCCTTGGTGACCACCGCTCCCGCTGCAACCACCGCATTCTCGCCCACCGTTACGCCGCCAAGAATGATCGCGCCGACTGCGATCCATGCATTTCTCTGAATGACGATTGGTTTGGCGACAACGACGCCGTGCCGTTGCGATGGTGCAATCGGATGGCCCGAGGTGATAATGCTGACATTGGGCCCGATCAGCACGTCATCGCCGATATCGACGCCGCCAAGATCGTAAATGGTGCAATTCTGGTTGATGACAACGTTCCGTCCCACCCGCAGGTTTTCGCCGCCGGTCGCATAAAAGGGCGGCATCAACGTAAAATCCTCGCCGACCTCATGGCCGATGAGGTCGCTGAACAGGACGCGGATTTCATGCGCCTGCTCGAAGCTCAACTAGTTGAGCCTCGCCGTAATCGCCATCGCCCGCTTCACGCTCGCCACCATGGCGGCCGATGCGGGTGTTTTCCGGCGAACGATTTTGGTCGCCTCGTGATCCATCTTCAGAGTATGCCTCAGGGTGATGACGCGCACCGATCAGGTATAGTGGTGCATTCTCTGGAGGCGATGATATGAGACGTTCGGCACGATTAGGGATTGTTGTGATGGCGGCGCTCGCACTGGCGTCGATGGCCGCGGCACAAGTCAGCCCCGGGTTATATTCCGGCCTGCGATGGCGCAACATCGGCCCCTACCACGGCGGCCGGGTCGCCGGCATTAGCGGCGCCATCGGCCAGCCGGGCACGTTCTACGCCGGTCTGCCCCAGGGTGGCATCTGGAAAACCACCAGCGCCGGCACCACCTGGTTCCCCGTCTTCGATCAACATCAGGAAGTCGACAGCATCGGCTCGATCGCCGTCGCGCCCTCAAATCCCAACATCATTTACGCAGGCAGCGGCGACGCGGTCGAACACGAGCCCCGAACCGGCGAAGCCGGCGACGGCATGTACAAATCCACCGACGGCGGCAAGACCTGGACCCACATCGGCCTCGAGGGAACCGACAAAATACCGAGCATCCTGATCGACCCCAAAAATCCCGACGTCGTGCTCGTCGCCACCATGAGCGGCCTGCATGGCAGCCAGCGCGGCGTTTTCCGCACCGAGGATGGCGGCGCAACCTGGAGCAACGTGCTGAATGCCGGCGCCACCACCGGCGCGCGCAACCTCGCCTCGCCGTTCGATATGCCTGGCGTCGTCTTCGCCACCACCATTGCCGACGGCGAGGAGTCGCTCCCGCCCGGCCGCGGCGGCCGCGGAGGCGCCGGTCCCGGCCCCACCCGCACCAAGCTCTACCGCTCGCTCGACGAAGGCAAGACCTGGACCGAAATCGCCAACGATCCGGAAACCAGCGGCCGCTCTTCGGTCGCCGTCGCGATGGGGACGCATGGCCAACGCGTGTACATCATCGGCGGCGCCGGCCTCTACCGCTCCGACGATCAGGGTGGGACCTGGCGGCGCATGGCCGCCGGCGACAACCGCATCTCCGGTAACCAATACATTTGCGGCGTCTGGGTCGACCCCAAAAATCCCGACGTGGTCTACACCATGAGCACGGCGGCATACAAATCCACCGACGGTGGCGAAACCTTCGCCGCCTTCAAGGGCGCGCCCGGCGGCGAGGACATGCACGAAGCCTGGATTGATCCCACCGACGGCCGCCGCATCGCCTTCGGCAACGACCAAGGCGCGGCCGTAACGCTGGACGGCGGCGAAAATTGGAGCAGTTACTACAACATTCCGGTGGCGCAGGTCTACCACATGTCCACCGACGACCGCTATCCCTACTGGGTTCTCGCCTCGCAGCAGGACACCGGCGGCATCATGACCCGCTCCCGCGGCGACGTTGGCGACATTTCCGAGGTGGACTGGCAACCGCTGCCCTCCTCCGAGCGCGGCACCGTCACCGCCGATCCGATTGATCCTGAGATCGTCTATGGCGTCGGCTACGGCGCCGCCGGCGGCGGCAGCGGCATGGTCAAGATCAACCTCCGCACCGGGCAGTGGGAAAACGCCGCTCCCAATTACGGCGCCAACGCCGCAAAGTATCGCAATGGCGATGCCAGTTGGCGGCGTCCCGATCCCTTTGACCCGCACACCATTTATATAGACATGCAGTGCCTCATGGCCTCGCATGATCAGGGGCATTCCTGGAAGCCGATCAGCCCCGATCTCACCACCGCTAAAGGCGAACCGGAGGTGGCCTGTGGCGCGGCGACGCGCGAGACCGCATCGGCGCCGGCTGGCGGCTTCGGCCGCGGCGGCGGCCCCTCGCTCAACGATTTCGCCGTCTCGACGGTGCGGAAAGGCGCGTTCTGGACCATCAGCAGCACCGGCCAAATCTACAACAGTTTCGACGGCGGCCTGCATTGGACGAATATCAGCAATATCCCGAACCCCAGCGTGACCCTCGTCAACATCGAAGCCGGCCACTCCGATGTCAACACCGCCTACATCTCCGGCCAGGTCACCGCCCCCCGCGACCCAAGCGGCCCCGTTGCCAACGTGCCGCTCATCTGGCGCACCCACGACGGCGGCAAGACCTGGACCGCGATCGTCAACGGACTTCCACGCGGCGAGACCAGCGGAAGCTGGGTCAACATCGTCCGCGAAGACCCGCATCAAAAAGGCTTGCTCTACTGCGGAACCGAAACCACCGTCTACGTATCCTTCGACGACGGTGATCATTGGCAGTCGCTGCGCCAAAATCTACCCACCACCTCGATCCGCGACATGGTGTTCCACACCCACGATCACATGAATGATCTAGTGATCGGCACTTTCGGCCGCGGCTTCTGGGTACTCGACGACGTCTCCCCGCTTCGCGAAGTGGGCGCCAAGGCCGCAGCCATCGCCGCCGCTCCCGCGTACTTCTTTCAGCCCGGCGACGCGATTCGCGCCCGCGTCAGCGATAACTGGGATCAGCCCATGAACCGGGAACTGCCGCACGCCGATAACCCTCCCTACGGCGCCATCTTTTACTACCATCTCAGCCAGCCGCCCAGCGGCCCCATCAAGCTGCAAATCTTCGACGCCCTGGGCCAACCGGTCCGCACCATTTCGGGCGAGCCGCCCGCGCTGCCCACCGTGTGGCCCTATCCAAGCTACTGGGTGGCCACGCCCGCCGATATCGCGCTGTCGGTCGCAGTCGGCACCGACCGCTTCAACTGGGATCTCCGCTACGACGACCCGCCCGCATTCAACCTCGACGTCGAAAATCAAATGAACGTTGAGCCCGGCGATTTTGTCACGCCCGGGCCGCATGGCCCCCAGGTGATCCCTGGCGTATACACGATGAAACTAACTGTTGACGGAGCCACCTATACCCGCACCGTAACGGTTCGCAACGACCCTCGCGTCGGCCAGTCCGCCCAGGTAATGGCCGCGTTGCGCGAGAAGAACCGGCTCAACATGTTGGCCTATCACGCCGCCCAGGCCAGCTTCGCCGGCAATGGCGAAGTCGCAGCGGTGCGCGCGCAAGTGGCGAACCTCCGGCGCGCTCAGTTGCCCGCCGATGTCGCATCGGCAGCCGGCGCGCTCGAAACCAAACTCTCCACATTCGGAGGCGTGGCGCCCACCCGCGGCGCCGGTGGTCGTGGCGGCCGCGGTGGCCCATCCGCCCGTGGTGGCGTGACGGCGTTCAACACCCTGAACGGTTCCTTTGACGGCATGGTCAGCACCCAGCAGGTTGGCCTCGACGAAGCTCCCACGCCGTCGCAGATCGCCACCTGGGAAGAAGACTGTTCCACCTTCAACGCCACCGTCGCCGCCTGGAAGACGATGCAATCGTCGAACCTGGCGCAGTTCAACGCTCTGCTGACGAAATATAGCCTTCAGCCGCTGCACCTTTCGTCAACTACTCTCGCTCCGGCCGCCTGCCATTTCACTGCGCCGGCGGCAGTTCCCGCGAAACATTAGGCCCCCATTATTTGAATCGCGTCTGAATTTCCCAACGTCGTATAGGTATGACTTTCCCCGCTGCTTCGCGTCTGCGTTTCGGCTTGCCCCTACTGGTCTCGCTGGCACTACTGCCGGCAGCTTCCCTTCCCCTCGCCGCCCAAACCAAATTGCCCGGCGTGCCGAATTTCCGCCAAGTCAATGAAATGGTTTATCGCGGTGGACAGCCCACCGAACAAGGTTGGCACAGCCTCGCCGCCATGGGCGTGACCACGGTCATTGATCTCTGCGACGAACACTCCGCCGCGTCCGAACGTACCGCCGTTGAAGCGGCAGGCATGCACTACGTGAGCATGCCCATGAGTGGCATCGGCATCACCGAGCCCAACTCTAAAACGGTGGAGGCCGTTTACGCCCTGCTCGACCATACGCAAGGCAAGGTCTTCGTGCACTGCCACAAGGGTATGGATCGCACCGGCACGGTCATCGCCTACTACCGTATTGAGCACGATCATTGGACCAACAAGAAGGCGCTGCACGAAGCCGAATCCGACGGCATGAGCTGGATGAATGTCGGCATGAAGCGCTTCATTTCAGACGTGCGCGCGACCGTCCCCGCTACCACCTTGGCCGCCGCCGCTGCGCCTGCTGGTCCCGCCAACTAAGTTGGCGGGGAAACAAGCAGCAAGTACGCGCCCCTATTCGTAGCGCAGCGCTTCCAGCGGATTGACACGTATGGCTCTCAGCGCTGGAATTAGGCACGCGCCCAGGCTGACCAGGAACAACAGCAGCGCCACCGATGCCAGTGTGACCGGATCGGTGGCGCCCACGCCAAACAACATCGCCTGCAAATAGCGCGTTACGCCCCACGCACCGGCCATACCCAGCGCGAGCCCCGTCACTCCGAGCGCCGCGCCGAAGCCGAGCACCATGCGCAGCACTTGCCCGCGCCGGGCGCCCAGCGCCATGCGAATGCCGATTTCCCGCGTGCGCCGCGTCACCTCCTGCGACAGCAATCCGTAAAGCCCAATGCAAGCCAACAGCAACGCGAGCGCGCCAAAGCAGCCCGAAAGGTACGCCATCAGGCGCTCGCCAAACAGGGTTTGGTCAACATTGCGCGCCTGCGTCGAGACTTGCGAGAGCGGCAAATTGGCATCAATCGCGTGTACCACCTGTCGCACCGGTGCGAGGGATGCCATTGGGTCGGCGGCGGTGCGAACTTCGAAGGTGGCGTAACCTTCCGACGACGGCGTATAGACGGTCGGCGCGATCGAATCCCGCAGCGTCTGGTACCTGGCATTGCCGGCCACGCCGACGATCTTCCAGCCGCCCGAGGCGCCTTGATCTCCAATGCCGAAAACGCGCCCGATTGGGTTGCCGGCGCCGAGGTACTTCCGTACGAACGCCTCATTCACGATGATGGCTTCCGGAGCCGCCTTCTTCGCCGTCTTCGACGCCGCCTCGGGCGCCTCGGATTCGGGCACGAAATCGGAGGGCACAAAATCCCGCCCAAGCTTCATCGGCAGCTTCATGGTATTGAAAAAGTTCAAACCCACCGGCAGCACGTCCGCCTGTTGCTTCGGGCCACCGGGGACGATGTGGTAGTCGTCCGACGACAAGTCGCCGCTGAGCAGCGGGTTTTCGGAATAACTCACGCCACGCACGCCCGGCAGCGCTCCGACACGCTCCTGAATCACCTGATAGAGCCGGTCGACCGCCGCGCCCTTGTAGCCAATCAGTTCCGGCTCCAGCGTGAACAGCAGCACATGGCTGGTGTCAAAACCGGGATTCACCGAGCGCAGATTGGCCAGCGAGCGCACCAGCAGCCCGGCGCCCGCCAGCACCATCATGCACAGCGCGACCTGCGCCACCACCAGCCCGTTGCCCAAATAGAGGCGACGACGCGCGCCCATGCCGGCGCTGTTGCCCACCCCGTCCTTGAGCGACCTCTGCAGGTCGCCGCGCGCGGCCCGCAGCGCCGGCGCCAGCCCGAAAAGGATGCCAGTCGCAAGGCTGGCGGCCAGCGCAAACAACAGCACCCGTGCGTCGAGTGCGGCTTGCAAGCCCGTCGGGCGCGGGTCCGCGCTTGACACCAGCTCCAGCAGCGCTCGCGCACCTAGCCAACCCACCCCCAACCCGAGCCCGCCGCCCATTGCCGACAGCAGCACGCTCTCGGTCATAAGCTGCCGGAGAATGCGCCTCGGCCGCGCCCCCAGCGCGCGCCGCAGCGCCATTTCTTTTTGCCGGGCACTGGCGCGGCCCAACAACAGTCCCGCGACATTGGCGCACGCCATAAGCAGAATCAAGCCGACTGTCCACAGGAGAATCGTCAGCGGAGCGGTGATAAAGGCGCGCGCGCCCGCCAACCCCGTCTGCGCCGGCACCATGGTCGCGCGCGGGTCATCGCCGGCCTTGGCCAGCGGCGAACCCCCGCTCCCGCCGCTGTTCAGGAGCGCATTGCGAAACCGGCCGCTAACCTCAGCCCGCGCCTGCGCCAAGCGAACGCCTGGACGCAGCCGGGCGAAAAGCGTCAGGTAAATCGAATCGGGGTCGTTGCGCCCCGCGCGCCAGTGCGGGGTGAGCCGCGGCAGTGCGCTCAGCGGCAGCCACCCGTCGTATTCAAGCCCCGGCGTGAGCGAGACGAAGCGGGGTTCCGCCACGCCAACGATGGTCACCGTGGTGTTGTTGATCTCGACCGTCTGCCCGACCACGTCGGGCCGGCCCGCGAACGCGCTCTGCCAGTATTGATAATTCAGCACCAGCACCAACGGGGATGCCGCTGCATCGTCACTCGGCGTTAACATCCGCCCCCTTGCCGGGCCCACTCCCAGCACCGAGAAATAGTTCCCCGCCACCGCCTGCGCCACCATGATACTGGCCTGTCCCGCGCCACTTAGGTTGTACTCGTTCGCCCCCGCTGAGGCCGTGATAGATTGCAGACTTTGCGCGTGCTGTGAGAGCTCTTGGTAAAACGGCATCGAAAACGAACAGCCGCCGGCGCCATGCTCCTGATCACAATCGCCATAGCTCGACGAGCTATGGAAGGGCGACTTGTGCGCCGACCACTCCAGCAGCATCAAGCTCTGCGGATCGCGCACCGGCAGCGGCTGCAGCAGCACCGCATCCATGATGCTGAAAATGGCCGTATTGGCGCCAATTGCCAGCGCCAGCGTGAGCACAATCACAGCCGTCAGGCCAAGCTGCCGGCGCATCACACGCGCGGCGTATCGAAGATCCTGCCGTACCGTCATAGCCATGCTCCACATGCTCCACATACGGGTCAGCCGCCAATTTGGTTTACAGCAGGTAATATTTTCAGGTTATCGTCTCAGTTGACATCCACGACATATTACGCGATAGTGCAAATGTGTGGTCCGAAAGACTAAGGAAAACTATAGGAAAACTATGAAGATCAAACTGCTTCGGTATTTACTGACCGGGCTGACTGTGGCTTCGGTCATTTCCATCACCGCCTGGGGACAGGCGGCCAACGGCAGCATTAATGGCCGTGTTCTCGACCCGCAACACGCCGCCATTCCCGGCGCCGCAGTAACGGTGACCAACACCGCGACGGGTATCACCAGCAAGAGTTCAACTGACATCAACGGCCATTTTGACGTGCAGGCACTCCCGATCGGCGCCTACACCGTCACCGTTGAGCATACCGGTTTCCAGAAGGTCACGACCCAGGCCCAGTCGCTCGAAATCGGCCAGACGCGGCGTTTTGACATCACCTTGCCGCTGGGCTCAGCCGCCCAGGCGGTGACGGTCGAAGCTGCAGTGTCGCAGGTTGAAACTGAAAACGCTACGGTTGGCGCCACCGTCACCGGGTCGGAGATTCACGATCTCCCGCTCAACGGCCGCGACACCTTGAACCTCGCCACCCTTCAGCCCGGTGTCACCCCTGGGAACAGCAGTGTGGGTGGCTTCAGCGTCGCCGGCGGACGGGTTGACTCAATTACCTATCTGCTCGACGGCGGCCTCAACAACGACCTGCTAAGCAACGACGTCGTGTTCAATCCCAACCCCGACACAATCGCCGAGTTCCGGCTGCTGTCGAGTGATTACACCGCCGAGTACGGCCGCTCTGGCGCCGGCGTCATTAGCGTGGTCACCAAGAGCGGAACCAACCGCATTCACGGCAGCGTGTTTGATTTTGTCCGCAACGGCGATCTCAACGCCAATACCTTTTTCCGCAATCTCAATGGCGTACCGCGCGACACGTTAAAGCGCAACCAATTTGGCGCGACCCTGGGGGGACCGATCACCATCCCGGGTATTGTCCACGGCCACGATAAATTGTTTTTCTTTGTCGGCTATCAGGGGCAACGCCAGAGCGATATCTCCAGCGCCCTGCAGACACCGACTTTTACGCCCGCCGAACTGGCTGGCGATTTCTCCAAATCCGGCGCCAACGGCGCCGAGGACGGCACGCCCGATCCGGCCGTGGCCGCCTTCCTGCAAGCCAATCCCTTCTTCCAGCCCAACGCCGCGCTGGCGGCGAAGGCCATTATTGATCCAACAAAAATCAACTCTGTGGCGACCAACTTCATCAAGCTGGGGCTCATCCCCACTAACGCCAACGGCTTGGTGAATTCGGTTGGCTCGGCCACCACCAACAACAATCAAATTAACAGCCGCGTGGATTACGCCCCCAACAGCCGCGACAAATGGTCGCTGACTCTCGGCGGCCAGCGGCAGTTATCGGTCAATCCCTTTGCCCATGCCAACGTAACTGGCTTCCCCGACTCCACGCAGTCGAACGCATATTTCACCGGCATCACCCAGACTCATACTTTCACCCCGAACGTCCTGAATGAGTTTCACTTCAACGTGCAGCGCAGCAACGTGCTGCAAGCGAAGCCGGTAAATAGCCTGCCCTCGGCACCAGCGCTGGGCTTTGGCATTACCCCCGACTTGCCCATCGCTCCGCCGGACATCGACTGGGATACCGGTTTGACGCTTGGTTTCAGTATCCAGGGTCCCAGCAACCTGGTCGGTACAACCTGGGCTTACACCGACGCTTTGACCTGGGTCCACGGGCGCAACTCCTGGAAGTTTGGCGGCGGTTTTAGCGCCTACCAACAGAACATGGATTTCGACTTCCTCGGCAATGGCGATTTCTCCTTCCAGGGACAGGGCGGTAACGGCAGCGGCAACGGCTATGCCGATTTTCTGCTCGGCATCCCCAACTTTCTTTCGCAGGGCCCGAGCGCGCCGACCAATATCCGCCAGAAGACAACCTATGCCTTCTTGCAGGACGATTGGCGCATGACCGACAGGCTCACCCTTTCTCTCGGCCTGCGCTACGAGTACAGCTCGCCCAAGATTGATACCCGCGGCCGCTCCTTCGGCCTCGATCCGGGCAAGCAGTCCACCACGTTTGTGAACGCCCCCTTGGGCCTGGTTTTTCCGGGCGACTCGGGTGTGCCGCTCGGCTCGAACTTCCCCGATAAGGACAACTTTGCGCCACGGCTTGGCTTCGCCTGGGATCCCACCGGGCACGGCACCACCAGCATTCGTGGCGGCGCCGGGCTCTTCTACGACGTTCTCAAGGGCGAGGACAACTTTCAGTACAACGGACAGCCGCCGTTTTTTTCCAGCGTCAATGCCGCCTTTCCGGGCGTTGGCCCGGGCCAGGCTGGACCGGTGACATTCCTGTCCAATCCCTTCGCCGCACTCGGCTTCAACAATCCCTTTCCCGACAAGACCCCGAGCAAGAATCTCGATTTTGTCGCCGCGGGATTCCTGCCCTTTGCCCCGCCTGGCGCGGTTTATGTGGATCCGCATATCCACACTCCCTATGTCTATCAATACAACCTGAGCGTGGAGCATCAGTTCAGCCAAGGCATCAGCGGCGAAATGAACTATGTGGGCAGCAGCTCCAAGGGTCTGACCGGCTCGGTTGACGAAAACCCGTTTGTCATCGGCACCACCAACCGCACGCTCAACCCGGCCGCGCTCGCCGCCAACGGCAACATCAACAACTTCTGCCAAGGTCTCGCCGCCGCGCTGGGCGTTCCCGCCGCCAGCGAGTGCCCCTTCCCCATCACCGAAAGCTTCGGGAATGTTGGCTTCGCGTCGTTCAACAGCGTCGAATCATCATTGTCGAAGCGGGTGGACAACACCCCGATTGTCGGCCACGCTTATTTCACCCTGGCCTACACCTACGGCCGCAGCATTGACAACTCCAGCGGATTCCGTAACAACACCAGCACGGTTCCCGCCTACGACCACTCCGCCTTCCGTGGGCCTTCCGATTTTGATATTACCCACCGCGTGGTCTTCAATAGCGATTGGGGACTGCCCTTCGCCGATGCATGGACGTCGAGGCCGAAAATGCTCACCAGCGGATGGGATCTCGATCCCATCTTCAGTTGGCGCAATGGTTTCCCGCTCACGCCCGGCGCCGGCATTAACCCCAACCAGGATCCTTCCCAGCCCGGTCCTTCCGGCGCGGGTGACGGTTTCCTGGCCGATGCCGTTTTTGCTCCCGGCGTCACCAGTGTTACCTTGCTGGATCCGAAAACCCCAGGCAATCACTACTTCAACAAGAGCACCTTCTCGCGCAACGTTACCGCCGCGGCTCCCTACGGACTGCCGCGCGGCATGTTCCGCGGTCCGGGCGCGGTCAACCTCGACCTGGCTGTGGTCAAACACACCAAATTCGGCGAAAACACCGATGTCGAGATTCGCGGCGAAGGCTTCAACCTTTTCAACCACGCCGAGTTCAACAACCCGAATTTGAACATTCGCAGCGGCAATTTCGGGCGCATCACTGGCACGGCTGACCCGCGCATCGTCCAACTGGCGCTGCGCATCAGCTTCTAGCGCTGGGTCCGCATTTGCGACACGCCGGGGCGGATACGCCCCGGCGTATTTTTTTGCCTGTCCAACCCCGGCTGACATAACATGTTTGCAAAGGGAGTAATTCATGCCCACTTCTCTCGTTGACTTCTTGCGCGAGCTTAAATCTGCCGCGCGCTCGCTGGCCCGTACCAAAGGCTTGGTCGTCGCGGTCATCCTCACCCTGGCGCTGGGAATCGGCGCCAATGCCGCCATGTTCAGCCTGGTGAGCGGCGTGCTGCTACGCCCCCTGGTCAACCGCGACGAGAGCCACCTCATTTACATCCGCCAAGTGGCCGACGGCAACAACATTACGTTTTCCGTGCCCGAGATCAACGATCTGAGCTCACGCGTGAAAACGCTCCACGCTTTCGGCGACTTCTCGACCATTAGCTTCACCCTGTTTGGCCTGGGCCAGCCCCGAACCGTCCAGGCCGGCGTTGTCAACGGATCGTACTTCCAGACCATGGGCCTTCGCCCCGTCCTCGGGCGCCTGCTCGACGCCCGCGATGACGGACCGAGCGCCGCCGGCGCCGTGGTACTGACCTACCGCTTCTGGTCCTCCACGCTCGGCCGCGATCCATCGGTCATCGGCAAAACCGTTCGTCTCGGCTCCTTTATTGATACCCGCACCGCGGTTGTGGTCGGCGTGCTTGAGCCCTCGGTTCCCTACCCGCAAGACACCGAAATCATTTCAAATATCGTCACCAGCGCGCACCATCTTTCCGCAACCATGGTGCAGGGCCGGATTCACCGCATGACCGAGCTGTTCGCCCGCCTCTCGCCCGGCGCCTCCCTCGACCAGGCGCGCGCCGAGCTGGCGGCGGACTACGCCACCATGCGCCGCGAACATCCCGAGGCCTACCAGGGTTCCAGGGACTACCATCTTACCGCCGTCCCCCTGCGCCAGGAGTTGACCAGCGGTGCGCGCTCCATCCTGCTGCTGTTGCTCGCCGGCTCCGGTCTCATCTTTGTGATTGCGTGGGCCAACGTGGCCAACCTCTTTCTGGCCCGCACCGTGCGCCGCGAAAACGAACTCGGCCTCCGCGCCGCCCTCGGCGCCAGTCCCGGTAGCCTGCGCCGGCTGCTCTTCGCCGAGAGCCTGTTGCTTTGCGTCTCCGGCGCCGCGGTGGGCATTCTGATCGCCCACCCGCTAATGGCGATCATGGCCCGCTATGCTTCCCGCTACTCGGTGCGCGCCCTCGATCTGTCACTCGATGGCAATGCCCTCTGGCTAGCGGCGGCGCTCGCCGTCGTTGCCGCGGCTCTGTTGGCGCTGGTGCCGCGCCTCCCCGGCACGCGCCGCGCGCCTGCACTCCAGGTCTCGGGCGGCAGCGCCCGCTCGACCGGAGCTTCCAACCGCAAGCTCAAGGCCTTCGCCCTGGTCCAGATCGCGGCGTGCTTCATGCTGCTTTCAGCCACCGCGATGCTGGTCAAAACGCTGGTCTCGCTCGAATCCGTTCACGCCGCCTTTGATACCCAAAACGTTTTGATCGTGGATATCCCCGTTTTGCGCAACGGCCGCAGCAGCAGCCAGATTGCCGCGTTCTACCGCGATGCCCAGCATCGCATCGCCGCCATCCCCGGCGTGGCGCGGGTGGCGCTGAGCTCGGCTGTGCCCTGGCGCGATCAAAACGGTTTCACCCTCGGATTCTCGAAAGACGGACACCGTCCCGCGCCCACCGAGATTCAGCCCCATGCCGAATTTGAAATCGTCTCGCCGGGATATTTCGCCTCGCTCGGCCTCGCCATGCTCGCCGGCCGCGACTTCACCGAAGCCGATCGCGACGGCGCGGCGCCGGTTGCGATCGTGAGCGAGACCCTGGCCCAACGCATGTTCCCGAACGGCAACGCCCTGGGACATCACGTGCAGTGGACCGATCCCGTTCTCCAGTTCCTGCCCATTCCCCCTCCCCAGCCCATGCTCATTGTCGGCGTCGTGCACGACCTTGATAACGGCGATCTCGTCCCCAAACCGACCCTGTCCATTTATCAGCCCGACGATCAAGCCGTGGCCCTCATGGGCGGCCGCATGGTGGTCGACGCCGACGCCGGCTACGATCCCTACGCCCTCGTCCAGCCCGTCACTCAGGTTATGCACTCCCTCTCCGCCGACCAGCCGGTGGAAAACGCCAAGACCCTCAGTGACATTCGGGTTCAGGTTCTCTCCCCACAGCGCCTCAACGCCGTCGTCTCAAGCGTTTTTGGCGGCGTGGCCCTGCTCATTGCCATGGTCGGCATCGCCGGCGTGCTGGCGTTTTCCGTCAGCGGACGCACGCGCGAGTTCGGCATCCGCCTCGCCATCGGCTCCCAGCCCCGGCGCCTGCTCCTGGGCGTCATTGCCGAGGGCGCGCAAATGGCGCTCGGTGGGCTGGTGCTTGGCCTCGGCTGCGGCTACGGATTGAGCCTTCTTGCAGGTAAACTCTTCGGTGGCGTCGAGCTCCCTGACTTACTGCCACTGACAGTATCAGCTCTGGTTCTCGTGCTGGCCGCGATCTTCGCCGCCTATCTGCCCGCCGCTCGCGCCGCCCGCGTGGACGTTCTAGAAGCCCTGCGGGCGGATTGACCCCACCGTATGTGACACTATCAGCCACTACCCCGCCCCTTTAGGCACCCGAATTGCAACGGTATGAATGGCAATTGGATTGGCTGGCAACACCAAGGCCCGGCACGCGGTCGTTCAACGTGCTTGCGCAACAAATGGGCAGCGGCACATGGGAAGCGGCACAATGACGCGCACCGAGCGGCGAAATAATTCCCAACCTCCCGAAAATCTCTGGCTGGCGCTTGCCGCCGTGCTGGTAACCGCCATTGCTCTTCTCGCTTACAGCACCTGGCTGAGTTTTGGCAAGACAGGCAACCTGTTGGTTGTAATCAACGCTGCCGGAAGCGCCGCGCTTCTTGTCTTGCTGATTGTTGCCGGTGCGATCATCCAACGGGGCGTTCGTCGCCGCGAACAGCTGCTCGACTCGCTGCACCAATCCCGCGACTGGCTGCGCACCGTCGTCGCCAGTATTGGCGACGCTGTCATTGCCACGGGCGTGGACGCCCGCGTGCAATTCATGAATCCCACCGCCGAGCGCATTACCGGCTGGTCGCAGCAGGAAGCCATGGGCCGGCCGCTCGAGGAAATTTTTCACATCGTCAACGAAGATACCCGCCAGTTGGTCGAGAGCCCGGTTTCCAAGGCCATCCGCATGGGCACCATAGTCGGCCTCGCCAACCACACCGTGCTGCTGGCCCGCGACGGTAGCGAGCATCCCATTGACGACAGCGGCGCGCCCATCCGCGACGAGGCCGGCAACATTCGCGGCGTCGTCATGGTCTTCCGCGACATTGGCGAACGCCGCGCCACGGAGCGCATCCGCGCCCGCCTGGCCGAGATCGTCGAATCCTCCGACGATGCGATTGCCGCCAAGGACCTCAACGGCATCATCACCGATTGGAATCGCGGCGCCGAGCGGATGTTCGGTTACACCGCGGTCGAAGCCGTCGGACAGCCCATGACCATCGTCATTCCGCCCGAACGCCTCGATGAGGAGGCGATGGTTCTGGGCCGCATCCGCAACGGCCAGCGCGTCGACCACTTTGAAACCGTCCGCCGGAGAAAAAATGGCGATCCGGTGGAAGTCTCGCTGACCATCTCCCCGATCCGCAACAGCAAAGGCGAAATCGTGGGCGCCTCCAAGACGGCGCGCGACATTGGCGAAACGAAACGCCTGCAGGCCGAACTCGAGGCCCACCTGGCCAACGAGCGGTTGTTGCGCAAAGAGGCCGAGGATGCCAACAACGCCAAAGACATCTTCCTGGCTACCCTGAGCCACGAGCTTCGTACTCCACTCAGCGCCATCGTCGGCTGGGCCAGCATTCTTCTGCGACCCGAACGCTCCGACGCAACCCTGGGCGAAGGTCTGGAAATTATCGACCGCAACGCCAGGGCGCAGACCCGCTTGATCGATGAAATGCTCGACGTCTCGCGCATTATCTCCGGCAAGTTCCAGTTGAATCTTCAGCGCTGCGAACTGGCTACCGTCGTGGCCGCCGCAATGGATGCGGTCAGCGCCGCCGCCCATGCCAAACAGATCCGGCTGCGCGCGCAACTCGATCCCGCCGGCGAGCCCGGCATGTGCGATCCCACCCGGCTGCAGCAGGTGGCCTGGAATTTGCTTTCGAATGCAATCAAATTCAC
Organism: Terriglobales bacterium; assembly: GCA_035606395.1. Classification (GTDB taxonomy): domain Bacteria; phylum Acidobacteriota; class Terriglobia; order Terriglobales; family SCQP01; genus SCQP01. Next base: position 5,302 of record DATNFK010000064.1, on the reverse strand, counting down.
GCCCCGCGGCGGAGAAGTGACCGTTGCGCTCGAACGCGTCGGCTCCACCGCCCGCCTCGTCGTCACCGACAATGGCCAGGGCATCGCGCCGGAGTTCGTTCCCCATGTGTTCGATCGCTTCCGCCAGGCGGATAGCACCACGCGGCGGAAGTTCGGGGGGCTTGGCCTGGGCTTGTCCATCGTCAAACAGATCGTGGAACTGCATGGCGGCACGGTGCGCGCCGAAAGTAACGGCGAGGGCCGCGGCGCGACATTTATTGTCGAGTTGCCGATTCGCGCCGTCGCGCTGCCGGAAGAGGACGTCGAACTTCCCCGCCAACTTCCGGCATTGCCCTCTCCCGAGGCCATCAGGCTCGACGGCCTAACCATTCTGGTGGTCGACGATGAACCCGACGCGCGCCGTCTTGTCGAACGGGTGCTAAGCGACGCCGGCGCCACCGTCACCACCGCCGCCGCGGTGCAGGAGGTACTGCCGGCACTCGCCCGCAACCGGCCTCAACTCCTGATCAGCGACATCGGCATGCCCGACGAGGATGGGTATGACCTGATTCGCCAGGTGCGCGCCCGCGTTGACGCGCGGGAGCTGCCCGCCATCGCGCTCACCGCCTTTGTGGGCAAGAACGAAGTCCGCAAAGTGCTCCTGTCCGGCTACCAGATGCATATCTCCAAGCCGGTCGAGCCCGGCGACCTGCTGGCCGCCAGCGCCAGCCTGACCGGCCGCATCGAATACTTCGGCGACGGTCGCGACACGAAAACCCTGGTCCGCGATCCCAGCGACCAGGATTAGCCGCCTATAATGGCGGTGTGACTCGGCGGATGTGCTTATCGCTCGCCCTGGTGCTCGCCGGCGCGGTCGCCTTCCCGCAGGCGCCGGTGGGCGCCGTCTACGGCTGGCTGCGCGCCTACAGCGGTAAGGAGGCTCGCGGCGTCGCTCGTGATCCGCTCTTCAGCGCTCTCGTCCAACTCACCATTCCAACGACAGCAATATCCATGGGACGGGACCGCACGCTCGCCTCCGATTTCACCACCATGACCTCCAACTCGACCGACAAGGTTGAGCTCCGCGACGACCGCTTCCTGACCTTTTCCGGCTATCGCGCCGATGGCGGACTGGCGCAAGACTTCTTCTGGGCCGATCTGCAACAGGACCGCGCCTTCGCCGCCATGTACGTTTGTCTCGGCCCCTCGGGCGGATGCGAAAAACAGCTTCTGATTTTATCGCGCCGGGAACCGCTCGCCCTCCACGACTCGACGGAACTTCCGCCCGATTTTGAAAACGCTTTGCGGCAGTGGCTGCGCAAGCATAAACTGCCATCACCGCTGGCGCGAAGGTTCATCGGCGCAACCGGCGAAAACATTCTGTTGCAGGGTGTGCAGCCGTGCACGGCGGCGAGCGCGGACCGCGACGCCGCGCGCTGCCACGCCTACAACCGCGAAGCCTCCGAACTCGATCTGGCCGCCGCCGTTCTCCGCGCCCGCCTGGATGCGACCATCGCGGGCGAGCAGGACGAAGCCGCATGGTTGCAGCAGCGCGACGCCGCCTGCGCCTCGTCATCCGACCCCGATTGCGCCAGCCGCCAAAACGAGCAACGGGCGGCACTCCTGCTCAAGTCGGTCCCTTCGCCCCGCCGCATCGCGCCCGCAGCGTCATCCGCGGCCGTGGGTATTGCTCCCGGCCCCGTAACCAGGGCGCACCCAATCTACACTCCCGATCCCGGCTACACCGATGCCGCGCGCCAAGCCCACATCGAGGGTGAGGTTCGCGCCACCCTGCAGGTCGGCGCCGACGGACGAGTCAGCAACGTCGTCCTCGAAAACCAGCTCGGATATGGCCTCGATGAAGAGGCTGAAAAAGCCCTCCTGCAATGGCGTTTTCAACCCGCCACCCGAGCCGGCGTCCCGATCGCCACATCCCTCGAAGTCATTCTCACCTTCCGCCTCGGCCCCCGCCTGGCGCTAAGCCGGATTGGGGCTATGGGGACCCCAGCCCGGCGTTGCGCCTAAGCGGGGCGCGCGGCGATAGCCGCGCTGGGGCCCGCGCCAATTAACGACGCCGAATTAGCTCTGCTTCCGAACCCACGAAGCCCCACGCATTCCACGCTGCGCCGCCCACGACGGAGCGGAACAGCTCGCGCGCGCGGGCCTCATCCTTGTGGTACAAATGCCAGTTGCCCAGCCCGTAGGCGACGGTATCGTAGGCCAGTTCCGCCTCCGTGTCGGCGGGATCCTTGGGTTTCGGCGGGAGCAGATGCGTTTCCTGCAGTTTGCCTTGGTAGAAGTGGATCAACCGCAGATAAAAGGCGAGGTGGGGTTCTGTATTGGTCACGCCCGGCCGAATGCGTTCCAACGCCGCGGCCGCCGCCTTTTCCTGGCCGGCCCGCCGCAGCGAAACATATAGCCAGTTGGAACAATCAATCAGATCGTCGTTCGAGCGCGCCAGATCGCGCGCCCGGCGGAAGCTCTCCGACGCGGCGGCGAACTGCCCCTGGAAATAATGGGCCAGCCCGAGATGATAATGCGCCTGCAGTTGCGCGGGGTCGAGTTGCACGGCGCGCTCAAGATCGCGTTGCGCGGCGGCAAACTCGCGTAAACCCAGCTCGCGGTGTCCGCGTTCGAGCAGCAGCGCCGCATTGGCGGGCGAGGCCGCAAGGCCCCGGGTATCGGTTGCCACCGCCTCGCGGTACTGGCGCTGGCCCGCCTCGGCCAGCGAAAGCGCCAGCACCAGCTTGGGGTCTGACGGATGCGCCTGAAGCTGCTTCCGTGCGGCGGCAATCGCGGCGTTGTCGGGCAACGCATAGAGGCGCCGCCCCAGTCCGGATGTGACTTCCAGCGCCGGCGCAGCCGCCAGGCTTGCCAAAACCAATGCCATCCCAATCGTCAACGTTCGTACCGATTGCATAACGCTTCTCCCCCTTGTCCCGCCAATCCATCTCGGCGACAGGCCCACTATATACCGACTAGGGACAATGCGGGCCTGCGGCAGCGCCGGACATCGGCATTGGGGTCCCGTGTCAAGCGCAGTGTCTAAGCGGATCCGTGCCTACAATACGCAGTACGCTGGCAGGATGAGGATTTCCGTGGTGTATATCGTTATCATGGCCGCCGTCATAGTCGGCGTGGATTACCTGTTTTTCAGAAATCATCTCTGGGCACGCCTGATCGTGAATGTCGGCATCGTACTGGTCTTTGTGGCCTTCTACATGCGCTTTCTAAGGCACCCGTGAATTCCAGCTTTGGCACGCAGCCTTGTCCTAAGCCGGGGGCGCCGGAGCAATGCCGCCGGCGCCAAATAAGCTCAAAGCGGAACCCGCTCCAGCGGAACAATAAATTGAATGCCCTCCACGCGCTTACCGTGTAGCCTTGCATCGCCGGTCACGAAAAGGTCCATGCCCTCGATCGCGGCACACGCCAAATGCACCGCATCCGCTGAATGAATGCCTCGAAGGCACCGGATGGTGGCGAATGCCCGACAGTGACGCTGATCGAAGCCCAATATTCTGGCGCTGGCCCGCACTGCTTGCTCCAAACGGCGAACGTCGGCTTCCAAGCCCAACTCCTGCGGTTTGACTAGCAACTCTGCCAACGCTAGTGCCGAGGTGAAAAGCTGGTCGCCGCGCGCAGTCATCGCATCGTGCAATGCCAGGGCTTGGCGCGCCCGGGCATCTTTGCCTTCGAGCAGGTAGATAAAAAGGTTTGTATCCCAAAAAATGCGGCTGCTCACCACTGGCTCCGCAGCCGCTCGACGTAAGCATCCGCCGGTTCATCGGCCCAGATTTTGCGGCCCGTCCCCCAGAGCGACCTCAATGGATCAGGCCGCTGCCGCTGCGCCCAACTCTCATACCATCGCAGCAGGTCGCGCCAGCGGTCCGGCAAATCCTCCCGCTTCGGCGTGATTTTGCCTTTACGATTTGGATCGCATGGATCTCCAGGACGGTATAAACGGCGCCGCTTCGGCGCGCTCTCAAACAACATGCGGTAATGCCCGCCATCGGGTTTGCGGTTGGCGACCGCGTGGCCATGCAAGTGGGCGTAGACGCTTTTTTTCGTGAACCCCAACGCAGCGGCCTTCGCACTGATCTCTTGTAGCGAAAAATCTTCGTCCGGCCGCTCCTGTTGCAAGACCGCAGTCGCTACCCAGGCGGCGTCGGCTATAAACATGGTAAAAACCTCTTATACCAATGTTAGCAGGTTTCAACCTCGGAGTGACGCCAGCCGCGCCTGCATTTCAATTCGCCGTGGGCCCCTGGATCCTGTCCACGACCAGCATCTCGACCGGCCCATGTGCCGCCAACTTGAGGTCAAGCTGCTGCTGCGGTGCGCCGAAAAGCAATGCGCGTTTGATTCCTCCGGGCCGCCGCTGCATCCGCTGCGCCTAAGCGGGGCGCGCGGCAATGAAGGTACAATAGAAATTCACGGTTTTGCTGGAGTGGCGGAACTGGCAGACGCAGCAGACTCAAAATCTGCCGAGGCTTGTCCTCTTGGGGGTTCGATTCCCCCCTCCAGCACCAACATTAAAACATTCAGAATCAGCCACCTGTGCACTGCACGTTGGAGCGCGAGTCTTCCATTGGCGATTTCGCAGGTTCTTATATGCGCTGTGCTGGAAACGCCTTGTAGAGGATCAGGCGGTAGCTGAACTAACACCGCCGCTGACCTCTCAAATCCATCTGGTGATCCTGCACCGCAGGGTGGCCAATATTTATAGAGAGTGGGATGCTGTATCCAGAGCCGGGCAAGACCAATGCCCGCTTTCCGGCATGGTAGACACCAAAGGTTTAACTCCGGCAATGGAGGGAAAGCGGCTGCGGCTGTTTTTCAGGGGCGGCGAGGTGTGCGAAGCCGTGCTGCTAAGCGTCAACGTACACGGGGACTGTCCCTTCTGTGCCGGCTATGCGGATTTTTGGTACCACGTGACTTCATCCAACCAGCCGGCATCTTACGCGAACGACAAACCCGACGCAGGCTACGCCGCCGAATTTCCCTGGCTGGAAAAATGGGAACTCCTGGAATAGGTCCGCTATTGCCCAACGCCAGTACTTCTCATGTTTTTGTACTGTCTGAGATGCCACGCCATTTGCCGGCATCGATCCAGGCTGCACCTGCGTCTAGCGGGTTTACTTTAGAGGACTTGGGCAAGCTGAACGAGATTGAGCACGCCAAGGTGACCCAAAACCCTAAAAGCGGTCCAGGTGAAACTGGAGAGAGTAATCTGGGCGTGGCAGTCAGGGGAGGACAAAGATGCCACGAAAAGGACATAGTGAGAGCGAGATCATGGGGGTGTTACGCCAGGTGGAGGGCGGGC
>DATNFK010000063.1:0-2058 GCA_035606395.1 Terriglobales bacterium | reverse complement strand
ATCGCCCGGGCCGTGCCGCCCGAACGGGTGCGCCAGGTTTTGGCAGAAACTGGCAAGGCGAGCGAGCGCGAGCGCGACCTGCCGGCGCCGGTGATGGTCTACTACGCCATTGCCCTGGCGCTCTACATGGGGTCGAGCACGCGCGAGGTGCTGCGCTGTCTGCTGGAAGGGCTGCGCTGGTTGTGGGGCGCCGAGGCGGTCCGGGTGGCGGGCAAGAGTGGGATTTCGCAGGCGCGCCGCCGGCTCGGGGAAGTCCCGCTGCGCCGGCTGTACGAGGGGCTGGTGCAGCCGATTGCCACTCCTGCCAGCAAGGGAGCGTGGGTGAGGGACTGGCGGCTGGTCAGCCTGGATGGCTCCTGCCTGGAGGTGGCCGACACCGCGGCGAACCGGAGCGAATTTGGCGTGCCCGGAGCCAGTCGCGGCGCGAGCGCTTTCCCGCAACTGCGTTTCGCGGCGCTGGTGGAGAATGGCACGCACGTGCTGTTCGGGGCCCGTCTCGGGCCTTACGCCCAGGGTGAGATAACGCTGGCCCGTGAGGTGCTGGCGGCGCTGCGTCCCGGCATGCTGTGCCTGGCTGACCGGCAGTTTTTCGGATACGCGCTCTGGCGGGTGGCGATGGACACCGGCGCCGACCTGCTCTGGCGGGTGAAACACAATCTGCGCCTACCGCGCGAAGCGGTGCTGGCCGACGGTTCCTACCTGACGACGATCTACCCCAGCGACAAGGACCGGCGGCACCGCACCGGCGGCGTGCAGGTGCGCGCGGTCGAGTATCGGCTGGAGGGTGTGACCGATGCCGAACCGCTCTATCGGCTGGTGACCACGATCCTCGACCCGGCCAAGGCGCCCGCGGCGGAACTGGCCGCGCTCTACCACGAGCGCTGGGAGATTGAGGGCGCCCTTGCCGAACTGAAGACACATTTGCGCGGGGCGCAGGTCGTGCTGCGCAGTAAGAGCCCAGAACTGGTCCGGCAGGAGTTCTGGGGCCTGCTGCTGGCGCATTTCGCGGTGCGCGGGCTGATGCACGAAGCGGCCTTAAAAGCCGATGAAGACCCCGACCGCCTCTCCTTCTCGCATGCCGTGCGTGTCGTCCGCCGCAAGCTGCCAATGTTCGCCGCGCTTTCCCCCTCGGGCCAAGCTCGCCCTGCATGAGGCGGTGCTGAACGAAATCCTGGAGGAGCGCGTCGTGAGCAGCCGGGGACGGCGGGTGCCGCGCGGGGTCAAACGCAAGATGAGCAATTATCCGCTGCGACCCCGCGCACCACAGCCAACCACCCGGATCGATTTCACCACCGCCATTCGGATCGTAAAATGAACAGTATTGAACCTAGCCCAGGCTATTTAAAAAGCTCTAAATCGGCGCCGCCGCGATTACTTTGGACGATACCGGCGAGCGGCGCGGATCGCGCGGGGGAGGTACGGAATATCGCGATTCCGCCGCATCCGCGATTTCTTGCGGCGCTCGGCATGGGCGGTCGCGCCCGCACCGGCGCGCGTTGGTAGCCTCTGGGTGGAATCCGTGCGGAATCAACGCGGTGGATTGCCGCGTTGATGGTTGAATCGGGTGAACACGATTCATATACTCCGCCGCCGTTTTGAACGGGGGTTTGGGGAGAGCTATGCGCCCGGTGTTGCCGCCAGACTATCGTCCGAGGGATGAGGAAGAGTTCATGAACCCGTTGCAGGTCGAATATTTCCGGCAGAAGCTGTTGCGCTGGCGCGCCGAGCTGCTTGCCGATTCGACGGGTACGTTGCGCCATTTGCAGGAAGAAAGTCTGTTAAAGCCGGATCTGACCGACCGCGCCTCGCTCGAAACCGAACGGGCGATCGAGCTGCGCACCCGTGATCGCGAACGCAAGCTGATCTCGAAGATCGACGCCGCGCTGAGCCGGATCGATACCGGCACTTACGGCTTTTGCGAGGAGACCGACCAGCCGATCGGCATCCGCCGGCTCGAGGCGCGCCCGATCGCGACTCTGTCCATCGAGGCCCAGGAACGGCATGAGCGCATGGAGCGCACCTACCGGGACGAGTGAATCGCAGTCGCCGGCTCTGTCG
>DATNFK010000062.1:0-177736 GCA_035606395.1 Terriglobales bacterium | reverse complement strand
GCGGAAATCACCATGCTCAGTAACCGCTCCGATGACCGGTTGGCGAGCACCGCGGCGTACCGGCAGCGCCTGGCCGAGGGACTGTACCAGGGCATTCGGCGGTATATGCAATCGCTGAACGGAACCCATACGATGGTGGCTGCGCCGAGCGTGCCGTAGGAGACGGCATTGATTGGCGCGGGCCCAGGGAACGCCGCTCAAGATGCCGCGCCATGCCGGGTGTGGAAGGCGCGGAGGGAGACGGGCGGGAGATACTCTCCGAGGAGCTCGCGATGCCACCAGGCGCCGGTTTGGCGCTGCTCCTGGCGGGTGGTGAAGCGGTACTTATAGTAAAGCGCACGTACATAGGCGGGGCGGCGGTCCGCTTGAAAGGGTGCGTGGCGAAAGAGAGCGAGGGTGGGGGCGTCGCAGAGCAGGAGCTGGTGGACCAGTTCCACAAACCAGCGCTCGTGGCCGGGGATGAAAATCTCGTTCTGATATACCTCCACCGAGAACGGCAGGAACCAGAGCAGCCAATCGAGGCGCAGATGATAAGGCGCCACTTGCGGCGGACGCCGCGCCGGGTCGCCGGGCTTGGCTTTGCAGTGATACTCCTTCCATTTGGTGGCGCGCGTGAGCACGAGTTCCTCGGTCGCCTCCAACACCACTTCATAGCGATCCCGCGTTACGGAACCGAAGGCGCCGTAGGTATTGACGAAATGGAAAGGATTGTAGTTGTAGTTCATCTTTTGGCGGCGCGAGAAAAGATTCAACGCCGGTTGGATGCTGGCCGCCACCGTCGCGAGCGCCAGCGCGACCAGCACCCAGTGGTACGCCGCCGGAATCGGCGTGCCGCGCGGCCAACCACCGTCGCCGAGGGTGGCATCGCTGAACGCCGAAAAGCCGAGCGCGACGGTGATCCAATTGAGCCAGGAGTAATTGCCGCTGACGATCAGCAGCAACTGTTGCAAAATCGCCAGCGCGCCGCTGATTGAGGCGATCGGTTGGGGCAGAAATAATCCCCAAGGCGCGACGACTTGCACGAAGTGACTGGCGGCAACCGAGAAGCGGTGCACGGATTTGGGGAGGCGGTGAAAACGGCGGCTCAGAGGATTGGGCAGCGGTTGCGTCTCGTAGTGAAATTCGAGGCAGGTGAGTTGGCGCCAGCACTCATCGTGACGGAGCTTGATGAGACCGGCGCCCAGTTCGGTGCGGAACAGCATCCAGCGCAGCGCCAGCACCGGGATCAGTGAAGCCCGCATCCAGCCTGGGCCGAGAAACGCGGCGAAGAAGCCGGCCTCGAGCAGCATTGACTCCCAGCCGAATGCGAAAAACGTTTGGCCGACATTGACAACGGAGAGGTAGAGCGCCCACAGCAGCAGCCAGACCGCCACCGAAAGCCAAACGGGGCCGCGCTCCGGTATTCCTAAGAGCGCCAGCGCAGAGACGGCGATGCCGGTCCAAGCGACGATGCGGAGACGGCGGTCGCTATAGCCCCAATGGAATAAAGTCGGCGTGTGCCAAAACCCGCGGCCGGCGAGAAAGCGTGGGACCGGAAGTAATCCATGCTCGCCCAATAGGGCCGGAAACTGGCGCTCGACCGCGATGAAGGCGATCAGGTAAATCGCGGCCAGAGAGCGCTGCAGTACCAGCCGGACCAGCCAGACCTGGCCAAAGTAGGCGTGCATACCGGATATGATGCCCGCCACCGGGGGAGGTTAGGGCAGGTGCAGCCAATGGCGCAGGTGTGCCATGCCGGTGCCGTAAGGGTTGAAGGGCGCCACGAGATCAACATCGTTCTCGGAAATGCCGGTGTTGTAAGCAATGGAATTGCCGTCGGGTGAGAGGGTGAGATGAATGCCGGGCACCAGCCAGGTTGCCGGCACGCGATCGCCCAAGCCGCCGATGCGGGTGATGGCGCCGGTCGCCAGCGAAATTGAAACCAAATCCGCGCTCTGACCGTGGGCGGCGGCGGCAATGAGGGAGCGGCTGTCGGCCGAAAAATCCCAGCCCATCATAGGTGTGGAGCAGAGCAGATGCTCATGCGAGCCATCAGGCGCGATGAGGTGCACGAGGGCGTCGGAGCCAGCGAAGGCGATCCATCGGCCATCGCGGGACCAGGCCAGGGCGCTCCCACTTTGTGTCACCGCAGCGACCTGAGGCACAAGAATTCGGGGCGTGGCCCCGCCGGTAGTGGCAACCACCACGAGACGGTTGGTGGGTCCGGCGGCACTGAGGTAGGCAAGTTGATTTCCGTCGGGTGACCAAGCCGGAGCGAATTGCGAATCGGTACCGGGAGCCGTTAAGGGGACCGGCGAACCTCCGGAAACAGCGGCGAGCCAGAGAAGGGACGGCTGCGCCTGAGTTCCGTGGACAGTCGGGGTAAAGTTGAAGGCGACGCGGCCGGCGTCAGGCGATAGGGAGGGAAGCTGGAAAATTCCCGGCCCGCCCATTTGCGCCGCGCCGATCAGGAGCCGGTCGTTGACGCCGGCGGTGGTTTGTTCGTGCAACCAAATTTCATCGGCGCCATCGCGGTCGGTGGTATAGACCAGGTCCGGAGCGTGGGCCGCCCATGCCGGCATGTCCTGCTTATGTTCGGAAACAACCAGAGGCGTGACCGCGGCATTGTGAACGTCGGCCGAAACGACCTGGAAATCGGGATAGGAGCGAACCATGGCCAGCGCTTTGCCGTCTGGCGCCAGCGAGGCCAGGTAGCCGTGGGAGGCATCCTTCGCCAGCAACTCGAAGCGGTCTGACTCGGGGTCGGCTTGCCAAAGATCGGAGTCGCCGGCGAGCTTATAACCCATGAACAAAACGTGCTGGTTGTCGGGCATCCACGTCATGCGCACAAGGTCGTGGACCGGCAGGTTGGCCAGCACGCGGCGGGGAGGCTGATGGGCATCGGGAGGAAAGGGCAGCAGCCACACGTTGGTTGCGCCTTGTGCGTCGGGCATGAACAGCAGCAGGCGGTGCCCGTCGGGGGAGAACTCCAGGGTGGGCAAATCGTTCAAACCGGCCAACGCGAAGGGCGCCGGCTGATACCAGAGGAGGCGATCAGCGCCGAGTGTGCGGTAAGCAACGCCGAGTTTGCCGTCGGGCTGGGGCATGACGGCCGCCAACTCGTCGCCCGAGACGGTAAGGGCCTGGGCGCCGCCGACAGGGCGACCCAAATCGGCGAGTTGCCGCGGCTCGCCGCCGACGGCGGCCAGGGACCAAACGGTGGGGCGATTAAATTGATCCTGGGAAAAGATGAGGCTGCGGCCATCAGAACTCCAGGCGATCGGCGCGGCATCGGCGGCAGCATGGGTTAGCTGTGCGGGAACGGCGCTTCCCAGCCGGTAAAGATAGACCTGCGCCGCGGCACCCGGGGCCGGATAGGCCGCGAATGCGAATGCGTCTCCACTCGGCGCCCAAACCGGCGGATGATACTCCGACAAACCCATCAAGCTCAACGGACGATACGCGGTGGCCGCGATCGCCGGGGCGGAGCGATCGAGCATGAACAGGGCGCAGAGCGCGGCGGTCATGCCGATGCCGGCGCCGTAGGCGAGTAAAGTTCGACCGCGCCAGCGCGGGCGGCTGGCAGCGGAGGCCGCGGCACCGAGAGTCGTGATCGTAGTTGAGCTCTCGGCCACCGCGCCGAGGGCGAAATCGAGATCGGCGGCGCTCTGAAAGCGCGCCTTGGGGTTTTTCTCAAGGCAGCGCTGCACAATGCGCTCGAGCATGGGCGGCAGCGGCGCGGGGCCGGGAACAAGAGCGGGCGGATCTTCGCGCAGAATCGCGCTCATCGTTTCGACCGAGGTGGCGGAATGAAAGGCGCGCCGGCCGGAGAGCATTTCGTACAAGATGGCCCCGAAGGAAAAGACATCACTGGCGGCGGTGACGGTCTCGCCGCGGACCTGCTCGGGCGCCATGTAGCCCACCGACCCCATAACGGTGCCCACAGCGGTGGCGACGGCGGCGGTGCCGGCGAGGGTCTGGGCTTCAGCGATCACCGATCCGCCGGTGGCTTTGGCAAGGCCGAAGTCGAGCACCTTGAGGCGCCCGGCGGAGGTGATCATGATGTTTTCAGGCTTGAGGTCGCGGTGCACGATGCCGGCGCCGTGGGCCGCGGCCAAGGCTTGGGCGAGTTGGCGCGCGTAGTCGAGGGTCCGACGCAGACCGAGTTTCCCTTGGCCCAGCAGTGCGCGGAGTGTCTCGCCGTCGAGGAGTTCCATGACCAGGAAGTCGGGGCCGACATCGAAGAGGGTGCACAGGTTGGGGTGGTTGAGAGCGGCCACGGCCTGTGCTTCACGCTCGAAGCGGTCACTGAAGCGTTCGGAAGAAACCTTAATGGCCACGTCGCGATTGAGCCGCGAGTCGCGTGCGCGGTAGACCTCGCCCATGCCGCCGGAGCCCAATGGCGCGGTGATTTCGTAGGGTCCGAGACGGGTTCCGGAGGCAAGCGGCACGAAGCGATTATAGCGTTAGCGGTGTAGAGCGCCGCTATGGCGCGCCCAGCATGAATCCTCGAGTGCCGTCCATTGCGGTTGGGCTGGAGAGGCGACCCCTACTGGCCAGAGCCGGCGATTTTTTCGTAGACGGCGCGGGCTTGTTCGATGCGGGCGTGGAACTTGTCGCGCTCGGCGTCGCTGCGCCAGGCGGCGTTCTGAAGGCGCGTCCACATGGCTTCGATCGATTGGGCCAGGAAAGAAGCGTCGGCGGTCGAGGTCCACTGCTTGCCGTCGCGCAGTATATAAACCGGCGTGGTTTGGGCGAAGGCGTAGCTGTCGGCCACAAAATGCGAGGCCGGGCCCACGGCGCGCAACGCCACCCAGCCGCCCTGGGGCAGCGGCACATCGCCGTCGAAGGTGGCATGCAAGGGATCGGCCGGCGTTATCTTGTTCGCCACCTCGCCGTTCACCAGCAAATCGAGCTCCGACATGGGGGCAATCGAGATCGCGTCGGCATGAACGTGCAGGCTCGGCGATGCGGCGCCGGTGAGACGAATCTCGTCGCCAGGCTCGCGGCCGGCGACGCTCAAGGTCAACAGCGGGCCGGTGGAACCAAAACTGTGTCCCGCCTTGAGGCCGGCCAGCCAGGCGGCGAGCGTGAGCGGGCCATGAATGTGAACGTAGACGCGGTCGGATCCGGGCGGCGGATCGAGTGCGACGTCGGAGAAGTTGTCGGTGCCGGCCGAGGCGGCAATGTGGAAGCCGCAATCCAGGAGCCGGTCATAGAAATCGGCGCTTCCGATTTCGTCGGAGGAGAGCGAGCCCACATCGAAGAAATCGCCCTTGCCCAAAGCCGCATCCACAGCAATCAGGTTGGCGGCGCCTTGCTGCGGCGTCTTGACCGGATTCACGAACGGGTGCGGAAATCCGGCGATGCCTCCCTGGGCATGCGCCGCGTCAATATAAGAATCATCGAGCGTCGGCTGCGCATACGGGCTTCCGCGGTTGCCGGCGTCGAAGGGGAGAATGAAGTGTTGAATGCCGAGCAGTTCGATGTGGCCGAGCGAGCCGCGGAACTCTTCCGCATATTGCAGGATGTTGCCGGGGGTTGAAAGCGGGCTGGGCTTGCCGGTCAAATCGCTCCATCGCCCCATGAGACGCGTGCCATCCATATGAATAAGCGCGTAGGTCACGTGGAGATCGGCGGCGGTGAGTTCGTTGAAGAACCCGCGGTGGGAAAGTCCGTAGTCGCCCTGGTGCAGATCGTGAATGTGGGGATCGCCGGAGTACCAGCCGCGGGCGGGCAGGTCGGCGATGCGGGTGAGCACGAGGGTTGCCGTGCGGGCGCCGCCGGCGGCGACATCGACGGTCACCTTGGCGGGTTTGTACTCGAATCCTTTGCGGGCCTCGACCTCGACCCTGCCGGCAGGCACGTCGATGGAGGAGGCGCCGGTGGTTTCGAAGTAATGGGTGCCGTCCATGGCGATCTGGCGGGCGAAGCCGCCATTGGGCGCATAAAACCGTCCGTCGTCGGCGGTGATCGTCACATCGGCGGGAATCGCATGCCGCTGGGCATCGACGACTCGCACCTGCACCGTGCCAGTGGGCTGGCGGGGCCGCCAGGTATGGATCGGCACCGGCTGCCAGGAGGGAAACGGACCACCTCCGGCGGCCACCGTGTAGAGCACAGTCGGACCGGTGCGGTTGGAGACGAAAGCGAAGCGATCACCATCAGGGCTTGGGGTGGGCGAGTAAGTGTCGCCGGCGTCTGGCGTGAGGGCCACCGGTTCGCCGCCCTGAGTGGAGACAATGCGGACCTGATTGGAACCCGCCTCATCGGAGATGTACAGCAGCGATTTGCCATCCGGCGTCCATGCCGGTTTGGCGCGGTATTCGGTTTGTTCGTAGCGGACAAGACGGGGATCGCCGCCGGCGATGGGGCGCACCCACAGTCCGCCGGTACCCAATTGGCCGGGAACCGGGGCGACGTAGGCTAGTTCGTCACCGTCGGGCGAAACCGCGGGTTGGAAACCCCTGACCACCTGGGTATTGGTTCCGCTCGCTATATCATGCCGGAATATATTCGTCCCGCCGCCGCGGCCGGCTCCGGCAACCATGTTGGCGTAGTACACGCTGTTGCCGTCGTGACTCCATGCTGGTTCGACCGCCACGCCGGGGCCGGTGGGCAAGGTCTGGACCTGGTCCCGCGCCAAATCAATGGTGGCAATGCGGAGACTGCCGTCGGGGCCGTTGACGACGCAGGCGAGGCGGGTGGCGTCGGGACTCCAGGCGGGCTCAAAATAGTAGCCGGGGCCCTGGGTCACCGCGACGGCTTCACCACCTGAGGCGGGCACAATCCAGATGTCGCCGCGCATGGCAAACGCGATGCGGCCGCCGCCGGCGCCCACGCCCGGACTCCAGGCGGGATCAAAGGGGCCAGTGGTAACGGCGGGCAGCATATGGCGCTCGACCCGGTCGGAGAAACCCCAGCGGCTTGGTTCCTTGGCGGAGGCCAGGGCGAGCAAGGCCACCGTACCGAGTAACACGGAGGAGCGCAACTGTTTACTTGACATACTTTATCCAAAGCGAGTATCTACTATTCGTCCCTACTGCACAAGAGTGACAAACGCTTCGCGCCCTACGAGGATGCGCAAGGTCGATGCCGGCGCTGAGGCCAGCCGATATGACGATAACCGAATCGCCGCGGACGTACCGCTTGTTCGTTTCGATCTGAGAGTTCAACCTCGATATTGATTACATCAGTGCCGATCTCTCGGCAACAGTGCCGCCCGCGCATTTGGCCACGACGCTGCCTCTTCAAGTGAGGTGAACTCGATCTTGTCGCGGTCGAACCCATCGTAAAGGCTACGGTGGGCGGCAAGAGAAAAGACGTCCGCTCTACGGCCGTACTCGTGTACCCAGCTAATTAGCGTATCGAGGTTCGCATCTTGAGCGGCCTTGCTCGGATATTTGTGCGGTTCCCACGGACGCGCGCGCGCATTTTGGACGCACGCCTCCACACCCGGGTTTAGGAAAATGAGCAGCGTGCAGAGCGGAAGCACAACGGTCACGAGATCCGCGTAGCACCCTTCAATGACCCAACCCGGGTTCGTAACCGCGAAGGCATCGATTTCGCGCGCACTGTCTCCGAGCGGGCGCCGCAGGGGGGGCATCACTGGTTCCCACGCCAACGTGTCGAGATCGAGGTGGGCCAGCCCTCTTGTCCTCGTAAGCCGCATCGCGAGGGTGGACTTGCCTGAGCCGGAATTGCCGATAATGACGATCCGGTCGCCAATGTGATTCATGTCAATCCATTATTGCGTGAGGTGAGCGCAATTGTGCCGTAGCGGTGACAGGCATCGGCAAACCGATCGCGAAGGGATATGGAGAATCCGCGCCGACCAGCAATAACTTCGGCAACCAGTTCGGTAACCAGGGTTTGGCGGGACAGAAGGGCATGCCGATTCTCACCACGACGCTAGGGACGAGCAACAATCAGACCACCGCTACCCAGTTGGTCGAAGGCGCGGCGGGCGCCGCTCTTCAACGCCATCAACTTTGAACTGCCAGGCGCCGGCAATTCGGCGTCGCAGCAGACGATCGCGGTCAGCGACACCAGCTTTGGGCAGACGCTCAATTCTTCCGCGATTTCAGCAACACCAACGATCCCGGATCGCGTACGCTGGAGTTTTACATCACGCTGAATTTCTAAGGAGAACTTAATGCTAAATCGGCGCGCCGGCCTGGGCTGGCTATGTGCATTTGTCTTGAGCCTACTGTGGGCGGCGCCGATCGGGGCGCAGGCGCCGATCGCGGTTCGCGCCGGCGACACGGTGGTGCGCGGCGGCTCCTGGATCGACGTTGAGCGCGGCGTGGCAGTGCGCAACACCGCAATGATCGTGCGCGACGGGGTGATCATGGCGATCGGAGCCGACGTCGCGGGGGCCGATCTTTCGGCCGCGCACGTCATGAATCTCAGCGCGGACGAATACATACTGCCGGGCATTTTCGACCTGCATGCGCACTATGCCGTGGATCTTTTTGGCGCTGGGCGCATTGACGAGTACCACGTCAACCCGGTGCTTTACCTCGCGAACGGGGTCACGTCCACATTCCCCGCGGGCGAAGTAGACCCGGCAGGCATGAAGCATGCCCGCGAGCTGATTGACGCCGGCCAACAGGTGGGTCCGCGCATTTACAACTCGGGTCCGTATTTCGGTTCGGCGCGACCGGGTTGGAACAATGCGCTCGAAACTCCGGAGCGGATCCGCGCCGAGGTTGACTACTGGGCGGCCAACGGGGTACGCGACTTCAAAGGCAAGGGTATTCATCCCGAGCAGTTGCAGGCGCTGATTGACGAGGCGCATAAGCACGGGCTGACGGTCACTGGGCATTTGGATTCGGGGTTCCGCGATTCCGTCAACCCGCGCGACGCCATCCTGATGGGTATTGACCGCATTGAACATTTCATGGGCGGCGACACCATGCCGGCGACGCGCTCCGCCTACGCTTCGCTGCAGGAGATGGACGTCAACAGCCCGGACGAGTTGGCGGAGATGAAGCTGTTTATTCGCCAGCATGTTTTCTACGACGCCACCTTGAGCACTTACGGCAACTACAACTATGGCCACAAAGATCCGAAGGTTTTTGCGCCATGGACCGATGAGGAGCAATTTCTCACGCCCTATGCCCGCACTGTGGTTACGGAAGGGTTGAAGACGAAAAAGCCGAACGAGCAGTTCAACAAGATCTATTTGGTGAAGCGGAAAGAAATCAAGCGCTTTTACGACGTCGGCGGGCGGGACTGGATCACGCTTGGCACCGATTTGCCGAGCTGGGGCGAGGATTTGGATGGCTTCGCCGATCATCGCGAGCTGCGCGCCTTCGTCGCCGCCGGCATTCCTCCCAAGGATGCGCTACGTTTCGCCACAATTAATGGCGCACGGGCGCTCAACGTGGCCAACAAGCTGGGCAGCATTGATGTTGGCAAATACGCCGACCTTTTTGTGGTGCGCGGGAACCCGCTTGCTGACATCGAAAATGCCCACAAAGTGCAGTGGGTTATGAAGTCGGGCCAGGTCTACGATACGGCCGAACTGCTGGCTTCGGTGGCCGGGACGATGGGGCCCGCCGGACCAGAGGATGCCGATGCGTGGAAGGGCCGGATGCACGTCACGGAACCGGTGGCCCAGCCTCCGGACTCGCTGCCCAGCATACCGTTGGGGGTAGCGCCGGCGCGGGGCGGGCGCGGCCGGGGCGCGGGCGGACGGGGCGGGACGGGCGTAAAGCCATAAGCGGCGGCGACAGTTTAGGATTGCGGGTATCCTTCTGGAATGCTCGCCGACGTTCGCTATGCCCTGCGCATGCTGGTCAAAGCGCCGGGATTTACAGCCATTGCGCTGCTAACCCTGGCACTTGGAATTGGCGCCAATGCCGCGATTTTTACGCTGGTTGACGCCACCATGTTGCGGCCGCTGCCGGTGCCGCATCCCGAGCAATTGGTGTTGCTCACCAATCCGTCGGCCATTGGCACCAGTTATGGCCTGAGCGGCGGCAACCGGCCCGAACTTGCCTATAGCGAATACACCAACCTTCGCGATCACAACGCGGTGTTCACGAGTTTGCTGGCGAGCCAGAGCGGCGCCGACCGCCATCTGATTGACTGGGGCCGCGGCGCCGAGCCGGTACAAACCAAACTGGTTTCCGGTAACTACTTCTCGACACTGGGCATTAACGCCGTTCGCGGCCGCGACTTCACCGAGGCCGACGAACAGGCGGTGGGAAGCGCCGCCTATGCGGTGTTGTCGTACGGCTATTGGACGCAGCACTTTCATCGCGACGATGCCGCGTTGGGCAAGACATTCCGGTTCCTTGGCCATGTTTACACCGTGATCGGCGTGATGCCGGCTGGGTTTAACGGCGAGGACGTTGGCCAGGAGCCGGACGTATATCTGCCGATCTCCATGGCCAACCAGGCGTTCACCGGCGCCGACATGCTGCATGACGGGCCCGGCGTGAGCCGCATTATGTGGCTGCAGGTCATGGGCCGACTGCGCCCTGGCGTTAGCGTGGCGCAAGCGCAAGCGGCGTGCAACGTTGTGTTTCGTCAATCGCTTGAAGAGCAGGCGCACGCCGCTTCCGATGCCGGGCAGCGGCGCGACATTATGAGTCAAAAGCTTTCGCTGTCGAGCGGCGCAACTGGCACCTCGGGGGTGCGGGCGCAATTCTCGGACGCGCTGCTGGCGGTTTTTGCGCTGGTCGGGATGGTGTTGTTACTGGCGATTGTGAACCTGGCCAGCCTTTTACTGGCGCGGGCGACGGCGCGGCAGAAGGAAATAGCGGTGCGCGCCGCACTGGGCGCCCGGCGGAGCCGAATTCTGCGCCAGTTGCTGACCGAGAGCGTACTGCTGGCGGTGATCGGCGGCCTGCTGGGGGCGTGGCTCGCAATTTGGGGCGTGCGCGTGCTCGTGAACCTGGTGGCGGGCGGCGGCAGCCCCATCCTGCTCAATCTCAGCCCCGACCTTTGCGTTGTTGGTTTCATTATCGCGATTACAGTGTTGGCGGGAGTTCTTTTTGGGTTGGCACCAGGGCTGCGCATGTCGCGCCTCGATCTAAACGCGATATTGCAGGCACAGGGCCGGGGTGGGTCGGCGCGCACCAGGCGTGTACTCGGCCGCGTGGTGCGCGGCGGCCTGCCTTTGGGCAAGCTGCTGATTATTGCGCAGGTGGCACTGGCGGTGGTGCTGCTGGTGGGGGCCGGACTGTTCGTTCGCAATCTGCAAAAATTGGCCGACGCGCCGCTTGGCTTTGATCGCAATCAACTGGTGCAGTTCTCCATTGCCGCCAGCCAGGTTGGCTACAAGGGGCCGGCAGCGGCGGCGTTCTTACGCAATATTGAGGATCGGGTACGGTCCACGCCCGGCGTACGCGCGGTGGGCCTCAGTCAATTGGGGTTGTTTCAAGGCAGCGACATGGGCCTGCCGGTTTCGGTGCCCGGCTTTACCGCCGCGAATCCGGACGACAACGGATCCGGCTTCGACCAGGTTTCGCCTGGCTTTTTCGGCGCCGCGGGAATTCCGATTATCGCCGGTCGCAACCTCACCGATGCCGACGAATCGGGCGTACAAGACATCGTCATCAACCAGGCCTTCCAGCGACATTTCTTCCCGCACGATTCTCCGCTGGGCCAGCATGTGCAGGATCTCTACCCCGACGACAAGCGCGCCGAATACACCATTGTCGGCATTTGCGGCGATGCGAAGGAAAACAGCTTGGGTGAGAAGCTTGAGCCGCGCTTCTATTTACCGATCTTCAATGGGATTCCGGTACTTCCGGTGGGCGCGGCGGTGGTCGTTGTTCGGGGTGGAAGCGCAGGAGATCTGCGGAAGGCAGTGCAAGCCGCGGCGCCGAGCCTTCCTCCACCGCCGATGCAAACGATGACAGAGCTGCTAGATGGCTCGCTGGCGACGGAGAACCTGCTGGCGAAGCTTAGCGGCTTCTTTGGACTGCTGGCCTTGTTTCTGGCGGTGATCGGGCTTTACGGCGTGATGTCGTACGGCGTCGCGCGGCGCGCTCCCGAAATCGGGGTGCGGATGGCGCTGGGCGCGGGTAGGGGGTCGGTGCTGCGCATGATTCTCGGCGAGGTTACGGTGATTCTCGTGCTGGGATTGGCGCTCGGCTTGCCAGCCAGTCTGGCGGGCGCCAGGATTCTGGCCAACCGCATTCACCTGTTTGGGATCAGTTTCTACGACCCCACCAGCGTGGCGGGCGCCGCGGCCATGCTGCTATTGGCGGCACTCCTGGCGGGCTGGTTGCCGGCGCATCGAGCCAGCCGTGTCGATCCGCTGCTGGCGATGCGGCAAGAGTAAATGGTTTCGATCACTCCAGGCGCAGGACGACGTTGGGGTCGGTGCGCGCGGCGGTGAGTGCCGGAGGCAGGCCGGCGACCAGGGCGGCCACGAGAGTTGCGAGCGCGGCGGCGGCGAACAGCGGCCAGGTCGCGGGAGTGAGGTGCAGAATGAGGGAGCTGTTCAGGGAGCCCACTAATAATCGCGCGGCGGCCGGCGCCAGCAGCAATCCGAACACCAGGCCGGCGCCAGCCAGCTGGGCGGATCGTTGCAGTACCGAACCCAGGAGCGTGGAGTGGGTCGCCCCCAGCGCGAGGCGCACACCGAACTCCCGCATGCGTGCTCGCACGGCGTACGCCACCAGCGCATAGATGCCGGCCAAGGCCAGCACTTCGCCCAGAAGCGCAAAGCCGAGAAAGAGCCAGGCATTGAACGTCACCACCGCGTCGGCTTGCCGCATGATGTGGGTTTCGGCCTCGATATTGAAAATGGGCTGGTCGGGGGCGAAGGACGCCAGCGCGAGCCGTAGTTGGGGAAGCCACTGCGCGGTGGCGAGCGGCGAGCGAACCACCATCGAAATGCCGGCACGCGGATCCTGGTCGTAGGGCACAAAGATCTGGCGCGGCGTGGTTTGGTGCAGTCCGTACTCCTTGACGTCGTCGACCACGCCGACAATGCGCACAGCGCGCCCCGGGCCGGCGTTGCCGGCGCCGTTTACGTCGCCGCGCAGTAGCAGTTCCTGACCGACGGCGGATTCCCCGCCGAAGGAGGCGCGCGCCAGTGTGTCATTGATCACCGCGACCGGCGCATTCATCGCGGCGGTGAATTCCTCTCCGCGCAGCAGACGCATGCCGGTGACAGCGAAATAGTTAGCGCCGACCACGTGGTAGTCGACAAAGGGGCGCGTATTGTCGACGTTACCGCGCGCGCCGGGAAGTGAGTATCGGAAGGTATCGCCGAACATCTCCATCGGGGCGCTGTTTGAAACCGCGACCTCGATGCCGGGCACGGTGGTCGCGGCTTGCAGCAACCCGTTGACGTAGGCGTTCAATTTTTCCGGCGCACGCCGCGATACCGGGGCCAACAAATGGAGCACGGTCAGTTGTTCGCCGCTGAAGCCGGGACTGGTTTGAAGAAAAGCCGCAAAAGAACGCCAGAGGGTAAGGGCGCAGGTCAATAGCACAAGTGCAGACGCAACCTGAGCGACCACCAGCAGTAATTTCCAGCGTTCCTCATGGGGGCTGGTTGCAATGCGGCCGCTCTGGCGCATCGCCCCGGTCGAGGCAGAGCGGGATAACGCCAGCGCGGGTATGGCGCCGATCGCAATACCCACTAACAAGGCGGCGAGCGCCGCGAAAGCGAGCGCATGGCCATCGAGGGCCAAATTCCCAAGGTCAAGATTACCGAGCATGTACGCCATTAGAGCCATGAGGCTCATGGCCCAGCGTGCCACCAATAAGCCGGCCAATCCCGACGCAGCGGCCAGCAGCACACCTTCGGTGATCAGTTGCCGCAGCACGCGCGTGCGGCCGGCACCGAGCGCCATGCGAATTTCGATTTCGTGACGACGTCCCCAACTGCGCGCCAGCAACATGCCGGCGACGTTGGCGGCGGCGAGGGCCAGCATGAGTCCAGCCGCGAGCGAGAGCAGGCCGAGCATTGGCCTCAGTGCGGCCCGCCCGCGCTCGGATAGGGGCATGACGTTGACGCCCCAGTTGCGGTCGGCGGCGGGATATAGTGCCGCCAGGCGGCGTCCGATGCCATCCATTTCCGCCTGGGCGGCGCCCGTATCGAGGCCGGGGCGCAAGCGGGCGACTATTTCCAAATCGGTCGTGTCGCGGTCGGCGCGCTGGGTCGCGCTCCAACGCAGAGGCGTCCACATCTCAACATCGGTCATTAGCCAGCCGACTGGAAAACGAAAGCCAGGAGGCATGACGCCAACCACGGTTACGGCGCTACCTATCTCCGCACCAGCCGCACCGCCCGCGCCACCGATGACGCGAATGGTCCTGCCAATAACACCAGGATCGCCACCATACCGCGAATGCCAGAGCGGATTGCTGAGAATGGCGACCGGCGGGGCGCCCAACTGGTCGTCACCGGGTTGGAAGCCGCGACCGATCAGCGGCCGCACTCCCAAGACATCGAACATACCGGCGCTCACCTCTGCCGCCCTGACACGCGCGGCGGGCCTGCCGCCGCTCTCGCTTCCGAGGCTGAAACTGGTAACCCGATCGGCCGCCATGCCGGAGAACGACCGGGCCTGGGCCCGCCAATCGAGAAAATTCGCCGTGGCCACGTTCATGGTGGATTCGTGGGAGTCGGGGAGGTACTTGGAAAACAACTCGACCAACTGTTGTGGCCGGTCGTAGGGCAGGGTTCGGAACAGCACCGCATTATCAGCGCTGAAAACGGCGGTCGCCGCGCCGAGGGCCAGGGCGAGGGTGAGCAGCGTGAAGAGACTGAAGCCGGGCTCGCGGCGCAGGAGACGCGCGGCGTGGCGGAGGTCCTGGGCGGCGCCCTCGAGCCAGGGCACGCCCGCCTGCTCGCGGCAAGCTTGGCGAATGGTTTCGGAACTACCCCAGCGCGCGCGAGCGATGGCGGCCCCGTCCGCGCCGGCGTCCTCGAGCGCCAAGTCGAGGGTGGCGGCGATTTCGGCCTGAAGCTCGCGTTCGCGCGTGCGGTGGCGAAAAATTCCGATGGTGCGACGGATCCATCCGACAAGCTTGCTCATGCGTTGGCTCCTGGTTTGGACGCGAGGGCGAGAAAATGCTCCATGATCTCGGAGGTGGCGCGCCACTGGCGGGTCTCCCGGTCGGCGCGGCGGCGCCCGGCGGCGGTCAACTGGTAGAACTTTGCGCGTCGTTTAGTCTCGGTCAGCATCCAGACCGAGCGCACCTCGCCCTCCTGCTCGAGCTTGATCAAGGCGGGGTAGATAGTGCCGTAGTTCACCAGGAGCCGCCCCTGGCTCGCCTGTTCGATGCGTTTGGCAAGCCCGTAGGCATGCATCGGCCCCATCGCTTGCAATGTTTTCAGCACCATCAGCCCCAAGGTTCCTGGTTGCATGTTCCTATTGGACACCTATAGCTATGGGTTGTCAATAGGTGTGCCGCGGCCGCTGAGGCGGGGTTGGCGGTCGCCGGCGCCGGTGCAACCGGTACAATAAATAGGTGGCGCGTTGGCGATTTTTGACGATCGGATTAGTGCTGGCGCTGGCGGCCTGGGCGGCGGCGCCACCGCCATTTTTGCCGGATTTTGCCGGATGGCAAAAAGCTAAGAGCGAAGTGGCGCAGGCGGCTCCATGGCCGTTACCCACGGCTGAGGCGGAGGCCATGACGGAGTACGGCTTGCGCTCGCTGGAGCGGGACACCTACCAGCGTTCGGGCCGAAGCATCGTGGTCGAAGGATATCGTTTCGGCGATGTGGATGGTTCCTACGGCGCATTCACCTACTACCGGCCTGACAATTTTCATCCGTTTGACTTGGCGCAGCCGAAAGAGCAGGCGGCCAGCGGCGACAACGTCATTCTCTTTACGCGCGGCGTATGGCTGATTCGCGTGCACATGGATGAGTTAACGGCTATGACGGCGAGTGAAATGCGGCAATTGGCGGCGGCGCTGAGCGCCAGCGCCGGTGGCGGCGATCTTTCATCGCTGCCCTACTATTTGCCGCCGGCGCATCTGATGGCCGGGGACACGCATTTCGTCGAGGGCCCGAAAGCGTTTTCAACCTTTTGCCATTGGCTGGCTCCGGACGCAGTGGGCTTCAATATGGGCGCGCAAGCCGAGTTGGGCACATACGATTTGGGCGGATCCACGCCGGCGCAGTTGGCGGTTGTCGCCTACCCGACTCCGCAGATTGCGCGAACTCATCTCGCGGCGCTGCAAAAAATGTCGGGCTTCTCAGTGCGACGCAGTGGACCGATTTTGGTCTTGCTGCACGGAGCGTCCGGCGCCGATGCCGATCAACTTCTGCAAGCGGTGAACTACGACGCCGACATTACGATGGTCCCCCCGACACCGGTCGGTCTGGATGCGCTGCCGGAATTGATTTTGGGAATATTTGTGTTGTGCGGCTTCATCATTGGAGTCGCCATCGTGGTTGGATTGCTCACCGGCGGCACGCGGGCCATGCTTGAGCGCTGGTTTCCGGAACGGTTTGAAAAAGCCCACGATGAGGCCCTCATCCGGTTGAACCTAAAATAAGGCTCCTGTAAGCCGATCATTTTAAAGGCTTTATACTGTGCTTGACAGCGTCTGGAGTTCGCCCGTACTATGCAGTCCATCAATGGTTTCGTAGTCGCCGGGCCGAGGTTTCGCAGCCTTCAGGCCGAGGTTCTTCGGAACTATTCTCCGCACGGATGCCCGCGCCGGCATATAGCCAGCCGCGGGCATTCGTGTTTGTGGATGATAAAATAACGGGAACGGCGTCTAGGCAGACCACATGCAAACCGAGCTGGCACTGCAAGCGCAGTTGGGACGATTAGAGGCCGAGTTACGGCGCGTGGTGCGAAGTTCCAGCGACGCGGTGCGCATGGCGCTTGTGGCGGTGCTGGCCGAAGGTCACCTGTTGATTGAGGATGTTCCCGGGGTCGGCAAGACCACGCTGGCGCAAGCCGTCGCGCATGGACTCGAGGGCCGGTTTCAACGCATTCAATTCACCAGTGACTTGTTGCCGAGCGACGTGATCGGCGTCAGCATTTACAATCAGGCGCAGGAGCGCTTCGAGTTTAATCCCGGGCCGATCTTCACCAATGTATTGTTGGCCGACGAGATCAATCGGACCACGCCGCGCACCCAGTCGGCGCTGCTGGAGGCGATGAACGAGCGCCAGGTTACGGTTGACAACCGCACGTATCCGCTACCGCAGCCATTTTGGGTGATCGCCACGCAGAACCCGGCCGAACATCATGGTACCTATCCGCTGCCGGAGTCGCAGCTCGACCGCTTTTTGCTGCGCATTCAAATGGGGTACCCAAGCCGCGACGATGAACGCGCGATATTGCGGGGAGAGGCGGGGAACGCGCTGCTGGCGCGCACGGAACCGGTGCTGGGATTGACCGAGGTGATGGAGTTGCAGCAGGCGGTGCGGGAGGTGCGGGTCGCGGACGAGATTGTGGATTACGAATTGGCGCTGGTCGGGGCGACGCGGCAACACCCCGGGTTGGAGTTGGGGGTCAGTCCGCGCGGAATGTTGATGCTGCATCGGGCGGCGCAGGCGTGGGCGACGCTGGAGGGCCGGGCGTACTGCGTCCCCTTCGACGTTAAACGACTATTGCAGCCGGTGTGCGCTCATCGCGTGGTGGTGCGGGCGAAGGTGGGCGAGCGGCGGGGCGAGCAGGCGGGCGCCATATTGGCTGAAATTGCCGCTACGGTGGCGACACCGGAAGGCCGCTAGGCAGAGCGCAAAAAAAGGGGCGGCTCATGGCCGCCCCTTTATCATGCCGAAGCCAACGAACGCTTAGCGTCCGGCCTGGCAACTGCTGCTCACCATCTTGACGTTGGTCACGCTCAACTGTTGGTTATTGCTCGAGCTACCGGACGCGCCGGGAGTCGAACTGGACGGGTTTGAGCCGGGCGTCGACGGGTTGCTGGGATTGGAGCTCGGATTCGCACTCGGATTCGCACTCGAAGTGGACGAGGTGTCACTGGCGGCCGAGGGCGTGCCCGTGACGGTCACGGTGTGGCCGACATGGGCGCTGAGATCCACATCGCTGGAAGCAGCGCTGAGATCATAGGTTTTCATCGAGGAAGAATCGGTCAACTGATAACCGTTGCCGGAAGCCGCTTTTTGGAGGCAGCCGGTGGCGGTCATAGTTTTCTGATCCTGCGCGGTTTGGGAAGGTGAGGAAGTATCCTGCGCGTTCGCCAGCGGAGTCATGGCCAGGCCAACGAGAGCCGCGAGCAGAACTGCGAGATAAGCCCAAAGGTGAGACGACATTTTCTTTGCCATTACTTTTCTCCTCCTAGGTTTTATTCATGTTCTCCGGCATGAGCCCCGAGGAAGAAGTGGCGAACAACACTTCGGGCCTCCTGCTGATTTGTTACTCAGGGATTTAGAGATGCCCTGCCAGGGGTGGGGGTTGGCGGAACGGGGGTGGTATCGTGAATGGAAGGAGGTGTCGCAATGGAAACAAAGGTCCCTGGCAACGTTCCCGACGGATGGTCGGTGGTGGACGGCCATCACCTGCGGCGCGAGTTCAGTTTTCCCGATTTCGCCGCAGCGCTGGCCTTTGTGAACCAAGTGGGAGCAATCGCGGAAGCAAAGCAGCACCACCCCGATATTTGCCTGGGCTGGGGACGTGCGGAGATCACCACCTACACCCACACCAGCAACGGCATTACTGGCAAGGATGTTGCACTGGCGACGGAGATCAACCGTTTAATTTAGTTCTGGGTCGAGATCTTCTGATTTTGAAGCAGCACGCGCTGGAAGAAATCGGCCGTGGCGGCGTATGCCTTGACCCAGCTCGTCCACCGCAGGAACCCGTGGATTTCGTCCGGCAGCACCATTTGCTCGAAGGGCGCGCGCTGAGCGCGAAGGCGATCGACGAGATCGATCATTTGGCCGAAATCAACGTTGCGATCGTCATCGCCCTGAATGAGCAGCACGGGCGAGCGCCAGTCGCCAACATAGGCGTCGGGCGAGGAATCGAACGCCAGATTGCCGGGTTGGCCGGGGCCTGCGCCGGCGCGACCACCCGCCGCGGCTGCGCCACGTCCGCCACCACGACCGGCGCCAGGAGCCGGCGGCGGCCCGCCGCCGGCATAGATGGTGCTCCAATCGTGCACGCCGTGAAAATCAACTCCGGCGGCAAAAATATCGGAATTGTGGGAAAGCGCCATGGCGGTCAGATAACCGCCGTAGGAGCCGCCCCAGATGCCGATTTTATGGACGTCGACTTCAGGAAGCGTCTGCAGGTACTTGGCGGCGGCCACGACGTCGTCATACTCCTTACCGCCGGCGCGGCCGGTGTGGGGCGCCATGCGGAAGGCGCGTCCGTACATGACGCCGGTGCGGTAATTCACCGAAAGCACGTTGAAGCCGAGATTGACAAGGTACTGATTCTCGGCGTAGGCGTTGTGGTAATAGTCCATATAGTGGAAGCCGAGCATCATCTGGCGGCGTGATCCACCGTGGACAAAAATCAGCGTGGGCCGGGGCCCGGCGGGCGCGCCGGCGGGTTCGAAGAGCTGTCCATGAATCTGAAGATTGTCGGTGCTGGGGAAAATCACCTGCCGCGGGGTGACCAACTTGGACTCGGGGAAGTCGGCCGGCAAAGTGCCCAACATCGTACGGCCACCGTTGGAGGCAATGGCATAGGGCATGGCGGGCGAGGTGGCGGTGGAACCGAGGCACACGATGCGCTTGCCGTCGGCGGTGATCACCGGGGTCCACTCCATGGTCGCGCCCTTGGTGACGGCGACGGGCGGGGCGCTGCCGTCGACGGGGACGCGCCAAATATGGCGGCGATCAATGTCGTCCTGATTGGAGGTGTAGACAACGGATTGGCCGTCGGGATCGAGCGCGACATCCTCGGTTTCGAACTCACCGGGGGTAAGGAGCTTAGGCTGGGCCGCGCCGGCGTCGCCCGCGTCGGAGATGGAGTAAAGGTGATTCCAGCCATCCATCTCGGAGCTGAACAGCACGGTGCGGTTAGCCGTGACGTTGAGCGCGTCGCCGAAGTTGGTGTTATAGAGCGTGTCTTCGGGGCGGGTACCGCTGCGCCAAAACGGGTGTGCGGCGAGGGTTGTGGTATCGCCGACCCAGAGCTCCCAGTGAGGCAGTTGCACCGCGGGGCCGGACCGGGGCGCGGCGGGGGAGCCGGGCGGAGGCGCATTGCGGGTGATGCCGCGCTGGCGTACGAAGACGATTTCGCGGCCGTCGGGCGACCAGCGGGGATAGGAGTCGCGGTCGACGCTGGGATCCACGTAATGCAGGTAAGCGCCGCCCACATCGTAAATGACGATGAGGGAATGGCCGACGCGCTGTGAAACGAAGGCAATGCGTTTGCCGTCGGGCGACCAGCGCGGCTGAACGTTGTTGCCCTGCGACCAAGTGAGAGCCTTGGCGGCGCTGGCGCCGGAGACGGGGGCGATCCAGAGGGTCTGGCGGGCCGGCCAAACCGCCCATTGTCCGTTGGGCGAAAGCTCGATGTCTTCGCAGCCTTCGCCGTTGCAGCCGAGTTCGCCGAGAAGCTTGGGAGCGCCGCCGTTGGTGACGGACCACACATCCTGCTCGGGCTTGACGACACTGCTGTCGGGATCGGCGGTGTCGCCAAGCGAGTTGTGCTCGCTGCCGCGGGCGTAGACCACCGTCTTGCCGTCGGGGGTGATGCGCACGGCGACGATGGGCTGGCCATCATCGAGCGTGTAGTGAGTCACCTGGCGCGGGGCGAAGTTGGGCCCGTCCGCGACGAAGACGTTGCGCACGCCGCGGAGGTCGGCGGCCCAGGCAATGTGCTCGCCCTGGGATGATGCGGTCAGGGAACTAGGAAAGGGCGAATCCATCACCTGCTGAATGGTGAAGCTGGATTGGGCGAAACCGCAAACCGCAAACGCGGCGGCCAGAACGATGGCGGGAAAGAGGCGGCGAAAGTCGCTCATGTTTGGAAGCCTAATCCACGCTGGGGCAAGATGCAAGCGCAGCGCGGGTGATTCACTCGCGCTTGCGCTAGCGCCAGGTGACGCGGGTGGCGGGAGTGTTCTGGCAGCCGAGGGTTCCGGTGACGCCGCTGGTGACCTGGGCGCACGCGTTGTCGTGGGCGGCGCGAAGCGCCTCGTCGCGGGTGCGGCCTTCGGCGGTGCGGCAGGCGCTCGCGCCCTGGTAGGTGAGGCAGACCTCGACGCGGAATTGCGCGGTGTGCATGCTGGAATAGATTACGTACACCACGGCGGCAGCGAGCAGCGCGATGATGGCGAACCGCAGCGGCTTGGGCATTACCGGCCCGCCACGGCGGCGCGGGAACGTTGCTGCGCCGCCAGTTCGGCTAAACGCGTGGTGAGAGCGGGGCGGAGGACCGCGGTGAGGTCCTCGATGGCGCCCATTGCCGGCGGTCCGGATTCGCGCCAGAACACGACCATGCCGGTACTGCCCGCCGCGCCGAGCGGTATGTGGCAGGTCCAGCCGCAGAAGCCCGGGCTGAGCGGAGCCGATTCCGAAGGGGCGAAATCGACACGCTCGGAGAAAGTCGGGGCGGCGCTGGAGCCGAGCCTTAATTCAGCGCCTTGAAAGCCCAGTTCGCGCGCCAGCTGGCGCAAACTCAGCCACATAGTCCCGGCGTCACGGGCGGCGGAAATTTCGGCGGCGCGGTCGCGCAGCGTCACTTGCGCCTGCAGCGGCTTGCGCGGGTCGAGATAACCCTGGCGGAAGGCGCGCCCGAACTCGGCGAACTCGACGTAGCGAAGTTGCTGCACGGCGATACCGGAGAGGGTGAGCAGGAGCAGAATCACCAACTCGAAGGTATGTCGCTCGGTAATATCGTCGAGCAGGAGCGAGACGACGGCGCCCAGCGACGCCACCGCGTAGAGCACCAGCACCGCGCCGCGCGGAGTGAATCCCCGGCCGAGCAGGCGGTGGTGAACATGGCGCCGGTCGCCGGCGAACAATGGCTGGCCGGTCAAGCCGCGGCGCAGGACGGCGACAATGGTGTCGAGCATGGGGACGAGGAGGGCGAAAAAAGGCGCCATCAAGCCCACCATGGTGTTCGCCTTGTTGGCCCACGTAAGCGCCATGCAGCCGAGCAAGAAGCCGATCGAAAGACTGCCGGCGTCGCCGAGATAGATGCTGGCGGGAGGAAAGTTGAACAGCAGGAATCCTGACAAGGCGCCGAAGAGCGCGCCCATAACCACCGCCAAGCCGGGCTCGCCCATCAGAACCGCGTGGGCAAGAACCGTCCCGGTGGCGAACAGCGCCAATCCGGTGGCGAGTCCATCGAGGCCATCAATCAGGTTGAATGCGTTGCTGCAGGCGACCAGCCAGACCACTGTCAGCACGGCGCTCGCGAGGCGCGGCAAGGGGTGGTGGAACAGGCTGTTGACCTCGATGCCGGAGCCAAACACCATGGCAGCGGCCAGCGCCTGACCGCCGAACTTCCAAAGCGGCGGAAGGTTGAACCAGTCATCGGCGACGCCGACGATCAAGACCAGCAAGACGGGCCATCCCAGTTGGCGAAGCAGGTCGGCGCCATTGCCGGCAAACTGAAAATGCAGCCAGTGGGGCGCGGCCAGGGCGCACGTCGCGGCGACGATCACGGCCACGCCCCCCAGGCGGGGAATCGCGGTGGCCGGGCGGTGTTTCGGATCGAGTCCGCGCCCGAGCTCAGCGCGGCGGCGCGGGGGCCAGCGGGCGAGGAAGGCGCGCAGCAGGGGCGTCAGCCCGAGACATAGGGCAAAGGCGATCGCCGCTGTGGTCAGCAATGCCGGCATGACATCAGGCGGAGATTGCGGGCGCGGCCGCAGACTCGCTCGTGGCGGCGCGGCCCAGGCCGCGATAATGGAAGCCGTGGCGGGACAGTTCGCCGGGCTGGAAGAGGTTGCGGCCGTCGAGCACCAGCGCGCGCGCCATGCGCTTGGCCATGGCCGGCCAATCCGCGTCACGGAACTCGGGCCATTCGGTGAGAATGAGGATGGCGTCGGCGCCTTCGGCCACGTCCTCGGCGCGTTCGCAGAACTGTATGGGGCCGCTCAATTCCTGACGGGCGCGTTCCATAGCCTGGGGATCGTAGGCCCGCACATGCGCGCCCAGACGCAGCAGCTCGCGCACCACGCCGTAAGCGGGCGAGAGCCGGGTATCGTCAGTGCCGGCCTTGAATGCGAGCCCGAGCACACCCAGCGTCTTGCCCTGCAGGACCCAAAGTTCCTCGCGCACCTTGCGCATGAACTGCTCGACCCGGCGCGCATTCACCGCCTGCACTTCGCGCAGCAGGCGAAAGTCGTATCCCAACTCGGCGGTCATCTCGATGAACGCGCTCAGATCCTTGGGAAAACAAAAGCCGCCGAAGCCGATGCCGGGGCGGAGGAAATCGGCGCCGATGCGGCGATCGAGCCCGAGACCGCGCAGCACCTCGCTGGAGTCCGCGCCCGCCAGCTCGCAGATGTCGGCGATAGCGTTGGCGTAGGAGATCTTCATCGACAGAAAAGAGTTGGAGGCGTGCTTGATCAGCTCGGCACTCTTGATTGAGGTCGCGACCCAGGCCGGCGGCTTCCAGCCGCAGGCGGAGGCGGCCTGTTGATGCCAGCCGCACTGGAAACGGCCCTCGAGCACGGGTGCATAAATTTCGCGCAGCCGCGTCGCCGCGCGTTCACTGTCGCTGCCGGTGACGATGCGGTCGGGATGGAAGAAGTCGTACACGCCGGTGCCCTCGCGCAAGAACTCGGGGTTACTCGCGACATCACACTCCATGCGTCCGCTGGCGTAGGTGGTGAGGACGCGCTTGATCTGGTCGCCGGTGCGCACCGGCACGGTGCTCTTGCCGACCACCAGGCGGTAGCCGCGCGCATTTTGAGCGATTTGCCGGGCGACGGCTTCAACCGCCGCCAGGTTGGCCTTGCCGTCAGCGTCGGGCGGCGTGCCCACGCAAATGAAAATGGTCTCGGCGGCGGCGATGGCGGCGTTGCCGTCGCTGGTAAAACGCAGCGTGCCTGCGGCCACGGCGGCGGCGATGACCTCGGGCAGGCGCTCTTCAAAAATCGGCAGCTTCCCCTGGTTCAGGTTGGCGATTTTGGCGGCGTCGGCGTCGGTGCAAACGACGTCATGACCAATGGCGGCGAGACAAGCCCCGGTGGTCAGGCCGACGTAGCCAGTTCCGATTACGCAAAGCTGCATGCCTCCTGAGTATACGGCGAGACGTGGCTGCCCAATGGTCGGAAATACGGTCGCTAGCGGCTTTCAGGCGCAACGAATTTTCGCATCAATCAGGAGCGCATGGCAGCATCCTTCTTTTCCTGCTCGGCGCTGGAGGCGGCACCACGGGAGCGGAAGGGCAGCATGCTGAACACCGACATCCGGCCCGGCTCCTGCATTTCCTGCAAGTTTTCCCATTGTTTGGCCTTCAGTAGATCGTACGAAGTAAGAATGCCGATTACTTCGCCGGTCTCACGATCCAGAACCGGGCAGTTATGGTCGCCGTATTCCAGAATGCGCAAGGCCACTTCATGCACGGTTTCATCGGCGTAGGCCACTGGGAAGCGTGTGCGCGCGAGCATGCCGGCCGTGGCTTCGGGCTCGGCGTTGAGCAGGTCGCTGCGGTGCAGAAGGCCGACCAGTTGGTTGTTGGCGTCGACGACGGGCAGGGCGTCGTGCGCCGCGGCGGCGGGCAGGAACTCGCGCAGCCGGGCGCTGGCGAGAATGCTTTCGACCCCGCTGCTCATAATTTGGCGTACGCGGAACATGCGCATTGGGTCGGCGGCATAGGAGTCGGGAACGAAGATGCCGCGCTTTACCAGGCGCTCGGTGTTAATGGTGGTATCCATCAAGTAGTGCCCGGCGAGGTCGGCAATAATGCATACCAGAAAAAGCGGGAACATGGCGCGGTAGGCGCCGGTGACCTCGAGCATGAACAGGATGGCGGTGGGCGTGGCGCGATAGATGGTTCCAAACAGCGCCGCAGTGGCGATCATGCCGTACAGACCGGGCGAGGAGGCGGCCGGCAACATCTGATGGACAATGTTGCCGAAGGCGGCGCCGAGGCTGCCGCCGATCATGAGCGCTGGGGCGAAGGTGCCGCCCGATCCACCTGACCCGAGCGCCAACCCGAAGGCACCGAGTTTGGCCACGCCCACGCCGACCAAGTGGGGAGTCGAGTGAGGCAGCTTCAGCAAGTCGGCAATGACACCGTAGCCCATGCCGAAAACCTGTGGATAAAACCAGCCGATGCCCCCAACCATGAGTCCGCCGAGTGCGGGGATGATCGGGAACCAAATGTGAAAGCGATGCTGGATGTGTTCGAACATATCCTCGAACACGTACAACGTGCGGGTCATGACCCAGGCGAGGCAGGCGCAAGCCACGCCGAGGACGACGAAAAACGGCAGCTCCGAACCGCGCAGGGCAAAATCGGCCACCACGGGAAACACCGGTTGCGCCCCGCGGAACGCCATGGCCACCATGGTGCCGCAAGCGCTGGCCAACGCGATGGGGATGAAGGAGCGGGCGCGAAACTCGAAGACCAGGAGTTCGACCGCCATGAACACGCCGGCAAAGGGCGTTTTGAAAACTCCGGCCAGACCGGCGGCGGCGCCACAGGCAAGGAGAGTGCGACGCTCGGACGGCGAGCAGGGCAGGAACTGACTGAGAATCGAACCCAGCGCCCCGCCAGTTTGAATAATCGGACCCTCAGCTCCGAATGGTCCGCCGGAACCGACGGTGATTGCCGCGCTCAAGGGCTTGAAAAACCCGACTCGGGGCTTGACAATGCTGCCATTCGTGAGCACCACGGACATCGCTTCGGGGATGCCGTCGCCCTTGATCTCCGGGGAACAGTAATGAATCAGCAAGCCCACAATCAACCCGCCGGCGGCGGGTAGGAGCACGACCCAGCCGTGCACGTGCGACGCATTCGGAGTCAGATAGTTGCTGGAGACTATGCCAAAAAAGGCAAAGTTACTAATGAAGGCGATGGTGCGCAGCAGGAATTCGGCGACCAGGCCGCCAATAACGCCCACAACAATGCCCAAGCCAGAAATCAGCAGCAGCCGATCCGGGCGCTTGCCAAATATTTTCGTGCCCATGGATGTATCCATTATAGGTCGTATGCATCGCGCCGCGATGCACTAAGAGGGTCGGTACGCCTGACGGCCCGGCGCCGGTGCCGGCGGCGCGCATTTGATAGAATCGGTGGGTTGGCGGACGAACTTTACCTCATCGACACGATGGGCTACATCTTCCGGGCGTTCCACGCCCTGCCGCCGCTGAGTAATGCGGCGGGCGTCCCCACCCAGGCGGTGCTGGGGCTGGTCAACATGCTGCGCAAGCTGCAGGCCGAGGCCCAGCCGGGTTCGATTGTCGCCGCCTACGATCTGGCCGGACCGACGTTTCGCGACACTGCCTTTGCCGGGTACAAGGCGAACCGGGAAGCCATGCCCGACACGTTGGTACCGCAGCTCCCGTATATTCGCCGAGCGCTCGAAGCGCTCTCGATTCCCATACTGGAGGCCACCGGATTCGAAGCCGACGATGTTATCGGCACGGTGGCGCGCCAGGCGCTGGCGGCGGGGCTGGCGGTGGTGGTCGTCTCGAGCGACAAGGACCTGTTGCAGTTGGTGGGGCCCGGCGTGCGCGTGTTCAACCCCAGCCGCAATCAGTGGTTCGACGCCGCGGCGGTCGAAGCCAAGCTGGGAGTGCGTCCGGATCAGGTGGCCGACTTGTTGGCGCTGCGGGGAGATGCGATTGACAATATTCCGGGCGCGCCGGGCATAGGCGAAGTGGGAGCGCGGAAAATCATCCAGCGCTTTGGTTCGGTGGAGGCTGCGCTGGAGCGAGCAGCGGAGATCGAGCACAAGACCTATCGTGAGTCGCTACAGAATTTCGCCGAGCAGGTGCGCCTGAGCAAATCATTGGCGACCATTCATTGCGAGGCGCCGGTCACCTACGACCCTGAAGCCTGGAAAACGCGCGCTCCCGACCTTGCGGCGTGTCAGGCGCTGTTTGCGGAACTGGAATTCCACCACCTGCTACGGGAGTTTGGCGGCGGCCCAGCGGAACGCATCGCGGCCGAACTGGTCACGGCTGGAGTGGAAGAATTGGAGCGGTTTCTCGGCGAGCCGGGGCCGATTGCCATGTTGGTCAACGTCGAGGCCGGAGTCAACGCCGGGGCAATTGAGCTCGCGCGTCCCACAGGCGCGCGCTTGCTGGTAGAGTCGGAGAGCTTGGCGCCGCTGCGGGCCGCGCTCGCCGACCCGGCCCGGCACTGGCAATGGAACGACTCGAAGGAAATTGGGGCGCGCCTACAGCGGTTGGGACTGAGCCGCCCGGCGCTTGCGGCCGATACGATTGACGACGTCGGATTGCTGGCTTACCTCGACGATCCAACCCGGCCGGCGCAGGCGCTGGCCGATTCGGGCGCCATCGCCGTTGCGGCGCCGGGCTTGCGGGCGCGGATCGAGGCCAGCGGCCAATTCAGTGTGTACCGGGACCTGGACCTGGCACTGGTCGAAGTAATCGAAACGATGGAGGAGTCGGGGGTGCGGCTCGACCCGGCACCGCTGGCGGCGCTTTCGATCGAGCTCGAGCGGCGCTGCCTGGAGTGTCAGGAGCAGGTTTTCACGCTGGCCGGCACCAGCTTCAACCTGAATTCGCCGCAGCAATTGGCGGAGGTGCTGTTCACTAAAATGGGTTTGCCGGCGCCGGCGCCACGGGGCAAGAGCAAGGGTTTGTCAACGGCGATGGATGTGCTCGAAGATTTGGCCGCCGACCATGCCGTGGTGCGACCGGTGCTTGAGTATCGGCAATTGTCAAAGCTGAAGTCCACTTATGTGGACGCGCTGCCGCCCCTGCTGCGTCCCTCGACGGGGCGGCTGCATACGACCTTCACGATCGCCGGATCGGCCACCGGGCGGCTGGCGTCGAGCAACCCCAATTTGCAAAACATTCCCATCCGCACGGAGCTGGGGCGCGAAATTCGCGCCGCGTTTGTGCCTGACCCCGGGTATGTGCTGCTGGCCGCCGATTACTCGCAGATCGAGCTGCGGCTGCTGGCGCATTTCAGTCAGGATCCGCTGCTGCTCGACGCCTACCGCACGGGCGGCGACATCCACCGGCTGACAGCGGCTGAGGTTTTCGGTGTGCCGCCGCTCATGATTGAGGACGAGCATCGGCGCCGGGCCAAGGCGGTGAACTTCGGCATTGTCTATGGGTTGTCGGCGTTTGGGCTGGCGCGACAGTTGGGGATACCGCAAGCCGAGGCGGCGCGATTCATCAAACGCTATTTCGAGCGCTACGCCGGGGTCAAGCAGTACATCGCACAAGGGCTCGAGGCGGCACGCAAGACAGGCCGGGTGACAACGCTGTTGGGGCGGGTGCGTCCGATTCCCAACCTCGACGCGCGCAATCCGACCCTGCGGGGATTCGCGGAAAGGACGGCGATCAATACGCCGCTGCAAGG
The DNA here is from genome assembly GCA_035606395.1 of Terriglobales bacterium. Lineage (GTDB taxonomy): Bacteria > Acidobacteriota > Terriglobia > Terriglobales > SCQP01 > SCQP01. Next base: position 149,375 of record DATNFK010000062.1, on the reverse strand, counting down.
AACGGCCGCCGACTTAATTAAACTGGCCATGATCCGGCTGCACCCGAGGCTGCGCGATTTTGGCGCGCGCATGTTGCTGCAAGTACACGATGAATTGGTTTTTGAAGTGCCCAAGGGGCGCGCCGAGGAACTCGAGGCGGTGGTGCGTGAGGTGATGGAAGGCGTGGCCGAGCTATCGGTTCCGCTCGAGATCGCGGTCGGGATCGGGCCGAACTGGCGCGATCTTTAATGGGTGCGGGGCCTGCCCGGCTGCCGCCGGGCACCCGCTTGCGCGCAGCGCCGACGCGGGGGCCCCATTGCCCGACGCCGGCGCTGCGCGGGCTGCCGTTGGCGCGGGCCGCTGGCACCGGCACCCGCTCACGCACAGTGCCGGCGCGGGGGCTCCATCTCCCTAGGCCGGCGCTGCGCGGGGCTCGTGATAATCTGCTGCTGGCGACTGTATGCTCAAGTTCCGGGACGTTGACTTTCTTGGTATTGGCGGCTCGCTCAGCGAGAATGAACGATTGGTGCGCGATAGCGCCCGGCGCTGGGTCGAGGAGCGCATCGTGCCCATCATCGAGGCTTGCGCGCGCGATGGGCGCTTCCCGCGGGAACTGATCCCGGAGATGGCGCAGATGGGTTTTTTCGGCGCCACTATGCCCGACTACGGCGGCGCCGGCTTGAGCCAGGTCGAGTACGGGCTGATCATGCAGGAACTGGAGCGCGGGGACAGCGGTATCCGCAGCTTCGTCAGCGTGCACAGCTCGCTCGTGATGTACCCGATTCACACATTCGGAAGCGACGAGCAAAAGAGCCGCTGGCTGCCGGCGATGCAGAAGGGCGATGTGATCGGCTGCTTCGGGTTGACCGAGCCGGATTTTGGATCGAACCCCGGCGGCATGCGCACGCGCGCGCGGCGCGTGGGCAACGAGTGGGTGCTCAATGGCGAGAAGATGTGGATCACCTCGGGCTCCATCGCCGGGGTGGCGCTCATCTGGGCCAAGGACGACAACGACGTCATTCGAGGGTTTTTGGTGGAGTGCGACCGGCCCGGTTTCCGGGCCGAGGAGATTCATGGCAAGTACTCGCTGCGCGCGTCAGTAACCTCGAGCCTGTCGCTGAACGATGTGCGCATCCCGGCCGGCAATCTACTGCCTGGAACCGGGGGATTGAAAAGTGCGCTGCAATGCCTTAACCAGGCCCGCTTCGGAATTGGCTGGGGCGTGGTCGGGGCCGCGATGCAGTGCTATGACACGGCGCTGCAGTACGCGCTGTTCCGTAAGCAATTCGGCGACAAGCCAATTGCCGGGCATCAAATAGTGCAGGAAAAACTGGTCACGATGATTAATCAGATCAGCCAGGCGCAGCTTCTGGCGCTGCATGTGGGCCGGCTCAAGGACCAGGGACGCGCGACCGCCGCCCACATCTCGCTGCTCAAGCGCAACAATGTTGCGATGGCGCTGGACACGGCGCGGGCGGCGCGCGACATTCTGGGAGCCAACGGAATCGCCGACGAGTATCCCATCTTCCGCCACATGGCCAATTTGGAGTCGGTAAAAACCTACGAGGGCACCCACGACATTCACACCCTGATCGTCGGTCACAGCATTACCGGCATCGACGCGTTCGCCTGAGGATCAAAACTATGGCCACTACTTCTCTTCCCGCCACACCCGCGCCGCAATCCGTTTTGGAACTCGAACTCTCGCTGGAATTGCTGGGCGTGGTCGAGCAGGCGGCGATCGCCAGCGCCAAAACCATGGGCCAGGGCGACGCCAAGCTTAGCGACCAGGCGGCGGTCGAGTCGATGCGGGCATCGCTCGATCACGTCCCGCTACAAGGCACGATTGTGATCGGCGAGGGCGAGCGCGACGAAGCCCCGATGCTTTTTATCGGCGAGAAGCTCGGGGGCGGCGGCGCGGGCGCGCCGGCGGTCGACATCGCGGTTGACCCGCTGGAAGGCACGAACCTATGCGCCAGCGGGGCGCCAGGCTCGATTACGGTGCTGGCGGCGAGCGAATCGGGGGGACTGCTGCACGCGCCTGACTGCTATATGGAAAAAATCATCGTGGGTCCGGCGTGCCGCGGCGCGGTGGATTTGGATGCTCCGGTGAAGGACAACCTGGCGGCGATTGCCCGCCGGCTCGATCGCAAGGTGGACGAGCTGGTGGTGGTGGTGCTCGACCGGACGCGGCACGAAAAATTAATCGGCGACATTCGCGCCACGGGGGCGCGCATTCACTTGATTCAGGACGGAGACCTCTCGGCCGGCATCGCGACCGCCGTGCTCGGAACCGGCGTGCATGTGGTGATGGGCAGCGGCGGAGCGCCCGAGGGCGTGCTGACCGCGGCCGCGATGCGCTGCCTGCACGGCGAGATCGTGGCGCGCCTCGTGGTCGACAAGCCGGGGACCGTCGAGCGCCTGGCGAAGATGGGCGTTAAGGACCCGCGCCGAATTTATAAAACCGAGGACCTCGCGCCGGGCAAGAGCATTCTGTTTGCCGCCTGCGGTGTGACGTCGGGCAGCTTGTTGCGCGGGGTGCGATTTTTCAAGGATGGCACGCGCACGCAGTCGCTGGTAATGGCGGGAGCGATGAACAAAGTTCGCTTCGTGGACACGATTCATGTCGCGGCATCACCCGATGCGCGCATCCGGTTCAACTGAAATCGGACGCGCGTTGCATTTTTTTCTTGACATGGGACGCAGCGCATTCTATACATTCACTAAACCTGCGTGGGCTTGCCTGCGCAGATCCTAAGTGAATGGAGAATAGTCCTATGGCTAAAGCAACGAAAAAGCCCGCCAAGAAGGCTGCGAAAAAGAAAACCTCGAAGAAGAAGTAGTACGGTCTTCGGGAAATTGGACAACGGGGGACGAGCAATCGTCCCCCGTTGTTTTTGCGTTTCACCATCCCGGTATCGAATTTATCAACATGCCGCTGGCCGTCGACCGAATGCATCCCGCGCCCGCGCTCATCACTGAACTCGCTTCGCGGCTACGCGCGGGCGGAGTGATGGCGGTGCCCACCGACACCGTGTACGGCATCGCCGCCGACGCGCTGTCGGACAGCGCCGTCGCGCGCGTGTACGCCTGCAAGGGACGAACGTTTAACAAGCCGCTGCCGGTGGTGGTGCGCGATCGCGCCCAGGCGCGCAGTGTGGGGCGCGACATGCCCCAGATTTTTGAGCGGCTGGCGGACGCATTTTGGCCCGGTCCTCTGACGCTGCTGGTCGCGGCAGCGCCGCATTTGCCGCGGGCGCTGACGGCGGGAACCGGCACCATCGCCATGCGCCAGCCCGATCTTCCGCTGCTGCTGGCCTTGCTCGAGGCATGCGGATTTCCACTGACCGCGACCAGCGCCAACCGAAGCGGCGAGCCAGAGTGTCTCACCGCCGCGGCGGTGGCGGAGCAGTTCGGCGACGCGCTCGACATCATCGTGGACGGCGGCGCCTCGACCCAGGCGCTGCCCTCCACCATCGTCGACCTGACCCAGCCTACGCCGCGGATTGTGCGGGCGGGCGCGATCCCGGCGAATCGGCTGGCTGACTTCTGGTAACATTATCCTTTCCCGCAGGAGGACCGCCATGGCCGAAGCTATCGAGGACAAAGTCCGACAAATCGTGGTTGAGAAGCTGGGCGTCGAAGCCGGCGAGGTGACCCTCAACGCCTCATTTGTGGATGATCTCGGCGCCGATTCGCTCGACTTGGTCGAGCTGGTAATGGAATTCGAAAGCGCCTTTGACATGCAGATCCCCGACGAGGACGCCGAAAAGATCCGCCGCGTGCAGGATGCGGTGGACTATATCCGCGCCAAGTCCGGCGCCAAGGCCTGAAGGTGCGACGGGTTCAGGGTCGCCGCCGGGTGGTGGTCACCGGCGTCGGAGCGATTTCCGCATTGGGACTGACCGCGACCGAAACCTGGCAAGGTCTGTTGGCCGCGCGCAGCGGCATCGGCCCCATCACCCACTTCGATGCCAGCGCCTATAGCTGCCGCTTCGCCGCCGAGGTGAAGAACTTCGATCCCTTCCTTTTCATCGAGAAGAAGGACCTCAAAAAGATGGGTCTCTTCATCCAGTTCGCCATGGCGGCATCGGCGGAAGCCATGGCTGGGTCGGGACTAATAATCAGCGACGAGCTGGCGCCCTCGATCGGGGTACATATCGGAAGCGGCATCGGCGGATTCGACGTGATCGAACGCGAGCACTCGGCCCTGCTGCAAGGCGGGCCGCGGCGGGTGTCGCCGTTCTTTATTCCCGCATCGATCGTAAATTTGGCCGCCGGGCATGTCTCCATACGACATAACGCGAAGGGGCCGAACTCGGCCGCCTGCACCGCTTGCGCCTCGGGCACGCACTCGATCGGCGACGCGTTCCGCATCATCCAGCATGGTTATGCCGAGGGCATGATCGCCGGAGGGACCGAGGCCGCGATCACGCCGCTCAGCGTGGCCGGTTTTGCCTCGGCAAAGGCGCTATCGACACGCAACGACGATCCGGCGCGGGCCAGCCGCCCGTTCGATTTGACCCGCGACGGCTTCGTGATTGGGGAGGGCGCAGGCGTGCTGGTGCTGGAGGAACTGGAATTCGCGCGGGCGCGGGGGGCGAAGATTCTGGCCGAGGTTATGGGCTACGGGATGAGCGCCGACGCCTTCCACATCACCATGCCGGCCGACAATGGCGACGGTGCGTATCGTGCCATGAAGGAGACTCTCGAGGACGCGGAAGTGGCGCCCGAAGCGATCGAATACATAAACGCCCACGGCACCTCGACCGCCTATAACGATCGCTTCGAAACCATGGCCATTAAGCGGCTGTTCGGCGATCATGCCCGCAAGCTGGCGGTTAGCTCGAGTAAGTCAATGACCGGGCATTTGCTGGGCGGCGCCGGAGGCCTGGAAGCGGCGATCACCGTAATGGCGCTGCAGCATCAGATCGCGCCGCCGACCGCCAATTACGAAACGCCGGACCCGGAGTGCGACCTCGACTACGTGCCCAACCAGGCACGGCCGATGGCGATGCGCTACGCCCTCTCCAACTCGTTCGGCTTCGGCGGCACCAACGCCGCGCTCCTCTTCCGCCGCTGGGAGGCGTAATTACGCGGAGAAGGCGGTGCGGAGACGGTGGAAGGTGTCTTCGAGCGCCTCGGGCAGGATTCGGGTCTCGCCCACGACAGTCATGAAGTTGGCGTCGCCCGTCCAGCGGGGGACGACGTGCATGTGCAGGTGATCGGCGATGCCGGCGCCGGCGGCGGTGCCGAGGTTCAAGCCGACGTTGAGACCCTGCGCCTTGTAGACCTCGCGCAATATCGCCTCGGAACGGGCGGCCAGCTCAAACATTTCAGAGCGTGCGGTCGCGGGCAACGCCTCGAGCCACGGGGCGTGGGCGAACGGCACGATCATGACGTGGCCGGTGGTGTAGGGATAGAGATTCAACATCACCGCATTTTCCCGGCCCCGGAAGACGACCAGGCTGGCGGGATCATCGCCCGATTGCAGCTTGGAGCAAAGCACGCACCCGGCGGCGGCCGCCTGGGGCGCCGCCAGATAGCGATAGCGCCAGGGCGAAAAAATATAATCCATAAATCAGTTTAGTAAAACAGGTACTTGCGCCATTTCTCATCGCTGCGGCCCATCATGCGGATGAGATGGCGGCTAGTGTGGAGATTGAAAGGGCGCGGATCGCGCAACAGCGCCATGCCGGTCTCAGGCATGAGCCGGTCGCCCTTGCGGTGGTTGCAGGCGTGGCAGCAGGCGACCAGATTCTCCCAGGCGCTCTTGCCGCCGCGCGAGCGCGGGATGACATGGTCGAGAGTCAGCGATTGGGCTGGGTAGACAGCGCCGCAATACTGGCACGTATTGCGATCGCGGAGCAGAATGTTCTTGCGCGACAGGGCGCGGCTGCGGTGGGGAATGCGGCGGTAGTCGAGCAAGCGAATCACCGACGGTACAGGAAACTGGGTGCGGCAGGCACGGACCTGGTGGCCGTGCACCTCTTCGGCGCGCGCCACTCCCTTGAGCACCAACACCAGGGCGCGGCGCACCGCGCACACGTTGATCGGCTCGTAGCTGGCGTTCAGCACGAGAACCGGATTCAACAGTGGCGCGGTCGCGCTCATGCGGCAAGATCCTTTCGCATATCAGCCCTGGTCGCGGTCAACAAAAACAAGCGGCGCGCTCCGGCTTGTTTCAGCGCGGCAGCCGCGGCACGAGCCGTGGCCCCGGTCGTTAAGACGTCATCCACCAACAAAACGCTGCGCCCGGCTATCCGTATGGGATTCGCCTGGAACGCCCCGGCGACATTTTTGACGCGCTCAGCCATTTCCAGACCGGCTTGCGACTGCGTCTCGCGGGTGCGTCTCAGGGCCTTGGCATCGTAGTCGCAACGGAGTTTGCGGGCCAGGCGGCGGGCCACCTCGGCACACTGGTTGTAGCCACGCCGGCGCTGTCGCTTTTTACCGAGCGGCACGGGTACGACAATATCGGCCTGCAAATGCGCCTGCTCAGCGCAATGCCGCAGCCGTTCGGCCCAGAATTCGGCGAGGGTTAACACGCGCTGATACTTGAGGAGGTGGATGAGTTCCCTGCCGCTGTCGCGGTAGGCAACGGCGCTTAAGGCGCCATCATATTCGGGCGGCTCGATCTGACAGGCGAGGCAGGGGAGATTGTGATTTGCGTTCGCGACACTACCCTTGCCGCAATGGGGGCAGCCGGGAATGATGAGTCCGGGGAGGGCGGCGAGGCAGGCCGGGCAAACCGGGATGCGACTAAAGTGGGCGAGCGGCTTTTGGCAAACGCGGCAGGGCGCGGGAAAGACAAGGCAGAACAGCGTCGCGGCGAAGGCCTCCGCGCGCTGTCCCCAGGGGCGGAATTTAGCCCAGCGCTGGGGATACGGGGCCGAGTTGGCAGTGAGCTGACTGCTGAAGGGTGGCCTCCCGATGGATCATTCCACCCTCAGAATACCATTTATCCACGCTGCGGATGATGCCGCCGGGGGCCTTTAGGCGACGACGCCCTGCTCGACTTTTTCCTGGCAGTTGATGCACAGGCCAGCCCAGGGGACGGCGTCGAGGCGTTTGAGATTGAGCTCTTCGCCGCACGTGGTGCATTCGCCGAAACTGCCTTCGCGCAAGCGGATCAAAGCATCGTTAACGGCCTGGAGCTGAGAACGTTCGGTATTGCTCTGATAGAAGAGGAACTCCTTGGTATAGGAGTTGGTGGCCTTGTCGGCAATATCCTGGGTGGCTTCCTCGTCGGCGGCGCGGCCGTCCTGCTCGATGCGCGCTACCGCATGCATCAGGTCGAGCTGCTTTTGTTGCAGCTTCTTTTGGAACTGTTCCAGTTTTTTCCGGTCCATAGTATTGCCTCCGTGCTCGTGCCGCAGAAACCCTCTAATGCTAGATGCTCTCGTGCACGCTGTCAATTTTTACCGTCCATCACCTCTGCGGGTTTGATGCTGCGATCTCAATTTCGGATTCAACAATCTGATAACATAGTGGGTTCTGGGTTTAGGGGAGTTTTGCATTGGCTCAAATCAGCCGCAAGGAACTTAAGAATGATGAATTCGTAAGCGGAATGGATGCCGCTTATGAATTTTTTCTGCAACATCAGCAGCGGATTATCACCGCCGCCGTTGTGGTAGTCGTGGTCGTGGGCCTGGGCTGGGCTTTTTTCGCCTGGCGCAGCGCGAGGAACCAGAAGGCGGCGGCAATGCTGGCCCAAGGTCTTAACACCTTGCACGCGCCGCTGCTTTCGCCGAATACCCCCAATGGGGTGAGTACCTACGCCAGTGTCGAGACGCGGGCGGCGGCGGCGGCCAAGCAATTCCAAGCCACGATTGACCAGTACCCATCGACTGAGAGTGGGCAATTTGCGCTCTACTACCTTGGTTTGGCGCAAGTGGATATGAAAAATCCGAACGCCGAGAAGACGTTGACGACCGCCTCGAACTCGTCGGATGCTTCGGTGGCGGCGGCGGCCAAGCACGCGCTGGCGAACTATGACATCCAGCAGAATAAGCTGGCCCAGGCGCATGCATTGCTGCTGCAGTTAACCCAGCAGAACTCGACGTTGTTGCCGCGGTCGGTGGCCATGATGGAGCTGGCCGATCTCGACCGCACCTACAATCCCAAGGAAGCGGCGCAGTACTATCGCCAACTTCAGGCCGACTACCCGGCCACCGCCACAGCACAGCAGGCGCAGCAGCAACTGGCATCGCTGAAGTAGCGGCGGCGAGGGCTTAAGGCTGGCTGGGTCGAAGGGAATGGGGGGCGTTAAGGGTGCGCCATTGTTGGGCGGCGGCGGCACAGCGTCCGGACTGCCAGTCGCTGTCGGGGTTCCAGATGACTCCGGCCACGGAGGGGTCGCTGCTTAAAGCCGCGAGCGGAGAGGGATTGTCACATCCGCCCACCGATACCACGACGGCGGCGCCGGTGTCGGCGGCGACCTGGGAAGCAAGCGCGGGAGCGGCCGCAAAGCCGGGCGCACGCACCAGGGCGAGATCGGAGATCTTCCAAATTTCAGCGGGGGTGGCGGGGGAGGGGACCAGTCCCGCGCCGAAAAATAAGTGGCGGCCGTCGGCGGCGCGCACAGCGTTTGCCGTGACTTGCAAATAGCGGGCGAGCACCGGCGCGGCGAAGGCGGCGCCATCGGCGGTGTAAGCAGGGGTGAGGGTGGACGGCGGCGCGATATAAATGAAATCCTTCACCTTCACGCCCCAGGCGCGATTGAGGCCGGCAATCTGGCTGTGATAGCGCTCACGCAGAAAATCAACCGCGCGCAGGTGGCCACGGGCGGAGATGGGCAGCGACAGATAATAGGCCAATACGGCGGTCGGGTGTAGGCCTGGATCCCAAGCGAGCGATTCATCGCTGATGTAGCCGATCAAATCGGGATCGGCGGCGCGGGGAGCGCAGGCACTCGAGGCGAGCGCCGCCACCTCGGTGGCGAAGGTGTCGGCGTAGACGTCAATAGCCGGGCTTTGCTGATCGGCTTGGACATGGCCGGAAATATCGAGATCCTCGAGATAAGGGAGGCCGCGATGCCAGACGTCGGCATCGGTATCGCCGCCAAGCGCGTTGAAACCGTCGGCGCGCAGCGCGGCGATGATGGCTTGGCTCCGTTGATCCACATACGCCGGCGATAAGTCGGTTTGCGGCGCGCTGGCGCTGACCAGGTGCACGTGGTTGAGCGCCGCCAACTTTTCCGGCGTGCCGGCGGGCGAGACAAACAGTTGAGCGCCGCCGCGCTGCGCCAAGCGATAAAAGCCAGTGCCCTCCTGGCCGCTTAAGACAAAAGCGAAGGCCAGCGCGAGCGTCGCGCACGCGAGCGGCAGGACGCGCCCGCTATACTGGACCTTGCCGATGCGCTGGCGCATTCTCATCGTGAGCCTGATGATTTTTGGCGGGGCGGCGTGCGCTCCCGCGCCGGTCGTAGTGCTTGAGGTGCCTGCCAACTATCTTAGCGTGGGCCAGCAGTTTCGGCCCCGGCTGGTCGCCGTCGAGGGTGGCACCATGCCTGCCACGCCGATCACGTTGACGGATGCGGCGGGCAACGTGGTGGCTCCGGTGGGCGAACCAGCGACGTTCGCACTGCCGCGAGTGGGCCGCTACCAGCTCCGCGCCGGTGGCCAGACAGTCGCGCTCACGGCGGTTCCGGACGCCTCCACCAACTATGGCGGCGTGGTCGGCATAGCGTCGCTGGGCCTGGCACCTGGGGTGGGCGATTATTTGCAGCAACATGGATTTGCGGTGCGTCCACTGGCGGCTGACGATTCGCCGCCGCGGCTCATCCTGGTGGGTGATCCACGGCTGAACGGCGACGATTCCGGGCACGACCTGTCGGCGAATTATGCGCTGTTATGGAAGCAGGTCGGGGCGGGCGCGTCGTTGCTGGCGCTGGAACCGCCGTCGGCGCGACTGGCGGCGTTCTGGCCGATGAACGCTCCGCTCGTGGCGGCGGCAACGAACTGTAACGGCGAAGCATTCGGCGATCCGTTTGACCGGGGCCTGGTTGGAAATGGCGCGGGTGACATTGCCACCTTGCTGCATCCGCCACTAGCCTATGATTTAACCCATGAAAGCGCGCTGGACCTTTACACCTGGGAGGGAGTGCGGCTGCCACGGCCGACACGGCACTCGGGTTATGCGGGGTGTTATCCGCTGGTCACGTTGCGGCTGGGCACGGGTTGGGTAACGATTTCGACGCTGCCGCTGCTGGAGCATTTTCAGGATGCGCGAGCGCGAGTATACCTAATGAACCTGATTACGGCGGCGCTGCACCGCCGCCGTCCGGTGCCGGCGAGCCCGGGGATGTTGTGGATCATGCAGAGGAGCGCGGCTGCGCTCGCGGCGCTGCCGGCGGCGGAGCAGTCGCATTTGCTGGGAAAGCTCGACTACCGCCCGGCGCCTGATGTTGGCGTCGAACCCGCGCCGCGGCTGGTACCGCAGTTGGGCAGCGGGGTTTGTTGGCAATCGCCGACGCCGCAGCGGAGCGGCGCATCGCTCGATCTCGACTATTCGCTTCCGCCCGCAGGGAGCGCGCTCAGCGTGAGCTTCGGCCCCGACCACGCACAGTGGCCGGGGGCCTATGTTTTTGAAGCCCGCGGTCATGGGGCATCGGAATGGACGGCCCTCTCCCCACCCGGGCCGGTGGCGAATGGGCAAATGGATATTGCCTTGCCGGCGACCGCGGGTTGGTCCGATTTCCGGCTGCGACTGACGGCAGACCGCGGCACGCCGTGGCGGGTGTGCGCAATGGACGTGCACTAGCTGACCACGCTGAGGGTTTCGCGCCAATGGACGCGGAGGCGGCTGTGGGCGGCGCGGAGCGCGGCTTCGACCTGTTCGGGCGTGCGGGCGCGGGCGAAGATGAAACCCAAATAGCTCGAACCCTCCGGCAGCGCCTGCAGCGGCTCGCCGGGTTTAGCGGTTATTTCGACCCCTTCAATGCCGGCCACCGCCGCCGCTTCCGCCACGCCCTCGACGTCAGCCAGGATACCGCTCTGCGAAATCGGGATCATCATCACTCCCGCCGCCGCCTTCTCGCGTTCCCAGAAGGCAAGGTTTTCGCCGAGCGCGCCGCGCAGTAAGAGTTCCTCAAGCCCAATGCGCTCGCCGCGGTATTCGAAGCGGAGCGCGCGGGCGCAGAGACCGCCGATCGGCCGCGCCGCCACCTCGAGCACGTAGGCGGGGCTGGAGGCTTCTTCAGCCATGCGGATTTCAGCGTGGATGGGTCCGGGCCCAAGGCCTGCGGCCCGCGCCGCCGCCTCGACCATGTCCCAAATCAGCGCGCGACGGTCCCAGTCGAGGCGCGAAGGCGCAACATAGAGGCTCTCCTCGAAGTAGGGGCCTTCCAAGGGATCAGGTTTATCGAAGAGAGCGAAGCGCTGCAGGACGCCCATGGCGATCCAGCCCTCAAGCGCGTACTCGCGACCGGCGATATAGCCCTCGATCATCAGCCACTCGGCGTTAGGATCGCGTAGCGCACGCAGCTCCTGGGTTTCGAGTAAACGCCGGATGCGGCCATAGGCGGCGATAAATTCGGCGGCGTCGTTGACGCGAATTACGCCTCGGCTCGCCGAAAGCATTAAGGGCTTGAGCACGCAGGGGCAGGCGACTTCGCCGGCGAGTTTTTCCACTTGTGGCGGGTCGAGCGTGAGGCGCTCGCGCCGGAACCAGGGCACCGGCAGCCCAGCCGATTCCATGGTTTGGCGAAAGGCGAATTTGTCATTGCAGCGCGCCGCCGCGCGCGGGGAGTGGAAGCGCAGGTCCAGACGATCGGCCAGCTCGGCGGCCAATACTGCCGCGCGGTCGCCGCTGGCGATGATTCCCTGAAACGGCCCGCGCGCGCGGACGGCGGCCAGCGCGCCTTTGGCATCGTCGAAGCGCACGGGGACAGCCTGGTCGCCCCAGGGGTCTTCGAGTTGATGACAGCGATCACTGGCCAGCGTCAGTTCCACATTCATGCGGGAGGCGGCTTGCCGGAACTGCTCCACCTGGTAACCTGTCGTCGCCGCCACCAGAAGTATCTTGCGCGGCGTGGCCATATTTAATTGTAGCTACAGAATCATGCGAGCGAACTGCTCGTCGGTGGGTTCGGCTCAACAGAACCAGGGTTCGTTGAGATAGGGGATTGTCGCCCTTTGGGGCGCCGGGTCGGGTGCTGTCCGGCGGAATACATCGGCAAAAATTTGTCTGCGCGAGAGTTTGGCGCGGCTGCCAGCGGCCACCACGGCTTGCACGCGCCGGCACAGCTCCTCACTCGCCGGATCGTTGAACCGCCATTCGTAGCTTAGGCCGGACGGGTCGTATGGGCCCAGCCAATCGGCGGCGTCACCGAGCTCGAGCAGGCGTGAGCCGGCGGGGATCAGCAGGCGAATGCCGTACTGCACCGGCGCCACCTGCTCGATCAAGTCGAGTGCGGCGATCGTCTCGCCCCAATGCGCGAAGGAGCGGGGCGTTGTCCATGGGGTGAAGGCGACAAAAGTGGGGTTGAGTGCGAGGCCGAGCCGGCGCGTCAGCGCCAGCGCCTCCAAAAAATCCTGCTCGGTGTGGCCTTTGTCGAGCTTGGCCAGTACAGTGTCGTCGAAGGATTCAACCGCAGTAGTGATGAGTACGCAACCGCACTCGCGCAGCCGTGGCAGCAGGGCGGCGTGCCGGAGAAGGTGCTCGACCTTGATGGTCACATCGAAGCTCAGCCTGGGATGCTCGGCGTGCAGGGCCTCGATCACGCGCAAAGCATGCCGGGGGCCGTTGAGAAAGTCCGGATCGCCAAAGCTGATGTGCTCGGCCCCGCACTCGACCTGCTGACGAATGTCGGCCGCCACCGTCGCGGCGTCGACGATGCGGAACTGGCCGTTGTAGACGGGGACGATCGGGCAGTGGCGGCAACGGTGCTTGCAGCCGCGCGATGCCTCGGTATAGCCGCTTACGCGGGCGGTGCCGTCGGGCATCTCGAGGCACGCATATTGGTCAAGCGAGGGCAGGCCGCTGCGATCAGGCACTGCGAATCGCAGGCGCGGAAGAACGGTAGCCGGCTGAGCAGGCGAATGCGCACGAGCAAAATCCACCAACTCCGATTCGAATTCCGGCCCGAGCACCGCGTCGATGCCGGCGGCGCGCAGCGTGTCGCCGTGAATAGGAGCGTAAAGGCCAAACGCGCAGAGCCGGGTGCCGGGTGCCGCCTGCTTAACCCGGGGTAGGAGCTGGAGAGCGAGGCGTGTTGCAGTGTGCATGGGCAGGTAGAAGCCGATCCAATCGGCTTGCCCCAGCGCCTCGGTGGTGAGTGGGTTACGGGAGACATCGGCGCACTCGATCTCCCACCCCGCCCGGCGCAGCCAAGCCGCCGGCGACGCCAGGCCAAAGGGCTGGCGGCCCATTTCGTAGGTGGCGATCAACAATGCGCGCATGGACCTAAACCAGCGTCCACTCGGAAAGGTCAACCTGGGTACAGTTGCGGCCCTCGTGTTTGGCGGCGTACAGAGCCCGGTCAGCGCGGCGCAGCATGATCTCGGCGAGATCGAAGGCGTGGTCCGGGCCGACCGGCGCCGAATCCGCCTCGGTCGCCGGTTCGTAGACAGTGACGCCAATGCTGACGGTCAGGGATATCTCGTTGTCTTCAAATATGAAGTGGGCGCGAGCCACCGCCTGGCGCAATTGTTCGGCCCAGGCCAGCGCGGCCGCGGTCGGATTGGTCTGTCCGTCGGCGGGCAGGATAATAACAAACTCATCGCCACCCAGTCGAGCCACAGCACGCCCAGCTTCAGGCACGCGCAAGGTTTCCTGCAGCGTCCTCGCCACCGCCACCAACGCGGCATCACCGGCGGCGTGGCCGCGGGTGTCATTGACTTGTTTGAATTGATCCAAATCCAAACTGAGGCAGGCGAGGGGCGCGCGGGTTGCCCGGCTAGCGGCGACGGCGCCGGCGAGGGCGGGGCGGAGGGCGCGCCGATTGAGGACGCCGGTAAGGGCATCGCGGCGCGCCTCTTCGGTCACCTGATCGTGGCGTTCGGAGGTGGCGAGCCACATCGCGCCCAGAGCAAACATGGTGGTGAAGACGAGCTGCAGTGTGGCGGAAACCACCTGCACCTGGTTTTGGCGCGTAACATTGTCGAGGTCCAGCCAGGATGCCGCCGCCCGTGTGAGATGGAAAGCGGCATACACGGCCATGATGGTCAGGGTCACGCCGCCACCAATGACGCGGGCATCGCGGGCGCTCCACAGGACCGCAATGGCCAGCACCGCCTCCGCGGCGGAAGAAATGCTCATGATGATAAATCGCCATTCCGTGGCGTGGGGCCCGGGAATGAAATGCGCCAGCATCACTGATTGGAAGACGAGCACTGTGGCATCAACCCAGAGCCAGCGCATGCGGCTGCCGACGAGGTCGCAGAGTCCGCGCCGCAGCAGCACGAAGGCGCCGAGCATGATGGCACTGGCAATCAGCACGTCGATTTGAAGAGGCAAGAGCGCGCGCAGCGCGAGCAACTCCAAGACAATGGACAGCGCCGCGGCGGACAGACCGTGGGCGAGCCAACCCACACCTTTCAAGTGCCGGACGGGCTGGGCGAAGGTATAGAGCACCGCGGCACAGCTTGCCATCACCACCCAATTGGCGAAGGCTAATGTCAGGAAGTTCATCGGCACTACCATATTGATCCGGAATCAATCAACTCGCAACCGCTACAATTAAAAGAGCGATGCGAGGCCAATTCCGAATTTTCCGTTTTGCCGGAATTTCCGTCTACCTGCACTGGAGCTGGTTCCTGGTGGCCGTGTTCGAGATTCAGGCGCGGGTAGGCGCATATACCGCGCCAGGCTGGAACATTCTGGAGTATTTGTCGTTGTTCGCCATCGTGACGATGCACGAGTTCGGGCACGCGCTGGCCTGCCGCAGCGTGGGCGGCACGCCCGACCGAATCATGCTCTGGCCCTTCGGCGGGGTCGCCTATGTGGACCCGCCGCAGCGTCCCGGCGCCACGCTGTGGAGCCTGGCGGCGGGCCCGCTGGTCAATGTCGCGCTGGTGCCGGTGCTGGCGATCCTGATGATGCTGCGCCTCAGCGGTAACCTGGGCGAGTACATCTACTCGGTTGAACTGATCAACCTCGGGCTGTTGATTTTCAACCTGCTGCCGATTTATCCGCTGGATGGCGGCCAGATTCTGCGTTCGCTGCTTTGGTACAAAATGGGTCGCGCGCGCAGTCTGATGACATCGACCATTGTCGGACTGGTCGGCGTGGCGGCGGTCATCGTGCTGGCGCTGCGCTCGCTCGACATATGGCTGCTGGCCATCACCGCCTACATCGCCATGACCTGCTGGTCGGGATTTCAGCAGGCGCGCACACTGTTGCGCATCAGCCGGCTGCCGCGGCTGCCGGGGCTGAGCTGCCCGTCGTGCCACACGGCGCCATTTGCCGGCAATTACTGGCACTGCCCGCAGTGCGCCGCCAACTTCAACATTTTCAACGGCGGCGCCTGCCCCGGGTGTGGACACACATTTCCGCTGGCCGCTTGTCTCGATTGCGGCCGGGCCGCGCCGCTGAGCGCCTGGGGTCAGTTCACGCCGGCGCAGGCATAGTTTAAGCTGAGGCATGCTCATCGCTGCCATCACCGGCGCCGCTCAAGGCATTGGCCGCCGCACCGCCGAAGTTCTTGCCGAGCGCGGCTACGCGCTGGCGCTCATGGATCTGCAAGCGCCGACGGCCACCGCCGCCGCGGCGCGCGCGGGCGGAACGCCGGAGGCGCCGCTTGAGTTCATCGGCGACGTCAGCAGTCCCGAGGCGGTGGCGGGCTTCGCGGCCGCGGTTGAGGCGCGCTGGGGTCATGCCGATGTACTGGTCAATAACGCCGGCATCAGCTTCATCCAACCGGCCGAGCAAGTGGCGGTCGCCGATTTGCGCCGTGTGCTGGAGGTCAATCTGGTTGGGCCGTTTCTGTTGTCGCAAGCCTTTGGCGCACAAATGCTGCGGCGGGCGACGGGTAGCATCATCAATGTGGCCTCGGTGGCGGGCCTGCAGGGCATCTCGCACCGCGCCGCCTACAACGCTTCGAAGCACGGGCTCATCGGCCTCACCCGCACGCTCGCGGGCGAGTGGGGGGCGCGCGGCGTGCGCTCAAACGCGGTGTGCCCTGGCTGGGTGAAAACCGAAATGGACCACTCGGCGCAGGGCGCGGGGCTATACACCGACGATGACATAACCGGGCGCGTGCCGATGGCGCGCTTTGCCTTCCCTGACGATGTGGCGCGGGCGATCGCGTTTCTTGCCGATCCGGTCGAAAGTAGTTTCATTAACGGACAAACGCTGGCGGTTGACGGCGGCTGGACGGCGGACGGAAGCTGGCAATCACTGCGCCTTGCGACCCGTCCCCGGAGCGATTAATAGCGCGAGGAGCGCCAGGCCCAGCAAGTACAGACCGGGCTCGACGTCGAGCGTGATGCGCGCGTGGGCGGCGTGGGTGAGCCATTCCGCCGCGCCACACAGGCCAATCGTAATCACTAGTCCGATTGCGGCAGCTACGATGGCCCACCGGCCGCGGCCCAAGACTTCGAACAACACGCAGAACAGCACGCACAGGCCCGCGGCGAGAGCCAGCTTGGGCAGCGCCTGCGCCACGGTCAACCATTGCGCGCCGCGCTGGACATCGAACAGCGACTGCAGCGCGGGGGCCTGGTTCACCAGACGGTTGATGTCGCTATGTCCATCGGCGAGAGCGACGAGGCTCCACTGCTCGGAGCCGAGCAGAACCACCGATCCGCGCAGCGCCGGCAGCCAAAAGGCGACCAGTGCCAACCCGACCGCCGACCAACGCAAGGGACGCATGGAGAAAGTCTACATGCAAGCGAGGACCTAAGCGGCCTGGCTCTTGCGCTGGCGGGTGCGCCATTCAATCAAGTCGGCGCGGGCTTTGTCGAGAGCCGCTGTCGCTTCGGCCAACTTTCTTTCCGCGTCGAGGCGGCGCTGCACCGAGTAGACGTGGCGCGCCAGCTCGATTTGCAGTGCTTCGACCTTACGAAAGGCCGAGCGATAGGCTCGTTCCTGGGGGGTATCCAAAAATTTCTCCGATGTCTAAGTTGGATGCCTGAAAACACCCTCGCGTCCGTTTATTGCTTTAGTCTAGTAGTGTGAGCGACCCTGTACGCTTCAGCCTCTGGTTCTTGCATCAACCGGTCGAAGAGCTATTGCCGCGTTTGGCGCAGGCGGCGGCGGTGCTGCCCGCTGAAGCGCTGGAGCGCGGAGTGCGCGGGATAGCGCTCACCGCGGTGGATTGGAACCAGCCCGCGCTGGTCGAGGAACGCTTCGACACCGGCATCTCGCTGGATGCCGCAACGGATCTTCTGCGTCCCTTCACGGCCGACGATTGTGCATGCGAATGGCAGCTTTCCTGGAGTTTGTGGATGTTCCAGGAATCGGAGTGGCGACAGCGCCCTATGCCGATTACGTTCACAAACTTCGGGCGCAGATTCGCCGATCATAACGCCGTGGAAGACGGCGATATGGTGATCGATTTCGGGCTGGACGAGATTTTTCTTGCCGAACTCGCTCCCTGGACCACCTCGACCCGGCAGCATTTGCAGGCAAATATTCTTCAGCTTCTGGCCATGTGCCACAAGCTGCAAGCAGCTCTCAGCCCGGTACGCAGGCAACTCTGGAGCGAGGCTGAGGAAAATTCCACTCTGGATTTATCGGAGCGGTTGGCACAACGATTGCAACTTTCGCAATTGAACCTGCAGTGAAGAGGATTTGCCTCATCTGGATTCTAGGGGTCGCAGCGGTTATCAGCCTCGGCGGCGCGGCGGCCGCGCAGGATCCGGCGAGCAGCTCCGACCGGCCGCCTGGAAACGTGAATGAGTTGACGCTCTTCAGAATTCGACCCGGGCAGGAGACACTCTCGCGCGTGGTGGCGCGCTTAGGGGAGCATTTCCATCACCCATCGCCGGATGAGCAGGATCTCTATATTTGGTGCGACGCGCGCTCACGTCTGCAACTCAGCGTGGAGGTAAAGTTGGGCGTGATCCAAGTCGTGAGCCTGAGCCGGCCTTCCGGAGGCGATTGCACCGGCCATCTCGTCCCGGCGGCGGCGCGCACGGGACGGGGCGTTGCCTTGGGCATAAGCGCCGCTGAACTCAAGCACGTTTATGGAAAGCCGTTTTTCGAGGGACCGTCGAGCTTGGGTGGGCAGAATGTCCACTTTGTGGTATTTAATTTCTCCTGGGCGGGCACGGATCGACCCCAAATCCTGGAAGCCAGTTTCGATGGCGGCGATCATTTGATTAAGTTGACGCTATCGGCTGAATACTATTGATGGCGCGCCCGTAAAGCTGCACCGAGGCGGCATCTAAGCCACCATGCTGCCGCACGGCAACGGCTGGCTGGCCGGCCTCTTTTACTTTTTCGTCGGCATGGGCGCGCCAGGGCTGGTTCTACTGGGAGCTCTGGACAGCAGCTTTCTCACGCTTCCCTTCGCCAACGACATTGCTGTAATCGTCCTGGTGTCGCTGCATCATTCGCTTTTGCTGCTGTATGTCGGCGCGGCCACGGTGGGCTCGCTGATCGGCTGCTGGATTATGTATGAGGTCGGACACGCGGGTGGTGAAAATTTTATTCGCAATCACATGTCGGCCAAGAGCTTCGACCGCATGCAGAAAACAATCGGGCGGAAGGGGCCGGTACTGCTGGCGGTGCCGGCGCTCATCCCGCCGCCGTTTCCGTTTTCAGCCTTCGTGCTGGGGGCGGGTGCGCTGGAAGTCAAACGCGTCCCGTTTTTATCGACGCTGACGGCCATGCGATTTGCGCGCTTTTGCGCCGAGGGGGTGGCCGCCATCTATATTGGGCGCGGCATCGTGAACTGGCTGCAGACGCCGGGGTTCAAGCTGTTCATTGAAATTTTAATGGTGCTGGCGATTCTGGCGAGCGCGTTTTCAGTATACAAATTAGTCCGGGCCACACGCGGGCGCGGCCAGGCCAAGCCGGGAGCGGCGCGCCAAGCTCAGCGCGGGACGAGGTAAAAGGCGGCCGCCAGAATGGCATAGACGGCCAGCAATTCGGCGCCTTCAAACCAATTGGTTTCGCCATCGGCGGCAATCATGGCCACGATCATCACCGCCAACACGACTGCCACCACCTCGACGCCGCTGAACACCAGGGTCATGGGATGGCCCATGAGAATCGAGATAAACACCAAGGCCGGCGCCAGCAACAGCGCGATTTGCAGACTGGAGCCGACACCGATGGCCATGGATAGATCCATGTCATTGCGGCGCGCCGCGCCGATGGCGATTGCGTTTTCAGCGGCATTGCCAATGACGGCGAAAACCACGCCGCCCCAAAAAAGATCGCTGCCGTGGAAAGCGAGCTGGGCTCCGCTCAATTGGCGCACCAGCACCTCGCTGAGGAGCGAGATGCCGAGGATCGCGCCCGCCATCATCATCAAGGGTTTGGCCAAGGGCGCTGGCCGAGTCGTGGGGAGCGCGCGTTTTCCCACTTTGGACGTCGGCGGAATGGGCTCGAAGCTTGGACCGGGAGCGCCGGCAAAGCGCAGTTGGTAGTAGAGGCTGATGGCGTAGATCACGATCAGCACAGCGGCGGTCCATTCACTCAACATTTCCACCGCCATGACCGAGCCGGCGGGCACGGTCATATCTTGCAACCGGCCGAACACGCCGGGGATGACCAAGCCCACGGCGGCGACGACCAGCATCGTGGTGTGCGTGCCGGCGACGGTGCGATTGATGGTTTGGCGCTTGCGCCCCTTGCCTCCGGCGATCATCGACAAGCCCAAGACCAGCAGCAGATTGCAAATGATGCTGCCGGTCAGAGATGCCTTGACCACCTCGACCAGCCCGGCGCGCAGGGCCGCGAGAGCCAAAATTAACTCGCTGGCGTTGCCCAGCGTCGCCTCGAGCAGGCCCGCCGCCAAGGGGCCCACGCGGGCAGCGACGGCCTGCGTCGCGCGCCCCAGCACAACGGCGCACGGGATCAAGCCAATTGCCGCCAGTACAAAAAGCCACATGTCTGCTTCCATGATGGACGATTCTGAGTGACGATACACTAATCACATGCGGTTTAGATTGGTCCTGGCAAGCATGGCCGTCCTGGCGCTGGCCGCGACCGGGCAACATCTGCCTTTTTTGCAGCGCAAGGCGAGCGATTTCCGCAGCTTCGGCAAGATCACGCTCTTTCACCTCGATCAACCGCTGGCGGCTCCCGCGCCGGCATCGCTCGAGGCTTTTCCGGTGAAATCATTTACCTACTCGCTGTATCCAACCGCTGGTTCGGGGCAGGATGGGATGATTCCCGGCGACACGCAAACCGGCGCTCCGCTGATGATTCCGGTGGCGGGCGGCATGTATGACCACCGCAACGATCCGAACAATCCGCTGGAGTTCGAAATTAGCCGCGGCGACGTGGTGGCGCTGCCCAAGGCGCCGGGCGGCGAGGCGGAACTGGTGTACGGCGCGCTCTATAGCGGCCCGAATCTTGAAAACTGCACCGGCGTGGTGCAGGTGATCGAGCTCCAAGCGGGCAAGCTGCTGCTGACCGATCAGATCAGCTACGATTGTCGCGGTGGAGCCGCTCCGGAATGGAATGGCGACAAGCGCCAGCTCACCGTGCGCAGCGCGCGCTACTCGCTCGGCGACAAGCCCTGCTGCCCCAGCCAGTACGACAGCGTGGTGTTTAAGCTGGAGGGCGACAAGATCAAGATCGGCGACGTAATCATCAACGATCAGCTTTAATAGGCGCGGGCCCCGCCCGGCTAGCGCCGGGCACCCGCTTACGCGCGGAGCCAGCTTGGGGGCCCATTGCCCCAAGCCGGCTCCGCGCGGCATTAATGGGCGCGGGCCCCGGCCGGCTAGCGCCGGGCACCCGCTTGCGCGCTGACCGGCGTTGCACTAAGGCTGCGGATGACGTTGGGCGAAATACTTCCATTTATCAACACCGCGCGGAACGGCTACATCGAAGAAGCCGACCATCATTTCGTCGGTCGTTTGATCGCCCCAGTGCACCGCCACGTCGGGCTCGGGGTTGTGCGGATTGGTGCGCGAGTTGTCGTACCAGGCCACCGCCTGGAGGATGGTTCCGGCTTTCAGCGGTAGCGGCTTTGCAAGAACGTAGCTGCGCTGCCAGAAGAAGTTCCAATTCACATCGAGAAGCGGTTCGGGCTTGCCGCCAGGGCCGATGAGGTTGTATTCGAAGCGCTCGCCGCGCAGATGCATGTGTGGGAAAAAGCTGAGCAAGGTCGCATCGCCGGGCAGCGAGCCGTGGGCCTCGACGCGGAAATTGCTCACGCCCGGAGGGATTACGAATCGGTCATTGGTCAACTGCAAGGTCAGCACCTGCTCGGCGGGTGGAGCGGAGTTGAAGACCAGGCCGATCTGGGTTTGGTCGGCGGCGGCGTGTCCGTCGGTGGTGTAATGCATTTGAAACACCAGGTCGGAGCCCGCCGGTATGAGCTTGCCACGGGTTGCGGGCCAGGCCTCCGGCGCGCTGCCGGGGGCGTAAACGAGCAGGACGTCGCTGTCGGTCCAGAGGGTGGCGCGGCTGACACCGAGCGTGGCAGCAGTGAAAGGCATGCCGACGGGGGCGCCCTTCAACCAGGAGGATCCGGGCGGGCGGACGTAGATCACGGCGTGATGGACATGGGAGCGCGCCGAAGGCCGCGCCTCGGCCATTTGAACCCAGCGATCGTGCCGCCACCCGGTGGGAACGATCTCATAGGTATAGGCCACCTCGCCGCGCGCCGGAATCGAGACGGCGCGGGGCATGGTGACGACCGCCTGGGGCGGCGCGATATTCCAGATGGATTTTGAATTGGCCGGCGGCGGACAGCTTCCGCCGCCGGGCGGCGCGCCGCGCGCCGCCCACGCCGCCAGGGTGCGGATTTCAGCCGAGCTGAGCGATGGATCGTTGGCCCAATGGCCGACGGCCGGATTGGCGAACCAGGGCGGCATGGCGCGCTTGGTTGTCGCCGCGGCAATCGCCGCCGCCGAACGACGGGCTTCGGCGTAGCTGGTCAGTGCCATGGGGCCGATCTCGCCGGCGCGGTGGCAGACGATGCAGTGGGTTTGCAGTATGGGCGCGACGTCGGGGCAGTAAGCCGGTGCCTGGCTGCGCGCCGGCCGGCTGGACAGCACGACTACGCCCAGCGATGCCGTTAATAATAGCTGGCGGGCGGACACGACTTACTGGCCGGCTTTGGGCAGTTCGAGCGGACGATCCAGGCGCACGCTGATGGGCTCGCCGGTCCGCAGTTCGATGTCTTTCTTGTGGGAAATGATCGCGCCGGCGCCGCCGATCGCCGCGCCGGCGATGCCGCCGCGGATGAGCCCTCCCATGCCGCCGAAAATGCCACCCATGGCGCCGCCGACAGCGGCTCCGGTGGCGGCGCGCCTGCCGGTGTCAGGGGCTTGGCCGCTCACCGTACCTTCGCCCGAATCCACATTCTGGGCGGCGGCGCCGACGCCGGCGGTGGTGGCGTGCAAGTCAACCGGCACCTGGCCGGGCAGGGTGAGGGTGTTGTATTGCAGTTGGAATTGCGCGGCGCCGCTCACCTTGCCGCCGCGGGTGACATTCTCAACCGTGCCTTGGATCGTGCTGCCGGCGGGAATGGCGGCCACAGCGCCGACCCACACCGGCACCGTGACGGTGAGCGTGAAGGGCTCGCCCACCTGCGTAGTCTTGGTGCTGAGCGCGCGATTGAGTGTGGTTTGCAGGCGCGTGCCCTCGGCGATGAGCAGCCCGTTATCGTAAACGCCAGAGGCGCGGGCGCGGAGGCGCTCGGGATCGGTGGGAAGGTCGTTACCGCCTGGCGACGCGGCTTCGGTTGGGATTAAGTACTGCTTGCCACCCATGGCGGTGTTGTACAGGCGATGGTGATAGCCGTCGTCATAGCCAGTGGCATAGGCCTTGGCGAACACCGTGGCGTCGGCGCCCGCGGCATCGGCGTCGCTCACCGCCGGATTGTCCTCCGCATTACGGTTGGCATCGGTCTGGCCATTGTTGTAGCCCTTGCGATAGCCGCGGGCAGTGGTGTCGGCGACGGGGGCGGGGTTGGGACCGGCGACAGAACTGGGACGGCCGGCGAAGCCGTCGCCGTAGCCATCGTCGAAGCCGCTTTGGAACGCGGCGCGCGTGTCGCCGGCCGCCTCCTGATAGGCGCTGAATTTGTGGGCGTTGGCGGCGAGGCCTGAGGCTTTGTCCTGCCGGCCGAGCGGGAAGCCGGCATTGTAGCCGGCGACGTAGGCGGGATCCATGGCGGTTTGGCCTACCGCCGCCGGCGCGGCGGCGGCCTGCGCGCGCAACCCGGTCGCTGTAGCTAAAACCAGGACAGAGAATGCGATAGCCCTTCCACTCGCTCTCCAATTCATAACTAGCCTCCAGCTCCTAAAGACGATCATACAGGCTTGCCGGTTGCTGATGGGCCGCTTGGGCGCGCAAATGGGTGACGGTTCGGATGAGCGTATGCAAACTCTGGCGCAACTCAAACAACCAGAAAACGATAGAAGTCCTTATGCCGGTGGCCTTTCCGCATTAGCTCGAGCACTTCGAAAATCGAATCGCCAAACTCTGTTGACTGTTGCGCAAATGCCTTGGCCTGCGAGGGATTCTGAAACTTCTGAACGAGCTCCGCCTCGGCTGGGTCAGTATTGGTTAGAAAACGCTCGTAAAGCCGCAAGGCGCGGCGCGCCGCATCGTGCGCTGGCCTGTATTCACTGCGCCTGAGAATCCATTCCAGCCGCTGTGTCGGGGTTAGGCCGACCATGGAAAGGGCATCCGCCTGCGTGACCGTACCCGCAATTGAGTAGACCCCAAGAAGGTACAGTAGAGCTGAGTAACAGGTCAGAAGACGGCTGTGGCTCAGCTTAAATTTCTTGAGCTTGCCTTTGGCTTTTTTGAGCGGTGGGTCGCGCTCGGTGCGAGCCTCGTAATTCACGCAAAACGTGCGCCACATGCGCAGAATATCGTTGGCCAAGAATGCGGGCATGAACTCGTGCTCATGACCGCGGAAATCGCGCCAGTACTGCGCAATGACGTCTTGAATAACGCTTTCATAAACGGATACGCCGAGGAGGGGCCGGCTCTCGAGCAGTAGAAGCAGACGGGCAGTGAAGGTATTGCTGGCGTCGTCCTGCCGCGTACCGAGCGAGCTGACGAGCTCGCCGACGCTGTAATGTTTGAGGTATGCGCCATCGCCAGAAAACTGGGGAAACCCGAGCGCGCTTGTCGCCGCGATTAATTCCGATTGAATCCGAATCTCATTAAGGTGCGAGAGTTTCGACTTCCCAATCTTGCCCTTGCCGACAATAAATAAATCGAGATCGCTATGTGCGCTGGCTTCCCCGCGCGCCATTGAGCCGGTGGCGTAGACGCACGCGCGTTTGGCGCAAATTTTCTCCGCCGCCGCGAGCTTTCCCTTGAGATCGCACAGGCGACGGTCGCTGTCGGCGCGTCGCGCTTCAAGTATGCTAGCCACGCCCGCCGCCCCACTCGAAGACATTGGCGAAAATTTCCGCCTGCTCGGTGGCGTCGTCAAGCGCATGATGGCTGTGTTTTGCATTCGGGCGTAGGCTCGCGAGAAGCTTGGAGCGCCCCGCCTCCGCTATGGGAACGCCCGCCTTCACCGCATACGCAGTCTTGAGGTCAAAGCACCGCGAGTATGAAAAAGGCGAACTGGCCGTAAATCGAATAAAGTACCAGTACAACCAGGCCCAATCAAAGCTAAGCGGATACGCAACGAGAACCGGCTGCCCATCGCCCGCCGCCTGTCGCACCCAGGCGGCCGCGTCCCCCATTGCCGCCGCCGGTGGGCAGCCATCGGTTTTCAGCCGCTCGCGATCGAGTCCGTTCACGCGTAAAGCCTCTTCCTGGAACTCGTCGGAGATTGGCCGAAGCTCGCGATAAAAGTGCGCTCGATGCCCTTGTTCAGGACGGCAAAACCGCGTGCCATCAAAGCTGCCTGCGTACACCAAAGCAAACGAAAGCATCGAAAACGGCCCCGGAATCGGGCCATCGGTCTCAATATCCGCGGAAAAATAAACATCACCAGCGGCGCGGGCGCGCCGCGCGCCGGCAGGTAAGCTCACGGAAACCGGGACCAATGCCATCGCCTCATTCTAGCAGGCGCGTCGAAGCTGCACTTCAGAGGAAAGCGAGCCCGGGATTACGCGGGCTTTCGGCGCGTTGGGGTTCGCCCGGAACCTGGAGGTGGGGGCACTGACGTCTGCGAATCTGTCTCAGGTGAGACAATCAAATCCAGCTCTTGATTGGGCCTCGGCGTTTCGACATAGGTCTTGATGAGAGGGTACGGGGTGGCGTCGGATTGAACACGTGCTACGCGCTTCGAGGGGTGGGCGTCGCGGCAGAAACTGAATGCCGGGGGGGAATACGGGCGGAGTTGCGGCGCGCGGGCCATTGCGGGGCTTCTGTTCGGCGTGAGCTGGAGCGATCCGGCGACATTCGTGCTGTCGGCCGCGGTGCTAATCGCCGTGGCGCTCGTGGGATGTTTTCTGCCGGCACGACGGGCTTTGCGCGTGGACCCGGTGACGAGCCTGCGGGAGCAGTAGCATCGGCTGGGGTGGACGCCTGGCGCGGTTATCGCATCTGGGGGACCAATTCGGCGACAATCCATCGTATGAGGCTGACTGCGAGACGCACGCCTGTGCTGGCCATTGTGGGTTGCGGTTGTTTGATCGCCGCCAGTCAGGTAGAGCCGCGTTTCGACGTGGCATCCGTGAAGCAAGTGAACGCAGGTCAGAAGAACCTATCGTTCGGGCTGGTCGTTCACCCTGGCTATTTTCATTACGGGTCGCCAAGTCTGGACGATTTGATCCGGTACGCCTACGGAGTTAATAGCTACGAGCAAGTGGTCGGCGGCCCCAAGTGGGCCCACCCTGCCGCGCGCGAAGGGGTACGATTCGCGATTGAAGCCACCTATCCGGAGCATGCTGATGCCGCCGCTGTCCCTGCGATGGTGCAGGGGCTGTTGCGAGACCGGTTTAAATTGGCGCTCCACACGGTGGCGATTGACGCGAAGGTCTACACACTGCGGCCGGGGAATGGGCCCAATAAACTTGTGCCGCACGCGCCGGGAACGCCGGTTTACCCGCAGCCATGTCCGCCTGACATTGGTTTCAATTCCATGCGCAGTTACCGCGCCGGACCGGTAGCGGTCATCATCGCGTTGTTCTCCAAATATTGTGCAATTGCGGTGACCGACGAGACGAATTTGACGGGGGAGTACAGTTTCTCCTTCTGTTACCCGACTCCGCTCCAGTTGGCGCAGCCGGGGTTGCCGCCGCCGCTGCCGATTCAAGCCGCCGTTCAGGAACAACTCGGCCTTCGGCTGGTGCCGGGTCGGGGCAAAATTCGAAAATTCGTGATTGACCATGCCGAGATGCCGCTGGCGAATTGAAGCGATGGTTCTACACTGATAGCAATGCTGCTCGCGCTGGACATCGGGAATTCGAATATCGTGGCCGGGTTATTTCGAGGCGAAACGCTCGAGGCCTCCTGGCGGCTGACGACGTCGCGCAGCCAGACGGTGGACGAATTCAGCTTGTTGCTCGGCGGGCTGTTTTCGGCCGGAGGGTTTGAGACGAAGCAGGTGCGGGGCGCGATTGTCGCCTCGGTCGTGCCTCCGCTCGACAGCATGGTGCGGGGCGCGCTGCGGCGGATGTTCGGGCACGAAGCGCTGTTCGTCTCGCCGGGCCTCAAAACCGGCATGCCGATTCATTACGACTCGCCCGCCGACGTGGGCGCCGACCGCATTGTCAACGCGGTCGCCGGCTTCGCCGCATACGGCGGGCCGCTCATCATCGTCGACTTCGGCACCGCCACGACGTTCGACGTCGTCAACGCCCAGGGCGAGTACGCGGGCGGCATCATTTGCCCTGGCATCGCCATTTCCGCCGACGCGCTATTCAGCCGGGCGGCGCGGTTGCAGCGGGTCGAGATTCGTCCGCCGGCAAGGCTGATCGGCACGACCACCGTGGGGAGCATTCAATCCGGGTTGTTCTACGGTTATCTCAGCCTGGTCGACGGCCTGATCGAACGCCTGCGCGCCGAGATCGGCGCTGACGCCAAGGCGATCGCCACCGGCGGCCTGGCATCGCTCATGGCGGGTGAGTCGCGCACCATTTCCGCCTGCGACGAGCAGCTCACGCTCACGGGGCTACGCTTGCTCTGGCAGCGAAACGTCGCGCGCGGGCGCCAGCCCGGCTAACGCCGCGCGTCCCGCTTTGCCGCCGCCACGGCTTGCGGAACCTGGAGACCCGAGCCTCCGGTGCGGCATGGGGGCGCGGGGGTGGGGTTAGTAGCGGTAGTTGTCGGCCTTGTAGGGGCCTTCGACCGGGACGCCCAAATAGGCCGCCTGCTTCTCGCTGAGCGTGGTCAGACGGACGCCGATCTTCTCCAGGTGCAGGCGGGCCACCTCTTCGTCGAGCTTCTTGGGCAGGGTGTAAACGCCGACCTTATAGGTATCGCGGTTCTTCCAGAGATCGAGCTGGGCCAGCGTCTGGTTGCTGAAGCTGTTGCTCATCACGAAGCTGGGATGGCCGGTGGCGCAGCCCAGGTTGACGAGGCGGCCTTCGGCGAGCAGGAAAATGCTGTGACCTTTTTGAAAGGTGTACATGTCCACCTGGGGCTTGATGTTGGTGCGCTTGGCGTCGGCGGCCTGGTTGAGCGGGTCCACCTGAATTTCGTTGTCGAAGTGGCCGATGTTGCAGACGATAGCCTGGTCTTTCATGCGGCGCATGTGGTCGAGGGTGATGATGTCGCAGTTGCCGGTGCAGGTTACGTAAATGTCGGCGCGACCGAGGGTGTCTTCCACCGTGGTCACCTCGTAACCCTCCATCGCGGCCTGCAGGGCGTTGACGGGGTCGATCTCGGTGACGATGACGCGGGCGCCGAATCCGCGCAGCGATTGCGCCGTGCCCTTGCCCACATCGCCGTAGCCGCACACCACCGCGACCTTGCCGGCGACCATGACGTCGGTGGCGCGCTTGATGCCGTCGGCAAGCGATTCACGGCAGCCATAGAGATTGTCGAACTTCGACTTGGTGACCGAGTCGTTGACGTTGATGGCGGGCACCAACAGCTTGCCGGCCTCGAACATTTTGTAAAGGCGGTGGACGCCGGTGGTCGTCTCCTCTGATACGCCGCGCCAGTGCTTGACCAGATCGTGCCAGCGGGTTTTGGCGCGGGGATGAATCTCCTTGAGCAGATTCTTGATGACGACTTCCTCGTGCGCGGCGGAGGGCGAATCGACCCAACGATCTCCGTTTTCGAGCTCGTAGCCCTTGTGAATCAGCAGCGTCATGTCGCCACCGTCGTCAACCACAAGCTGCGGGCCGAGGCCGCCGGTGTGCGACAGAGCCTGGTCGGTACACCACCAGTAGTCCTCGAGCGACTCGCCTTTCCATGCGAAGACGGGCACGCCGGTGACGGCAATGGCGGCGGCGGCGTGGTCCTGGGTGGAGAAGATGTTGCAACTCGCCCAGCGGACCTGGGCGCCGAGGGCGGTGAGCGTCTCGATCAGCACCGCGGTTTGAATGGTCATATGGAGCGAGCCACTGACCCGCACGCCGGCCAAAGGCTTGGCGGCGGCGTACTTCTTGCGAATTGCCATGAGGCCGGGCATTTCGAGCTCGGCGATGGATATCTCCTTGCGTCCCCACTCGGCGAGGGAGAGATCGGCAACTTTAAAATCGGTGGAAGCGGTGGGAGCGACAACGGTAGCCATGAACCACTATTCTAAACCGTTTCGCGGTCTCAGGAGCGCGGGCAGCAGCGCGGTTTCGCCACGCGTCCCACGGAGGCGCCGAGCTGGCTCTCGGGCCCGATGCCCGGAGCCGGCCGGCGCAGGGGTCGCGCGCCGGGTTAGGCGGGCAGGAGCGATTGCCGCAATTGGGCTCGGGCTTCGTGGATCATGCGGGCGCACTGGGCGGGCTCGAGGTCGAGCCAGCCGGCGAGCGTGGCGGGGGAGTAGCCCTCGCGTTCATGGAGCAGGTAAAGCAGGCGATGGGCGGAGGGCAGCGCGCTGACGGCGTCGCGCAGCGGCACGGCGCCGCGCTTGCGCTCTGTAACCAGCCGTGGGCCCAGATGGCTGGGCGCGGCGGCGTCACTGACGGCGTCGTGATGAAAGAGGCTGCGGAAGCGCACGGCGAACCGCTCCGCCAAGTGGTCGCCGCTCACCGCCGGGAACTCATCGCCGGAGTGACGCCAGGCTTCCACGAAAACCGCAAAGGCCAAATGCCGCGCGTGCACCAGATCCGACGCCATCCATTGGCAGAGCGCCTGGATGCGACGGCGCTGCTGCTCGTAAAGAGCCTGGCAGGCAATTTCGTTGCTTTCGGTGAGGGGACGAACTAAAGCTTGGGAATGAGTGGCCATGGAACTGATTACCTCCCTGGTTGTGCCGGACGGTGTTGGCGACCGCCGCGACGGGTCTTGCGCTTTCCCTATTCTTACCGAAATCCTGAGTAGCCACGCAAAATCTAGATGCGGCTAGCTGGAAATGTTCCTTGCATTTGGCGCGCCAGAGTGTGGGCGGGGTGCAGAAGGGCGGGTTGCCCGAGCGCCGGTTTTGCCCCTGATGCGGCGCGGGAGGCTGGGCTAAATCGCGTGGACGCCGTAAGTTAGCGGCGGATTCAAAAATTTGGCCCGACATCCAACCAAAATTGCTGCCCGCTGTGCAGGAATTGTGGAAATGAAATCGCGCTGCGGCGTTCGCTTGGTTATGGGTGCGTAACAATTCCCTCGGTGGAGGTTTTGCATTCATTGGCGGGCGCTGTGCGCAGAAATGTTTCCAAATAGGGAAGGTGCGGGAGGTAAGGTCAACAAACGCCAGCGTTTCACAAATGGGATGCCGGACCAAGGAGGGAATCTTCGTGGAACGCACTCAAAAGGGGTCGATTGGACACGGCGTGCGTAAAATAGAAAGGGTCGCGCCCAACTACGCCCATGAAAATCTCTCCGCTGGTTGCCATGCATCGCCGCGCCGGGTTTCAGGTGAGCTCCTATCGAGGCAGTGAAACCCTGGAGGAAACCGAAACGCGGGAGAAGCCCGCGTTTTATGACGCGAGTTGGCGGAGCGTGCTTGCGGTGAGCGGCGCCGACGCGCGCAAATGGTTGAATGGAATGATCACCGCCAACGTGCGCGATTTGGCTCCCGGTCGCGTGGCACCGAGCTTTCAGCTTGATCCGAAGGGCCATATTCTGGCCATGTTCGACGTGGCCTGCATTGCAGCGGATGAATTTTTGCTGTTGAGCGATGAGCTACAGGTTGCGGGCCTGGAGGAGCGGCTGCGAAAGTTTGTGTTCATTTCAAAGCTCACGCTTGAGGGCCGCAGCGAGCGTTTCAGTCCGCTGATCATAAGCGGCGAGACGGCGCGCGCCGCATGGGCGACGCCGCCGGCGCCGGGCGCGTGCGCGGAGTGGGGCGATGGCTGGGCGCTGGGCGCGACAGTGAATGGCGCGGCGCAGGCGGAGATTTGGCAATCGCCGGCCGCGATTGCGGAACTATGGCGGACACTGAGCCACAACGCGCAAGCCGGGGGATGGAAGCAGTTCGAGCGACAGCGCATTCTGAGCGGAGAACCGGCATACGGCGAGGAAATAACGGGGACGGAATTAGTACAGGAGACGGGCGAGCTGTCGCGCCTCGACTATACCAAGGGCTGCTATGTGGGCCAGGAGATCGTGGAGCGGGTGCGGGCTCGGGGCGCGGTGCACCGGCACTTGGTGCGGTTTCATCTGCAAGGGCCGGTCGCATCGGGCACGGCGGTCGAAGTGGCGGGCGTGGCCGTGGGGCGGATTACCAGCGTGACATTGCACAACGGTCACAATGGGCAGAAGCCCAGTTATATCGCTTTAGGATATATCCGCGATCCCCACGCGCAGGCCGGGACAGTGGTGACAGCGGGCGCGGTCACAGGCGAGGTAGAGGCATGAGAGGTGACCGGCTGGCGAGCGCGGCGCTCGGGGTGACGGCGCTGTTGTGCGCGCCCGTCGCTTTCACGCAAATTGGCGCAGTCATTACGCTGGCCACGCTGTCGGGATCGTCGGTGACGATGATAGGAGCTTCACCAGGAGGTTCGGGTCCGGTGCCGACGGAGTTGGATGCGGCCGGCAGGGTGCGGGTGATGGACGGGGCCACGGTGAATCTCGACGGACGCTCGGCGCGCCTCAATCTGGTGCGGGGCGGCACCATTGATCTGTGCGGACCGGCGCGCCTGGGGCTGGCGGCCGGGGGCCAGAGCGCGCTGCTGCTCTCACTCAGTTCGGGCTCGCTGTATCTCCGCTATCCCTCGCCGGTGGCCGACAGCCTGCTGACGCCGGACTTCCGGCTCACGACGGTAGTCCCACCCGATCAATTGGCGACGGTTTCAGCAGCCGTCAGCCTGGCCCCGAACGGAGCCTTGTGCGTACTCAATCGCGGCAGCGCGCTGTCGCTCGAGCGGCTGGCCAACGGGGCGCAGCAGTATGTGATCAATGGCGATACGATTGTCTTTCAGCCGGAGGGCGGAAGCACGACGGTGAGCTCGTGTCCGTGCGCGGCGCCGGCGCCGGCGGGGCCGGCGGCGGCTTCAGGCTCACGCGCGGGCAATGCCGCCGGGGAACTATTTCCTTCAGGGCCGGCGCTGACCGTGAATGGTCAATCCGCGGGTGAACCTGTGCCGGAGTCATCCATTGCGGCCATGCCAGGCGGTGCGATGCCGCAACAAGCGCACCGCAACCTGCTGGTTCGCTTCTGGCGCTGGATCCTGCGCAAGCGATCTTAGTGAAGTTGTTGCGCGGCGACGGGCTGTGGTTCGGGGTGCGGCGCAACCGGCGGGGCTACCAGATCGGGCGCTGAGGCGGCCACCTCGGGCAGGGCGATCGCCAACACCTCTTCCATGGAGCGGACATAGTGGAGCTCGAGACCTTCGAGCTGCTCGGGCTTGAGGTCCTCCTCGACGTTCTGCCGATTCTCTTGCGGAAGAATGATGTGCTCGATGCCGATGCGCTTGGCGGCCAACACTTTCTCCTTGATGCCGCCAATGGGAAGGACATCGCCGGAGAGGGTGATCTCGCCGGTCATGGCTAAACGCGGCCGGATCGGGCGGCCGGTGAGCAGCGACGCCAGGGCAGTGGCCATGGTGATGCCAGCCGAGGGGCCGTCCTTGGGAATCGCGCCGGCGGGCACGTGGATGTGGATGTCGTGCTCCTTGAAGAAATCCTCGGAGATGTGGATCTGGGCGGCGTGCGAGCGCACCCAGGTGAGGGCGGTCTGCATGGACTCCTGCATGACCTGGCCGAGGTGACCGGTCATGGTGAAGCCTTTTCCGCCGGGCATCTGGTTGGCTTCGATGAAGAGGACGTCGCCGCCGCTGGGCGTCCAGGCGAGGCCGACGGCGACACCGGGGCGGCGGGTGCGTTCGACCACTTCGGTTTCGGTTCGCACCTTGGGGCCGCCAAGGAACTCGCGCACGATGGCCGGGGTGACGGGCAGCTTGGCGTTGTCGCCTGATTCAGCTTTCTCGGCTTTTTCGGGCACCCTGCCCTCGGCGATGCGGCGGGCGTACTTGCGGATGAGGCTGCCGATCTGGCGCTCGAGGGAGCGCACTCCGGCTTCGCGGGTGTAATGGCGGATGACCTGGCGTACCGCTTCATCCTGAAAATCGAGCCGGTCGAGCGGGACGCCGTTTTCAGCGGCCTGCTTGGGGATCAAATATTTGAAGGCGATGTGCAGCTTCTCTTCTTCCGTATAGCCGCTGAGTTCGATCACCTCCATGCGGTCGCGCAACGGCTCGGGAATGGTGTCGAGCATGTTGGCGGTGGTGATGAAGAGAACTTTCGAGAGATCGAAGGGCACATCGAGGTAGTTGTCGCGGAAGGCGAAGTTCTGTTCGGGATCGAGCACCTCGAGCAGCGCCGAGCTGGGATCGCCGCGGAAGTCGCGCCCGATCTTGTCGACCTCGTCGAGCATGAAGACGGGATCGTTGGTGGCGGCGCGGCGCAAACCTTGGATGACCTGGCCAGGCAGGGCGCCGATGTAGGTGCGGCGATGGCCGCGGATTTCAGCTTCGTCGTGCACGCCGCCGAGCGAGAGACGATAGAACTTCCGGCCGAGTGAGCGGGCGATCGAGCGCCCGAGCGAGGTTTTACCCACGCCTGGGGGGCCGACAAAGCAGAGGATGGGCCCCTTCATGGTAGGGTTCAGGCGGCGCACGGCGAGGTAGTCGAGGATGCGATCCTTGACCTTCTCGAGATCGTAATGGTCCTCGTTGAGAATGACCGCGGCCTTGGCGATGTCGATCTCCTCGGCCGAGCTCTTCGACCAGGGCAGCACAGCCAGCCACTCGACGTAATTGCGGGTGACGGAGTAGTCGCCGGCGGCGGGCGACATTTTGGCCAGGCGGGCGAGCTCCTTGAGCGCCTCGACCTTGACTTCGTCGGGCATGCCGGCGGCTTCGATTTTCTTGCGCAGCTCCTCGGTGTCGCGCTGGTTCTCGTCGCCCTCGCCCAACTCCTTCTGGATGGCCTTCATTTGCTCGCGCAGGTAATACTCACGCTGGGATTGCTGCACCTGGTCCTGCACTTCGGACTGGATCTTGCTGCGGAGCTGCTGCACCTCGAGCTCGCGCGCGACATGGCGGTTCAACTGCTCGAGGCGATCCTGCACGTTGGGATTTTCCAGCAGCGCCTGGCGATCGGCGGTGGCGAGCGAGGGCAGATTGGCGGCGACGAAATCGGTGAGGCGGGCAGGGTCGTCGATGGCGCCGACGAGGCTTTGCAGTTCATCAGACAGGGTTGGCGAGAGGCCGACGATCTGCTGGAAGGTGCTGACCACGTTGCGCTGCATGGCCTCGGTTTCGGGGTTGGTGACGGCGGGCTGATCGGTGATCAACTCGATTTCGGCGCGCAGAAACGGCTCCGACTGCTGCCAGTTCCGCACCCGTGCGCGGGCCACGCCCTCGGTGAGGATGAACAAGCTTTGATTGGGTAAGCGAACGATTTTATGGACGATGGCGATCGCCCCCACTTGGTACATGTCGCTGGGTTGGGGGGAGTCGACGCGGGCGTCCTGCTGGGCCAGCACCAGGATGAGCTTGTCCTCACCCAAGGCATTGACCAGATTGACGGATGGTTGCCGACCGACGGTCAGGGGGAGGACGGCATGGGGGAACAGGACAGTGTCCCGGACGGGGAGCACCGGCAACACGGCTGGAAATTCAGGCAATCTTACGGAGGACGCCATATTGATTCCATAATAGTCAGAAAATCTGACAATTGCAAGCTCAACTACATGCGAAGTCCTTATCTATTTCGATAGGACGCGGCCGGCGATGGGTGCGATCAATAAAAATTTAGTGAAATTGGCCCGCTTGTCGCCAACCCCGCGGCGGGCGACCTTTGCGCCGTAAACGGCGGCGGCATGGGGGCTGGCGAGGGCGGCGCGGGTGGGATTATGGATGCGCATGATCTCCTTGACGCTGCCGGCGGTGTCGAAAAACCGGCGTGCGCGCCAATCGGGGTGGCGAGCAAGGAAGCGCCGGCACTGGAGAAGGGCGACGGGATGGGAGAGGACGTGGCGAATGTGGGCGAGCTCGGCATCGGGGCGGACGATGAGCGCGAGCGATATGCGGAGCCTGATTTCGGAAACGACGCGGTGGGGGGTACGGGCGAGCAGGCGCCGGGTGGCGGCGATTTCGCCGGCGAGCGTGTTTTCGACGGGCACCAGCGCCTGCTGGGCGCGGTGGTCGGCGAGCGAGCGGAAAAGATCATTGAAGTCGCGGCAATAGACGACGCGGGCGCGAGGACGGAGCGCATGGCAGGCGGCCTCGCTGAAGGAGCCGGCAATACCTTGAATGGCGATGCGCACGCTATTGCTTTTGACGGAGGGCTTCGGCGGCGGCGCGGCCGGCGTCGCTCGAAGGATCGAGCGAAACGCAGCGTTCAAAGTCGGAGCGGGCGGCTTGGGCGTCGCCGGCGCGGAGTTCGACCTCGCCCAAGGCGAGCGCGGCGGCCTGCACGTAATGGGGTTCGGGGCGGGGCACCGAGGCGACCTGGCGGAAATCGGCGGCGGCCTGATTCCACCGCGAGAAAAGGCGGTCGATCGACCCCAGGTCGTACCAAATCTTGTCCAGCGGCGCGCGCTCATAGCCAGGCGCATGGGCGGCGGCGCGCTCGACCATGCGTTGCAATTGGGCGCGCGCGGCGGCGTGATCACCGGCGGCTTCGAGCGCTTCCGCGTCCTCGACCGCAAACAGGGTGTTGCGCGGGTATTCGGAGGTGAGGCGTTCGAGAATCGGCGCGGCCTCGGCATTCAATCCATCGCGGCGGTCGATGACGACCAGCATGACGTCGGCATCGGTGCGGGAATGTTCGCCGATCTGGGCCACCTCGGCAATCTGGCGGCGGCCCAAATCCTTATCGCCGCTATAGCCCATCAGGATGCTGAACATTTTGGCGGTCCAGGGCAGGCTGCCGGCGACATAGTTATGAACGCCGAGGATGAGCACCGGATCGCGGAAAGTGGGATCGAGCCGGATCGCCTCGGTGGCTTCGCGACGCGCCGCCTTGGCATCGCTGAGGGCGGAGAGGTAACTGGTTTTGAGGGAAAAATCGCAGGTGCCGCGCAGCGCCCAGGCGACGGCGAGATCGTAGTGCGCGTGGGCGTCGGCGGGGGCGTGGTCCACCTCCGCCTTGGCGAGATCCATGGCGCGCTGGTTATCGCCGGCAAAGGCGGCGAGGGCGCCGGGCGCCACCGGCAGCAGCTTGGTTTCGAGAAAGGCGTCGCCATGACCATAAAGCTGGGATTCGAGCGCGCCAATGCGGTACATCTCGCGGTAGAGCTCGGCCTGGGAGAGGTGATTCCAGGCGGCGGCGCTGGCGGGTTCGTCCTCGGTCATGCGGCGGAAGGTGGCGGCGGCCTGATCGTAATCGAGATTGTAAAAGTCGTTCATGCCGGCCGCCCGCAGGCGGTCGAGCGCGGGCGCGGGCTGCGGCGGCATGGACATTTGCGCCGGAACGGGCAATGCGACGAGCGCGAGCAGCAGGAGAATCGGCCACGGCCTCACTCGTTCATTGTAGGCGGGGTTGCCAGCGTAGTGCGTCGAGCAAACAAATATTATTTTGTCTGGGGTGCGCGCCTTTTTTCGGCGCAAACGCGCCTGCGGGCCACTACGGAATACCTCGCGATTTCCGGCACACTCCACTATGCTGATGGCATGAGAAATGTACTGGTGACCGGCGCCTCGGGCGCGCTCGGCGGGGCAGTGGCGCGGGCCTTTGAAGCGAATGGCGATCGCGTCATCAAGGCATCGCATCCAGCTTACGACCTGACCAAGCCTGAGGACGCGGCGCGCGCGGTGGCCGGCGTCGAGGGCGGCCTTGCGGTCGTGGTGCACGTGGTGGGAGCATTCGCCGGTGGGCAGCCGGTGGCGGCGACCGACGATGCCACCTGGCGCGCGATGATGAGCATTAATTTGGACGCGGCGTTTTACGTTGCGCGCGCGGCGGTGCCGCGGCTCACGGCCGAACCTGGCGGGCGGCTGATCATGATCGGGTCGCGCAACGCGGTATCGCCGGCAGCCAATCTCGCCGCGTACAACGCGAGCAAGGCCGGGCTGGTGTCGCTGGTGCAGACGTTGGCGCTGGAGATTGCCGAGCGCGGCGCCACGGCCAACGTGGTGCTGCCGAGCGTGATCGATACGCCGGCGAACCGCGGCGCGATGCCCAAGGCCGACGCCAGCCGCTGGGTGAAGCCGGATGAGATTGCCGCACTGATCGTGTGGCTGGCGAGTGACGCGGCGCAAGCCGTCAGCGGCGCCGCCATTCCTATGTATGGCCGGGCTTGAGCGGCATTTGATTGCGGCGTGCCCCGGCGTGAATACCGCCGCGGGTGGCGCTGAGTCACTTGCCAAGGGGGTGTTTCAGGAGCAGAATACCTCGCAGAGGAGAGCTAAATGAAACATCCGCTGATGAAGCTTTGGATTGTAATCGCAATCGTCTCCGCCATTTTCGAAGGGGGACTCGGCCTGCTCATGCGTTCGAGCATGGCTAATAACGTCATCGTGCCGTGGCGGCAGCCCACGACCGCCAACGCGCCGGTTTTCATGCTGCTCGCGCTTTGCTTCGGGGCGGGCTTCAGCTATATCTTTCTGCAAGGCTACCGCGGCACCGGCATTCGGGAAGGCGTCCGGTTTGGCTTTTGGGTGACCCTGGTCGCCAGCGTTCCCTACGTGCTGGCACTCTCGGTGATGCTGCCGATCGGCCGCAGGATTCCGGCGGAAATGTTCGCCATTGACTTGGCCACATTCGTAGCGTGCGGCATCGTCGCCGCGGCTATGGTGGGCGAGACGGTCACAGCCAAAGGCGCCGCCGCCTAGTTCAAGCTGCC
Organism: Terriglobales bacterium; assembly: GCA_035606395.1. GTDB lineage: Bacteria > Acidobacteriota > Terriglobia > Terriglobales > SCQP01 > SCQP01. The sequence continues at coordinate 112,020 of DATNFK010000062.1, read as the reverse complement.
GCCGTGAATTGGGCGAGGCGGCTTAAGCCCTCGCGGATCACCTCGCGCGAGGTGGCGTAGGAAAAACGTATATGGCCCTGGCTGCCGAAGGCTTCGCCGGGCACGGTCACAATGCCGGCCTGGTGCAGGAGCCGGTCGGCGAACTCGGCGGCGGTGGCGGCACGCCCCTTGCCGAGCAGGCCGGAGATGTTGGGGTAGGCGTAAAACGCTCCGCCGGGGAGCGCGCAGGTGATACCGGTAATGGCACGCAGGCCGGCAACGATCAGGTCGCGGCGGCGGCGATACTCATCGAGCATGGCGTTGATCGGCGCCTGAGGGCCGAGCAGGGCGGCGGCGCCGGCCTTTTGCACAAACGAGGTGGCGTTGCTGGTCGAGTGGCTTTGCAGACTGAGCATGGCGGCGATCACCGGCGCGGGTCCGAGGGCATAGCCCAGGCGCCAGCCGGTCATGGCGAAAGTCTTCGATAGCGATCCTGAAATCACCAGGCAGCTTTTGCTGCCGGGCTCGCAGGCGACGCTGTAAGGGGCTTGTTCGTAGACCAGGCGGATGTAGCACTCGTCGCTGACCAGCCAGAGGCCGCGCCGCCGGCAGATCTCGAGCACCGCCTGGAAGGCGGCGGCCGTGTAGACGGCGCCGCTGGGGTTGGCCGGCGAGTTGATGAGAATCACTTTCGTCCGCGGCGTGAGGGCGCGCTCGATCGCGGCAACGGGCAGAGCGTAGCCATCCGCTTCGTCGGTGGGAACCAGCACCGGCGCGCCGCCGAGGTAGCGCACCTGGTCGTAAAAGCTGACCCAGTAGGGCGCGGGGATGATGACTTCATCGCCGTGGTTTACCAATACACTCATGGCGTTAAACAAGGCGTGCTTGCCGCCGAGCGTGGCCAAAACTTCGTTGGGCTGGTAGTCGGAGCGGAAGTCGCGCGCGTGGGATTGGCAAATGGCGCGCTTCAGTTCCTCCGTGCCGCCGGTGGGGGTGTACTTGGTATCGCCGGCGTGGAGGGCGGCGATCGCCGACTCGAGAATATGGGCAGGGGTGGGGAAGTCCGGTTCGCCGGCGCCGAAGTCGACCAAGTCGCGGCCGGCGGCGCGAAGGCGGGCGGCTTCATTCACCATGGCGGCGGTCGCCGACACCGAGATGCGACCGATGCGGTGGGAGAGCTCGGGCATTTCCTATAACATTTCCTTTGCCAGGCCCAGTTTGTGCCGCAGGCGGGTTTCGATGGCGGGCGGCACCATGCCGGTGACCGGTCGTCCGCCGGCGGCGACCTCCTTGACCAGGCGCGAGCTGAGGTAGGCGAAATCCTCGCCGGGCATCATGAAGACGGTCTCGAGGCCGGGTGCCATGCGGCGGTTCATCCACGCCATTTGGAATTCGTACTCGTAATCGCTGATGGCGCGGATGCCGCGCAGCAGCGCGCGCGCGCCCATGCGCTCGGCGAAATCGACCAGCAGCCCGTCGAACTCGACCACCGAGACCTGGGGCAGGTGGAGTATTTCGCCGCGCAGCATGTCCATGCGCTCGGCCGAGGTGAAGAGGGCGTTCTTGTCGGGGTTGCGCAGCACGGCGACGATCAACTGCGGAAAAATGCGGCTGCCGCGTTCGATCAAGTCGAGATGCCCGAGCGTGGGCGGATCGAAGGACCCGGGGTAAATGGCGGTCACGGGCGACATGGGCTTTGATCATTCTATGCGAGTCACGGTGGTATACTCCCGGCCATGACCGATTTTTCTACTCCCTCACGGCGGCGATTCCTGAAGCATTCAGCCTTGGGCGCGGCGGCGCTGCCGCTGGCCGGGTGCGGCGCGGGCGCATCGTCGGGCGCGGAGACCTCGGCCACAGCGAATTTACCGGCGCCGATCGCGGCACTGAACCCGGTGACCGGCATTACCCCGATTAGCGATGATGAGCGCCGTGCGCGCCTGGCTCGGGCGCAGCAGTTGATGGGCGAGCATAAGATTGACGCCATTTTTATGCGCGGAGGCACGTCGCTCTCGTACTACACCGGCATGAACTGGTTCAACAGCGAGCGCACCATGGGCATGGTGCTGCCGCGCTCGGGCGATCCCATCTATGTCACGCCGGCGTTCGAAGAGGGTCGCGGGCGGGAACAGATCAAATTCGGACACGACGTGCGCACCTGGCAGGAGGACGAGAGCCCCTACCAGCGCATTTCCCAGATTCTGGCCGACATTCACGCCTCGACCGGCACGCTTGGTATCGAGGAGCAGGTGCCGTTCTTCATGTCGCAGGGCATTGCCGCCGCCGCGCCGCACGCCAAGCTGGCCAGCGCCACGCCGGTGACGGCCGGCTGCCGCTCGATCAAGAGCCCGGCGGAGTTGAACTGCATGCAAATCGCCAACAACGCCACGTTGTCGGTCTACAAGGCGGTGTTCGATTCGCTGCGCGCGGCCGGCCCGGGGATGACGCAGCAACAGGTCTCGGACTGGATTGGCGCCGCCTATCACCGGCTGGGGCTGGCGGGCAACGCCAGCATCAACGTAGGCAAGTACACGGCCTTGCCGCATGGTTCGATCGCGCCGCAGACGATTGTCGAGGGCACGGTGGTGATGCTCGACGATGGCTGCAAGGTCGAGGGTTACCAGAGCGACATCACGCGCACGTTTGTCCTGGGCAAGGCGAGCGACAAGATGAAGCAGGTGTTCGAGATCGTGCGCCGCGCGCAAACGGCGGCGCGCGAGGCGGCGCGCATCGGTCAACCCATGGAATCGGTGGACGCGGCGGCGCGCAAGGTCATCACCGACGCGGGCTACGGACCCGACTACAAACACTTCAGCCACCGCCTCGGCCACGGCATCGGCATGGACGGCCACGAATGGTACTACCTGGTGCGCGGCAACCCGATGCCGATTCAGGCCAACATGACCTTCAGCGACGAACCCGGCGTTTATATCGTGGGTGAGTTCGGAGTGCGGCTCGAGGACGACATGCACATCGCCCCGGACGGCGCGCATTGGTTTACGCCGCAGAGTCCTTCCATCGAAGAACCATTCGCCAGTTAATTTTTTGGAAACTGCGCCAGCAGTTTTTGGGCGCGGTGGCGGGCGGAATTCATCAGGCTGTTGTCACCCACGAGTTGCTCGAGGGTGGGAGCCAGTAGTTGAGGCTCGGCCAGCTGGTGGCCGTCCCAATCGGCAACGATTTCGTCCATGATATCGGTGACGTCCAAGCGGCTGTACTGCATGGCGTGGCGCAGGCGCATGGCGTCGGCGCCGCAGACGCCGATTTTTTCGAACAGGGCAGTGAGCGCCGCCGCCGCCGGAATCGTGGTGTAGGTGAACTCCTCGCTGGCATGGTGGCTGGCGTCGTCGAAGGCGAGCATTTTGTCGCCGGTATAGGCGACCCTGGCCTTGCTCTGCAGCGGCCGGGAGAAATCGCCGAGGGCGGCGGCATCGGCGAAGATTTCGCTGACGACAGCGGGCGTGGCGGTGAAGTCAATAGTCACCGGCGGGTCGGCATCCTGCTGCCGGGCGGTGAAAACCGCCTTACCGTCACGGTTGACCGCAACTGAGAAGAAAGCCGGATCCGAGCCCTTGAAGCCGCGGCTGAACGTGACGCGCGGCAAGGGGGACTGGCCGACGAGTTGCACGGCGAGCAGGAGCAGGCCGGCGGCGATGCCGACCAGGCGGGCGAAGCGGTGCTTGCCCACCTTGACCACGACCGGCGCTTGCAGGGGCTGGGGCAATTTCACCGTGGTGCAGGGCTCGCCATCAAGGGAGACGGCGCCGCTCTTAATCAAGCGCGCGGCTTCGGTGACGGAAGGGGCGAGGTGGGCGGCCTCCAACATCTTGTCGAGGCGGTCGCTGAATACGATGGCGACGTCGGCGATAGCCTCGGGCGCGGCACCCCCCTGCACCACGCGCTCGAAGGCGTCCCGCGCGGCGCGGGCGGCCGCGGCGCCGCGGAAGTCACGGGTAATCTGTTCCGCCAGGCGCTTCTTGGCGTCCATCGGATGCAATTTCTTGAAGCCCTCGATCTCGCCCTCGCTGGCGTCGGTGAGCAGCAGGTAGTAGCGCCACATCAACTCGTCGGAGACGGACATCACCTTGGCGAAGATGGTCTCGGCGGGTTCGGCGATGCCGATATAGTTGCCGAACGATTTCGACATTTTGCGCACCCCGTCGAGGCCCTCGAGCAGGGGCATGGTGAGGACGATCTGGGCGGGCTGGCCGTACTCGCGCTGGATCTCGCGGCCGAGCAGCAGGTTGAAGCGCTGGTCGGTGCCGCCCAGCTCGACGTCGCTCCGGAGCGCCACGGAGTCGTAGGCCTGGGCCAGGGGATAAAGAAATTCGTGGATCGAGATGGGCTGGCCGGAGCGGTAGCGCAGTTGGAAATCGTCGCGCTCGAGCATACGGGCGACGGTGTACTTGGCGCACAACTTGACCATGGAGGCGGCATCGAGGGCGCCCAGCCACTCGCTGTTGAAACGCACCCGGGTACGCTCGGGGTCGAGCAGCCGGAAGACCTGGCTGCGGTAAGTTTCGGCATTGGCCTGGATTTGTTCCGGCGTGAGGGCGGGCCGGGTTTCGCTGCGTCCGGTGGGGTCGCCAATCAGGCCGGTGAAATCGCCGATGAGGAACGTCACCTCGTGGCCCAGATCCTGGAAGTGCTTGAGCTTGCGCAGCAGCACGGTGTGGCCGAGGTGGAGGTCGGGCGCGGTGGGGTCAAAGCCGGCCTTGACCTGCAAGGGGACGCCGGTGCCAAGGCTCTGGGCGAGGCGCTGGCGCAGCTCCTCGACGGCGATGATGTCGGCGGCTCCCTTGCGCAGGTAGGCGAGCTGTTCTTCGACCGGCGCGAATTCAGGCATGGCGTTTATTATAGAACCTGCCTGTTATGGACTTGAGCGTCGAAATCGCTGGATTGCGGCTGGAAAACCCGGTGCTGGCCGCGAGCGGCACGTTCGGCTACGGCACCGAGTTCGAGGACATCGTGAATCTCGCCTCGCTCGGCGCGGTGGTCACCAAGGGGCTGTCGCGCGAGCCGATGCCGGGCAATCCCAGTCCGCGGCTGTTTGAAACCTCGGCGGGAATGTTGAATTCGGTGGGCTTGCAGAATATCGGCGCCAGCGCCTTCGTGCGCACGCGGCTGCCGCGGCTGCGGCAGTTGGGGGTGACGGTGATCGCCAACGTGTTTGGCGAAACCGTGGACGATTACGTCGCGGTGATCGAGACATTAAACGCCGGCGAGGGCATCGCCGCCTACGAGGTGAATGCGAGCTGCCCCAACACACGCTGTGGCGGCATGGTGTTCGGCACCGACCGCGAATTGCTGGGACAATTGGTGGCGGCGGCGAAGCGTGTGTCGCGGCGGCCCTTGATCGTCAAGCTCTCCCCCAACGTCACCAGCATCGCCGAGATGGCGCGCGCCGCCGAAGCCGCGGGCGCCGATGCGCTGGCCGTGGCGAATACGTTTTTGGGCATGGCCATCGACGCCGAGACACGGCGGCCGCGGTTTGCGCGGGTGGTGGCGGGGCTGAGCGGGCCGGCGATCAAGCCGCTGGCGCTGCGCATGGTGTACGAGACGCGGCGCGCGGTGGGGCTGCCGATTGTGGGATTGGGCGGCATTTCGACCGCGCAGGACGCGGTCGAGTTCCTGCTCGCGGGAGCCAGCGCGGTGGCCATCGGCACAACCAATTTTTGGGACCCGAAAGCCACTGAGAACGTGCTCGGTGGGTTGAAACAGTTTTGCCTGCGCCACGGCATTGCCTCGGTGCGCACGCTCACTGGAGCTCTGCAGCTTTCAGACGAGACTGCCACAGGGGAGAGCCCGCGATGAAAGTATTGGTGCTGGGCGGAGGCGGGCGCGAACACGCCCTGGCGTGGAAACTGCGGCAATCGCGGCGAGTCGAGGCGGTGTTTGCCCTGCCCGGCAGCGATGGCATGGCCGCCGTCGCGACCGCGGTCGCCGGTGACCCCTGCGATGCGGCGACGGTGCTGGCCGCGATTGCGCGCCACGCCATCGATCTCACCGTTGTGGGGCCGGAGGCGCCGCTGGCCGCCGGTATCGTGGATGCGGTGAGTGCCGCGGGCCATTTGATTTTTGGTCCGTCGCGCGCCGCGGCTCAACTGGAGGCGAGCAAGACGTTTGCCAAGGAATTCATGGCGGGGCGCCATATTCCGACGGCGCGGTTCGCCTGCGCCGATGACCCTGCGGGCGCGCGCCGGGCGCTGGCTCGCTTCGGCCTTCCGGCGGTGATTAAAGCCGACGGACTCGCGGCCGGCAAGGGCGTGGTAATTGCAAGCGATGCGTCCGAAGCCGAGCGGGCGCTTGAGGCCATGCTCGGCGGCTCGCTTGTGGGCGAGGCGGGGCGCCGCGTGGTGATCGAAGAGTGTCTGCACGGACCCGAGCTCAGCGTGCTGGCCGTGTGCGATGGTGAACGCTGGATAATTATGCCGGCCGCGCGCGATCACAAACGTTTGCGGGACGGCGACGCCGGGCCCAACACCGGTGGCATGGGCGCCTACTCGACCGACGCGCTGCTGCCGCGCGAGCTGCGCGAACGCGTGGAAGAGACGGTGATTGGACCCGTGTTGGCCGGGATGGCGCACGCCGCCACGCCGTTTCAAGGTGTGTTGTACACGGGCCTCATGCTGACGCGCGAGGGTCCGCGGGTGCTCGAGTTCAACGCCCGCTTTGGGGATCCGGAAACCCAGCCGATCCTGATGCGGTGGAACGGCGACCTGGGCGAACTGCTGCGGCAGGCAGCGCAGGGGCGCATTGAAACACAGACGGCTGCGCCACCGGCAGCGGCCGCGGCTGCCTGCATTATCGCCGCCGCCGCCGGTTACCCGGACCGGCCGCGGCGAGGCGACCACATCACCGGCTTGGACGCGGCGCCCAAACGCGCGATGGTGTTTCACGCCGGCACGCGGCGCGATGCCGACGGCGGCTGGGAAACCAATGGCGGTCGCGTTCTAGGCGTGACCGCGCTCGGCGAGCGTCTGGACAGCGCGCTCGCCGCGGCTTACGGGGCGCTGGCCGGGATCAATTTTGAAGGCATGCAGTACCGGACCGATATTGGAAAGGACAACCAATCAACTCTATGAACCCACTCGTCGCCATTCTGATGGGCAGCGACACCGATTTGCCCACCATGCAACTCACCGCCAATCAATTGACGAAGTTCGGCATACCGCACGAAATCGAAATCATTTCGGCCCACCGTTCGCCGGCCCGCACCGCGGCCTACGCGCGCGAGGCAAAGGGACGCGGGCTGAAGATAATCATCGCCGGCGCCGGCCATGCCGCCGCGCTGGCTGGCGCGCTGGCCGCCGAAACCACATTGCCGGTGATTGGCGTGCCCCTCGCCACCTCGCCGCTCTCCGGCTTCGACGCACTCCTCTCAACCGCGATGCTCCCGGCCGGCGTGCCGGTGGCGACCATGGCGGTGGGCGAGGGCGGAGCCACCAACGCGGCGGTGCTCGCGGCGCAGATTCTGGCGCTGGGCGATGCGGCATTGGCGGAAAAACTGGTCGCCTACAAACGCGAACTAGAGCAGAAGGTGCTCGAAAAGTCGGCCAAGCTGAAAGCCAAGGGGTAGGGGGCGGGAAAGCACCCCGAAAATTTTTTTAAAATATTTACGATTTTTCTTGACATGTATACTCGGAAAGTCCTATATGTTGGGTGGTGTTTTCAACAGCCCCACATAGTGGGGTTGTGGTTGGAAGCTTAAAGGAGGATATACATGGCTGCAAAGAAACCTGCGAAGAAGGCCGCGAAGAAGCCTGCCAAGAAGAAGAAGTAGTAATTTTCCCTTAACCTGAGGCCCGGTTTGGGCCTCCTGCCCGCAAGGGCAGAATCCAAAAAATAGGATGCGCACTGCGCATCCTATTTTTTTGCCACGGAAGGGGGGGTTGGCCGAATTGGCAACTCGGGAAGGGGTTTGTACATCCAAAGACTAGCAACAACTCTGGTGCGGTTCTTGGAGGACGGTGATGAAAATCCTGGAAGTGCTGTTAACCGACTGGCAACGCATGACATGCAATCATCGTTGGCTGCGTGCCCGCTGGCAGGATGGGAGCTATGGTCTACGTTGTTCCCAGTGCATGAAGCGCTACCACAATACCTGGAATGACATCATCGCGGGTCCGAGCGAGGCCAAACCCGCGAGCGGAGCCCAGGTGATGACCATGCCGGTAACGCAACGCCCAGCGCCGGAGCGGGTGGCGACGCGCGCGGCCTAGGCGTAATTGGCGCCGAAGTTGACGAAAGGCGCAATCTCCCCTAAAATAAACGTTTGCCATTGAGAAGTGGACGCAACCAGTGCGTCTGGCTGAAGGGGAGAATCGCATGTACGCAATCATCCGCACGGGCGGAAAACAATACCGGGTCACGCCCGGCGACATTTTGAATTTAGAAAAGCTGCCGCAGGCGCATGACCAACCGGTCACGTTTTCCGATGTCCTGGCGGTGAGCAACGATCAGGGAGAGTTGCAGGCGCCCGGCAATGGCGCCTCCGCCGGCACCGTGCAGGGCACGGTCGTCGCGCAGGCGAAAGCGGCCAAGGTGCTGGTATTCCATTACAAGCGCAAGAAGCAGTATAAGAAACTGCAGGGTCACCGGCAGCGCTTCACCCGGGTTCGGGTGGATAGCATTGAAGCGGCAAAGTAGATTTTATGGCACATAAAAAAGGATTAGGCAGTTCGCGCAACGGCCGCGATTCCAACGCGCAGCGGCTGGGCGTGAAGCGATACGGCGGCGAGCAGGTACTGGGTGGAACGATCATCGTGCGCCAACGCGGCACACCGGTGAAGGCGGGCGAGAACGTCGGCCGCGGCAAGGATGACACCCTGTACGCCCGGGCCAGCGGCGTGGTTGAGTTCGTCGACCGGGGCCGGGCGGGTAAGTACGTCCACGTGCGCGTTCCGGCCGCGGCCAGCTCCTAGCTGGCGCCTGGCGCGCCGTCGCTCATGTTTGTCGATGAAGTCGAGATTCGGGTGCAGGCAGGAGGCGGCGGCAACGGTTGCCTTGCCTTCCGGCGGGAGAAATTCGTTCCCCGCGGCGGACCGAGTGGCGGCGACGGCGGCAACGGCGGCGATGTCATTTTAGAAAGCTCCGAGCGCCACAACACGCTGGTGCATTTCCGCTTTAACCCGGAGCATAAAGCGCAGCGCGGCGGCCACGGCGAAGGCAGCAACTGCCACGGCAAGGATGGCCACAACGTTGTGCTGCGGGTTCCGGTCGGCACGGTCGTATACGACGCGGAAACGGGCGAGCAATTGGCCGACTTCGTTCACGCCGGTGAACGGCAGGTCATCGCGCATGGCGGCCATGGTGGGCGGGGCAACGCGCGCTTCGCCAGCTCGACCAATCAGGCGCCGCGGCGGGTCGAGCCGGGCCAGCCGGGTGAGTTCCGCAAGCTGCGTTTGGAGTTGAAGTTGTTGGCCGAAGTTGGGCTGATTGGCTTTCCCAACGTGGGAAAGAGCACGCTGATCTCGGTGCTATCGGCGGCGCGGCCCAAGATCGCGAACTATCCGTTTACAACCCTGCAACCGAATCTGGGCGTGGTCGCGGTGGGTGACGACGTCGAAGGCAGCCAGAGTTTCGTGGTCGCCGACATCCCCGGCCTGATTGCCGGAGCGCACCTGGGGGCCGGGCTGGGGATTCAGTTTTTGCGGCACATCGAGCGCACTCGTCTGCTTGCCCATTTGGTGGATGTATCGGAGTTCAGCGGCCGCGATCCGGTGGAGGACTTCGCGGTGATCGAAGAGGAACTGCGGCAGTTCGGCGCCGGGCTGCTTGAGAAGCCGATGTTCGTCGTCGCCAGCAAGGCCGACGTGGCCGATGGCGAGAAATTGGCGGCGCTGCAATCGTTGGCCGCGGAACGGAAGTTGCCGTTTTTTGCCATTGCGGCGGTGACCGGCGAAGGAGTGGACGGGCTCAAGTACGCGCTGGCGCGGAAGGTTGGGGAGCTGCGCGAGGCGGAGCGCGCCGCGGCCGTTGCTGTGCCGGGAGACGATGTGCCGGGAGCCTTGGAAGCGTGAAGCTCGGTTTGCTCGGCGGGACATTCGACCCCATTCATCGCGGACATTTGCGTTTGGCGGCGGCGGCGGAAAAGGCGCTGGGATTGCAGCGCATTTTTTTTGCGCCCGCGGCGCAACCCTGGCACAAGCGGCCACCGCGGGCGGCGTACGCCGACCGGTATGCGATGGTGGCGCTGGCGCTGGAAGGTCACGCGCGCTGGCAGCCCATTGATATACCGCTGGCAGGTGCTACTTACACGGTCGACCAGGTGGACTGGCTGCAAGCGCTCCATCCACGCGACCGCATCTATTTAATTGTCGGCGCCGACGCAATGGTAACCTTGCCCAGTTGGAAACGGTATCGAAGCTTACCGGCAAAATGCGACTTCATCGTCGCCGCCCGTGGCGGCATCACGATCGAGCAAATAGAAGACATCCTGCCTGCCGGCGGGCGTCCGCTTCACTGGCTGTCGCGGTTTGCGCGACCGGAGAGTTCCACCCACGCCCGGCGGCAGGCCAGTCTGGACGAGGTCCCGGCACGGGTGGCAGAGTACGCCCGTAGAGCCAAGCTTTATAACTAACAACAAAATGGCAGCCACAAAAAAAACTGAAGCGGCAAAAACCGATCTCAAACTACGCCGGCAGCTCCGGATGGCGGCGCAAGCCGCGATGGACAAGAAGGCACTCGACCCGGTGTTGCTGGACCTGCGCAAGGTCGCGGATTTTTGCGATTACTTCCTGATTTGCCACGGTGCGAACCCGGCCCAGATCCGTACCATCGCCGACAATGTCGAGGAGCGGCTGGACCAGCAGCAGTCGCTGCAGCCGGCGCACCGCGAAGGCGGGCGCGACGGGGAATGGATTGTGCTCGACTATTTGCACTTCATCGTGCATATTTTCTCTAGCAAGAGCCGCCGCTTTTACGACCTGGAGCGGTTATGGGGAGGCGCGCCGAAATTGGCGCTCCCCACGTCGGCAAAAAGCGAATAGGGCAGGCAGGCAATTACAATCATGGCGGATGGAGCAGGCACCGAGACCGGCGCGCTGCCGGTGTGGATCGCCGAGGATGCGGCCTCGGTGCAATTGTTGGAATTGGTGCGCCGGGTGGCCGATTCCGGCTCAACAATCTTAATTTTGGGTGAAAGCGGCACCGGCAAAGATCAGTTGGCGCGCCTGCTGCACCACCTTTCGCCGCTGCGATACGAGCCCTTCGTCAAGATTGACTGCACCAGCTTGCCGGCGGAGCTGATGGAAAGCGAGCTGTTCGGCTACGAGAAGGGCGCCTTCACCGGAGCGTACCAGGCCAAGCCGGGACGGCTGGAGCTGGCCGAGGGGGGTACCCTGGTGCTCGACGAGATTGGGGCGCTGAGCCTGGCGCTGCAGGCCAAGCTGCTGCGCGTGATCGAGGAAAAATCGTTCGAGCGATTGGGCGGCCATACGCAAATTCAGATACGGGCGCGGTTGGTGGCGCTGAGCAACATTGACCTGGCGCAGGCGGTGGCGCGGCGCACGTTCCGCGAGGACTTGTATTACCGGCTCTTTGTGCTGCCGGTCCTGGTGCCCCCTCTGCGCGAGCGCCGGGACGACATTTTGCCGATGGCCGAATATTTTCTCGCCGGCGCCTCGGGCGAGCGCAAGGTGCCGGGCATGTCGCTGGAACTGCGGGCGTCGCTGCGGGCCTACGACTACCCCGGCAACGTGCGCGAGCTGCGCAATTTGGTCAGCCGGGCGCTTATCTGGAGCAGCAAAGGGGAGTTGACGCTCGACGATTTCCCGCCGATTCGCGATCGCAGGGCGAATGCCGCGGCGATGAACAAGACGCTGGACGAGATCGAACGCGAACACATTGCCGCCGTGTTGAATTTCCACCAGGGGCGCAAGGAGCAAGCGGCCAAGGCGCTGGGCATCAGTTCCAAGACGCTGCTCGACAAGCGCCGCAAGTACGGTCTGGACTTGCCCTGGACGAGTCGCGTTCCGCCGGAAGCGGCTAAGAGGGATCCGCGACCGAAGAAACCGGAGTAGCGGCACCATCTTCGGCGGCTTCGCTGGGGGAGGCTCCAGCAGCGGCTTGGTTGACGGAGTCGCCAACTTCCATACCTTCCAAACCCGCCTGCGCCATCTCTTCGAATTCCTTGAGCGTGGGCAGATCGCGCAGGCCGCTGAGGCCAAACTGTACTAGAAACTCGCGCGTGGTCTTGTAGAGAATGGGTTTGCCGACCACTTCCTTGCGTCCGGCGGTGGTAACCAGCTTCTTGTCGAGCAAGGTGTTGATGACGCCGGCTGGATCGACGCCGCGGATTTCGCGAACTTCGGGCAGCGTCACCGGCTGGCGGTAGGCAATAACCGCCAGAGTCTCAAGCGCGGCGAGAGAGAGCCGAACCGGGGGTTTGAGGTTCTTCAGGAACTGGCGCACGCTTTCATGGTGCTGCGCCTTGGTGGCCATGCGATAACCGCCGGCGACGGCGCGCACCTCGACACCGCTGTCGTCGGAGGCATAGCGGGCGGTCAAGGCGGCGATGGCCTCGGTCACGGCCGGCAGTTCGGCGCCAAGCGCGGCGGCGATCTGGGCCGGGGTGGCGGGCTCTTCGGCGGCGTAAATGATGGCCTCGACGGCCGATTGCAATTCGCTCATGGGGTTTCCTGCGCCGCCGAATCACTGGCAACAACCTGTTGCCAGGCCTCCTCGAAGCGGCGGTGGCGTTTCAATAGTATGTCGCCAAAGGGGCGGTCCTGGCGCAACTGGGCCACGTTCATCTTCACCAGCTCGAGCACGGCGAGGAACGTCGCAAGCAGAGCGCCACGGCTGGTTGCGCGCTGAAAGACGGAGCGCACGGCGACGGGGTCGTCACTTGCCTGAAGCAGACGGTGCAGGTAGTGCATCATATCGCGCACGCTCACCTCTTCGCGCACGATCTCCATTGACGGGCGCTCCTGGAGGCGCAACAACACCTGACGAAAAGTGGATACCAAATCGTGAACGCCGACCGTCACCTGGCCGGGCTCGTCATCCACCAGATCGGCGCCGATCGCCGGCCTTGACCAGCTCGCCGCCTCCAACTGCTGACGCTGATGAAGTTGGGACGCCGCCTGCTTAAAGGCCTCGTACTCGAGCAAGCGCTGCACCAACTCCTCGCGCGGATCGGCGGCCACCTCGCCAGGAAGCAGCGGGTCCGCCGGCAGCATCATTTTGCTCTTAATCTGGATCAGGGTGGCGGCGACGACCAGGAATTCAGCCGCGACCTCGACATCCAAATCGCGCAGCGTATCGAGGTAGCGCAGGTATTCGGTGGTGATGGCGGCGATGGGGATGTCGTAGATGCTGACGTTCTGGCGCCGGATCAGGTCGAGAAGAAGGTCGAACGGGCCTTCGTACACTTCGCCGATTTGCACCAGAAAGGGTGACGCCTCCGCGCGCGCGGCAAGTTTGGCGGCGGCAAGCTCGGACGTGGTGGTGGGCTCCGGCATGTCTACTACTTACGCTAGTAAACTGAGCGCGGCAGCCGGAAAGCCCGGCAGCGGGCTGAACAGGCAATGCCGGCCCAAGCTGAAACAGCATACCATTAAGAGAAGGTAACCTGAACGCTGGCAATAGCGTTGAAGATTATGTATGCAGACCACTGCCAACGCGGCCAGCGCGCATTGGGTTACCCCAATGACCCTGCCGGCGATCATGCCCTCCACCATGCATGAGGCCGACACCGATGCTGACCTTCCGCTGGTCAAACGCATACAGGCCGGCGACGGCTCCGCTTTCGAGGAGTTGTACGCGCGTTACCAGCAGCCGATTACCCGCCTGGTAGCCAATATCGTTCGCTACCCGGAAGTGGTACCGGACTTGGTCCAGGAGGTCTTCACCAAGGTTTACTTCGCCATGGAGGGATTCACGCCGGGGCTTCCGTTCCGGCCCTGGCTGTATCGCGTCACCACAAATTATTGTGTGGACTACCTGCGCAAGAAAAAAAGGCAGCCGGTTCAGGTGTCCACCACATCGGAGACGGGAGACGACCATGAGTGGCTGATTCCCGACCCGTCGGTAGGGGCGTTGCAGCGGTTGGTTTCGAGCGACCTGGCGGGAAAATTATTGCTTGCGCTGAAGCCCAGGGATCGTATGCTGCTGGTGATGAAGGAAATGCAGGAAATGTCCCTGGAGGAAATTGGACAGGTGACACACATGGGTGTGTCGGCGGTGAAAGTGGCGTTGTTCCGGGCGCGTAAGCGGATGCTGGATCTGTACACGAAGAGTTTGCGAGGTCACAGCCATGTTTAGAAGCAAATGTGACGAAGTACGGACGCAGATGGAGCGGTCGGTGAACGATGTGCTGGTCGAGCGCCATTTGGCCGTATGCGCCGACTGCGCCGAGTTCGCGGCGCTACAGCTTTGGTCGCACCAAGTGATGCAGGCGGGCGAGGTGACCGCGATGCCGCCGTTGATGAGCGCGGTTTGGGCCTCGATTCACCGCGCGTCGGAGCAGGCTTGGGATTCGGCGCTGTCGCGCAGCTTCCGCAATCTGCTCCCCTACATGGTGGCGGTGGTGGCCTTGATTTTGCTGGTCGGCGGGTTGACCTACACCCGGACGCCGCAGCCGGTACAGGCGGCGAGCGCGGCCTACGCGGTGCTGAATACGCCCGAGGTGCCGGCGGTGGCCAGCGTCATGAACGCGACCGATTTATCGTCGCAGGATGCGGGAGATATTTTGGGGGTGCGCCACTAAACGCTCGCGCTGAACTTTCATGCCACGCAGCTTTTCCAGTACGGTGATTCTGGTAGTAGTATTTGCCCTCGGCTTAGCGGCCGGAATCGGCGGGATGGTGTGGGCATGGCCCGGACTACAGGCAAAATACTTCCCGCGTAAGCACCAGCCCTTCATCCAGGTTCTGCAAAAGCGGGTCAAGCTAACCGATCAACAACTGCCGCAGGTGGAGGCGGTGCTGAGCGACGTCAGCGCGCGCAACCACGCGAATCATCTACTGTTCCGACCGCAATACGCGAAGATTTGCGACGAGTACAACCAGGTCAGAAAGCAGGAGCGGGACGCCTATGCGCCGATCCGGCAACAGGAACTGGACAAACTGCACGCAATATTTACCCCGGAGCAGTGGCAGACGTTTCAGTCCGACCGGGCGGCGGCGCAGCGCCCTTCGCGTCCACCCGATGTATGCCGTAATCTCTACCCGGCCACCACGCCCGCTCCGAAGCCGCAATAGTAGATTCCGCAGGCTATAATTAGATGGCTGCGCTGGGTCGAAAGTTGGACCGGAGGCGCGGCCTAAACGGAGTTTTCTGAAATGTTGAATTTCTTTCGCCGGCGCGATACGGTCGTCCGGTTCCTGCTCGGCGGTTTCCTCGTCGTCATCTGCATCTCGATGGTGCTGTACCTGATCCCCAGCGGGAACGGGGCGGACACGAACACGCCCCTTAACCAACAGACGGTCGCCACCGTCAACGGCACGCCGATCACCGGCCAGGACCTGACCACGCAGTTGGCGCGGATCGAGCAAGGGCAGCAGATCCCGGCCCAGCTGGCGCCGATGTTCGGACGCCAGATTCTCAAGAACCTGGTGATTGAACAGGCGCTCGCCGACCAGGCGCGGCAGATGGGTATGGCGCCCACCGATGCGGAGATTGTCGAGGCGGCCGAGCAGCAGGCGCCGCAACTGTACCCTGGCGGCAAATACGTGGGCGACGACCAGGCTTCGCAAATGATCGCGCAATCGCAGATGACTCTGCCCCAGTTCCAGGAGCAGTTGCGCCAGGATTTAATGGCCAACAAGATCTACAACCTGGTCACCGACCCGGTACGGGTGAGCGATGCCGAAGTGCACGAGCAGTTCATGAAGGACAACGAGAAAGCGGTGATTGATTACGTGGTAATCAAACCGGCCGACCTGGAGAGCCAGGTCCAGGTTACGCCGCAAGCGCTCGAGACGTACTATCAGCAGCACAAGGCTAACTACAACTCGCCGGAGCGCCGGAAGCTGGAGGTCGTGCTAGCCAACCAGGCGCAGATCGGCGCCGGAATCAAGATCTCCGATAGCGCGGTGGACCAGTACTACCGCCAGAACATTGCCACCTACACCCATCCAGAGCAGGTGAAGGCGGCGCACATTTTGCTCAAGTACCCCGGCCAAAACCCGACCCCGGCGGAAATCGCGGCGACCAAGGCCAAGGCTGAGGACGTGCTGCGCCAAGTCCAGGCCAAGGGCGCCGATTTCGGCGCACTGGCGAAGAAGTATTCGCAGGACGATGCGACCGCCTCGCTGGGGGGTGAGCTGGGCTATATCCAGCGGAACCAGACAGTGGCGAATTTCGAGAAGGTCGCCTTCAGCCTGCCGGTGGGCCAGATCAGCGGACTGGTGCAAACCGAGTATGGCTTCCACATCATCAAGGTCGAGGCGCACGACCCGGCGAGGGTGCAAACCGAGGCCGAGGTGCACGACCAGATCGTGGCGCAGTTGCAAAAGGATCAGGCGATCGACAAAGCCCAGAACCTGATGAACCAGGCGGTGCAAATGGCGCAGAACACGCCGTTGCAGCAAGTGGCGCAGCAGTTGAATTTGCAATATTTCGCCACCGCGCCGATTAGCCGCACCGACCCGGTGACCGGCATCGGCGTCAATCCCGACTTTGCCAGCGCGGTGTTCGCGGCGAGCGCGGGCGCCGAAACGCCCTCGGTGAAGGTGGCGCAGGGATTTGCCATGGCCAAAGTGGACCAGATCATTCCGCCGGGGCCGCAGCCGCTCGACGCCGTGAAGGACACGGTGACGGCCGACTACAAGACAGAGCAGGCGAAACAGTTGGCGCTGAGCCGGGCGCAGGCGCTTGATTCCGCCGCGAAAATGCAGGGACTGAAGGCGGCGGCCGCGGCGCTGCATTTGGCGGTAAAAACCAGCGCGCCGCAAACCCGCTCGGGGACGCTGGCCGATGGCGGACCGGTTTCGGCCATTGCCGATACGCTGTTTGCGCTGAAGCCGGGCGCAGTGGGGCCGGTGACGGCGAACGGTGACAACCAGGTGGTTTACTCGCTGGTATCGCTGGCCGAGCCGACGCCCCAGGAGTTCGCCGCTCAGAGCGTGGCGGTGACCCAAAGCCTGGTGCAGAAAAAGCGCGACGCTGTGTTCGCCGCCTATACCGACGCGCTGGTGGCGCAGCTCACCAAGGCGGGCAAGATCAAGATCGATGACGCGGCCATGCAGCGCGTGCTCGGCGGAGATGGCTCGGCGCCGACGCCAGGCGCTCCGCCCGCTCCGGCCGCTCCCTCCCCGCTCGGAATTGGATGAGCGCGGCAGCTTCGAAAACCACGGCCAAAACTCCGGTAGGAATACTTGGCGCCACCGGCGTTGTCGGGCAGCGGCTGCTGTCGTTGCTCGACGCGCATCCATGGTTTGAGCCGGTGTGGCTGGCCGCGTCCGACCGTTCCTCGGGCAAGAGCTATGGTGAAGCCACGCGCTGGCGGCTGGCGTCGGAGCTGCCGCCGCGTTTCGCCCGGCTTCCGGTGAGCCCGGCGACGCCGGAGGGCTGCGGGGCCAAAATTGTTTTCGCGGCCCTGGATGCCGCGGTGGCGCGCGAACTCGAGCCTGCCTTTGCCCGCGCCGGCCACGCGGTGATCAGCAATTCAAGCGCGCTGCGCATGGTTGAGGACGTTCCCTTGGTCGTTCCCGAGTGCAATCCCGATCATCTGGCCCTGATCGAGCGCCAGGCCAGCTTCCGCGCGGGCGGCGGGTTCGCAATCACCAACCCCAACTGTTCGACGGTGGGATTGGTGATGGCACTTGCGCCGCTGGAGCGCGCCTTCGGAGTCGAGAGCGTTTTCGCGGTAACCATGCAGGCGGTTTCAGGCGCCGGGTACCCGGGCGTGGCGTCGCTCGATATTTTGGGCAACGTCGTTCCCCACATCGCGGGCGAGGAAGAAAAAATGGAGTGCGAGGCCCAGAAGATTTTGGGCCGTCTGACGCCTGGGGGCATCGCGCCCGCCGACTTTGTGGTGGCGGCGCACTGTAACCGGGTGGCCGTGGTTGACGGACACATGGCGTCGGTCTCGGTCAAGCTGCGCCGCAAGGCGGCGCTGGCGGAGGTGGCGGAGCGATGGCGCGAGTTCAGCGCGCGTCCGCAGTCGCTCGGTCTGCCCAGCGCGCCGACGTCCCCAATTGTGGTGGCGAGCGCCGCTGACCGGCCGCAGCCGCGCTTTGACGTAGAGACGGGATCCGGCATGAGTGTCGTCGTTGGCCGGCTGCGGCCCTGCACAATTTTCGACTTCAAGTTCACCGTTCTCAGCCACAATACCTTGCGGGGCGCCGCCGGGGCGGCGCTGCTCAACGCTGAACTGCTGCGCGCTGAAGGGTGGCTGTGACGGCGTCCACGCCGACAGTCATGAAGTTCGGCGGAACCTCGGTCGAAAACGCCGAGGCGCTGCGCCGCATGGCCGCCATCGTGGCCGATCGGGCCGGCGAGCGGCCCGTGGTCGTGGTATCGGCCATGGCGGGCGTGACCGATCGGCTGGTGGAGCTGACTGATTGCGCGCTGCTGGGGCAATTGGCCGCGGCGGACGAACGCATCGACGCACTGCGTCAGCGGCACCTCAAAGCGTTGGCCGAGCTGGGTGGCGAAACTGTGGCCGAAACTGAATCGGCCCTGCGAGCGCTTTTCGCGGCGTTGGGCGACTTGGTGCGCGGTATCGCGGCGGTGGGCGAAGTTACCGGTCGCACGCGGGATGCGGTGCTGGCCTTCGGCGAGCGCTTGTCGTCCTGGCTGGCGCGCACGGCGCTGGTCGAGGCCGGCGTGCGCCCGGTGCTGGTGGATGCCCGCCAGATCATCGTCACTGACGATCAGTTCACCCACGCCCAGCCGCTGTGGCCGGAAAGCCAGCGGCAAGCGGACGAGCGGCTCGCGCCATCGATCGATCAGGGCGCGGTGCCGGTGCTGGGCGGCTTCATCGCCGCCACACGGAGCGGAGTGGGAACCACGCTGGGACGCGGTGGGTCGGATTTTTCAGCGGCCATTCTGGGGGCGCTCCTCGGCGCGCGGCGCATCGAGATCTGGACCGACGTGGACGGCATGCTCACCGCCGACCCGCGGGTGTGTTCCGGCGCGCGGCGCATCAAGGTGATTTCTTTCCATGAGGCGGCCGAGCTGGCCTACTTCGGCGCCAAGGTGCTGCACCCGGCGACGCTGCTTCCGGCCATGCAAAAGGCGATACCGGTGTGGATATTGAACAGCCGCAATTGGACCAGCGGCGCGCCCGACGGCGAACGCACGGGCACGCTGGTGACGACGCGCGCCCCGCGCACGCAAGCGCCGTTCAAGTGCATTTCGTGCAAGCGCAACGTCGCCGTCATCGACGTCGTCTCGACCCGCATGCTGCAGGCGCATGGATTCCTCAAGGCGATCTGGGACGTGTTTGCCCAGTACCGCTGCCCGGTGGACATGGTGTCAACCTCGGAGGTGAGCGTTTCGCTTACTGTCGGCGAGACCTCCACGCTACCGGAAATCGCTGACGCTTTGGGGGAGTTTGCCGATGTGCGCTACGAAGGCAGGCGGGCGATTGTGTGCCTGGTGGGCGAAAGCCTGCGCCACACCCCAGGGCTGGCCGGCCAGGTGTTCGCTTGCCTGGGCGATATCAACATACGCATGATTTCGCAGGGCGCTTCGGAAATCAACATCGGCATGGTGCTCGACGATGACGACGTGCCGCGCGCCATGCGGCTGCTGCACGACCGCTTCTTCGCCGATCTTGACCCGACGGTGTTCGCTTAGGGACCAATTCGATTAGACTTGCGGTATGGCGATATCGCCCGAATTACTCAAAATACTGGTTTGTCCGGTAGATCGTGCCCCGGTGCGTTTGGTGCCGGGCGGAGACGGGCTGCGCTGCGACCAGTGCCGGCGGATTTACCCGATCCGCGACGATATTCCCGTCATGCTGGTCGAGGAAGCGCGTGGTTGACGACTAGGCTGGCGATCCTGCGGTTGCGTAGCCTGGGCGACACGCTGCTGATGACGCCCACGCTCGATGCCCTGAAGCGGTGGCGTCCGCAAGTGCAAATTGCGGTTGCTGTCGAGCCGCGCTTTCGACCGGTGCTCGCCGCCAACCCGGCGGTGGACCAAATCATAGAAGTGCCAAACGGCGCGGGAGGCCGGCTGCGCGCGTTGGCCGAGCTCCGGGCCTTTAAGCCCGGGACCGTCGCCGGCTTGCATGGTGGTTCGACCGCCGCGTGGCTAGCGCGGCTCTCGGGCGCGCCTGTGCGGGTCACCTTCGACGGGCTGCGGCATCGCTGGGCCTATAACCAATTCACACCGCCCGAAGCGCCGCCGAGCGGACGCGCCAAACTCCACACGGTCGAGCATGTAGCTTCGCTATTTCATGAGTTGGGAATGCCGCGTGACGAGCTGGGCCCGCTCCGGCTTTTTCCCCGCGCCGAGGCGCGCGCGGCGGTGCGCAAACGCTTGGCGCAGCGCGGCATTGCCGGCGCATATGCTTTTCTCAACACAGAGGCGCGCGAGGCGGGTATGCGTTGGCCGATGGAATCGTTTCAAGCGTTGGCGGCACGGTTGCTGCGAGAACGTGGGTTGGCCTGCGTTGCCTGCAGCGCCGGGCCCGGTATTCCGGTTCCGGGGGTGACGCTGGTCGGGGGAACTTCGGTCGAGGAGTTGATCGCGCTCGAAGCGGAAGCCGCGCTGGTCATCGGCAACGATGGCGGTCCCATTCATATCGCCGCCGCGCTGGCCAAGCCGATCGTCGCGCTGTATTCCTCAACCGACGTGCCGGTCTGGTCTCCCTGGCAGGCGCCGGCCAAGATCTTGCAGGCCAACCCCATTGGCACTATAACGGTCGATCAGGTGCTCGGTGCGGCGGCTCCGAAGGGGTGACTAGTTGCCGCCGCCGCCGTCGGGACGGCGCTTTAACGTGGGCTTGCCGTTGGCGGGCGCGTCCGGTGTGGCCTTCGAACCATCGGGGCGGATCAGGCTGGGGCGGCCGTCGGGATTGAGCTTGGCGTCGGTCATGGACTGATGCTGGAGCATGGCCAGGCGGGCTTTCACCGCGTCGAATTCAGAGGTGTTTTCCACGTACTCCGGCTTGGGCGGTAGAATCGTCGCGATCTCTTTTTCGGTCGCCGCAATGCGCGACGGATTGGTCGGATGCGTCTCAAAGGCCTTGGCAATGGCGCCGGGCTGCTTTTTCTCCTCCGACAGCAACTTCTCGAACATTTCGGTCAGCCCTTGCGGATCGTATCCCGCGGCATACATGTACTGCACGCCAAGATAGTCAGCTTCCGCCTCCTGGCTGCGCGAGAACTTAAGAAAACCCATGGGGATCGCAACGCTGGTAAGGCTGCGCGCGGCGAAGCCGATGCCTCCGCCGACAAAGATCAAGGGAATGGTGGCGTAATTGATTAATTCACCCTTGGTCGCCTCGCGCGTGCCGTGCCGGGCCGCCACATGCGCGATCTCGTGAGCCATGCCGCCAGCCAGCTCGGCTTCGTTATCGGCGGCGAGGATCAAGCCGGTGTTGACAAAGAAATAGCCCCCCGGCAGCGCCGCCGCATTGACGTCGGGCGAATCGATCACCCGGACCGTGAACGGCACCTTGGCGTCGGAGTTGCGGACCAGGTTCTGAGCCAGCCGGTTGACGTACTCATTGATGACCGGGTCTTTCTCGATGCGGGCGGTCGCCTCCACTTGTTGCGCCAAGCTCTTGCCCAAGGCGATTTCTTTTTCCAGCGAGTAGAAGTTCATGCCATCGCCTACGCCGCGGTGGCCGATATCGTTGATGTCTTTTTCGTTGGCGCTCTGCGCTCCCAGCGGTAGCGCCACTGCCAGGGCCAATGCAAGTAGCAGGGCTGACTTCATGGTTGGAACTTCCTTATGCCAAGTATACGCCGCACAAGCGTTTAGATGTGGCGCCGGACAATTCGGTTACGCCGGGCGGGGAACGAAGCGCAGCGACGCCGAATTCATGCAATAACGCAGTCCGGTGGGCTCGGGTCCATCGTCAAAAACATGCCCCAGGTGGGCATCGCAACGCTTGCAGCGGACCTCGGTTCGATCCATGCCCAGGCTCATATCATTGCGGCTGCTGATGTTTTCCTCCGCCAGCGGCGCCCAGAAGCTGGGCCAGCCCTCATGCGGATCGTACTTGGTAGTGGAACTATACAGCGCGTTGTCGCAGCAAATGCAACGATAGATGCCAGGCTTGTAGAAGTTGTCGAGCGGGCCGGTGAAAGCGCGCTCGGTCGCCTGCTCGCGGGTAACCTCGAAGGAAAGCGGTGAGAGCTGTTTCCGCCATTCGGCGTCGGTCTTGACTATCTTGGCCACGCGGACCTTGCCGAGCCGTTTTCCGGCGTCGGAGAACTCAATCAACGTCACCATTCCCGGCTGACCTTTAATCGTGGTGCCGCCCAAGCCCGCCAAGCCCACCAGGTACCCGCTCTCGGCCACCAGGGCCGCGCCGGCGGTCAAGCTCACGGCACCAATCAGAAACGACCGGCGATTAACGGTGGTTGAAGATCGCGTATTCATGGTGATCGGACGTGGCAGCGGTCGCGCTGGCTACAATAATAATAGTCCCGGTGAATACCCCACCACAACTTGGCCGGCGGCGATGGTATGCAGGCTACGCCTGGGCCGTGCTGGCATATACGGAAGCCGTCATTTTGTGGGGCGCGTACGTGCGCGTGGCCGGGGCCGGAAGCGGCTGCGGCGTCAGTTGGCCGCTGTGCGACGGGCAATTTTTGCCGCATGCGCCGCAGCTCAAGATGCTGATTGAGTTCTTCCACCGGGTTTCGAGCGGGGTTGACGGCATTGCCATACTTTTACTCTTGGTGGGCGCGTTCTGGCTCTATCCGAAAGGGGATCGAGTGCGGCGGGCGGCGGGATTGGCGCTCGTATTTTTGGTGACCGAGGCACTTTTGGGTGCCGCCCTGGTGCTGTTCGGATGGGTTGGTACGAACGCCTCGGCCGCCCGCGCGGCCGCCGACGCGGTGCACCTCACCAACACGTTGTTGTTGTTGGCCGCGGTCGGTCTAACGGCCGCTTATGCCAGCGGACTTCGCAGCGGGCGCTGGTCGTGGTCGCTGTTGACCGGTTTGGCGGGGGTAGTGGTCACGGCCGCCTTTGGAGTCATGGCGGCTCTGGCGGATACGCTTTACCCGTCAACCTCGCTGGCGGCCGGTATGAGCCGTGATTTTTCCGCCGCCGCCCCGAGCTTGGTGCGGCTGCGGACGCTGCACCCAGTGGTTGCCGTGCTGGTCGGTCTCTATCTGTTGTACCTGGTCGTCAACGGTACGGCGCCACGCAGCGCGGCGGGCCGGCGGCTGGGATATGCGGTGGCGGCGGCGGTGGGCGTGCAGTGGTGTACCGGGGCGCTGGACCTGATCCGCCTGACGCCCGCGAGCTTGCAGGTGATCCACCTGTTCACCGCCGATTGCCTGTGGCTGCTGCTGGTGTTGTACGCGGCCGCCCTGGCGGGCGAGCGAGCGGCGGTTACTGCTCCCCCGCCAGCGTATGCACAAAGTTGCTGAAGTCGCGATGCAGCTTTTCCCGCGGCTGTTTGCGGATGTAAATCATGTGACCAGCCTCGTAATGCTCGATGGTGATGTTCTTCTGCTCGGACACCGGAATGAACAAGTGCTTCATGGAGTAGTCGGCTTCGAACATGGGCGTTGCCTGGTCGAAGAAACCCTCGACCAGCATGAGCTTCATGGAAGGATTTTCCTGGAAGGCCCGCGCCAGTAGCGGGCTGGTGTCGGCCGTCCCGCTCCAGGCGCCCCCGAGCTGGTAGTTCCAGCCGGGGTTGCCGGCGCCGCCCATGGCGCGGTCGCCGTACTCGGTATCGGTCTTGTAATTCAGTTCGTCGCGCAAGTAGTTGATGAACTCGTGGAGATAGGGCGTCGAGATAATATCGCTGGCGTCGTAGTCGGTGTTGAGTTGGCCGGGGATGCGGCTGGTGCCGATCTGACCGCCGTCATAACGGCCTACCGTTTCCTTCTCGCTGCGCAGCAGTTCGCTGGAGAACTGCGAGGTGCCGACGCGCAGGTTCCAGTTATCGAGAAACGCCGGGCGCAGGCCGGTAAAGCGCGCCATTTCGCTGATCGCCTTCTGCCGTTCCGCGCCTTGCAGCGCGTCGCCTTCGTCGAGGTAATGCTCGTAGGAGGTGGCGGCCCAGTCCTTGGCCTGCTGCACCACCTTTTCGAGCGGCTGGGATTGCAGGTCGCCGGGCAGCTTCTTGTGGTACCAGGCGATACCGGTTAGGGTTGGCAGCGCCAGCCAATAGGGGCGGTCGTCACTGAGCGACGGCGACAGGGTGGAGAGATTCAGCACGCTCGAGAGCAGCACCACGCCGCTGACCGGAATGTGGTGTTGCAGCAATGTGCCCGCGAGACCAGCCGAGCGGAAGGTGCCATAGCTCTCGCCGGCGAGGATGACGGGCGAATTCAAACGGTCGTTATTGAAGAGCCAGAGGCGGATGAATTCGCTGAAGGTTTGCAAGTCGCCCGAGACGCTCGCCGCCGCCGCCAGGGTCTCGCGCGAGGTGGCGCGGCTGTAGCCGGTGCCCATGGCGTCAATGAAGACGAGGTCGCTGGCATCGAGCCAAGTATCGTCGTTGTCGACGATTTTGTACGGCGGCGGCATCAGGCTGCCGTCATCGTTGAGCGCAACCCGGCGCGGGCCGAAGCCGCCCATGTGCACGAACACCGAATCGGAGCCAGGGCCGCCGTTGAAGCTGAACGTTACCGGACGCGGATGGGCCTTGTCGGGGTTGTCGAGTGTGTAGGCGACATAAAACATGTGGCCTTCGGTCTTGCCGGAGTCGTCGGGAACCGGCATTTTGCCGACCGTGGCGGTGTACGAGAGCTCATGACCATTGACGGTAATGGAGTGGTGCGTGGACACCGGTGGCGGGTCGGTTTCGGCGGTCTCGTAGGCAAACGAGGGCGCGGCGGCGGGACCGCGTCCGCCGCGACCCTGGGCCGCGGCCGGCAGCGCGCATCCGGCGGCCAATAAGAGGAGGCAAGTGTTGAGAGCAACGCCACGTGGTGTCATAAGGGTCTCCAAACCTCGCATTGTGACAGGAGTTGCCGGTCAGGGCAAGCTGAATTACCGCCATCGCCACGGTACGGAGTCAGTTCGCGCGCGTCAGGTATTACAACGCAGACAGGGTTTCGGCGAATTGCTTGTGGTAAAGCTCGCGGTAGAGCCCGGCCTGCTCGACCAACTCGGCATGGCGTCCGCGTTGCACAACGCGGCCGGCCTCCAGCACGAGAATCTGGTCGGCATCGAGAATGGTCGAAAGGCGGTGGGCGATGACCAGAGACGTGCGGCCGGCGAGAGCGGTCTTGAAGGCCTGCTGCAACGCCGCCTCGGAGGCGGAATCGAGATGGGCGGTAGCCTCGTCGAGGATGACGATTTCGGGCGCCTTCAGCAACAGCCGGGCGATGGCTATGCGCTGCTTTTCGCCACCCGAGAAACGGTAACCGCGCTCGCCGACCACGGTTTCGAGCCCTTCTTTCAAAGACGCAATCAGCGGACGGATTTGGGCCGCCTCCAGCGCCTCCCAGATTTTCGCTTCCGTGGCGTCCGGCTTGGCATAAAGAAGATTGGCGCGAATGGTGTCGTGAAAAAGATGCGCATCCTGGGTGACCACGCCGATGCGGTCGCGGAGAGCGTCGAGCTTCGCGAGGCGGACGTCGACGCCGTTCACGCGCACCGTCCCGCTCAGCACATCGTATAGACGGGGAACAAGTTGGGTTACGGTGGTCTTGCCCGCGCCCGAGGGTCCGACCAGCGCCACCAGCTTGCCGGGCTCGGCGGCAAAGCTGACATCGTCGAGGATGATGCGGGGCGCCTCGACCTTTTGTTTCACCGCGATCGCTTCCAGCGAAGCGAGTGACACTTCCGAAGCGGCTGGGTAGCGGAATGACACGTGATCGAATTCAATGCGCGCGGGGCCGGTGGGGAGCCCGACGGCGGCCGGCGATTCGCGGATCATGGGCTCCATGTCCAATAACTCGAAAACGCGCTCGAATGAAACCAGCGCGGTCATGTAGCTGACTTGCATGTTGGAGAGGCCCATCAGCGGGCCATACAGGCGGACCAAATACGACGCCAACGCGACCACGGTGCCAACGTCGAGAGTATGCTCGACCGCGAGCACGCCGCCCCAGCCGTAGGCGAACGCCGTCGCCAGCGAAGCCATGAGGAGCATGGAAGTAAGAAACAGCCGTCCGTATACGGCGCGCCGGACGCCAATTTCAGAGACCCGCGCCGCCTTGGCGGCAAAGGCGTTGCGATCCTCGTCGCGGCGCCCGAACAGTTTGGCCAGTTGGGCGCCGGCGACGTTGAAGCGCTCGATCATGAGGCTGTTCATGGCGGCATGCAGGTCGGAGTTCTCGCGCGCGATTTCCTGCAGCTTGCGCCCCCATTTGCGCGCCGGCAGGATGAAGAGAGGCAGCAGCACAAGGGCGGCGGCGGTGATCCGCCAGGAGAGCGCGAACATGGCCGCGAGAATGAGCGCGATCGAAACCAGGTTGCCGATTACGTTGGAAAGAATGTCGGTGAACGCGGTGCGAGCGCCGCTGACGTCGTTGTCAAGGCGGTTGACCAGCGCCCCGGTCTGCGCCCGTGCGAAGAAAGCGACCGGCATTTGCTGCATGTGATCGAACAGCCGGGTGCGGAGGGAGAGAACGATGCGTCCGCCGACGCTGGAGGCGAGATAGGACTGGGTCAGCCCGAGCGCGCCATCGACCAGCGCCAATCCACCCATCAGCAGCGCCAAGCGCACGACGACATCCACGCTGCCCTTGAGGATCCCGTTATTGATAATGGCGCGATAAAGCAGCGGATTGACGATGCCAACTCCCGCGTCGGCGACCACGACGACGAGAAAGAGGCAGAGGAGGCCGGCGTAGGGGCGCGCGAATTGGAGCGTGCGCCGGGTCGTGCCTTTCTTGATTTTTTGCTTGGTGACGGAGGCGTCCTGCCCGAGCATCCGCCAGGCCGACATCATGCCGGTGGAACCCATGGGCTACACTAGCACGGCGAAGGATTGGTCCTGGCTCTATTATGGTTTCCATTTCACTCGATGGACAAGTTGCGGTGGTCACCGGCGGTTCGCGTGGCATTGGCGCCGCCGTGGTTCGGTTGTTGGCCGATGCGGGCGCCAAGGTCGTCTTCAGCTACCGTTCCAACACCGCCGCCGCGCAGGCGGTCATCGCAGCCTGTCCGCGGACGGCGGAGGTCGTGGCAGTCGCCGGCGACGCCGCCGACGTGAACTCGGGCGATGGGCTGGTCGCCGCCGCGTGCGAGCGCTTCGGGCGCCTCGACGTCGCCGTTGCCAACGCCGGCATTTGGAATGCGGATGATATCGCCATCGAGAACCTCAGTCCCGAAGCCTGGCGCGAAACCATGGCAAGCAACCTCGACAGCGTGTACGCCCTGGCGCGAGCCGCGGTGGCGCAAATGAAGCGGCAGCCCCGGCCCGATGCGACGCCGCGCGGACGCATCATCGCCATCGCCTCGACCGCCGGCCAGCGTGGCGAAGCATGGCACGTACATTACGGCGCGTCGAAAGCGGGCGTGATCGGGTTGGTGCGCGGCCTCGGCACCGAGGTGGCGGGAGATGGCATTTTGGTCAACTGCGTGGCGCCGGGCTGGGTGGAGACCGATATGTCGCGTCCAGCGTTCGGGACCCATCCGGAGCGGGTTTTCAAGGCAATTCCGCTGGGGCGCGTGGGCCGGCCCGAGGAATTGGCCGGCTGCGTCCTCTTCCTGTGCTCGCCCTGGGCCAACTTCATGACCAGCTCGGTCATGAGTGTCAATGGCGGGGCGGTATTGGCATAAGAGCAACCACGCGATTCCACCCGGCGCCAGCTCCGCTCTGGATAACCCTTCCGCGCCGGAAAAGCTCTCAATAGGATATATAGGGCGGCAGCCTGGGGCCGCTCCCTGGAGGTATTTATATGCCAGTGCGAATTGAAATGACCGGCCTGCAAAAATCAGCCGCTGTGCTCATACTCATTGGCGGCATTTGGGCCATCATCACGCCATTTGCCTTTAGCGGCGGGGCCGGCGCGATCTGGAACGGCATCATCTTTGGAATTCTGATGATCATCTGCTCGATCGGACGCATGTCCTCGCCGTATGCGCGCGGGTTCAGCATCGCGAATTTTATTTGGGGAATCTGGATGATCATTTCCCCTTGGGCGCTGGGCTTTGCCGGAGCGGGTATGCGGTGGAGCAACGACGTGACTGGTATCGTTGTGGTCATCTGCGCGCTGATCAATATGCGTGAGATAGCCAATGTAGTGACGATGCCCAGCACGGATACCGGCACGGGTTCGAGCCGGCGCGCCGCGTAGCGGTATCTCTAATAACCTTAATTGAAGCCAGCTGGCCTCGGCTGAGGCGGGCAGCTGCCCGGCTCAGCCGTGGTGCGTTTTGGGGCGCTGTTGGCGTAAGATCGAAGCCTACAACCCATGTCCCAGCTCTGGCGCAAAAAATCCATTGACAAGTTGATTGCCGATTCGGAGGAGCCTGCCCACCGGTTGAAGAAAACCCTGGGACCGTGGAGCCTCACGGCGCTTGGTATCGGCGCGGTGATCGGCTCCGGCATCTTCACCGTCATTGGGACGGCCATCGCGGGCGAACAGTTGGACACGTCGTCCATTCTGAATGCGCCGCTGCTGGACTATTTGATCCATCACGCAGCCACGACCGGGCGCCCCGGTGCGGGTCCGGCGCTGGCGCTCTCGCTGATTTTGGTTGCGATCGCTTGCGCCTTTACCGGACTCTGCTATGCCGAGTTGGCGTCGATGATTCCGATCGCCGGCAGCGCCTACACCTATACCTACGTCACGATGGGCGAGTTGATCGCCTGGATCATTGGCTGGGATTTAATACTCGAGTACGCCGTCAGCAATATGGCGGTGAGTGTCGGCTTCGCCCAGCATATGGTGAACCTGTTCGATTGGTTCGGCTGGCATCCGGCGCTGCGATGGATCTCGCCCGCTTATCTCCCCACGGGCTTGCAGGACTTCGCCGGCAAAACGCTGTACCAGCCGGGTTGGCATTTTGGCTTCGACTGGCCGGCGTTCCTGATCGTGATGATATTGACGGTCGTCCTGGTGCGCGGCATTCGCGAGTCGGCGGAAGCCAACAACACCATGGTGCTGCTGAAGATCGGCGCCATTATCGTTTTTGTCGCCGCCGGCAGTTCGTTCATTCACACCGCCAACTGGAACCCCTATATTCCCAATGGCTGGGCGGGGGTGCTGACCGGCGGATCGATCATGTTCTTCACATACATCGGCTTCGACTCGGTTTCGACCGCGGCCGAGGAGGCGAAAAATCCACAGCGCGATATACCGTTTGCCATCATCGCCACGCTGGTGATCTGCACCATCCTCTATATCGCGGTGGCGGTGGTGTTGACCGGCATGGTGCCCTGGAAGTCGGTGATGGGCGACGCGGCGCCGGTGGTGAACGGCCTCAAGCGGGTCACTGACATGACCGGTTCGCGACTGTTGCACTGGTCGCGGCTGATCGTGCTCTTCGGCGCCATGATCGGTATGATTTCGTCGCTGCTTGTGTTTCAACTCGGGCAGGCGCGGGTGTGGTTTTCAATGTCGCGCGATGGCTTGCTGCCGCGTATGTTTAGCCACGTGCACGCGCGTTTTCGCACGCCTGACGTGGCCACCTGGATTGCGGGCCTTTTGGTTGGTATTCCAGCCGGTTTGTTCGACATCGCCAGCCTGGCGAATCTCTCCAACATCGGTACCCTGTTTGCCTTCACGCTGGTGGCGGCTGGGGTGGTGATTTTGCGCGTGAAACAACCATTGCGCCCGCGCGGTTTCAGGGCGCCTGGCGGCATGGCCATACCGGTGCTCAGCGTGCTCACCTGCCTCTTGCTGATGATGGGGCTGGAGATCCTGACCTGGGTCTTTTTCTTTATCTGGCTCGTGATTGGCCTCGTAATTTACATTCTCTACAGCCGCAAACACAGCGAGTTTTACGGACAGTAATGACCGTTTAGACTTCCAAGCCAATGATCCGCATCAGCGCCAGGGCATTGCTCTTGGTCACGACGCCGTCGCGCAGCCGGTGATCGAAGCGGATGTCGTTGCCCTCGATCTGATCCTCGAAATGTACATTGCGCACCTCGGGACCCAATTCAGGGGCGAGGGCGGCGAGCGCCAGGTCGTGCGTGGTGACCAGTCCGATCGACGGCCGTGCGAGGAGTGAGCGCAGGAGGCCTTTCGAGCCAATAACGCGGTCGTGGCTGTTGGTGCCTTCCATCAGCTCGTCAAACATGAACAGCACCGGGAGAAAGCCGCGGGTCAATTCGAACACCTGGCGCAGGCGGAGAATTTCGGCGTAGTAGCCGGAGCGGCCCTGCTGCAAGGAGTCGGAGGTGCGCAAGCGCGTTCCCAGCGCCAGCGGCGTGAGGCGCAAACTTCGCGCCCGCACCGGTGCGCCGGCCAGGGCGAGCACCGTGTTGACACCGATGGTGCGTAGCAGCGTGCTCTTGCCCGACATATTGGAACCGCTGACCAGCCACACCCGGGTTTGCTGGTTCAGCGCCACGTCGTTGCGCACGCAATTTTCTTCCGGGATGAGGGGATGGCCAAGTTCGGACGCTTCAAACAAAGGCGCCGGAGCGTCCACCAATTCGGGGAAAGGATCGAGCGGATGCTCGTAGGCGTGGCTGGATAGCGAGAGCAGGGCCTCAAATTCGCCCACGCTTTCGATCCAGGCTCCGATGCTGGCGCCGTAGCGGGCGCGCCAGGCGTCAACGAAGAAGGCTACCTGGAGGCTGTAGAGCACAGTGACATCGAGCACGCGGCCGAGCGTCGAGCCGGAGGCGGAACTCCAGTCGGCTAGCTGCGCCAGCCGCAGCAGGGCGCCGGCGCCTTCCTGATCGCCGGCCAAGGCGAGTACGCTGGCGAAGGTGCGCAGACCTTCGGAATTGGCGCCGCGGTCACCGGCGGAAGCGCTAATGGCCGCGTCCCGCGGCAGCACCAGTATTAACTGCAGCGCGATGAGGGCAATCAACCATGACAGTCCGCCGCCGGCGAGGCTATAGATCGCGGCCGCGACGGTGGCCGCGGCGACGAGTGCATCGAGCAGGCGCGGAACCGTGCCGATGAACCGTGGCGGCGCTTGCGCCCACGTGGCCAAACGGCGCGGATCGAGACGCTGCTTCAGCTCGTCGCCCAGCAGCCCCGCTCGCTCACGCAGGTCGAGTTGCGGCCTTAGTTCCGCGACCTGGCGCTGGCGGTCGCGCAGCGTGGCCACACTGGCGGGAGCGCGCAGCCAGGCGGCGAGCCGCTCTTCGCCCATGGGCGTGCGGGCGGTTGATAGCAGTTGAAACAGCGACCCGGGTCCGAATAAATCCAAATCGTCGGCGTAAACGTGCTGCGGATCGCGGAAGCGTTCGCCGGCGGGTGCGGCCGTCGGCTCCGCCCGCAGGCGGGCAAGGCCGCGCTGGTAGAACCGCACCTTGCGCTCGGACCGCTCGCGTTCGAGGATGGCCCCGCCATGGGCCACGAAAAGGTAGACCAGAACGGCCAACGGCAGCAGGAGCCAGAGGGCGGCGAACGCGAGGCCGATGATGCTGGCCCAAGCCAGGCCCAGAAACGCGAATACGGCGACAATTTTTGCCCAGGCAAGCCGAATTTCGCCTTGGCGGGCGCGGCCGGCCGCTGCTTGGGCTAGGGCCAGCCGGCGGCTGTAGGCGGCGATAGGCGCCTCGGCCGGCGCTGCGGCTCCCATCGCGGTTTCGGTTTCGGCTACCCGGCTAACTGCGCACCAACTCTGGCGTTTCCCACCGCGGCTTGGGCGAAGCCCGGTGGATGGCGCCGGCGATCAGCGACGCCGCCCGTTCGAGCAGCGCCCGGTCGTGTTCGTTGAAGGCGTTGGGCTGGTCGCTATCGATGTCAATCTCGCCCAGCACGCGGCGGCCGTCGAGTATTGGGACCACGATTTCGGAGCGGGTCTCTAGCGAACAGGCAAGGTAGCGGGCATCCTGATTGACGTCGTCGACAATGATGGACTCGCCGGCGCGGGCGGCCGCGCCGCAGATGCCCTGGCCTATGGGAATGCGAGCATGGGGCGACGGTTTGCCGGCAAAAGGCCCCAGCCAGAGTTCCTGGCCTTCGATCAGATAAATACCTACCCAGTGGTAATGCGGCACACGGGCCTTGAACACACCCACCAGGTCG
This sequence comes from Terriglobales bacterium, assembly GCA_035606395.1. GTDB lineage: Bacteria > Acidobacteriota > Terriglobia > Terriglobales > SCQP01 > SCQP01. Next base: position 79,828 of record DATNFK010000062.1, on the reverse strand, counting down.
CGCATGAGAGCGGCGGCCTCGCGATCCTCGGCGATGCGCTCCAGGTCGGCGGAGAGGGCCTCGACCCGGTCCAAGTCCATGGCCAGGGAAACTAAGGAGGCGCGGGACGTAGGGTTCGCAACCATAGGCCCCATTCTAGCCCACCCCCAGCCCGCTGCGAACCTCCCCCCTTGTGGTATGATTATGTTGACGCATGTGCCGCAAGTCCGTTTTTGCCATGCGCGATTCGAAAATGCCTGGCCGAGTTTGAGATTCGGACACGAGTTTGAAAACCGAGACGAGCTGCAAACTGAGCGGTGGCAGGCCCCCAATCCTGTGAACGAAGAAAAACTGAAAATTGCCGTATTTATTGACTTTGACAACATCCAGATCGGCGTGCGCAGCACCCTGGGCCGGGACTTTGACCTGGCTCTTATCCTGGAGGCGCTGAAGGAGCGCGGCGAAGTCGTCACCAAAATTGCCTACGGGAACTGGAAGCGTGCCGGGGAACTGACCCGCACCCTCACCCAGAACGCGGTGCTGATGGTACAGCGCGACCTGACTCCGCGCGGCGACAAGAATGGCGCCGACATCAACCTCGCGCTTGATGCGCTGGAGATGGCCATTAACCATCCCCACATCAATGCCTTCGTTGTGGTGGGCGGCGACAGCGACTTCATCGCCCTGGTGGAGAAGCTGAAGCAATACAACAAGGCCGTGTTCGTGGTCGGCGGACGCAGCTTCACCTCAAGCGTGTTGCAGCGCAATTGCCGCGAATTCATTGCTTACGAGAACCTGGTGGAGGCCATCTCCTCGCCCGCCGAGCGCCGCCGCGACGAGAGCGTGCGCCGCCGCGATATCTTCCCGCTCACCCGCGCCGTACCGTTGGTCTACCGCGGGCTCAAGGTGCTCGCCGACCGCGAGGTGCAGGCCCAACTGGGGCTGCTCAAGAGCACCCTGATTCAGCTTGACTCGACCTTCAATGAGCGCGATTTTGGCGCCAGCTCGTTCCGCAGCTTCGCTCAGAAGCTGGCCGACGCCCAGCTCATTACCCTGCGCCAGCAAGGAAACAGCTATGTCATCGAGCCTTTGGAGCGTGAGCCCGCCACCGGCGGCGACGCGGCTCCGGCGGGCGAGGCGATGAATGGCGCCGGCGCGGCGGCTGTCTATGCCCCCACTGCCGGGTCTGAAAACGGCGACCGGGGGAGTGGGAGCGATTCCGATGGCGAGTCGCAATCCTCCAGCGAGGCCAACGAGGGCGACGGCGATTCCGGCTCCGGCTCGTATACCGGCGCGCCCCCGGCTTCGCCGTCGGGCTGGGTGCCGCCGCCGCCTCCGGTGGCCACCCGCCCCCCCGAGGAGGCCATGGAGCTGTTGCAGCGCATCCTGGCTCCGCTGCGCGGCACCAATCCGCGCCCGCTCTATTTGCGCAACGTCAAACAATTGTTGCGCGCCGAATCGCCGACGTTCGACGAACAGCAGCATGGCTTTGCCTCAATCGTGGATCTGTTGCGCGCCGGCCAATCGCAGAATTGGCTGCGCCTGCAGCGCGATCGCCGCGGTGCGCTGCGCGTGTTTATTCCGCCCTCCGGAAGCGGGCCGGGCGGCGCCATCGACGACCGGCCGCGCGAAGACCGGCCGCCGCTGCGTGAGTCGCTGCCGCGCGAGACTGTGTCGACGGACGACGAAGACCGCCAGCCCTTCTATGTGCCGCCCGAACCGACGCCGCCACCGGTTACCGAGAACGCGGCCGAGCCCGAAGATTCCCAGATTGCGGTGCTGGGCTTCTACGGCGGCATCCACGGCGAACGTTCGGAGGAAAACGAACTCAGCCTCGCGGCCGCTGTCGCTGATACCGGACGCAAAAAGCGTGGCCCCCGCAAACCCAAGGGCGATGGCCCTCCGCCGCGTCGCCGCAAACCCCGCGGCTAGGTTCCTTGCCGTCCACAGCTAGCCTCTGAGCGTCCCACGCGAATCGATACGCGGGAGCCGCGACGTTTGGACCGCGGGGCAAAGTAGGCGCGGAAGGCTGCGAAATTCCGAAGGGCGGCCCGCTCCGGCAAGAAATGCGGCGCGGTTCCCGCGTGGCGCGACGCCGGATTGGGGCACAGGGGTCCCCATTCCGGCGCCGCGTCTAAGCGGGTCGCGCGGCGACAGCCGCGCGGGGCCAATCAATCGAGTTGCTGGGTGGCGAAGTGCTGAGAGCGGCGCGCGGCCAGGAGCGAATTTAGCCGCAATGGACGCGAGATTCCCTACTTCACGCTTCGCGTGGGGAGGGAAGGTCAGCAAGGCTCTACGCCGCACCGCACCGCAAAAAAAAGGCCGTCCCCGGAGGGACGGCCTTCGCATTCTCAAACGTCTTCGCTTACAGCTGCGAAGGGCTCGAAACGCAATTGCTGCACTTCGTGGCCTCGTGGACCACGATGCCGGTCACCACCGCGGCGGCGGCGGCAATGCCGATCGCAACCGGAACCGCCAAAGTGCTGGCGCCCGTGGAGGCGCTGGCAGCGGCCGGAGCTTGCGGGTCGCTGAACGACACCGCTTCGCCGGTGTGAACCGTAAAGGTGCTGTTGGCAGCCTTCACGGCCACGCTGCCGGCGGTCGCCTCAACGTATACCTTCCCCGAGAGGTCGTAGACGCTGTAGCTGGTGCTGGCAGTGGCGGGAACGATGGTCCGGGTGCTCACGGCCACGGGCAGAAGTCCCGTAACCTTGACCAAGCCACTGTTCAGGCGGATTTGGTTGGCGTTGTTCACGCTCACCATCCGGAAATTAGTATTGGACGCGGCGATCACGGAACCACCGGGAAGCACCATGCGGGCGCTCCCAGCGTTACTGGTCGAAACCAGATCACCAGCGACGATGGCCGAACCGGCGGTGACAGGCAAGCCATTTACGGCTACCGTGCCAGCCATCGGACTCAGAATCGCTCCGCTGGTACCGAGCAAGGGCAGGCACGCCATAGATGCGACCAGACCCATCGCCAAAATAGAACGGCGAATTTTCATCAATAACCTCCTTACGTTTCGGGCAGAAGCAACAGCACTACCGCCTACACTTGTACCATTGCTGCGGGCCAAGAGCAAGCAGATTCGTGCTCTTTGTCACCTAATAATTAACACTAGGGTCACTCTTGAGTTTCGACCACTACTCCTTGTGGTGGGAATTTGAGGCGCCACTATTATCAGGGGTAGGGGCCAGGCGCAAAGAATGGAAAACGCGAGCTAGCCTCGACAGGCTGCCCTGCATGAGGCGATTGGTTGCGTGCTGCTTCTCATGCAGGTCCAGCCGTGACGAGACAAGGCCCTTGGCCTACAGCTGCGAAGGGCTCGTGGAAATGGTGGGAATGTTGGCGTTGGGGTTGGTGGAAACATCGTGGATCGCGACCGCGGCAATAACTGCGACCGTGGCCACGACCGCAATGGTGGCCACGCCGATTCCGCCGCCGCTGCTGGCGGCCGTCGACGGAGCGGCTTGCGGATCGCTGAACGATACCGCTTCGCCGGCGTGAACCGTGTAGCTGCCGCTGCCGCTCTTCACGGCCACGCTGCCCGCCGTCGCTTCGACGACGACCTTGTCAGCGTTGTCGTATACGGTGAAGTTGGTGCCGGCCGTCGCAGGAACAATGGTGCGGCTCTTCACCGCCACCGGCAGAAGTCCGGCAACTTTAACCAAGCCACTGTTCAGCCGGATCTGGTTGGCGTTGTTCACGCTCACCATGCGGAAATGAGTGTTGGCTGCGGCGATTACGGAACCCCCGGGAAACACCATGCCGGCGCTCCCAGCGCTACTGGTCGAAACCAGATCACCAGCGAGAATGGCCGAACCGGCGGTGACAGGCATGCCGTTGACGGCCACCGTGCCAGCTTTCCGACTCAGAATCACTCCACTGGTCCCGAGCAGGGGCAGGCACGCTATGGAAGCGACCAGTCCCGTCGCCAAAAAGGAACGGCGAATATTCATTGAAGTCTCCTTGTGACAATCAGTTAGAAAACACTGCGGCTTACTTTCGCATACTCTTGTACCACTGCTGCCTGACAAGCGCAAGCAGAATCGAGGGGAAGATTGCGGAGCAACTGGCGGCGGACTTACGCTGGTGTCACTTTCGAGACCGTCTGGCAGCCCCGACACGGCCCGAACGCGACCACAACCCTAGGTAGACTAGCCGGATGGGAGTACGCCGGGTGAAGGGCGTACAATTCCAAGAAAGGTTGCCGATGGACACCTCCAAATACCTTGCTGCCGAAATAACCGCGCGCCAGGACCTGAGTGCGGATCTGTGGACCATGCGCATGCGACTCCCGTCGCCCTTCGTTTTTCAGCCCGGGCAGTACGCCACATTGGCGCTTGAGGATGCGAGCGGCGTGCACGAGCGGCCTTATTCGATCGTCTCCAGCCCGGCGGAAGCGGAGCTGGAATTTTTTTTCGAGCTGGTGCCCCATGGTGAAGTCACACCGCGCCTGTATCAATTGCGCCCCGGCGACACGGTCTACGTGCGCAAATCGGCGAAGGGATTATTCGTGCTCGACCGCAAGCGCGGGCACGCGCAGCATCTACTGGTTTCGACCGTCACCGGCGTGGCGCCATTCGTAAGCATGCTGCGAAGCTGGGCACGCGATGGCGCCTGGGCTCCGCCGGCGACCCGCATGGTGTTGATTCATGCCGGCAGCCGGTCGTGGGAGTTCGGCTACGCCGACGAATTGCGCCAATTGGCGGCGCGATTGCCGGGCGTGCAGTTGGTTCTCAGCGTTTCGCGGCATTGGGAAGACGCCGACTGGACCGGCGAACGCGGACGGGCCGAGGACTTAATCCGCAAGTATGCCGACGCGGCTGGATTTTGCGCCGGCCAGACCGCGGCCTATCTATGCGGGCATCCACAGATGATCGAAAACGCCAAGGGCATGTTGACCCGCTGCGGCTTCCCGAAGCACGACTTGCATGAGGAGATTTATTTCATCCTCCCCAAGGCCGCCGCGCAAGGAAACGTCTGAGCTAAAAAATGTGGATTGCGGAGTCGCACGTGGGCTCGGAGTTGGCCCACGGCTGCTAGCTGAGCTGGAACGGCACGCTTGCAAAGCAGGCATCAGGGTCCTTCGTCTGAAGACCAACACAGCCTTGGATCAGGCGATCCATCTATATAAACGCGCTGGATATGTCGAAGTCGAGGCATTTAATGCCGAACCGTACGCGCATCACTGGTTCGAAAAAGCGGTTGGGTCCGCCAGCATAATGCAGATTGGGAAGCGTCGTGCTGACAATAATGAACGTACTGAATGTTAGTAGTCCAGCGATACTATAGGGGAATTGATTCCCCTGCTGCAGGTCGATGCCTTCGCGGCCGCCGCCTTCACCGGCAATCCGGCGGCGGTGTGCTGGCTCGACGAGCCCCGCCCGGCGAAGTGGATGAAATCGGTAGCGGCGGAAATGAATCTCTCCGAGACCGCGTTTCTCGAACCTGGGGAAGGCGGCTTTGGTTTGCGATGGTTCACGCCCACGGTCGAGGTCGATTTATGCGGACATGCGACGCTGGCCAGCGCTCACGCCCTCGAACAATGGGGAAAACTGGGGGCCGGCGAGACCGCCATCTTCCACACCCGCTCCGGACGCTTGACCGCGGCGCGCAGGGGAGAGTGGATCGAGTTGGACTTTCCGGCCCGCGCCAGCACAGCGGCGCCCGTGCCGGCGGGCTTACTTGCCTGTTTGGGCGCCCCGGTCGCGGTTCTGCATTGCGCCACCGGCGCCGGCGCGGTGGGGCTCAACTACTTGCTGGAACTGACATCGGAGCGCGAAGTGCGTTCGGTGGCGCCCGATTTCGCCGCTCTGGCGCGTCTGCCGCTGCGCAGTTTGAGCATCACTGCCCAAGGCGAAGTCCCCTACGATTTTGTTTCCCGCTTTTTTGCCCCGGCTGGCGGCGTTAACGAAGATCCGGTGACTGGCTCCGCGCATACCCAACTCACGCCTTACTGGGCGGCGCGTCTCGGGCGCCGGCAACTGCGCGCCTGGCAGGCATCGGCGCGCGGCGGTGAACTGCGCTTGGAACTGGCTGGCGATCGCGTGCGGATGGCCGGGCGCGCCGTCACCGTTTTCCGCGGCGCGTTGGAAGTCTAGAAGTGGTTTCATAATGCCGCAGCCGGCCCGCTGGGTGTGCCGCACGCGGTTTTTGGGGGAGAAAAAGCCGCAACGATCCGTTCGCGCAAATGCTCGCACCAATGATGAGTCCAATTCTAGCCAGCCAACCGCCGCAGCGTGAGCGCGACCCGCGACGGGTTGGCGCCGGCCGGCATTTGTGCCGCGGGTAATTCCGCGCCGGCACGGAACGGACCCGCCCAGGCGCCCCCGGCGGTGGTGACCGCGGCGGCAAACTCGGTCCGAGCCAATTGCGGCGCGCACAGAACCGGCAGGGTCGCCATCTGAAGCTGCGAGCGGAGCTTGGCCATCCAGGCTAGCGGCTGCAGGCGGCCATCCGCATAGTAGAGGGGGCTGTACAACTCGACCCGCGCCAGGCTGCCGCGCTGGCGCACAGTGTCCTGGAACGCCGCGCTGGAACCAGGCGGGCGCGCACGACCACCGATCAGCTCGACCCACACCGGCAGGCCCGCCATCGATTCCGCGGCGGCGATGAATTGGTCGGCGGCGAGCGAGAGCGAATTGGCCGCGCCCCAGTCAAACCATCCGAAGCCCTGGCCGGCGATCTCGCCGTACCAGACATCGGCGCAGACGCGGCGGCCAGGCGCGGGTTCGAGCACTGCCCAAACCGCCGCGGTATCGGTCGCGGTTTCGTCCAGCAGCACGGCGTCAGCCTGGCGGTCGAGCGCGGCCAGCAAGGCGCGCCAGGCGGGCTGCGCGAGTGCGGCGGCCGCCTCCTGTCCCATGCCGCCGGGTGCGCCGCGGCGCTCGCGCCATATTCTTTGCCAGCGTTCGCTCAGCCGCGCTTCCCGGGTTTCGGCGGGGATAATGACCTGCGCCGTCGTCCCGGCGAGTTGCAGGGGAGCGCGCAGACTCTCAACACTGGCCAAGCGAAGTGCCACGTTGCCGAGTTTAGCTTAGTTGCCAATTTCAATGCAGGCCGCGCTGCCAGCGATGGCGTGGAGCGCTTCGCCGATCCAGACGCCGGGGAATCCCGGGGCCCGATCCGGCGGCAGCGCGACTAGCAATCCGCCGCTCGTCTGCGGGTCGAATAGCAAGGCGCGCAGGGTTTCGTCGACCCCGGACGCAAAGACCACGGCCGGGCCGGCGAAGTCGCGGTTGTTGGCCAAGCCCTGCGATTGACAGCTCGCGGCGTAATCGCGCGCGCCCTCGAGCAGAGGCACGGCGGACGCGACGATTCTTAGCCTCACGCCGCTGGCCAGCGCCATTTCGCGCGCGTGGCCGAGCAGGCCGAACCCGGTGACGTCGGTGGCGGCGTGGGCGCCATGGGCCAGCGCCGCTTCGGCCGCGTCCCGGTTCAGGCGTTGCATCGAAGCGACGGCCCCGGCCAAAGCGCCCGGCCCCCCGTCGGCTGCAGGCAAAAGACCGCGCTTGAGCGCAGTGGTGATCACGCCGGTGCCCAGCGGCTTGGTGAGAAACAATTGATCGCCCGGCTCGGCGCCGGCGTTGCGCAGCACCCGGTCGGGATCAATGAGCCCGGTGATGCTGTAGCCGAACTTTAATTCCTCGTCGCGCACACTATGTCCGCCCCCGAGTGTGCAGCCGGCTTCGGTCAATTTGTCCAACCCGCCCTGCAGGATGCGGCGGAGCAGTTCGGGCGATTCCCGCGGCGGAAAGGCCAGAATCGACAGCGCAGTTAGCGGCCGCCCGCCCATGGCATAGACGTCGCTGAGCGCATTCGCGGCGGCAATGGCGCCGAAAACTTCGGGGTCGTCCACAATCGGGGTGAAGAAATCAACCGTTTGCACGAGTGCCAGATGGGGGGCCAGGTCGGGCGGAAGTCGGTAAATCGCGGCGTCCTCGGCCCCTTCGAAGCCCACCAGCAAATTTGGATCGGGTGTACGTCGCAGCAGCGGCAGCACCGCATCCAAGAGCGCGGGGCTGAGTTTGGCGGCGCAGCCGCAGGCGGCGGCGAGTTCGGTGAGTCGGCGCACAATCGATTATGGCGTTGCCGCGCGTCCGTGGGGGCTGGATTTCTTGCTAGAATTTTAGTGGCACCCACCAAACCCATCCGACAGTCAAACTCCTATGAGCTCGCACCCACCTCGCCCTGTGCGTAAAGCGGTTTTTCCGGCAGCCGGTCTGGGCACACGCTTTCTGCCCGCCACCAAGGCCCAGCCCAAGGAAATGTTGCCCCTGGTCGACAAGCCAATCATCCAGTACGGCGTCGAGGAGGCGCTCGATTCGGGCATCGACAACATCATCATCGTCACCGGCCGCGGCAAGAACTCGATCGAAGACCATTTCGATGTGAGTTTCGAGCTGGAGCGCATGCTTGACGAGAAAGGCAAGAGCGATCTGCTGGCCGTGGTGCGCGAGGTCAGCGACATGATCCATGTCGCCTACGTCCGCCAAAAAGAGGCGCTCGGGTTAGGTCATGCCGTGCTCACCGCCGAGCATCTGGTGGGGGAGGAAGCGTTTGCGGTGCTGCTCGCCGACGACGTCATCGACGCCTCGGTTCCGGTCATGCGCCAGATGCTTGACGTTTACGAAGCCACCGGCGCCAGCGTGGTGGCGGTGGAACAAATTCCAGGCGAGGCGATTTCCAGCTACGGCGTGGTGGCGCTCGCCGAGAGTGGCGGCAAGGCCCCGGAGTTCGCTGAGCACCGTTTCGTCGGGCGCGCCTGCCGCATCAACGACGTGGTTGAAAAACCACGCCTTGAAAACGCACCCTCCGACTTGGCTGTGGTCGGGCGCTACATCCTGAGCCCGGGAATATTTAAGCACCTCAAGAAAATTGGCCGCGGCGCCGGCGGCGAGATTCAGCTCACCGACGCCATGCGCGCCCTGGCCAAGGAAGAACCGTTTTACGCCTACCAATTTCAAGGCCGCCGCCATGACACCGGCGACAAGCTCGGCTTCCTCAAGGCCACGGTCGAGCTGGCGCTCAAGCGCGAGGATCTCGGCGCCGCCTTCCGGCAGTACCTGAATGCGCTGCAGCTATAAGCCGCTTCCACGTTCTTTTTTCAACCGCCCTCCCGATGTTGTTGCGCCCGAGCTGTTGGGCAAGCTGCTTGTCCGCCGCATCGCCGGCGACGACTCCGAGGGCATGGTTGCGGCGCGCGAAATGCGGGTGCGGATAGCGGAATGTGAAGCCTATCTCGGCGAGGGCGATGCCGCAGCCCACGCCGCCCGAGGAATGACGCCGCGCAACGCGGTGCTGTTCGGACCGCCCGGCCATGCCTATATTTATTTCATCTACGGAATGCACTGGTGCGTGAATGTTTCGACTCTGCCCAAGGGCCGCGCCGGCGGCGTCCTTTTGCGCGCCGCGCGCTGGCTGGCGCCCGGTGAAGGACTCCTCCGCGGCCCCGGCTTGCTCACCCGCGCTCTGGGCATCGATGCCCGCCTGCGCGGCCACGATATGACCCGGCCAGGCGCGCTTTTTCTAGCCGACGACGGCTTCCGCCCAACGCATGTTCTTGCCTCGCCGCGGGTGGGAATTCGGCAGGCAACCGAACTGCCCTTGCGCTTCCGCACGACGGTGCCATAGGCTAATAGTCCTGCTATACTCCGGGATACTCCATGCCTACGGAAACCCTGTCCGCTGAACCCCTTATTGACGACCGCGCCGACGCTATGAACGAAGACGGCGCCGATGAATTTCTCGAACTGGAAGCTAAAATTAGTCAGGTGGTAGCCGCGTTGGCGCAAGCCCGCGCTGAACGCGACCAGGCTGTCGCCGCGCTCGGACCGATGCAGAGCGCGCTGGAGAAGCTGAAACAAGCCCAGCAGCACACCGAGCGCGAACTGGTCACCTTGCGCAAGCAACGCAACGAAGTGAAGCAGCGCGTGAGCCGGCTGCTGCGCACCGTGCAGAAGCTCGACGCGCCGGAGGCCTGATCCGGTCCTCCCCGGGGCTCCTCTCCATGCCAGCCAAACCCAGCACCAAGGTTGAGATTTACGATCAGCATTACAGCTTGGGCGGCGATGGCGATGCCGACTACGTGCGCAAGCTGGCCGAGCGGGTCGACGCCACCATGCGCCAAGTGGCGCGTGAGACGCGGGTGGTGGACTCGGTGCGGGTAGCGGTACTGGCGGCGATCCACCTGGCCGATGAGAATGAGCGCTTGCGGGCACAGATCGAAGAGATCGAAAACCGCGACCAAAGCGCAAACGCGCGCGCCCGATCGCTCAGCCGAAAGCTCGATCAAGTTCTGGCAAGCTCGCGGCTGGGCAAGGCGGGCTAGCCCGGTGCGCATTCTGTTCATCGGCGATATCTACGGACAGCCCGGCCGCCGCGTGGTACGCGATCATTTGGCCGATATCGTGGCCACTCGCGCGATTGACCTGGTCCTCGCCAATGGCGAAAATGCGGCCGCCGGCTTCGGCATCACGCCTCCCTTGGTGGAGGAGATATTGGGCTACGGAGTCGACCTCATCACCAGCGGTAATCACATTTGGGATAAGCGCGATATTCTGCCGTACTGGCAGCACGGCGCCGCTGATGCGCTGCATCCGTCGCACAAGTTGCTGCGTCCCGCCAATTACGGCGCTGCGCTTCCCGGAAAGGGCCTATATAGCGGGTGGACCCGTGCCGGTGAACGGTTCGCGGTGCTGAATCTGCAAGGACGCGTGTTCATGACTCCGCTGGAGTGCCCTTTCCACCTCGCCGACACTCTTCTGGCGGGGTTGCCGCCTGAGTGCCGTACCGTGGTGGTTGATTTCCACGCCGAAGCCAGCAGTGAAAAACAGGCGTTGGGCTGGTATCTGGATGGACGGGTAAGCGCGGTGCTCGGCACTCACACCCACGTGCCCACCGCCGATGAGCGCATCCTGCCGCAGGGTACCGCGTACCAAACCGACGTGGGCATGACCGGCGCCTATGCCGGCGTAATCGGCAGCCGCATTGAGGAAGTGCTGCAGCGCATGACCCAGGGCTTCCCGGCGCGACTGGAGCCGGCGTCGGGCGACGTACGACTGTGCGGAACCATCATTGAAACCGGCGCCGAAGGCAAGGCCCTTTCGATCGAGCGCCTTTCGCTGCTCAAGACCGATTAACCGCGTTTATCAATGCCGCCAGCCGCCCGGCGGCGGATGCCGGTCTCGGGTATTCATGTAGACGTCGAATTTTTTCTGCATGCGCCGGCGGCGCCAGCGGCTTAGGGTATCGCCCATGCGGGGACCGTGCCCGCTCGATTTCAAATAAAGGAAAGCAAAGAACATGCCGCCCAGATGGGCAAAATGCGCCACTCCGTCGGCGCCGCCGTCATGCAGCGTGAAAAGAAATTCCAGCGCCCCATAGCCAAGCACCAGCCACTTCGCCTTGATCGTAACCGGCGGCAAGAGTAGAAACACCGGGCGATCGGGAAATAGCATTCCAACCGCCAGGAGCACGCCATAGATAGCCCCCGACGCCCCGATGGTGTAGCTCAGGCTGCCCGGTTGCAGCAACAGGTGCGCCGCCACGTCCACCACGCCGCCGCCAACTCCCGCCACAAAGTAGAGTTGATATAAGCGCGTGCTGCCGATGCCCTCCTCGACCCACACGCCGAACATCCAGAGCGCAAACATGTTCCAGAAGAGGTGGCTAAGGCTTTCGTGCAAAAACAGGTAGGAGGCGAGGCGCCAGATTTCACCGCGCGCGACAAGGCCGGGCACGAGCGCAAACATCTGGGTGAGCCGGATGTTCAGCGAGCTATCAACGTACTGCAGCACGAACACCGCCGTTGTGGCGATGATCAGGACCTTCACCGCGCGGGTGAAACCTGGCACGCTGAAGGTATACGTGGGGGTATCGCGATACGCCATAGGCGACTGAAATAAGTATAGCGAAGCGGCTTTAACGGGCGCGGTGGCGGAAGGTGAACTTAAGGCCGTAGAGCCCGAACTGATCGCGGTCGAGTGTGATGCCGAGATACCGGCTGATGGTCCAGTCGATCTGGATAATATCCTGCGAACTGCTGGCCAGGTTCTGCGTGTAGGTCAGCTTTAGGTTGCGCGCGACTTGTTGCTGAATGGTGACCGTTCCCCCGCTGCCGGTGGTGCCGAGCGGACCCGAGTTGGGATTGATCTGTACCTGGGTCACGCCAAACAGCCGTTGCAGCCGCCCGGCCACCACATTGTTGAGCGCCTGGCCTAGCAGTTGTTCGGAACCGGAAAACGAATTCGAACCGCCGCCGGCCAGCGTCGACGCGGCCTGGGTCGGCTGCCCGGTCGCGAGCAGCGCCACCACGTCGGAACTCGATAGCGGCGGATCGCTCCGGTAGTTGATCGCCAGCTTGTCGGCCGGTCCCACCAGGTTCAGTGTCACGTCGTACTGCTGTACGGTTGTCGTGAGGCCGATGTCGAGAATCGGTTCGATCTTAAACGGATTCACGAACTGCACCTGCGCCTTGGTCACTTGGTACTGGTTGCCGCCAAACAGCAGGCGGCCATCGCTGGCGCTGGCGCGGCCCAGCACCGCCGGATTGGCGAGCGTGCCGCGGAGTCGCAAATCGGCCTGGATCGACAGCCGCGCAAGATTGGTCGCCACCTGCAACTGTGGGCCGGTGATGAGGTGGACGTCCAAACCAATCCGGTTCAATATCGATCCGGAGTCGGGCAGCGAGGGCGGCGTTTGCATGCCGGCGATGAAGAGCGCGAGGTCGAAGTTCTGATCGAGGCCGATGCGATTCAATTGCGCCGCGCCCGTGAGCGTGGCGTTCTGGTTGTCAGCGTGTTCGAGCGAGCTGCCATTGAGTCGCAACCGCAAATCGCCGGTGGCGCTGATTCCCTGATAGCGCAACCGCAAATTGACGCCGGTGGCGGCGAAATCAAAGTTAGTTACCCCCGCCAGGCGGTTGGCAAAACCGGTGATGGCCACGCTGCCGCTGCCGGTATCGGCGGTGAGATGATCAATCTGCGCGCGGTTGCCGCGCAGGCTGAGCTGCCCCTCGATATGATCGAACGCAATGGGCAGGTTCTCCTCCGCCAGACTGGCATCGTGGATCGCGACCGAGCCCGCCAACAGTGGCTGATCGAGCGTGCCCGCCAGGGTGGCGGCGATGGCGAGATGCCCGGAGGCGCGCGTGGAAGGATGCAGGCTCTCGATTAACGCCAGGTTCACCGTGCCCTGCAGCCGCCCGGCGATTGCGGGCGAGGACAGTAGGTGGGGCGTGATGCTGCCGTTGAGCGTCAGGTCGGTATCGTGCGCGGCGTCGCTGCTGGCAATGTGCGCCGGCGCCAGGGTGAGGCCGCCGCGTTCGGTCGTGAGCAGAATCGGCGTCAGATTGCGCAGCACCAGCCCACTCACCGCCAGCTCGACAGGGTTGAGCGCAATGCGGGCGTTAATCCGCTCCGGCTGCGCCAGCGGACCGTCAAGATCGGCGGTGCCGCTGATGCGGCTGTGACCGGTCAAGTCGGCGGGAGTGAAGCGGCGCAGCCAGGCGTCGAAGTCGTAATCGCGCAAATCGAGATGGGCCTGGGCGGCGTAGGGCGCGATTGCATTGGCAACGCCGGTGATATTGAAGTTGCCGTTGGTCAGTACATCGGCGATTTGAAAATGAATGCGGCCCTGATCAAGCTGCGCGCGAGCGCCCACGTCGCCCAGGCTTTCGCCCCCGCCCCGCAGGCCGGTGGTGGTTAGAATCAGCGTGGCTCGAGGCTGTTCCCAGCGCCCCGAACCGGTAAGCTGAAAGCGCACCAGCCCGCTCATCGCCAGCCGTGGTGACTGCAAAGGGGCAATGTCGGCCAACTGCACCGCCGGACTGGCCATGTCGAAGGTATAGGAGTGGTCGGCGAGGCCCAGCCGCAGGCTGCCGCTCACCCGCGTGCGCGGCAGCAGCAGGGCAAAATCGGAGCTGGTGAGCACATCGTCCTCCAGCCGGAAACTGGCCGACATGGCCTGGATCGGCTGCTGCTGCCAGTGGGTCTGGCGAAGCTGCCACTGTCCTCTCCCGGTGGGGTGCTCCGGCGTTCCTGCCAGAGTCGCCTGCACGTCGAGAATGCCACCGGTCAAGGGATAGCTCCGCCCCGCCCAGGCTTTGACCTCGTCCACGCTCAGATGATCCCCGCGCAGCGCCAAGTCGAAGTGGCTGGAGGCGTTCGGCAAGTAATCCGCTAACGCGAGGTCGCCTGAGATGGATATCCGCTGGCCGCCCTGCCGTAACGCGGCATGGTCGAGGTGCAGCCGTTCCGGTGAAATGCTGCCAGCCAGCGTTACATCGTCAATCGCGAAACGTTGATACCGGAAGTGCTGGCTGTGAAATGTTCCAGCCATCGTCGGCGCACTAATGGGTCCGCCGACAGTGCCGTGAAATTCGGCGCTGCCTGAAAAGGGATGGCCGGGTAGCGCGCTCGCATCGGGTGCCGCGGCGCTCATTTGCAGGTGGGAACTGTGGGCGCCCAGCGTTCCGGTCGCCTGCAGGGTGGCGCCGTCGGCAGCGAGCGCCAATTGGCGAAGGGTGATTTGATCGGGGGTAAACGATGCCTTAACCGTTCCAGAAACAGGGATGTGTCCGGAGACGGGTGGCTTGGTGCCGGATCCGGAGGCGATGGTGGCGGAGACCGAGGCCGTTTGCCATTGCTCGATAGACCCGGCGACCTGGAACGTTCCGTTCACGCGCGCGTCCATTAATGGCAGCCACTGGGCCGCGACCGGCGGGATCGGCACGATGGTCCGCAGCGCGGCCAGCTGCAAGCTCGCCATGGCGCCACGCGCGCTTAGCTCATGCCAGTGGCGCAGTTGCGCGGCCGCTTCAAAGCGTCCACCGAGACCGTAAAGAGTGAGATTGGGCAGCGAGAGACCATCGCTGTTCGCCTCGAAGTGGCTCTCGCCCCGCCAGGCGACAGCAGGCTGCGCGCGCAACCGCACGTCGTTCAGCGCCAACTGTCCGGTGGCCGCCATGGCATCCGAACTGGCGGTCGCGTGGCCTTGCAACACGATTTGCCCGGAAGTAAAGCGATGGTCGCGCTGCGCCAGGGAGGCGCTCACTGTAATGGCGGAAAACGTCAAACGCGGACGCTGGAAGTCGTCAAGCCGGCCGCGCGCGTTGATCTCCGCGCCGATTGCGGAGAGGTGCAGGTCATCGATCAAGATCGCCGCAGGCAGCAATTGAAAGCGCAGGTCGGCCCGGGCATCGGCCAATGCCACGCCGCGATACTGTAGCGCGCTTTTCTCAAAACTCAGCGCGCCCGCGAGACCGGCGCCGGCTCGCCGCGCATGCAGCGCAATCGCACTGAGATGTACGTCAAACGGAATAAGCCGGTCGCCCAGGCGTAGTTCGCCCTGGTTGACGTCGAGCGCTCCGATTTTCATATCGAGCAACCGCGCGCTATTGAGCGTGGGCAGCGGCAGCGAGGCGCCGCCCGGGCTGGATATGTCGATGGCGACGTGGGGGCGCTCCAGTTGCAAGCGGTCAATGCGTACTTGCCGATGCCGTAGCGAAAGCAGGCTGGCATCGGCCGCGATCCGGTCGACGGTGGCCAACGTCGAGCCGTCGCCGCGGGTGAGGGTAACGCCGGCCAGGGAAATCCGTAGCGGGCGCAGCGTCAGATCGAAATGCCCGACTTGGACGCGGGTCCCGGTCGCCTGCTCGATTTGCGCCACGACGTAGCCTTCCGCCCGGGCTTGCCATGCTTCAGAACGCAGGTAGGCCCAGCCGGCGGCGGCGATGGCCAGGGCGGCCACGATCAGCAGCCCGGTCACGACCTGGACGCGGCGCGCGCCCCGCATCAACCGCCTCCTTTAATTTCGATCCGCGCCGCCGCGCGCAGTTCCTTAAGCCAGGCGGCTTCATCCGAACTGCGCTGCTGCTGGCGCAGCAGCGTGGCGATCGTCGCGCGGACATCGTCGAGCGGCGCCGGCGCGAGATTGCGGGCGCGGGCCTGGGGTACGAAGATTTCCTTGTAGTAGCTGTCGATAGCCGCTTCCGCTTCCGGCGCATCGCTAAAGTGTTGGTCGAGAAACGCCAGCAGGGTCAACTGCCGCTCGACCAAATCGAAAACGGTTGCGCCATCGAGATGGCAGGCAAGCAGTTGATCGGTCCAGGCCGGGTCACCTCCGGCGCGCTGGCGAAGCATCTCGACCTGCGTTTCGACCAACTCCGGCGAGGCGGTGGGGAACCCGGCGGCGCTGCGCGCCGCGGAAAGAAGCTGATCGTCAATCAAATGCTCGCGTGCGGTTCGCAACTCGGCCGCGCCCAGCGGCGCGGCGCAGCTCGCGTGAGCGGAGAGCCGTGCGAACCAGGCGGCGTCATCAATTTCAGATTGCAGTATCGGCTGGCCATCCACCAGCACCGCAATACGATCGAGCACCTGCGGACGGGCGCACAGCGCCAGCAGGATGAAAATCGTGGCGAGGTGGCGGCTGCGTGTCAAAACGTTTGCCCAATGCTGAAAAAGAAGTGGAACGGCGGCAGCCGCTGGAATAGCACCGCGGGCGCGGACGCGGTGCTGAAGTACTGGAAGGTCGGCGGGTTCACCATGTACCCGGCGTCGAAACGCACCGGGCCCACCGGCGTCTTGTAGCGAATGCCCAAGCCGAGAGTGTGGCTGGTGAAGTCGGTATCGGCCGGTCCAGTCGCGGTCAGTGATCCGCTGGGGGAGATCGGCGGGCGCCAACGCAGCAGCGAACGGAATAGTTGCCGCGGCGTCGAATACACGTTGCCCAGATCGTAAAACACCACGCCACCAATGGAGGGGCCGATCAGGGGAAAGCGCAGCTCGAGGTTATTCACCAACAATGCTTCGCCCCCCACGGGGAAGCCGGTGACCGGATCGCGCGGACCGGCCTGATTGATGCTGAAACCGCGAAGCGAATCGGCGCCCCCGCCGAGAAAACGCTCGGGCAGCGGCAGCACAAAGGCTTGCATGGTGCTGGCCGCGCCGGTAATTGGGTTGGTGAATGTGACCGCTGAGCGCTGCCCAAAGGGAAGCTCAAAGCCGACCTGAGTCGAACGTGCCAGCACCACCGTGCCCTCCTTGCCGAGCGGATGATACCAACGGTTTTGAAACACGGTGCGGCCGAAGTCGGCGAAACCGCTGCCATAGCTCTGATCTACGCCAAACTGCAGGCTGTTGTATGTCCCCTGGTGCGTGTCGAGCGGGTCGTCGCGGTGATCACGGTGATAGGTGGCCGCCAGTTCCGCCACCTGCACCGGCTGGCTGAGAATGGGAATTTCCTGTGGGGCCACCAGCGGCGAAAGAACCCGCACCCGGTGGTACTCGAGAGTGTAGGTCATGCCCGCGCCGATTCCCAGGGATTGCTCGAATTGAACGCCGGCCTGCTCGCGAATGGCGCGGAAGGTGCGAATGTCGAAAGTGTCGTCGTAAAACGTCGTCAAATCGGCGCGGAGCCAGCTTCGATCTAGAAAGTCGGGCATGTCGTAGCCCAGCACCGCCCGCTTTTGCAGCGTGCCGTAGGTTGACTTCAGGGAAAGTGTTTGATCGCGGCCGGTCACGGCGGTGCGGGTGACGTCGAAGCTAAGCAGCGGACTATAGCCGGTCTCGCCCAGCACGTCGCGCAGCGAGGCTTCGCCGCCTGTGCCTCCCTGCACTTGCAGTCCAATGCCTTCGCTGAAAGTGTAGCGGCGGGCCTCATTGACGGTCACATAGACATCCCGATTGAGAATCGCGCCATCGGGGTTGGCCGGCGCGATCGCCGCGCTGGTAAACAAGCCGGAATCGTAGAGCTGCCGCTGGCTGTCAAGCAATTGCATTTGGCTGAGCGGCTGGCCGGCGCCGAAACTCAGGTCGTGCGCGATCACATTGCGGTGGACAAAGTGATTGCCTCCGATAAACACCTGGTGAATCGTCTCCTGCGCGCCTTCGCTGATGGTAAAGATCACATCCCGCTGGTCGGCCGCCGCCGCGGGGTTGGAACGCGCCGTGCAGATTGCGCTCTGGTAACCGGCGTTGTAGTAGTACGTCAGAATGGCGTTGCGGTCGGCGGCGACGCTCGACTCGGCGAATGGCTGGCCCGGCGCCGTGGTCAGTAACTGGCGCAGCGCCGCGCTGTGGACGGCCGAGGCGCCATCAAGGCGTACGTCGTGGACCCGCGTCTGCGGGCCTTCGTCGATTTGGAACTCCACCGCCACGTGGTTGGCCATGCCGCGATAGGCCCGGTTAATGACCGGCTTCACCGCGACCGCGGCGAAACCATTCGAGCGATAGAGCTGGGCGATTGCTTCGGCGTCGCCCTGGGCCAGGGCATGCGAAAAGCGTCCGCGCGCGCCGGGGATGAAATCGGGCCAGGGGCTGTTGGCGCGCACCGCGATGCGTTCCGCCAGGTCGTCGGCGTCGAAATAGTGATTGCCGCTGAACAGCACCGCATCCAGCGATTGCTTGGCGCCGGGTACGATTGTATATAGGATGCGCAAGTGGTCGGCGTTGATCTGGGTCCGGCTATAACTGACGGTGGCATCGAAATAGCCTTTGTTCTGCAGGTCATTCACCAGGTTGCCCCGGCCCTCTTCCACCAGCGCCGTATCCGCGGCGCGCTCCTGATACATCGGCAGCAATTGGTGCAGCGTCCCCGCCGAGTAGGGATAACCTTCCGCCGCGATAGTGACGACCGGGCCGGCAACGACGTCAAAATGCAAATCGACGAGATTGCCCGCCGGATGGAACGACGGCGCCGCCAGCGTGATGTTGGCGGTCAGGCGACCCTGGCCGGCGTAGTAGGCCTGCAACGCGGCCGCGGCATCCTCAATGCGTTCGCGCGACATCGGTTCGCCGCTCCGCAGCTTGCTCGCCCGATAGAGCGCCGCATCGCTGAAAAGCTTGGTGCCGGTGAAGCTGACCTCGCCCAGGCGGGCGAGCGCGCCGGCGTGGATATCGAAGCTAACTGTGGCCTGGTTGGTTCCAGGCATTATGGCCGTGGCGGCGACAATGTCCGATTGGTAATAGCCGTAGGTTTCCAGGCGCTGGCGCAGCTTGCTCTTGGCCGCGGCCAGCTTGGCCGGCGTGTATGCTTCGCCGATGACCAATCCGCTGGCGTCTTCGAGTTCAGTTGCGGTCGGAGGGTCGGGACTGTGCAGTACGCGGATGACGCTCAGGAAAAAATTGGGTTGGGTTTCAAAGCGTAGGCGCACACCGCCGGTGGCCGGCTCGGCCACAGCTTCAATGTCGGAAAACTCGCCCGTGGCGTAAAGCGCCAAAATGCTTCGGCGAATCAGCTCCCGCTGCGGTGCCTGCCCCACCGGCTGCACAATCAGCGGCAAAAACTCGCTGGCCGACCGCCCCGGCGGTGGTTGGACGGCAATTGAAACGACCCGTGGCGATGGGGGAAAGAGCAGCGCCGCCATGAAAAGGACAAAAGCGCACACGGTCAAGAATACAGGATGCTTCACAATGAAGACATGACCGAATCCGCCAGCCGCTATTCGCGCCAGCTGCTGTTTGCGCCCTTGGGCGCAGCCGGCCAGGGCCGGCTCGCGCAGGCTCGCGTCGCGGTTGTCGGCTGCGGGGCTCTCGGTAGTGCCCAGGCCGAGATGCTCGCCCGAGCCGGTGTGGGCCGGCTGCGCATCATCGACCGGGATTTTGTCGAGGCCAGCAATTTGCAGCGTCAATGGCTATTCGACGAGGAAGACGCGGAACAGCGCCTGCCAAAAGCGATTGCCGCGGAACGCCGGCTGGGACGCATCAATCATGAGGTTGTGGTTGAGCCACGCATCGCTGACTTGGAGCCGAACAACGCCGCCGCGCTGCTTGCCGACTGCGATGTCGTAGTGGATGGCACCGACAATTTTGAAACGCGGTTCTTACTCAACGACTTCGCCGTGGCGAACGCCGTTCCCTGGATCTACGGTGCCGCGGTGGCTGCCCGCGGTGCCACGTTTACGATCATTCCGGAAGCTACAGCCTGCCTGAGCTGCGTGTTTCCCGAGCCGCCGGCCGGGCTCACCGACACCTGCGAGAGCGTTGGCGTGCTTGGTTGGGCCGTGGCCTGGGTGGCCGCGCAACAAGTCGGCGAGTGCGTCAAGTTGCTTGCCGGCGCGCGCGACGCTCTGCGGCGAAGCTGGATCTCAGCCGATTTGTGGAGCAATCAATTTCGCGAGTTGGCCGCTCCCCCGCGCGACCCCGAGTGCCCGACCTGCGCCCAACGCGACTTTCGCCACCTGCGGGGAGATGGCCGGGCTGCGATTACGCTCTGCGGCAGAAATGCCGTGCAAATCCACGAGCACCACCGTCCGCTTGATTTGGCGCAACTATCGGCGCGGCTCGGCGCCCACGGCTTGGTGCGCAGCAATAGCTTTGCGCTTCGCTTTCTGCCGCGCGATGCCGCTCCTATCGAAATGACAGTCTTCCCCGACGGTCGCGCTCTGATTCAGGGCACTACGGAAACCGCTGTGGCGCGATCGTTGTACGCTCGCTATCTCGGGGCATGACGAGGAATCATTGTTCCTCGAGCAGCGATGAAGGCGCAGGCAGGTGATTCAACACATAGGTCAAAATGCCGCCTTCGCGGTAATAGGCCAGCTCCATCGGAGTGTCGAGCCGGGCAAGGGCGCGGAAATGCCTGCCGCTTGCGACCACCTCGACCTCGGCGCCGGGCTGAAGACGGTCCAGCCCGTTGATGTCGTAGGTCTCTTCGCCCGTCAGACCCAAACTTTGAGCTGATTCGCCGTTCACAAATTGCAGTGGGAGAATGCCCATGCCGATCAGGTTTGAGCGATGAATGCGCTCGAAGCTAACCGCGATCACCGCTTGCACCCCCAACAGCCGGGGCCCTTTCGCCGCCCAGTCACGGCTCGATCCAGAACCGTATTCGGCGCCCGCAATAATGATGCAGCCGACGCCCTCCTTGGCGTAGCGTTCCGAGGCGGCAAAGATGGACATCGTCTCGCCGCTGGGCAAATGCCTCGTGATGCCGCCCTCGGTCTCGGGCGCCAGCCGATTGCGCAGCCGCGAGTTGGCGAACGTGCCGCGCACCATCACCTCATGATTGCCCCGGCGCGCGCCATAAGAGTTGAAGTCGGCCGCGCGCACGCCGTGCGCGATCAGGTACTCGCCCGCCGGGCTCTTGGCGGCGATGTTGCCGGCCGGTGAAATGTGGTCGGTCGTGACGCTGTCGCCGAGCAGCGCCAGCACGCGCGCGCCGCGGACAACGGTCGGGGCGGCGGCGGTGTTCTCGAAAAATGGCGGCTTTTTAATGTAGGTGGAATCCTGCTGCCAGGGGTAGAGTTCGCCGGTGGTCTCGCCCAAACCCTTCCAGTTGGCGTCGCCGGTGAAGACATCAGCGTATTCGCGGGCGAACATCTCGGGCGTGACGCAGCTCTCGACCGTCGCCGCGACCTCCTCGGGAGTCGGCCACACGTCGCGCAGATACACAGGTTTTCCGTCGCTGCCCTGGCCCAGTGGTTCGGTGACAAGATCGCGGTTCATGTCGCCGGCCAGGGCATAGGCTACCACCAAAGGCGGCGACGCCAGATAGTTGGCGCGCACCAGAGGATGAATGCGTCCCTCAAAGTTGCGATTGCCGCTGAGGACGCTGGCCGCGACCAGCTTTCCGTCTTGAATCGTCTTCTCCACCGCCTCCGGCAGCGGGCCTGAGTTGCCGATACAGGTGGTGCAGCCATAGCCGACGAGGTTGAAGCCGAGCTGCTCGAGGTACTGAGTCAAGCCGGCGCGATCGAGATAGTCGGTCACCACCTTCGAACCGGGCGCGAGCGAGGTCTTCACCCAGGGCTGCGAGCGCAATCCGCGCTCGACCGCTTTTTTCGCCAACAATCCGGCGGCCATCAGCACCGTGGGGTTCGAGGTGTTGGTGCAGCTTGTGATCGCCGCGATCACCACCGAGCCGTGATGCAGGCCATTCGTCGGCGCGGCCGTCGCCGCACCCGGCGCCGAAGCTTGCGGCGGCAGCATGCCCGGCAACGCCTTGGCAAAACCCTCCTTGGCGCGGCTTAGCGGAACGCGATCCTGGGGACGTTTTGGTCCGGCCAGGCTGGGCTCGACCCGCGCCAGATCGAAGTCGAGAACCTCGGTGTAACTGTCGGCGGCATGACTGGCGCCGAACATCCCTTGTTCCTTGGCGTAGCGCTCGACCAACTCCACGCGGGCGGCATCGCGGTGGGTAAAGCGCAGATAGTGCAGCGTAGCCTCGTCAATCGGCGAGATCGCAACCGTCGCGCCGTACTCGGGCGACATATTGCCGAGCGTGGCGCGGTCGGCTACGGTGAGTTGAGCGACGCCCTCGCCGAAGAACTCGACGAACTTGCCCACCACGCCGTGTTTGCGCAGCGCTTCGGTCACGGTCAGCACCAGGTCGGTGGCGGTGGTGCCGGCGGGAAGCTGGTTTAGCAGACGCACTCCGAGAACCTCAGGCAGCAGCATCGAGATCGGCTGTCCCAGCATGGCGGCCTCGGCTTCAATGCCGCCGACGCCCCAACCCATCACGCCCAGACCATTAACCATCGGAGTATGCGAGTCGGTACCGACCAAAGTATCGGGAAAGGCCACATGCCGCCCGCCGATTTTTCCCTGGAGCACGACCCGCGCCAGGTATTCGAGGTTCACCTGATGCACGATGCCGGTGTCGGGCGGCACGACCCGGAAATTGCGCAGCGCGCCCTGGCCCCAGCGCAGGAAGAGGTAGCGCTCGCGGTTGCGGCTGAACTCGAGATCGGCGTTGAAGGCAAACGCGCCGGCGGAGGCGAATTGATCCACCTGCACCGAGTGGTCAATCACCAGCTCGACCGGCTGCAGCGGATTGATGACCTTGGGGTCGCCGCCGCGCGCCTTCACCGCGTCGCGCATGGCGGCGAGATCGGCGATGGCGGGAACGCCGGTGAAATCCTGCAGCAGCACGCGCGCCGGGGTGAAGGCAATCTCGCTTGACTGCTCCTCCGCCGCGCGCGGATCCCAGTTGGCCAGGCGTGCAATATCGTCTTTCGAGACCGAGCGCCCGTCCTCATGTCGGAGCAGGTTCTCGAGTAGTATCTTCATCGCAAACGGCAGCCGCGACACCGGGCCGACGCCCTGCTTTTCGAGCACATCGAGACGAAAAATATCCGGACCACCCGGTCCCAACGGTTGCCGCGCGCCAAAAGAGTTCATGTAATAAGTCTAGAGGAAAAGCGCGGCACCCGCCGCGTCGGCGTCAGCGATTGACGACGCGCATGCCACCTTCGGGATAGCGGGCGCCGACGACCGCCTCCGGCGGCAGGGCGGCGGCGAGGGAGGCCGCTTCCGTAGACGTCAGCCGGATGGCGGTGGCGGCGACGTTCATCTCCAAATACTTGATGCGTTTGGTGCCGGGGATAGGGACAATGTCGCTGCCCTGCGCCAACAGCCAGGCCAGCGCCAGTTGCGAGGCGGTGCATCCCTTGCGGCGGGCGAAGACATCAAGCCGGTCGGCGAGGGGCAGATTTTTCTCGATCGCACCCGGTTGAAAGCGGGGGTTCTGGCCGCGCCAATCATCCGGCGCCAGGTCCGCCTTGGAGCGAATGCCGCCCGCCAAAAAGCCGCGGCCCAGCGGACTATAGGCGACAAAGCCGACCTTCAGTTCGCGGCAGGCGGCGAGCACTTCGTTTTCGGGATCGCGCGTCCAGAGTGAGTACTCCGACTGCAGCGCGGCGATGGGATGGACAGCGCAAGCGCGGCGCAACGTCGCCGCCGAAGCTTCAGACAGACCCAGGAAGCGCACCTTGCCCTCGCGCACCAACTCGGCCATGGCACCCACGGTTTCTTCAATCGGCACGTTGGCGTCCACGCGGTGCTGATAGTAGAGGTCAATGTGGTCGGTGCCCAGCCGGCGCAAGCTCATGTGGCAGGCCGAGCGCACGTACTCGGGACGTCCGTTGACACCGAGGAACGAACCGTCCACGCCGCGCTGGTTTCCGAACTTGGTGGCCACGATCGCCTGGTGGCGCCGTCCGCGGATGGCACGGCCCACCAACAACTCATTCATGCCGACGCCGTACATGTCGGCCGTATCGATCAAGTTCACGCCCAACTCAAGGGCGCGCTGAATGACTGCGATCGCTTCCTCGTCGCTCACGCCGGAACCGTAAAACTCCGACAACCCCATACAGCCGAGGCCGATGCTCGCTACCGTTAAACCGCCCAGTTGCCGCTTTTCCATTACGGCGTCACCACTATTTTTCCGAACATCCCGGCGCGCGCGTGGCCGGTTACGGTGCAGACGTAGTAATACGTCCCCGGCTTCGCCGCCTTTAGTATGAGCGCCGCTCCGGTGTAGTGCCCGTCCTTCTGCGGCTTCAGCATGCCGGTGCCGATCGGTGTCGTGCCGACCGCGCGCTGGTAGGGTGGCGCCTGGGTGGTGAGATAGAGATTGTGGGGCATGTCATCGTCAACGTTGATGACGTTGAGAGTCAAGCGCGTTCCTTTGGGCACTCGAATTTCCGGATTTGACAGCTCGTCAATCTGAAACGACATCATCTTCGCCTTGGGTCCGGCGAGGGCGGTGAGGTGGACATCCTCGACCGCGGCGATGCTGATCAGGTTCGTCTTGCGGTCAATCCGCAGTTGCGGGCTGGTCACCGGAAATGCGGCGTTGGAGGCGTAGCTCTTTGCCTGTTTCGAAACCAAATCGAAGCCGGCGCTGCTGGCCACGGCCAGCGAGAGCATCAGCAACGGCAATATCAGCCACTTGGCGGCGGATTTCATGGTCAAGACCCCTTCTGCTATAGTCTCAGATGTTGGAAGTAGCGCTTTGGGTGATCCTCGCAGGCAATGGAGGATTGAAAAGGGAAGTCGGGTGAAATGCCCGCACGGCCCCGCCACTGTAAGCGGAATGTCCGGCTCGAATTAAGCCACTTGGTGGAATGCCACCGGGGAAGGCGAGCTGGATGCCCGGAGATCGATCCGGGGCTCCGCAAGTCAGGAGACCTGCCCAAGGTTTTTTGGTGGCTCACGCCACCGGTTGGCGTTCAAGCTGACGCGGGTCAGTTTGGAAAGGCAATGGTGTGTCTGTGTTTTTTAATCGTGCCGGGGCCGCATTGGCCCTGACCTTGGCTTTGGTCCTCGGCGGCCAGGCTCAAACCGCAACTCGAATTCAAGGCGAGGTGGACGATGCGCTGGGGCGACCGCTTGCCCACGCCAGCGTCACGCTGGTCGACGCCAGGGGCGCAACCCTGGCTACGACCACCAGCGATGCCCAGGGGGATTACTCGCTGCCCTCGGCTGACCATGCCGTCGCCGTCCGCGCTACGTACCCTCATCTGGCGCCGGCGTCGGTGGCGATGGCCGCCCACCCGGCGAAGCTCGTCTTGGGCCTGAGCACGGTGCAAGCGACGGTGAACGTCACCGCGCTGGGTGTTGCCGCGCCGACGGCGCAGGTCGGTAATACCAGCGCAACGATCACAGCCGAAGACTTGGCAATCACCCATCCGCCGCAGGCCGCCACCGCGCTGCGCGATGCCGCCGGGCTCAGCGTTGTTCAGTCCGGCGAGCCGGGAAGTGTGGTATCGGTTTTCCTGCGCGGCGCGCCCAGCGATTTCACTGAGGTGCTGCTTGACGGCGTGCCGATCCAGAGGCTTGACATCGGCGGCTACGATTTTTCCAATCTTTCGCCCACCGGGCTTGAGGAAATTCAGATCCTGCGCGGACCCGACAGTGTGGTCTACGGTTCCGACGCGGCCGCGGGTGTCATCGCGCTGCGCACCCGCGGCGGTGACGAGGTTTCCTCGCCCGAGTTCGACAGCACCACTCAGGCGGGCGCCTATGCCACCATTGACCAGCAAGACCAGTTTCTCGGCCATCGCGGCGCGGTGAATTACGCATTTCGTTTCGGATATCTTGGCACCCACAACCAAACCCCGAATGCGAAGTTTCGTGACAACACCTACGGCGGCGACGTCGGCTGGCACATGGCGCGCGGCGCCGTGCTGCGCCTGAATCTCCAGCGCGGCTTCTCCGACACCGGCCAGCCCAACGCGCTGTTATTTTTCGGCTTGCCCGACAACGCTTTCAAGCATCAGGGCGAAACTTACGCCAACATTTCCTTCCACCAGCAGATTACGCCGCGCTGGATGCAGCGGATTCAATTCACTCAATCGCAGGCAAATCTTTTCAGTGAAGTTCCCGGACCGGCGGGTGTGCCCGATGGCTTCGGCGATTACGACGGTTTGCCGGTGACAATCCGGGGTGCGAATGGATTCAGTGCCCAGGGCCAGGCGATTCTCAGCTTTGGCGGAACGTTTCCCCAGGTCAGCCCGTCCGACACCTTGCGCCGCGACGCCAATTGGGAAACCGAGCTGCAACTCACGCGAAACTGGAACCTGCTCGGCGGTTACCGCTATTACGACGAGCGCGGACGCAGCGCCAACATCGCGCTCAGCCGCCACGACCACGGCGCCTACGGCGTGATCGCCGGCGGCATCGGCAATCGCCTGTTTGTGAATGGCGGCGGATCAGTCGATCGCAACACGCCCTTCGGCACCACCGCCAATCCTCAGGCTAGCCTGGCTTATTTTGCCCGCCTCGGGCGTGGCGGTTTCTGGGACGAAACCCGGCTGCGCGCCAGCGGCGGGACGGCGTTGAAAGACCCATCGCTGGTGGAAGAGGAA
The DNA here is from genome assembly GCA_035606395.1 of Terriglobales bacterium. GTDB lineage: Bacteria > Acidobacteriota > Terriglobia > Terriglobales > SCQP01 > SCQP01. The sequence goes on along the minus strand of DATNFK010000062.1, from coordinate 53,250 downwards.
TTCTCGCTGTATCAGGAACTTTTCTCCGCCGCCGGCGGCCCGGCGCTCATCCGCCAATTCGGACTCACGCCGGTGCGCCCGCAGCGCGCGCGCGATTTCGACGCCGGCGTGGATCAGTACCTGGCGGGCGGCCGCGCCACCGTGAGCCTTACCTGGTTCGACCATCGCTACTACAATGTGATTGAAGACATCCCCCCCACCGCTTTTCCAGCGCTCGGCATCCCCGCCGCCGTGGCACAGACGGCGCAGTTCGGGGGCGAGTACAACTCACTGACGGAGAGCGCGAGCGGCCTCGAGTTCGAAGCCACGGCCCGCCTCACTCGCGGATGGCGCATCAAGAGTGTTTACACCGCGACAGCGGCCAAAGTCCTTCGCAGTTTTTCCTTCGACGCGCAACAGCCGACGTTCAATCCGTTGTTCCCGGCGATTCCGATTGGCGCCTTCGCGCCGCTGGTGGGCGGGCGGCCATTCCGGGTCGCGCCGCAAACCGGAAGCGTCAACCTGATTTATTCCCGCGGCCGTTGGACCGGCGACGCCGACGCTTACTTCGCCAGCCGCCGCGATGACAGCACGTTCCTGACCGACTCTAATTTCGGCAACACGCTGCTACTCCCGAATCGCAACCTTGACCCGGCGTACGGGTTATTGAACCTAAGTGGCGGCTTCAAGTTGAATCCACACTGGACACTCTTAGCCGCCATTGATAATGCGCTCGATAAGAACTATCAGGAGGTCATCGGGTTCCCGGGCGAGCGCATTACCGGCCGGTTGGGAGTGAGCTGGACCTGGGGAGGCGGCGCCGCAAAACAGTTCTGAAAAAAACTGTATCCAGACGTCGAGGAGGGCATCCCAATTCTTGCAGGCTTGCTCTCCAAATATTCCTGGTTGCCCTCAGCCCGGAATATTGCAGTCTGTCGGCAGGGGCTCGTTCCGCCCGAACGAGCCCTTACCTAATACGCTGTGCCGCCCGCACGTTTCCATTCCGCAAATAAGCGCCGGCAACTCGCGGCCAAACAGCCCGGCTGTAATTTTACGCAGCTGCCACCCTGCCGCAGCAGCTTTTCCGCGGGCACGCGCAATTCGTGAAAACCGGCGCCGGCCGCATCGGCGATGGCGGCGCCATAAACCACCCGATCGAGCTTCGCCCAGTGAATCGCGGCCATGCACATCGGACACGGTTCGCATGTGCTGTAGAGCGTGTGGCCGGCGAGGTCAATGCGCCGCAAACGCCTGGCCGCGGCGCGGATCGCGTTCACCTCGGCGTGCGCTGTGGGGTCGGTCGCCGCCCAAACCCGATTGTGCGCCGCGGCGATGACCACGCCCAGCGGGCTGACAATCAAGGCGCCAAACGGCGACTGGCCGCGGGCAATACCGAGTCGCGCCTGGGCGATGGCGAGGCGCATGAAGGTCTCGGGACGCGTCGTCATGGAATCAGAAGTTACGCGAGGACAGCGTCAGCTCCGAAAGCCTGGCGACGCGCACCGGATCGTTGGCATAAACGCCGGCTGCATATTCAACTCCAATCGTCAGGCCCAGCAGACGCGCCGCGGTCATCTGCAGTTCGATATAGCTCTTCGATTGCGTCTGGGTGACGTGGCAGCGCATGGCGGCCTCCCACTTCACGGCGACGGCGCTAATGTCAATCACGATGCCGGGCGCGCGCATTCCGTGCTGCGTAATGTCATAGAAGTAGAGTTGCGCGATTTTGTGCGCTGGGTGGGCGCGCAGGTCAACCAAGCCGCCGTAGCGCGCCAGGCGGCAGGCGTCGCGCACCAGTTCGCCCGACGCCAGGTGATCGGGATGTTGATTGGCCGACGGATTCGGCGCCAGCACGATCTGGGGTTGAAAGCGGCGAATGTCGCTGGCGATGCGCAGCGCATTGGCAGGGGTCTGTTCCAGGTGGCAGTCGCCCCGGAAGTCGAGAAAGTCTATTTCCGCTCCGATCAGAGCAGCCGCGTTGCGCGACTCTTGTTCGCGCACCTCGGGCGTACCCGCGCTGCCGGCCTCGCCGCGTGAGAGCACCAACATGCGCACCCGCGCGCCCGCCTCGATCTCTTGTATCAGCAACGGCGCGCAGCCGAACTCAATGTCATCGGGATGCGCGCCCACGGCCAGAATGTTCATGCCGCTCACGCCAGCACCGCCTCGCAGACTTCCTGGTAGTACTCCTCGTAGCGGGGGATAATGCGGGCGGAGTCGAAGCGGGTCTCCGCTGTGCGCCGCGCCGCCGCCGACAGACGCTCGTACAACTCCTCATTCTCGAGCAGCTCCACGACGCGCGCCGCCTGGGCATCCACATCGCCCACCGGTTCGAGGTAGCCGTCCACGCCATGAGTCACAAGTTCGCCAATGCCGCCGGTGCGGGTCGCCACGGGCGGTACGCCGCAGGCCATTGCCTCGAGTGCCGCCAGGCCGAACGACTCCAACTCGCTTGGCAGCAGCATCACGTGGGTGCGGGGTATCAGACGCTCGACGTGATCCTGCTTCCCTAAAAACGTGACGTGGGCCGATACGCCCAGCTCCAAAGCCAGCAACTCGGCTGGCCCGCGCTCGGGCCCATCCCCGGCCATGAGCAGGTGAGCGCCGGTGGAGCGCAACACCTTCTCCAGAATGCGAATGCAATCGAGCGTGCGCTTCACGGGGCGAAAGTTGGAGATGTGCAGTAGATACTTCTCCCTCGGCCGCTCGACGGGATTAGGCCGATACACTTCGCAGTTCACGAAGTTCGGAATGACCCGCACCGGCTTGGAGACGCCAAACACCTCCGCCGTGCGGTCGCTCAAATACTGGCTGATCGCCGTAATGCCGTCGGATCTCTCAATCGAAAAACGGGTGATGGGAAAATACGAGCGGTCAATGCCCACCAGCGTGATGTCGGTGCCGTGGAGCGTGGTCACGAACGGCAGCCGGCGCTTGGTGGTCATCTCCTGCGCCAGCAACGCCGCGATCGAGTGTGGAATGGCGTAATGCACGTGCAGCAGGTCGAGCTTGTAGCAGGCCGCAACCTCGGCCATGCGCGAGGCGAGCGCCAGCGTGTAGGGCGGATATTGAAAGAGTGGATACTCGGAGACCTCCACCTCGTGGTAGTGAATGCGCGGCAAGCCGGGGTCGAGACGGATGGGATTGGCGTGGGTAATGAAATGAACTTCGTGTCCGCGCGTCGCCAACTCCAGGCCGAGTTCCGTCGCGACGATGCCGCTGCCGCCATAGCTGGGGTAACAGGTAATGCCGATACGCACCTTTCAAGCTTACTATGGTGATCTATGCGTCGAGCCCTGCTCCTCATCGGCATCGCGGTTGCGCTGGTGGCCCAAGCCCCCGCGCCGCGCCAGACTTCGCCACGACCCACGGTCGCGAGCCGCCAGTTGGAAATCGACCGCGGCGCGGCCGCGGTATGGCAGAGCCTGAAGAAATTACACACCCGCGCCAGCCTGCTGCTGGTGGTGGCCCATCCCGACGACGAGGATGGCGGTATGTTGACCGCGCTCGCGCGCGGCCAGGGCGTGCGTGCCACTCTGCTTACGCTCAATCGCGGTGAAGGTGGCGAGAATCTGATGTCGGACGATTTCTACGACGGCCTGGGGTTGGTGCGCACCCAGGAACTGCTCGCCGCCGATCGCTACTACGGCGTCGACCAGTATTTCACGCGTGTCGTTGATTTCGGATTTTCTAAAACCGAGGCGGAAACGCTGAAACTGTGGGGCCACGAGCGCGTGCTCGGCGACGCGGTGCGGGTGGTGCGCATGACCAGGCCGTTGGTGGTGGCTTCGGTGTTTGTCGGCGGCCCCAGCGATGGGCACGGTAACCACGCCGCGTCGGGTGAAATCGCGCAGGAAGTCTACAACGCCGCCGGCGACCCGAAAATGTTTCCCGAACAGATTCAGGCCGGGTTGCGTCCGTGGAATCCGCTCAAAGTTTACGCGCGCGTGCCAGTGGGTGCATTCACCGACAAGGGCATTTACGATTCGGCCAGTCAGGTCTACGCGCCGGGGCGCGTGTTTGACTACGTTCACCAGTCCTGGATAGAAGGCCAGCCCAGCATCACGCTGCGCGTCAACGAAAGCGGTTACGACCCGCTACTCGGCTCGAGCTATGTGCAACTTGCGCGCCAGGGGCTCGACCAGCAGAAGAGCCAAAACGGCGGCATCGGCATTCCCGATCCGGGCCCCTCGAGCACTCCCTATCATTTATATGCATCGCGGGTGAAAACCAGCGGGCAAGAGAACTCCTACTTCGATGGCGTCGACACTTCGCTCACGGGCATTGCCGATCTCGGCGGAGCCGATGCCGCGGATCTGAAGCCGGCGCTGGCAGCGATCAATCACGATGTCGAGCAGGCGATTGCGGAGTTCTCCGCTTCCGCTCCGGAAAAGATAGCGCCGTTGCTGGCCCACGGTCTGGCCGCAACCAACGCGCTGGCGGCGCGCGTAGCCGGAGGAAGCCTGAGCGCCGAAGCCAAGTACGACATTGGCCACGAGCTTTCCATTAAGCAAGCCCAATTCCAGGCGGCGCTGTGCGAAGCGCTCGGGCTGTCCCTCTCGGCCGTAGTGGGCGGCGGTGGCGGCGGACGCGGTGGTCCGGCCGCGACTTTTGCTAACGCTATTCCCGGCCAGAAGTTCACGGTACAGACTCATGTAGCCGACTCCAGTTCGGTCGCCGTGGACCTGGTTGGCGTTAATTTGTCGTTGCAGGGGAGTCCGCCGATTATGGCGCAGAACGCTACGTTCGGCAGCTTGGTTCCGTTCGCGGAAAAGCCGGTCATCACCCGCTTCGAGGTCGCCATTCCCGGTGATGCGGGCAATACGCGGCCCTATTTTACGCGGCCCAACACCGAGCAGCCCTATTACAACCTGATTGACCCGCAGTACCTCAATCTGCCGGCCGCTCCCTATCCGCTCTCGGCGACCGCGCATTTCCGCTTTGACGGAGTCGAGTTTGCCATGGCGCAGGTGGTGCAAACCGTCGAGCGCGTGAACGGCGCCGGCGTGGTCGAAAATCCGCTCGTGATCGCACCCGCTATCTCGGTTTCCATTACGCCTCACGCCGGTATCGTACCGTTGCCGGCGCAGGCGCTCGATCTTGCCGTAAGCATCCACAGTAACGTAAAGGGGCCGGCCGAGGGCAGTGTCACTCTGCGGCTGCCCAGCGGTTGGACGGCGACGCCGCAATCGGCCCCTTTCAGCCTGGCCCACGAAGGCGAAGACCAGCCGATCTCGTTTCATATTCAGCCCACAGCCGTGACGACAGACAGCTATACCATCACCGCCGTCGCCCATTACAACGGATTGAGTTACGAAGAGGGCTACAAGACGGTTGGTTATACCGGGCTGCGGCCCTCGAACCTCTATGCGCCCGCCACCTATCTCACGCGCGGCGTTCACGTCACCATTGCGGGCCAGCCGGGCGCGCTCAATATTGGCTACGTCGCCGGCACCGGTGACAACGTCCCCCAGTCGCTGGAAAACCTGGGTGTCCATGTGCATTTTCTGGGTCCGCGTGATTTGGCCGCGGGCGACCTTCGCGCCTACGATGCCATCGTGCTTGGGATTCGCGCCTATGCCGCGCGTCCGGATCTGGTCACCAACAATGGGCGTCTGCTCGAGTACGTCAATCAGGGCGGGGTCGTCATCGTGCAGTACGAAACCTCGCAGTTCGACCATGATTTTGGGCCCTACCCCTACAAACTGGGCGGCAACGGCGCCACCGTCGTGGATGAAAAATCGCCGGTGCGCATCCTGCAGCCCGACAATCCCGTGATGAGCGAGCCCAACAAGATCACCGCCGCCGACTTCACGGGTTGGGTCGAGGAGCGCGGACACGGCTTCATCGCGAGCTGGGATCCGCATTACGCGCCGCTGGTCGAAATGCACGATCCCGACCAGGCGCCGCAAGAGGGCGGACTGCTGTATGCGGCCTACGGAAAAGGCGTTTACGTTTACGAAGGCCTGGCGCTCTACCGCCAGTTGGCCGAAGGCGTGCCCGGCGGCTATCGGATATTTGCCAACCTGCTCAGCTTGTCAAAAACGAAAGCCCCGGCATCGCACTGAGATTGAAGTTGGTGGCGATGAAATTGGCGGCGACGGTGTTGCCGACATCGGCCAGTGTCTGGCGCGTCCCGAGGTTACGGCTCGGGCGCCCCGGCGCATAGGCCAGCAGCGGTGCGAATTCACGCGAGTGGTCGGTTGATGCGGTCGTGGGATCGCAGCCATGATCGGCGGTCAGAATGAGCAAGTCGTCGCGGCCCATCCCGGCCACGATTTTGGCCAAATACCGGTCAGCCTCTGCGAGGGCGGCGGCATAACCCGCGACGTCGTTGCGGTGACCGTAAAGCATATCGAAGTCCACCAGATTGACGAAGATCAGCCCGCGCTTAAACGTCGGCATCAGCGCCAGCGTTTTTTCCAGGGCGTCGGCGTTCGAGTTGATCGCGACGGACTCGCTGATCCCTCGACCCAAAAAAATGTCGGAAATCTTGCCCACGCCGTATACCGGCACGTCGGCGGCGGCGAGCAGATCGAGCAGCATGCCCTGCGGCGGCGCCACGGCATAGTCGTGGCGATTGCGCGTCCTGGTGAAGCCGCGCTCGGCATCGCCCACAAAAGGTCGTGCAATCACCCGCCCCACTCGCCATTCGCCCTGTAGCAGTTCGCGCGCCAGCCGGCATATCGAATACAGCTCGGTTAGCGGAATGCAATCCTCGTGCGCCGCAATCTGGAAAACGCTGTCGGCCGAGGTATAGATGATGGGCGAGCCGGTGCGCAGGTGCTCGGCGCCCAGGCGCTGAATGATCTCCGTGCCGCTGGCGGCTTCGTTGCCTAGCGTGCGGCGGCCGATCTGGTGTTCGAAGGCCGCGATCAAGCCGGGCGGAAAGCCGTTGGGAAAAACCGGGAATCCGGGGTCCAGGATGATGCCGGCCATCTCCCAATGCCCGGTGGTCGTATCCTTGCCGTCGGAACGCAGCGCGCACTTCCCGAAGCAAGCCTGCGGCGGCTGATCGCTCGCGATGCCGGGCAGCGGCCGGATGTGCCCCAGCCCCAGCGACTCAAGGCAGGGCAGCGGCGTCGGACAGGCGGCGAGCACGTGTCCCAGCGTGTCGCTGACCGCGTCGTACGGGCCATACTTGGCGGCGTCGGGCATGGCGCCGATACCGACGCTGTCGAGCACGACCAGAAAAACGCGCGCAAACGGGCCCATAGCTTAGGTTGGATTCAAAGCCCGAAGCCAGAGACTACTTGCCGCGAGCGACAATCATCATTGCGATTCCAATCCCCGCCAGGGCGTAAAATCGCCAGGCCGGCCAGGTTGGAAAACCGTGCAACGTCCCCACAGCCGCAGTGGCGGGCAGCATCGGCAAAAAGCCGAGTATTAAGCCTGCAAGTAATAATGCGAGGCCGAGCCAGGTAAGATAAGTCAAAAGGTTGGTGGACGAGAGGGGGATCGAACCCCTGGCCTCCGCATTGCGAACGCGGCGCTCTCCCAGCTGAGCTACTCGCCCTTCCCAGAACAACGATTTTACCACGCGATTGCGACGCTAACCGCCGCCAGGCATAACGCTCCGCCCATTATGGGGCGTAGCCAATCGGTCCCAGGCAGCGTCTGCTCCGCGAACGTCACCAGCGCCAAAACCAGCATCCAGGCGTAGTTCATCATTCCCAGCGCCAGGGCGGTAGCCATCAGCGCCCAGCAGCAGCCGAGGCAGATCACGCCATGATCCAGCCCCAGCCGCAGCAGCGAACGCGGACCTTTGTCCCATTGGCCCAGGAATTGAGTCATGGGATTACGGCAATGGCGCAGGCACGCGCTCTTGACCGGCAGGAACTGGTACACGCCGGCGCCGAGCAGAATGAGCGCGCGCGTGTGAGCTGAAAGCGCGGAGCCGAGCCCGAGTTGCGCGGCGGCGAGCGCCGCGCTGAACGGCAGCCATGCCACGAAGTATCCGGAGGCAAAGCGCGTCCCCGCCGCTGCTGTACCGGCAGGCGCAAACCGCCGCGCCGCCCGCAGCCAGGGCACCGCCGTGGGAGCCATCATCACCGTCATCATTACCTGCCAGACGGCGGCGGAGGCGAAAAAGCCGTTCATTCCACTTTCCAATTGAATCGAGACCAGAGGCCATGGCTGCCGCGGTTCTCGATCCGCAGCGGACCCTGCGAGCCATCATGGTAATCGGTATCGCCGCGCGCGAGTACCTGGGACGAATTGTGGATTTGGTTGTAAATATTCTCGAAGCGCACGGGCTGGCTGCGATCACGCCCGCGGATCGCCGCGATAACCGAACGCAGCCGCCCGGTGATACTGACGCCTTTGGTACCGTCCTCTTCCGTAATTTCGATCGGCACGAACTGGGTGGGCAGGCGATTGGCGACAAAACGACCGAGCACTTCCCAAGGACCACCGGCCGCCCCGCTCAGGATGGCTTCGATCGCCGCCCGCTGCGCGTCATCGGCGACCGGGTCAATGTAAAGTCCTTCGGTCCATCCGCCCGAGCTCATGAGCTGGGGTGTGTCGTAGATCACCACCGCCCTCAGCCCGGCGAGCGGTGTATCGCCGAATCGCCCCGACTCAAACCGAATAGCCCAATACCCCTGGCAGCGCTCGTGGGTACAAAGCTGCGTGAAATGAATATGCCCCGGGCACACCAATTGACAATTGCAATTCTCAAACAGCAGCCCCGCGGCCTGCCATGCGGTTACATTGGGCATGGGATTATGGTGCCACGGCCACCGTACAATCGCGTGTCGATTCCCGCGTGGCGCGACGCCGGATTGGGGCTCAGGGGTCCCCATTCCGGCGCCGCGCCTAAGCGGGTCGCGCGGCGACAGCCGCGCGGAGCCCCGCGCCAATCAATGCCGCGCGACGCCGGATTGGGACACAGGGGTCCCCATTCCGGCGCCGCGCCTAAGCGGGTCGCGCGGCGACAGCCGCGCGGAGCCCCGCGCCAATCAATGCCGCGCGACGCCGGATTGGGGCACAGGGGTCCCCATTCCGGCGCCGCGCCTAAGCGGGTCGCGCGGCGACAGCCGCGCGGGGCCCCGTGCCAATCAATAGAGACTGATGGAGCCGAGTAAAATGGATGCATGTCTGCACGCGAACAGTTCGACGTCGCCGTGGTCGGCGGTGGGCACGCCGGGTGCGAGGCCGCCATGGCGGCGGCGCGCATGGGGCTGCGCACCGCGCTGTTCACGCTCGATCCCGAACTAATCGCACAGATGTCGTGCAATCCGGCTGTGGGCGGCATCGCCAAGGGGCACCTCGTCCGGGAAATTGACGCCCTCGGCGGCGTCATGGGCCAAGTCATTGATTCCGTCGGCATTCAATTCCGGCTGCTCAACACCTCACGCGGACCGGCGGTTTGGTCGCCGCGCGCGCAGGCCGACAAGAAGCAGTACCGCCGCCAAATGCAGGCGGTGGTGCGTGCCCAGCCGAACCTGCACATCCGGCGCGGGGAAGCGGCTGACCTGATCATCCACAATGACGCCGGCCAGCGCCGCGTCCGCGGACTGAAGCTGCGCGACGGCGGCGAAGTCGCGGCTTCCGCTGTGGTTATCACGACCGGCACCTTCCTCAACGGGCTCATCCACGTCGGTGACACGACCTACTCCGCCGGGCGGGGCGGCGAAGCCGCGGCTCAGCTTCTCGGCGAATCCTTGAAGCTGCTCGGCTTCGATTGCGGCCGCCTCAAGACCGGCACCCCGCCACGCCTCGACGGTCGCACCATCGACTGGACCCAGTTCACGCCCCAGCCCGGCGACCCCGAGCCCACGCCGTTTTCCTTCATGACGGCGAAAATCGAGCGCGAGCAGGTGCTCTGCTACAGCACCTTCACCAACTTCGAAACCCATCAGGCGGTGCGCGACAATCTTCACCGCAGTCCGCTCTATTCGGGCCAAATTGCCGGGGTCGGACCGCGCTACTGCCCCAGCATCGAAGACAAGGTGGTGAAGTTTCCTGAGAAGACCCGGCACCAGATCTTTCTCGAACCCGAAGGCCTCGACACCGACGAAGTTTACGTCAACGGCATGTCGAGCTCCATGCCCGCCGACGTGCAGATGCGGATGATCGCCAGCATCCCCGGCCTTGAGCGCGCGGCGATGCTCCGTCCCGGTTACGCCATCGAGTACGATTTCGTGCAGCCAACCGAGCTCCGGCCCACGCTCGAGACCAAGAAGATCGCCGGCCTCTTCCTCGGCGGCCAGATCAATGGCACCTCCGGTTATGAAGAAGCCGCCTGCCAGGGTCTCATGGCGGGCATCAACGCCGCGCTGCAAGTCAAGGGTGAGCCTCCGCTGGTGCTGAGCCGCACCGAGGCCTACACGGGCACGCTTGTCGACGACCTCATCGCCCGCGGCGCCGACGAGCCGTACCGTATGTTCACGTCGCGGGCCGAGTTCCGCCTCCATTTACGCATTGACAACGCCGATGCCCGTCTCACGCCGATCGGCCGTCGCGTCGGGTTGGTCACGGACGAGCGCTGGAAGCAATTCGAAGCCAAGCAGGCCCGCATCATCGCCCTCTCCGATTTTTTGCAAACCCACCGCCGCCCCGGCGATGGTCGGCCCGCCGCGCAGGAGCTCAAGCGTCCCGAAGCCCGCCTCGAGGAGTTCCTCCCCTGGCTCGGCGCCGAACTGCCCGCGCTGATGGCTGAGCAGCAAGTCGCCGACCCCGGCGGTTGGGAGTGCAAGACCGTCGAGACCGGGATCAAGTTCGAAGGCTACCTCGCTCAGCAGCGCCGCCACATGGACCAGCTCCGCGCCGCCGAGCGCCGCGCCATTCCGGAAGGCTTCCAATATCAGGGAATGGCCGGCCTCTCGCGCGAGCTGCAAGAGAAGCTTTCGCGCATCCGTCCGGTTACGCTGGGTCAGGCCTCGCGCATCGCTGGCGTTACCCCGGCCGCGGTCTCACTGCTTTTGGTTCACTTGGAGCTCGCCCGCGCCGGCCGGGCGGTTATGCCGCAAGATCGGCCCGCGTAATCCGCAGACCGTTCAAGTTGCCGAGCACGGTCAGCGCCATGTGGGCCGGATCGAAGGCGTGGGCTGTGATCCGCTGCAAATCTTCGGCGGTCACCTGTTCGACCTTGTCGAGCAGTTCGTTCATCCCGATGAATCGCCCGAAATAGATTTGTTGCCGCGCAAGGTTCGACATCCGCGCGCCGGTCGATTCCAATCCCAGCATCAGACTGCCCTTAAGGTTGTCCTTGGCCCGGCGAAGTTCCTCGTCCGGCACCGCGTTTTCGCGCAGGTCGCGCATTTCGTTCAAGATCGACTGCAGCACCTGCCGCACGGTCTTATTGCTCGTCCCGGCGAAAACCCCGAACAGACCCGTGTCGCGGTACGGATTCAAGTCGCTGAACACCGAGTACGCCAGCCCCTGCCGCTCGCGGATATTCTGGAACAGCCGCGACGACATGCCGCCGCCCACCACCGTGTTGAGCACCGACCAGGCATAGCGCTCCTCGCTCATAAGTGAAGGCGCCGGCAGCCCCAGGCAAATCTGCACTTGCTCCAGCTGCTTCTTGTTGCGCAGCACGATGCGCGCGTGGGTTGCCGGCGCCACGTCACGGTGTCCGTTGGGAACTGCGCGCTGGTTTTCAAACCAATGGCGGGCCAAATCCACCAGTCGAGCGTGCTCAATGTTCCCGGCCGCCGCGATCAACAAGTTATCGGGCGAGAAGCAGGTCTGGTAATAGTTGAACAACTTGTCCTGCTTCAGCAGGCTGACCGTTTCCTTGGTGCCGAGGATGGGGCGTCCCAAGGGATGGTCCTTCCAGAAGTTCTGGGTAAAGATCTCGTGCACGAGGTAATCCGGGTTGTCCTCGTCCATCTTGATTTCCTGCAGGATCACGCCCTGCTCGCGCTCAATGTCCTCGGCCCGGAACAGCGGGTTGAGGACGATGTCAGCCAGCACCTCAAACGCGATGGGCACGTGCTCGTCAAGCACCTTGGCGCTGAAGCAGACGTTTTCCTTCGACGTGAAGGCGTCGAGGTTGCCCCCGATCGAGTCCACCGAACGGGCAATTTCCTCCGCCGAGCGATGACTGGTGCCCTTGAACACCATGTGCTCGATGAAATGGGTGATGCCGTTATCCGCCGCCAGCTCGCGCCGCGACCCGTTGAGCACCCAAATTCCCATGGTCACCGAGCGTACGTGGCTCATCTGCTCGCTGACGATGGTCAGACCGTTGTCGAGCACGGTACGTTCCAGGTGCTGCGCTTCGGGCGTGGCCGTGACAGCAATCGGGGTGGCGACCGGACAGGTGGCTGGCGTGGATTGTTTGGCGGTTGGCGAAGACACCGGAATACCTCCGCGGGGCACACCTATATTGTGTCATGCGCGATTGGCCCCTGCCCGCCGCCAGGAATGGTCAGAATTTCGTGATATTCTGACCATTATGAAGACGGTCGGGGTATTAGAAGCTAAAACCAATCTTTCAAAGCTCTTAGCTGAAGTCGAGCAAGGTGAAGAATTGGTCATAACGCGCCACGGCCAGCCAGTGGCACGCGTTGTCCCCGCAAATAGTGAATTAAGCCGGGAAGAAATAGCCGCCCGCTGGCGTCGCTTCATCGAGAGTGGACGAGCCTTGGGCCTCCACCTGGAACCAGGCGAAACGATCAAGGACTTGATTACCGACGGGCGGAGGTTCTAACCACGTGATCTTCGCACTCGAACCCGAGGAGATGGGCGAGCAAGTCCAGGCCCTCGGCCTGGCCCGGTACCGTGGCCAACAAATTTTCCAGGCGCTCCACCAGGCCCATGCCGGCGGTTGGGAGGAAATCACTGCGTTACCCACCGCCCAGCGCCGGCGCATGGCCGAGGCCATGCCGATCGAGTGGCCGGCCATCGCCCAGCGGTTCAGCTCAACCGACGGCACCGTGCGCTACCTGCTACGGCTCGCCGATGGAGCCGAGGTCGAGTCGGTCTACCTGCCCGATGAAACCTTCGACGGCGCCGGGGAGAGCGTTCGCAAACGCACCACCTTCTGCCTCTCGACCCAGGTCGGCTGCGCGGTTAATTGCCAATTCTGCCTGACCGCGACGCTGGGGCTGAAGCGTAACCTCACCGCTGGGGAAATCGTCGCTCAGGTGCTCACTCTGCTGCGCGAGCACGGACTTCGGCCGGGACGCGGTCTCGACCGCGTCAACCTCGTCTTAATGGGCATGGGCGAGCCGTTTCTGAACTACGACAACGTACTGCGGGCAATTTCCGTGCTCACCCGCAAGGAGGGCGCGGGCATCGCCGCCCGGCGCATCACCGTGTCCACATCCGGCATCGTGGACAAGATCAAGCGTTGGGGCAGCGAGCCCTTCCCGCGCGGCCGCCCGCGGTTGGCGATTTCCCTCAATGCCTCGTCCGACGAACAGCGCCAGCGCCTCATGCCGCTGCATCGTGGTCAGGGCGGCATGGCCGCGCTCTTGGCTGCCGTGCGGGAGTTCCCCTACGGCTCGCGCGAGTACCTGACATTCGAGTACGTGCTGCTGGCCGGGGTCAACGATTCTGACGAAGACGCCGACCGCGTGCTGGCGCTACTCGCCGGCGCGCGCGGCAAAGTCAACCTGATCGCATGGAATATGGGACCGGAGCTTCCGTTCAAGACCCCCAGTGATGAGAAAGTGCTCGCCTTCCAGCGCCGCCTGATCGCCGGCGGCATGCCGACCTACATCCGCCGCCCCCGCGGCCGCGACATCTACGCCGCCTGCGGCCAACTCAAACGCGAGGTCGCACATCTCCCGACGTAATTGTGGTCAGCGTTCCGTCGGCTTGGCGCAGCATCAGAAAACCCGCGTTGTCGAGGCCTTCGGTGGTACCGGCGACGCCCGACACCATCACCTCAAGGCCTCGCGCATAAGAACTGCGACGCTCGAATTCGGCGAAAAGTTCTCGTTTCGTTATCTCGGTTTTCGGAAAAAGGGCGTAGCGCCGCGCCAAGTGGCGTACCACCGCCGCGCAAAGCGCTTCTATCTCGATTCCGTCCGCCCCTTGTTTCGCCAGCGAGGTGGCGATTGCCTCCAACTCGGGTGGAAAACAAGTTTGCGCCACATTAATTCCGAAGCCGAGCACGGCGCAGGGCGCCTGGGTATCAGTCGAAGTTTCGATCAAGATGCCGCAGAATTTTTTGCCGCCCAGCAGGAGGTCGTTGGGCCAGCGAATGTCGGCTCGCAATCCCGCCGCTTCTTCCACCGCGTCGGCAACACCCAGCGCGGCCGCGAGCGTCAACGGCAGGAGCTCCATGGCCGCGAAGCGCGGGCGCAGCAGCACACTGGCGTAGATTCCCTCACCGCGGGGCGAAACCCAATCGTGGCCGTGGCGCCCGCGTCCGCTGGTCTGCTCGTCGGCGACAAATAGCGCTCCCGCCGGTGCGCCCTTGGCGGCGGCCTCAAACGCCGCCTGCTGGGTCGAGCCGATGGCTTCGAATGTGTGTACTTGGCACCCGAACTCGCAGCCTTCCAGGCCGCGGCGCAGGCGATTCGCGTTCACAGGCTGGAAACGCCGCCCACCGGAACGATTCGCATGGAGAGATCCACCGCCGGGGCCGAGTGGGTGAGCGCCCCGACACTGATAAACTGCGCCCCGGTTTCGGCATAGGCGCGAATCGTGGGCAAACGCACGCCGCCTGATAGCTCGATGGGCACCGGCGGCTGGCCGTCTTTCACCATGCCCGTGATTACGGCAATGGCGGCGCGTACTTGATCGGGCGTCATGTTGTCGAGCAGCAGCCGGTCGGCGCCACCGGCGAGCGCCGGCTCGATTTCCTCCTGGCTGCGTACCTCGATCTCGATCAATTGGTTCGGATTTCGCCGCGCCCGCGCCCGCGCCAGCGCCGGCGTGATGCCTCCGGCCAGGCGGATGTGGTTGTTCTTGATCAGAATGGCGTCGCTCAAATCCGAGCGGTGATTGAACCCGCCGCCGCAGGTGACGGCATACTTGTCGAGCGCGCGCATTCCCGGCGCGGTTTTGCGCGTATCGAGAATGCGCACCGCCAGCCCCTTGACCTGATCCACATATTGCCGCGTCAGCGTGGCAATCCCGCTGAGACGTTGCAGCAGATTCAGTGTGACCCGCTCGCATGACAGCAGCGGACGCGCCGGCCCGCGCAGCACGGCAATCGTCTGCCCCGCGCGCAGCCTCACCCCGTCAAACACTTCCGGATGACTGGTCACCACCACCGCCGGCAGCCGCTCGCGGTGCCCCGCCTTCAGCGACATGCTGGCGTACAGTTCGAAAACCCGTGGCACCAGCCCCAGCCCGGACAAAACGCAATCCTGCTTGGCCAGAATCTCGGCCTGGGCCAATTGTTCCACGCCCACGGTGAGCAGCGTGGTGGCGTCCGCCAGGGCGTGGTCTTCGTTCAACGCCCGTTCAATCAGCGAGCTGATGCGCGGTGAATTCCAATCCATGGGTGAGTTTCTGGTTGCCGGGCAGGGACTCGAACCCCGATAGGCAGATCCAGAATCTGCTGTCCTACCATTGAACGACCCGGCAACGCCGATTCTCGATTATACAGTGGCCGCGCACCGGTTATAGCTTTCAACCGTCCGGCGCGCAATCTCCTCCCAGGTCAACTCGCCCGCGGTTTCGTGGCCGGCTTCGCCCAGGGCGCGCCTACGGCGCGGGTCGCTCCACAAACCGGCAATGGCTTGGGCCAGAGCTTCCGCATCGCGCGCCGGGACGAAGGTCGCATCCACCCCGTCGCGCAGCCAATCCGCCGCGCCGATCGTCGCCGAGCAGATCACCGGCAGCCGCTGGCTGAGGGCTTCCATCACGACCAATCCGAACCCCTCCGACGTCGATGGGCACACCAGCAAGTCGTGATTGCGATAAGCGGCAAACACCGCGTCCTCGTCGTGGGTGCGCGGCAGCAGCGTGAGCAGCGGGCGGGAGGCCGGCGCAAACTGGCTGAGCACTCGTTCCCGCAATTGGTTCCACGCCTCGTGGGGCGAGCCGACGCCAATTCCCAGTAGGGTTAGCGGAATCATGTGCCCGCGCGCGACTAACAGCTCATGCGCACGCGCAAGGTAATGGACGCCCTTGCTCGTCGTCCACCAGCCGCAGAATAAAAGCCCCGCCCCGCGTGGCGCATCGCCAGCCGGCGCTTGTTCCCAGCGCGCGTGATCGACGCCGTGCGGAATGATGTCAACTTCCTTTTCGCCCCGCCAGCCCCGGGCGATGATGGCGTCGCGGTCGGCGCGGCTCAGCACAATCGCCCGCCGCGAGCGCCGCACGGCGAGCCCCACCTGGCTAAGCCGCGCCACTGGAAACCACCAGCGATGGGTCCAGGGTTTGTGCAGCAACCCGGCGCGCGCATCGTTGAGTAACTCAGCGTAATAGCGATGCTCGAGGCCGTGGGAGCGGCTGATGATGGCGCGAGCATCCCGTCGAGAAAGCATCCAGCCCTCGGCGCTCGAAGCGTCGATTACATCGTAGCCGCCCCGCAGCCGCCGCGCCCGTCGACTCGCCCGCCGCGCCAGCCAGGGCGCCAAAGCCAGCCGCAGTCGCGCCGAATGCGGCCAATTCCCGAGCTCCGGCTGAAACATGAGGTCGCACTCATGACCCAACGCGACCAGCGCCCGCTGCAATTTAAGCGTGACTTTCGGGCCGCCCATGCTGTCGTCGCGGGGCTCGTCACTAAGCAAGAGGATGCGCATGGGGGGCGAGGTATGCACCATTTTAGCCAAGTACATCTACAATGGCAGCGTATGCCCTCCCAGCCCGGAGCCACCCGGCTGCAAGCGCGCGATTGGCGGCTGATCGCTTTCGCCGTCGTCGTCGCCGCGGTTTCGCTCGCCGTCGTCGCACGTTACTTTCACCGCGCTTTTCCGGAAGCCTCGATTGATTTTCAGGTTTCCGGTGCCGGCTCCGGACCCGTGGCCCAGCGCTTTCTCGCCGCGCGCGGCTGGTCCACCGACGGCGACATGCACGCCGAACAGTTCAGCTACGACGACGAGACCAAGACTTTTCTCGAACGCGAACTCGGTCTGCAGCGAACCGAAGCCCTGCTGCGCAGCCGCATCCAGCTCTGGCGTTGGGACAATCGCTGGTTCAAACCACTGACCCGGGAGGAGTTCGACGTCTCCGTTGCCACCACCGGCGAGGTGGTCGGCTTCGATCACGCCATCGCCGATGAGGCCGCCGGCGCCAATTTAAGCGAGACTGAAGCCCGCGCGCGCGCGCAACAGTTTCTCACCGCGGTGATGCATCTCGATTGGTCAGGCTGGACCGAGGTGGGCGCCGAGCGCCGCGCCAAGCCCCACCGCACCGACTACGTTTTCACCTGGAAAGATACCGCCCCGCTACTAGCGGACGCAACCGGCGCCATCACCCAGGCCGAACATCGCCACGTGGTTCGCGTTCAGGGCGCCGACGTTGCCGCATACGAAACCTTCGTCAAAGTCCCCGACCAATGGGCGCGCGACTTCGCCCAGCTCCGCAGCCGCAACGACGATGCCGGCCTGGTCGATAGCGGACTGCTGCTCATCGTCTTCGTCGCCTTGATTTTTGTCCTGATCATGCGCATCCGCCGCGGCGACATCCGCTGGCGCACCGCGCTCTGGGTGGGCGGCGCCGGCGCCGTGCTCAGTTTCTTGGCCACGCTCAACTCCATGGGCCAGGCGCTGTTTAGCTACAAGACCACCCAGAGCTGGGCCTCGTTTCTTACCGGCAACATCTTTGACGCGCTGGCCGGCGCCGTCGGCGTGGGTGTGTTTCTGCTCGTCCTCACCGCCGCCGCCGAGTCGCTGTACCGCGAGCGCTTTCCCGAAAAGCAATCGCTCGCCTCGACCCTCAGCTGGCGCGGCGTGCGCAGCAAAACGTTTTTTATCAGCATGGTGCTGGGCCTCATGCTGGCGGCGTTTTTCTTCGCCTATCAGACGGTTTTTTATCTCATCGCCAATCATTTCGGCGCCTGGGCGCCGGCCGATATTCCTTACGATGACCTTTTGAACACCAGGCTGCCGTGGGCCTTTGTCCTGTTCGGCGGTTTCTTTCCCGCCATATCGGAAGAATTCGGCTTCCGCATGTTCGCCATTCCGCTCTTTGAAAAATGGTTTCGGTATTTGTGGGTGGCGGTGATCGCGGCCTCGTTCCTCTGGGGATTCGGGCACGCCACCTATCCCAACGAACCGTGGTTCATCCGCGGCGTCGAGGTCGGTCTGGGCGGCGTGCTGCTGAGCTGGATCATGATCCGCTTCGGCATTCTCACCACGGTCGTTTGGCATTACACCGTGGATGCGCTGTACACCGCCATGCTGCTGCTGCGCGCCCACGACGGCTACCTGCGCTGGAGCGGCGCGACGACCGCGTTCCTGGCGCTGGTCCCACTGCTGATCGCCATCGTCGCCTATCGCCGCAACCATGGCTTCGCCGACGAGACCACACTCACCAACGCCGCCGCCGGCAGCGCCGCCGTGCCTGTCACGAGCGTCGCGGCTTCCAATCCCGCCACCGCGCCTTCGGTGGAAGCGCCGCCGCCGCTTCCCGCCTACGAGCCGATCTCCGGCAATAACTGGACGACCGGCATCATCATCGCCGCCGCCCTGCTCTCCGCCTTCGCCGTGCCCATCGCCCAATGGGATTCGGCCCTGCCCTGGCGTGCCTCGCGCGCTCAGGCAATTGCCGCCGCCCGCAATTTTCTCGCCTCGCAAAATTGGCAAGTGAGCGGCTACCGTGTCGCGGCCGCCGCCGAAACCGCGGCCGGCGCCCTCCACGGTGAAGAAAACCAAATCGCCGCCGATCAGATTTTCCGCCGCGGCGGCCGGCGGCCACTGATCGCGGCCTTCTCCGGTCCCCTACCCACCGTTCCCGCCGAGTACTGGCAGATTCGTTTTTTTCGTGACCGGCAGGAGCGGGAATATAACGTCGTGGTCCGCGCCGACTCGCGCCAAATCGCCGGCTTCTCCCGCATCATTGCCGAATCCGACCCGGGCGCTTCACCTCCGCTCTCGGTGGCGCAGGCGCGCGCCGCCTCCTTTCTCGCGGCCCGTGGCATCAGCGTTGCCGGTATGACGCTTAAGATCGGCGAGCAGGAAAAGCAGACCGCGCGCGTCGACAGCACCTTTGTCTGGGAGCAGGCTTTGCCGGCCTCGTCGCCGATTGCCTATCGCGTCGAAGCCGACCTGCAAGGCAACGACGTGTCGTTGTTCCGGGCCTGGTATCACGTGCCGGAGAGCATGACCCGCGACTACGAGCAGTCCACGCTCGGCAGCCTGCTGCTCGCCATTTGCAAGGCGTTGATGTTCGCGGCCGCGGCGGCGCTGGTGTTTTATCTCATCTTCCGTTTCGCGCGGCACTCCGCATTTGCCTGGTCGACCCTGATTAAAATTTCCGCCCTGGCCGCGTTCGTCACGTTGATCGCAACCGCCAACGCGCTCCCCGCGACCTGGATGGCATACACCACCGACACGCCCTGGGCGGCGTTTATGCTATCCAGCGCCATTGGATGGCTGGTCGCGGGTCTGGGGGCGTTTCTGTTTACGCTCGCGTTGCTCGCCGCTCTGGCCGTCACCGCGCCCAACGCCACCGCGCTCACCTGGGCCAACGCCCGCCGTCAACTCGAGCGCGAAACCGCCTGGGATGCGCTCTGGCTCAGCCTGCTCGCGCTTGCCTGGTACTTCGGCTGGGCGCGGGTGCAAGCCGTCGTCGCAAGCCATTGGCACAACGCCGGTCTCGCACCCTGGCCCACGCCCCCGGCCGCGCTCGCCTATTGGCTGCCCGGCCTTTCGGACGTGCTCAGCACGCCGCTGCACGCGTTCTGGGTCGCAGTCGCGCTGGGCATTTTGTTGCCGGTCCTCGCCGCGCGCCGGAACCGGCCCTGGGCGATTGCCGGGGTGGCGCTTCTCTGGCTTGGTTCTCTTCCCAGCCTGCATCAAGCCCCGCAATTCCTGCAATCCGCTATCTTTGGCGCGGTTGCGCTGGCACTGCTGCTGGGCTTCGGCAACTTGTTTCTGCGCAGCAGCCCGCTCGCATACTTCAGTGCGGCGCTCGTGCCCGCCTTGGCCGCCACAGCCCTGGGATGGCTAACCCTCCCTGCCCCTCACGCAAAGTGGGTCGGCGCCATCTTGTTAGCCATGCTCTTCGGCTGGCTCTGCTGGCTCGCCGCCATTTCCCAACGCCGCAGCCCCGCTGTGCCCTAGACGGTGGTGCCGCTCGTGCTTCTGCTACAATCCCCCCTGAGGTTCCGCAATGGCAGAAATTACCGGTGAAGCGTGGGGCATGATTGAGACCAAGGGTCTGGTGCCCATGATCGAAGCGGCTGACGCCATGGTCAAGGCGGCCAACGTCACTCTCGTCGGTTGGGAAAAAAAGATCGGCGCCGGCCTCGTCACCGCCATCGTGCAGGGCGACGTGGCCGCGGTCAAGGCCGCCACCGACGCCGGAGCCGCTGCCGCGCGCCGCATCGGCGAAGTTGTCTCCGTGCATGTCATTCCCCGGCCCGCCGCCGGCCTCGCCAAGGCCGCGCCGCTACAATCGGGTAGTTAGCCCCCGCGCGCGCCATGCAGCTCGCCCGCGTCATTGGCACCGTGGTTGCCACCCGCAAGGATCCCCGCCTCGAAGGTTTCAAGCTCCTCGTCGTCCGCCTGCAAACACCCGAAGGCAAGGATGAATCAGCCACCATCGTCGCCGTCGATACGGTTGGCGCCGGCATGGGCGAGCGCGTTTTCATCGTCCAGGGTAGCTCCGCCCGCATGGCCCGCGAATGCATTGACAAGCCCATCGACGCCGCCGTGGTCGGCATCGTCGACACGGTGCAGTTCTAACCCGCCATGTTTCTCGCCCGCGTCATCGGGACCGTCGTTGCGACCGTAAAAGACGACGCCCTCGAAGGTCGCAAATTGATGCTTGTCCGTCCCCTCGACGCCGACCGGCAGCCCACGCCGCGCACCCTGATTGCCCTCGACGCGGTCGGTGCCGGAATTGGCGAGACGGTCTACTGCTGCCGCGGCAAAGAGGCCAGTTTTCCCTGGCTGCCAAACATGGTTCCCACCGACGCGGCCATCGTCGGCATCGAAAATCCAAACATCGAGGCTCCGGAATGATCCTCGCCCGCGTCACGGGCGAAGTCGTCGCCTCGCAAAAGCACCCCAGCCACGAAGGCCTGAAACTGCTGCGGGTTCAGCCCGAGAACAGTTCCACGCCGCAGCACCTGATTGCCATGGATGCCGTGGGCGCCGGCATCGGCGAGCGCGTCATCGTGGTGCAAGACGGCTTTGCCGCCATGACCGCTGTCAACCGCCCGCAATCGCCGATAGACTGCGCCGTAATCGGAATCGTGGACAGTACGAACGAGATCTAGTTCCCGGTGCCTGACGCTCAGGCTTTCGCGCCGACGGCCTTGCGAATATCAATGCCGCCCTTGAAAAAGGCGCCGTCTTCAATGCTAATGCGCGCCGCGCTGACGTCGCCGGTCAGTGCTCCCTGAGCGCGGATCTCCACCCGGTCGGCGGCGGTGACATTGCCGTTCAGCTTGCCCAGGATCACTACCTCGCGCGCGGTGACGTTGGCCTGCACCTGCCCGTTTGCGCCAACTGTGATGGTGTTATTCGGCAGTTCCACCGATCCTTCCAGCTTGCCGTCGACGAACAAATCCTCGTTGCCGGTAATGGTGCCCTTGAGCATCACCGTCTTGCTCAAATGTGTGGGGCGCTCGCCGCCGCGGGCGGCATTGCTGGAGGCGCCAGGTGCGGCAGAGGCGGTTGGGGCCGGCGCCATCGGCGTGACGGCGGGAGCGGGAACGGAAGGCTTAACAGGAGTTGCGGGCATGTCCCGCTCGTTTTGGCTTTTCCACATGGGCGACTTCTCACCTCGGTTCAACGGACTGCCCTTATTGTACGGTGACCACCCCGCCGTCAACCGCGAAAAAAACCTTAGAATGAATTGCCCGCCTTAATTAATGATTCCAGAACGCCAATGGCTGCAATGGGTTGAACGCGCTGCCGGGTCCGCCGCCACGCGCCGCGAGGTCAGGCTTGGCATCGGCGACGATGCCGCTTTGCTCCGCCCTCGGCGGGGATGCGAACTCGCGATCACCACTGATCTCATGGTCGAGGGCGTGCATTTCCTCCACGCCGGCGCCCGCGCCACCGGCGCGCGCCTCGCCACCCGCGCCCTCAGCGATCTCGCCGCCATGGGAGCCGAGCCATTGGCGCTGTTCCTCTCGTCCGCATACCCGGCCGATCTTCCGGCCGCGTGGCCACGTCAACTCTACCGGGGATTGTTGGCCGCCTGCGGCGCCGCCCACGCCCAGTTGGCCGGCGGTGACGTCTCCAGCTCTCCCGGCCCGATCCTGCTCGATGTGGTGGGCGTCGGACAATGTCCGGCGGGCCAGGCGCTGCGCCGCTCCGGCGCCTGCCCCGGCGATCGCATTTATGTTTCCGGTCAACTGGGCCGACCCCAAAACGCCCCGCGCACGGCACGCTGGCAATTGGGGATGGCTTTGCGCCGCCGCGCCACCGCCGCCATTGATCTCAGCGACGGGCTTTCGACCGACCTCGACCATCTCTGCCAGGCCAGCCAGGTTGGTGCCGAAATTACCGCCGCTTCCATTCCCACTCAAAATCTGGAAGCCGCTCTGCACCAGGGCGAAGACTACGAACTTCTCTTCACGCTTCCCGCCCATCGCCGCCCGCCGCGCGGTTTCGGCCTCACCAGCATCGGCGTCATCACCCGCGCTAGCGGTATCTATCTTCTCCATCGCGGCGCTTGCCACCCGCTCGCCCCGCGCGGCTGGCAGCACTTTGCCAGGGTCTAATTCACGCGCACGGGCACATCCCCGAACCGGTTCGCAGCCACGAATTTGGGAATGAACGGCGCCGGCACGGTCATGGTTTCATGGTCATGGGTGATGGGCATCAGGCCGCGCACCCAAACCTGGTCGTCCTTGAATAGATAGACCGGCAGCAGCCCGCGCCAGTGCCCGGGGTTGTCGACGCTCAGTGAGACCTGGGCAACGCCCTTGACCGGCGCTGCCGTGGTGGCGTGAAAATGGATTTCCGGCATGTTGAGCGAAAATCCCCGAAAAAACCAACCCAGGGTATGGTTGCCGTCGAGATCCATCGCGGTTGTCATGTGCTTCTCGGCGACCTGCTGAAACTCCCGGTCACTCACCGGCTGCCCGCCGTAACGGGCGGTGAAGTCGC
Organism: Terriglobales bacterium; assembly: GCA_035606395.1. Lineage (GTDB taxonomy): Bacteria > Acidobacteriota > Terriglobia > Terriglobales > SCQP01 > SCQP01. Next base: position 30,127 of record DATNFK010000062.1, on the reverse strand, counting down.
GCATCATGGCGATGAAGGCCGCATCCGGGTTCGGGCTGCGCGGATCAAGCATGATCTGCCGCAGCGAATACAACACATAGCCGCCAGCCGCCGAGCGCAAGGTGGCGGGCGACTGGCGCCAATCCGCGACCGTCTCCAGCGTCGCCTCAGGCCCATTCGTCGCGTCCTCATACAGCAATCCCGAGACTTGCTGCAAGCCGGTGATGAGCCACTCGTCGGCGGGCGTGGCCGCGACCGTCCATGCGCCCCACCATTGCCGGGCCACCTCCATGGCGGGCGCGAAATCGCTGGGTCCCGGCGCGCCGCCCTCGACGAAGCTCAGTGGCGAGAACGTTACCAGCCCCGGAACCGGCGGGTCCGATAGGGCGCCCCCGGTGGTCACCGTTACATTCGTCTGCGGGTAATCGCCATAGCGCGCGCCCAGAAAATTCAAGAGCTCAAGGGCTTTGCTGCCAGCTAATGGCGTCATCGCCAATGGGTCGCTCTTGTGCGGAGCGCTCACCGTCATCGCCAGTGGCTTGCCGTCGGCCAATGTGAAGTTGCGCTCGGTCACCACATCTTCACCCAGCACCAATGCCACCGCGCGGCGATTGCCGTCGATAGCCGCCTGTGCCAGCCGGTACTTTGCCTCGGCCACGGTGGCCTGTACCTGAAAGTGCGGCGCTGTCCTGGGCGGCGGTCCGGTACCTGTGGGGTACCAATCGGCGGGCGTAATCCAGTCGTCATTGCCCTCCGCTTGTTCCATCACATGTTTTCCGCTGTATTCGATATGCACCTTTTCAGGCAAGCCTGCAGCAAAAGGACGCGGCAGTTCGACGTAGACCCAATCGCCGTGGCCTGATCGCGGTTGGTACCATGGCGCGCTCGCCGCTGTGACCCGCAGCCGCGAATCCAAATGCAGCACCACGCCGGGTGCGTGTCCCGAGGCGCTCAGCAGATCGCAATCGGCGATCACCGATAACTCCAGCCCCTTGCCCAGCTCGGCCTGCAAGCGGTAGCCGGAAATGCCGACGCCCGCCAACGGCAGCATCGCCGGCGGATGGGCCAACTCCCGGGGTGCCTGCTGGCCGGGCGCACAACCCGCCAGCATCAGGGCGAGAATCAACCGCCCTCTCACGCGTCCGCCACGAAGGTCCGGCTCATGTAGTCGTGCCACGTGAGCCGCTGCGCGTCGCAGCGCGCCCAGGCAAAGCCCATGCCCAGCGCGGCCAGCGAGACCAGGCTCGCCCAGGCGCGCCAGCGCGCCGCGTCGGCGCTGAGTTCGCCTTCAAAGCTGCGTACTTGCAGTCTTTCCCGCCGCATGCCCACGCTAACTCCGCCGGCGTAGGCGCAGCCGAGTACGTAGAGGGCCGCCAGCATCCCCGGCACGCCCACCATCGCGGGCAGCAGATGACGCAGCGTCGCTGCGTCGGGCATGGCAAAACCAACCGACGCCCAGGCAGCCGCTGTAAACACCACCGTCGCCGCCGCCACCACGCCAAGATCGAACAACCCCGCCCGCAGTCGGCGATCGAGTGGCGCGACCGGCAAGGGCTCTCCCTCCATCGTCGCCGCCGACTCCGCCGCTGTCGCTGACATCGGCAGCGGAAGCTGCAAGTAAGCGGCGGAGGCACTGGGCACGGCGCGCACGCGCGCCGCCGAGGCAGCATTCATTTCGCGTCGTACCGGGCCGCGAGCGACCGGCTCGGCCAGTGCGGCATCGTCATCCGCGGGAACAACAACTGCCGGGCGCGGCAACCACTCCGCGGCCTGCGGTTCCGGCAGCACCCGCGCCACCTCGGCCAGTGCGCTGCTTCTTGAAATCAGGGGCGGGCAAATGACTGGATCGGCAATCGGCGGCTCCGGCTTGCGAAACGCCAACACCCGGTCCATCGCCCGGGCTTCGGCGTTCGCGCCCCTCCGCGCCCGCTCCCGGGCACGGTAGTGTTCCACCCGCTGCCGCATCTCTTCGCGCCAGGCCGGCGTTTCCGGCAGCAGCCGCGCCTGGCACCGGCAGGCACGCGCATCGCGTTGACAGATCTCACACCGCATAATAGCTAATGGCCCGGACCAGCGGGCGCACCTATGGTTTCTCCGTCCCGATTCCTGATTATCGTCTGCGTCCTCGCCGCGGCGATCGGCCTTTGTGCCCAAAATTCCGCGCGCACCGGTAATCAGTCGGATACCCTCTCCCGGCAGGGTCGTCGCTTTCCGATTGTGGCCGGCCCCAACGCCGGCGAAACAGTCACCATCCAGGCCGATACGCTAACCGCCACCGTCACACCGAAGCGCAAACAGTACGTCGCTCAAGGCCACGCCCAGCTCGATTGGAGCGGCATTCGCCTCACCGCCGATCGGATGACCTATGACTCGCAATCGGGCGAAGCTACCGCCACCGGCCACATCGCTTTCGATAGCGAAGCCGAGCAGACCCACATCGAGGGCACTCGCGCCACCTACAATTTCCCCCTGGCCACTGGCGAGTTCGACGACTTCCACGGCGTTAGCGGCATCCGGCTCAATGGACGCCGTACCACCGCGCTCTCTGAAAACCCGCTCATCTTCAGCGGCGCCAAACTACTTCGCCTCGGCGTCAAACATTACCGGCTCGAGCACGGCACCATCACCTCCTGCGCCCTTCCCAAACCCAAATGGACGCTATCCGCCGGCAGCGCCGATATCGAGCTCGGAGCCAACGCCACGATTCACCACGCCGTCTTTCGCCTATTTGACGTGCCCATCTTCTACGCTCCCTTCCTCACTCATTCGACAACCCGTCAGGGCCGGCATGCAGGCATCATGGTTCCGCAGGTGAACAAGAGCAATATCAAGGGATACATTCTCGGCGATAACTTCTACTGGCCCGCCGCGCGCAACCTCAACCTCACCGCCGGTGGCGAGTACCTCAGCGCCCGCGGCTGGGCCGACCACCTCGCGATCGCCAGCCTGCCCACCATTAATTCATCATTTGGATTGCAGCTCGATGGCGTACTCGACCGCGGCCTCTCCACCCCCAGCGGCGCCCGCCTGCGCCAGGGCGGGCAGGAGCTGCACTTGGAAGGCGAACACGACTCTGACTCCGGCTTTCGCACCGTGCTCGACGCCGATTACCTCTCGTCGTACCTTTACCGGCTCGTCTTCAACAATACCTTCGCCCAAGCGATCAACTCCGAAGCCATCTCGACCGCCTTCACCGAAAAGCAATTCGCGGGCCAGGACATTGCCGTCGTGGCCCACCGCTATCAGGACTTTCTCGGAACCAGCCCGCACGCTAACCTCTCGCTCGCCGCCCTGCCCAGCTTCGATTGGCAAGCCTACGCGCAAGCTCTCACGCGACGCCTGCCGCTTTATTTCAGTTGGGACAACAACGCCGGCCTGCTTGACCGCGACCAGCCCGGCTTCGCCACCGGGGTAATGGAGCGCATGGACATCGCCCCTAAGCTGACCCTGCCTGTGGCCACCCCGGTCGGCGTGATTACCGGCGACGTCGAAGTGCGCTCGACCTATTACAGCGCCACCCAGGCGCTGCCGGTCGGCGCCAGTTCCAGCTCCGCACCCACCCTCACCCCTCAGGATTTATGGCGCAACTCGACCAGCGCCGGCTTGGAGTGGCGCCCTCCGGTTCTCGAACGCGTCTATAACAACCGCGTTGAGCACGCCTTCGAGCCGGTCGTCTCCTATAACTTCACCGGCGGCGTCGCCGATGCCAACCGGGTCATTCGCTTCGACGATCGCGACATCCTCGCCAACACGCGCGAGCTCGAGTACGGCTTTACCAACCGCATTCTCGCCGCCGGCAAGACGCCCGGCCACTCGCGCGAGCTGGTGTCGTGGACCCTGCTGCAGAAGTATTTCTTCAACCCCGATTTCGGCGGCGCCCTGATCACCGGCAATCGCAATGTGTTTCTCGCCACCGAAATGCTCTCGCCGTTCGATATCGAGGCGCTGCCGCTGCGATTCTCGCCGCTCAGCTCGGTGGTGCGCGTGTCGCCCTTCGCTCGCTTCGATGGCGAGTGGAGGGTTGATTACGACAGCCATGACCATCAGGTCACCGCCAGTGCCTTCACCGGCAGCTTTCATTTTGCCAGGAGTTTCTTTTCCGGCAGCGATTACCGCCTCCGCCCGCCTCCCGGATTGACGCAAATCGGCGCCGCCCCCAGCTTCGATCAATTCCGGCTCTCCACCGGCTACGGCGACGCCACCCAGCCCGGCAACAGCGTCTCCGGCTCGGTCGCCTACGATGCGACCACCGGGCTCTTGCAGTACACCACGCTGCAAGTCAACCATAATTGGGATTGCTGCGGGTTTTCACTTGAGTACCGCCGTTTCTCGCTGGCCTCGGTCCGGCGCGAAAATCAATTCCTGTTCAGTTTCACTCTGGCCAATGTCGGCACCTTCGGAAACTTGCGCAACACCAAACCGTAAACTGAAGAACACCGAATGCCCTTTTATTTAATGTGGTCTCGCGTCGCGCTGGTTTGTTACTTCGTCGCTCTCATCGTGTTGATCGCCTACCAGAGGCGTGGCGCGTCCGGGCTCATCCGCGCCGCCGTCGCCACCGGATTTCTTTTTCAGTTCGTGAGCCTGGTCGAGGCCCTGGCCGCGTTTCCGTCTCAGCCTTTGGACCTTTACCACGTCATCACCTCCCTGCTGGCCTTTGTTGTCGCGGCGTTTTTCCTGATGGTCTACCGCGCTCATTCGCCACGCGCACTCAGCCTTCTGGTGCTTCCGTTAGTCGTCATTCTTGCCGCTGTGGCGGTGCTGGCGCCGCTCGGCGCGCGCAGCGGCCCCTCGCCGCTGGCCCGCAGCCTGCTTCATAACGGCTGGATCTATGTTCACATCCTTCTGATCATCGTCGGCTATGCCGGTCTGGTGGTGGCCATGGCGGCGGGCGTGCTCTACCTGGCCGCCGAGCGTTCGCTCAAGGCCAAGGCCGCGCCGCTGGCGGGCCAGGCTTGGCTTCCGCCGCTTGAGAAGCTTGACCTGCTCGCCTATCGGGCGCTGCTGGTCGGCTTCCCGCTGCTCACAGCCGGACTGGTCATTGGCGCCTACTGGGCCGATGCTCTGTTTGGGCACGTTTCGCTCGGCGATCCTACTGTGCTGCTCGCCCTGCTCGCCTGGGCTATTTATTTGGTGCTGCTCTTTGCCCGCTGGTCGTCGGGATGGCGGGGCCGCCGCAGCGCCTATCTCACCCTCATCTGCTTTGCCGTCGCGCTCGCCGGCTGGCTGGTCAATGGCCTCAGCCGCGTTCATTCCATTTTTCTGCAATGACGCTCCTGCTCCTCGGCATTAGTCATCACTCCGCGCCTATCGACGAGCGTGAGCGGCTCGCCATTCCGCCCGCCGGTCTCGAGGCCGCCCTGCGGTTGCTCGCGGCGGAGCCAGGTGTGCGCGAGGGATTGATCCTTTCCACCTGCAACCGCGTCGAGGTGGTCGCGCATGCCGAGGATAACGGCTCTGCTGTGGACCTGCGGCATTGGCTGGCCCGCGCCACCGGCCTGCCCGCCCCGCCCGATGCTTCGCTTTTTTACCAGTTGCGGGGCAACGAGGTGGCGCGCCATCTTTTTCGCGTCGCTGCCAGCCTCGATTCAGTCGTGGTGGGCGAGCCGCAAATTCTCGGCCAGCTGAAGTACGCCTATGCGCAGGCGCAGGCCGTCGGGCTGGTGGGCGCCGAGCTCGACGCGCTGTTGCCGCGCGCCTTTCACGCCGCCAAGAGGGTGCGCGCCGAAACCGGCATCGCGGCTCATCCGGTTAGCGTCAGTCAGGCGGCGGTCGATCTCGCCCGCCAGATTTTCGGCAACCTTTCGCAAAAAACTGTGCTGCTCATCGGCACCGGCGCCATGGGCTCGATCGCCGCCCGCTATCTGCTGCGCCAAGGCGCGGCTCGGCTGCTTGTCACCAATCGGACCTTCGCCAGCGCTCAGGCGCTTGCCGCCAAACACCACGGCGATGCCTTTCCGCTCGAGCAGCTCCGCGAACAGGGCGAGCACGCTGACGTCGTTATCGCTTGTACCGGTTCGCCCCACCCGCTTATCAGCAAGGCCGACGCCGGCCATTTCCTTTCACGCCGCCGCGGACGCCCCATGCTCTTTCTCGATCTCGCCGTTCCGCGCGACGTGGAGCCCAGCGTCCATCAGCTCGAGAACGCTTTCGTCTACAACGTAGACGATCTCGATCGCGTCGTGCGCTCAAACCTCGCCGAGCGCGCGCAGGAAGCTGTCGATGCCGAGGTCATCATCGAGGCCGAGTTGCGCCTGTACGCGGAACGCCGCCAGGCGCGCGATCTCGCGCCCACGCTGGCCGCGCTGCAAACGCGCGCCGAAGCCTTGCGTACGGCCGAATGGGCGCGGGTTCGCGGGCGTCTCGGTCCGCTGACTCCTGACCAGGAGCAAGCTGCCGAGGCCTTGACCCGCAGCCTCATGCAAAAATGGCTGCACCAACCCATGGTCCAGCTCAAACTCGCGCAGCTCGAAGCCGGCGCCGCCGATCGCGACGCCCTGCTACAGCTTGTGCGCCGGCTCTTTGATCTTTAGGCATGACTTCTGATTCCACTCTCCGTGTGGGCACGCGCGGCTCGGCGCTGGCGCGCTGGCAGGCCGAACACGTACAGTCCCGGCTGGCCGCCCGCGGCCAAAACTGTGAGCTGACGATTGTTCGCACCGAAGGCGACCGCCGCACCGATGTCCCGCTGGCCTCGATCGGCGGCAAGGGATTGTTCACACAAGATATCGAGAGCCGCCTTCTTGATCACACTCTCGACTGTGCCGTGCATAGCTTGAAGGATGTTCCCTCGGCGCTGCCGCCCGGGCTGGTGCTGGCCGCCACGCTCGAACGTGACGATCCGCGCGATGCCTTGATAGCCGCTCCGGGTACAAGCTTCAACCAGCTCCCGCGGGGCGCCCGCCTTGGAACCTCGTCGCTGCGGCGGCAGGCGCAGGCGCTCGCGCTGCGCCCCGATCTGCATTGCGAAAACATTCGCGGCAATGTCGACACCCGTCTTCGCCGCTGGCGTGAGGGTGATTTCGACGCGCTGCTGCTCGCCGCCGCCGGGTTGCGCCGCCTCGGGCTCGCCGACGTAATTGCCGAGTACCTCGAACCCGACGCGTTCTGCCCCTCGGCCGGGCAGGGCGTTCTCGCGCTCGAATGCCGCGCCGACGATGCCGCGACGCTGGCCGCGCTCGCGCCGCTCAACCACGCGCCGACCGCCAGCGCCATCACCGCCGAGCGCGCACTGCTCCTGAAACTGAATTGCGGCTGCGAATCGCCGGTGGGCGCGTACGCCCGCTGGCACAGCGGCCAGCTCCAACTCTCGGCCGTCGTCGCTTCGCCCGATGGCACCTGCGTTGTCCGCCACCGCGCCAGCGGCTTGGAGCCCGAGTCTCTCGCCGACGGCGTGGCCGCCTATCTTCTCGCACATGGCGCGCGCGAACTTTTATGACGCGCGTCATAGTCACCCGCGCCACTCATCAGGCGGGCGGCCTGATCGAAGCTCTGCGCGCCATCGGAACGATCCCCATGGCGCTGCCCACCATTGCCGTTGCGCCGCCCTCTGATTTCGCGCCGCTTGACGCCGCTTTGCGCCGGTTGGCGCAATTCGCCGGAGTCGTATTCACCAGCGCCAACGCCGTCGCCGGTTTTTTCGATCGCGCCAACCAACTTGGACTGGCGCCGGAATTCGGCTCAACCGCCTGGCGTTGCGCCGTCGGCCCCGCGACCGCCGAAGCTCTTGCCAGCCGCCATGCGCCGGCGCACATCGTCCCTGATCGCAGCGACGCCGAAGGCATTGCCGCCGCTCTCATGACCCATGACCTTTCCGGGCGCGAGATCCTAATCCCGGCCGGCTCGCTCCACCGCGACACGCTCGCATCCCGGCTCCGGGAGCGCGGGGCCATCATCATCGTGGTCGAAGCGTACCGCACCCTGCCGTTGGCGCCCGCCGCGCTGCCCGAAGCCGAGGTGATCGTCTTCACCAGCCCCTCGACCTTCAACAACCTGGTCGCCGCCGTTGGCGTCGAAAGCCTGCGGGGCCTGGCGATCGCCGTCATCGGCCCCACCACCCGCCAAGCGGTCACATCCCACGGCCTGACGGTCGGCATCGAGCCCGAGGCGCCGACGACGGTCAGTTTGGTCGCGGCGATCGAGCGCTTTGTGAAACATCGATAATGCCTGAGCTCCCCGAAGTCGAAACCATCGCTCGCGGCCTTCGCTCCGCGCTGCTCGGGCGGCGCATTGCGGCGATCGCCCACCTGCGAAAATCCATCTATAGCGGTCCGGCGTCGCATATCGAGAGCGCCAAAGTCGCGGCCATCGAACGCGCCGGCAAGTACCTCGTCCTCAGTCTGCACACCGGCAAAAAGAACTGGCAGCTCATGATCCACCTCGGCATGACCGGCCAAGTCTTGATCGTGCCGGCCTGCTCCGAACGTGCCCGGCACACCCACGCTGTTTTCATTCTTGACGACACACGCGAAATCCATTTCCGCGACCCGCGCCGCTTCGGCCGCATCGCACTTGCCGCCGCGCCGGCCCAGGGTTTCGCGCCGTCGCTCGGGATAGCCCCGGGCGCGGAACCCCTGGAAGTAACACCCGATGTTTTTGTCGCGCTCTTTCGTGGCCGCAACGCGCCCATTAAGAGCGCCCTGCTCAACCAGAGCCTGCTGCGCGGTGTCGGCAATATTTACGCCGATGAGGCGCTGTTCCGCGCCGCGATACATCCCCGCGCCAGAAACATTTCCAAGCCCCGCCTGCTCCGCCTGCGCAACGAAATCCGCGCCGTCCTGAACGCCGCCATCGCCGCTGGCGGATCCTCAATATCCGACTACGTCGACTCCGGCGGCAACCCCGGCGCCTTTCACTTCCAGCACCAGGTCTACGCCCGCACCGGCGAACCATGCGCCACATGCGCAACCCCCATTCGCCGCATCGTCCTCGCCGGTCGCAGCTCCCACTTCTGTCCCCGCTGCCAGCCGCGATGACCGGCTATTTGGGGACGTTCGCATGTCACTCCCAGCGAAACACTTTGGCCGAAAGTGCCGTGAAAACGGCGAAGATCACAACCAACGCCGCAACGTCGCCGATATGAGCCGACCACGACTCGCCATTCCAGATGCCGGCGAGCAACGACGCCGCATAGGTAAACGGCGACACCCGCGCCACCGCCCGCAGCGCCGGTGGCAGTGAAGCCACGGCAACAAACAGCCCCGAGATGCCGAGCAGCGGATACAACAGCACCGCTCCAACCGGCTGCGCGAATCGCGCCGTGGGGATAATGCTCGCGATCAAGAATCCGATCGATACAATGCTCCAGGTCGCCACCAGCAGCGCCAACGTGAAGCCGGCAAGCGGCGCATGGATCCCCACCGGGTAATAACGTTTGCCCGCCAGCACCATCAGCACGAGCGTGGCCGCGGTGAGAAGGAGCTTCACGATCACATGCGCCGTCAGGATCGCCTGCGGCCGCAGCGGCGTCGCGCGCAGCCTTTTCAAAATTCCGCCCTCGCGATAGATGGCGATGATCGTCACCAGCGACAGCACCGCGCTGATCGCAATAAAAAGCGACGCCAGGACTGGAAATCCGGTTTGGATAAATCCGCTGTGCGCCAGGTCGGGCGGGCTGAGCCGGTCCCCCAGCGCGCGCCCGATTAGTACAAAAATCAACACCGGCACGAGGATCGTCCCGATCGCCCCCATGGGTTCACGCAGGAAGACCTTGAGTTCGATCCAGCTTAGTTTCCAGAGGCCGCGCAGCATGATGATGTCCTAATCGCGAATCGAATGTCCGGTTAGTTTTAGAAATACGTCTTCGAGATTGGGGGATATCGTCCGGAAGTCGGTCACACGAATCCGGTTTTCCGACAAGCAATGGATGACCTGAGTGACGAAATCCTCGCCCCGCCCCTGCATGGTAAACCGCTCGCCGCTGCGCGCAACTTCATCAATGCCCGCTATCGCGCGTAGCCGGCCTTCGGCATTGGGGTCGCCGGTCGCCAGCAGCACGGTGCGTTCCGGGCAGTGACGGTCTACCAGTCGCTGCGGCGTATCAACGTCAATGATCCGGCCGCGCTCGATGATCGCCACCCGGTCGCATAAGCGCTCGGCCTCCTCCATCAGGTGGGTCGTCAGAAAAACCGTCTTGCCCCGCTCGCGGATGCCGCGCACCAACTCCCAAATGGCGCGCCGCGCTTGCGGGTCCAGACCGGTCGTCAGCTCGTCCAGAAAAACCACTTCCGGATCGTTGATCAGCGCTAGCGCAATGAACAACCGCTGCTTCTGCCCGCCGGAAAGATTCATAAACCATGAGTTGCGCTTGTCCCCAAGGCCGAGCTGTTCGAGCAAATGCTCGCCCTCCTCCCGCTGGCGCCGGTATAGCGAGACCCAAAGATCCATCGCCTCCCAAACCTTGATCCGCTTCTGCAATTGCGCTTCCTGGAGCTGCACCCCAATGCGATCCTGCAATTTGTACGCGTCGCGAAAAGGATGCAGACCGAGCACGGAAACGGTGCCGTGGTCCGGCTTGCGCGCGCCCTCGACGCACTCCATCGTGGTGGTCTTGCCCGCGCCGTTGGGGCCGATCAGCCCAAAAATCTCGCCGTCGTTGACCTCAAATGAAACATCGTCAACCGCCACCGTTCGCCCGTAGGTCTTGCGCAGGTTGGCGACGCGAATGACAGCCCTCGAGGCGGCAGGCGGAGCCAGGAACGGCTCAAACTCCGGGACCGCCGGGTTCTCAACCTGCATCAGTGAACAACCTCGAATCGCTGACTGATTCTAGCAGCATCGTAGTCTTTACAGGCTCAACGTTACACCGAGGTCATGGCGGAAAGACTCACAATTCGGCCTTCCACATCGCGGCGTCGCGGCGGGTGGGAGCGAAGAGAGGCGAGCCTCTTGGCGAGGCGCTTTGCGGGTGCTCAGCCCTCTGGCGCCCCGTCCCCACGAATACCTTTCCGCGACCTGAGGGCGGGCACCGTATACTCGGGGTTGTGGCTGATTCTACTTACACAATTGGGGTCGATCTCGGCGGCACCAACCTGCGCATAGCCGCCGTGTCGCCTGAAGGGCGCTTCATCGAAAAGATCGCTCTCGACACCGAGGTCAAGGAGGGACGCGAGCGCGTCGTCACCGATCTTTGCGACGCGATCAAGGAACTCGAACACCGGCTCAAGGGTTCCAAGCTTGCCGGTATCGGCATCGGCGTTGCAGGCATCATCAACTTGGCCAACGGTACCGTACGCCAGTCGCCGAACCTTCCCGGCTGGAGTGACTTCCCGGTGCGCGACGACATCGAACGCCGCCTGCGCACCCACGTCATTTTGGAAAACGACGCCAACGCCGCCGCGCTCGGTGAAAAATGGGTCGGCGCCGGCCGCGACGCTTCCGGACTTTGCATGATGACCGTCGGCACCGGCATCGGTGGTGGCGTCATCCTTGACGGACGCATCTGGCACGGCATGGACGGCATGGCCGGCGAACTCGGCCACATGACCATTGACCCCAATGGCGCGCTCTGCGGCTGCGGCAATTTGGGCTGCGTCGAAGCTTACGCCGGAGCCAGCGCCATCACCCGCATGGCCGCCGCCGCGATTCGCGTTGGGCGCTCGCCCGAGCTCGCCCGCGAGTCCGACGCGCTCGGCGAGCTGACCGCCGAGATCGTTTACATCAAGGCGAAACAAGGCGACCTCGTCGCGCGCGAAATCTTCGAGATGGTCGGCCGCTCGCTCGGCGTGGCGCTGGCCAACCTCATCAATATCTTCAACCTTCCGCTCTACGTCGTCGGCGGCGGCGTCGCGCGCGGCTGGGATGTTTTTGCCCCCGCCCTTATGGCCGAAGTCCGCAAACGCTCGCTGGTATACCGCTCGAGTTCGACCCGGATTGAACCTAGTTCACTCGGCGGCGAGGCCGGCCTGCTCGGCGCCGCCTACCTGCCGCATATGAGGGATCCGCAATGGAAAAGCCAGTAAAGAAGCCCGCGTTTGAGCAATGCCTGCAGCGCCTCGAAGCGGTGGTCAAGGAGCTCGAAAAGCCCGAACTTGCCCTCGAAGCCAGCGTCAAGCTTTTCGAAGAAGGCATGGCGCTCGTCAACGACTGCCGCCAACAACTCGAAGCCGCTGAGGCTAAGGTGGAAGTTTTAGTGAAACGCGCCGGCCAACTCGTGCCCGAGACCTTCAAACCCGAAGCCGGTTAGCCGGCCCGTTTTTCCTCGCCGAAGTACGGCCGCTCCCGCCCGCGCTGTTTCGCCTGGTAGAGGGCTGCGTCCGCCGCGCGCAACAGTTGCTGCGGCGACATCTCACTACTACCCGGGCAAAGCGCAATTCCGATACTCAGGTTGATCTGCAATCGCGTTTCATCGTCGGGAATGACGAAGCGATGGCTGCGCACGCCTTCGCGTATGCGCGCCGCCACGAAGTGCGCGCCTTCTTGGTTAGTGTCCGGCAGAATCACCGAAAACTCGTCGCCGCCGAAGCGCGCCACTGTATCGATGTCGCGCATGTCATGGGCCAGGATGCGCGCAAATTGCCGCAACACTTCGTCGCCCGCGTGGTGCCCGAAGCGGTCATTCACCTGTTTGAAGTTATCCAGGTCAATGAGAAGCAAGCAACATGAAGTGGCTTTGCGCTGTGCCCGGCGTACTTCCTGTTCCAGCGCTTGCTCGAAATAGCCGCGCGTACGGAGGCCGGTGAGGAAATCGGTATACGCCGCCCGCGTCAGGCGCTGCACCATGCGAATGCGCGTGACTTGGTTCTCAGCCAGCAAACTGAGAAACCACAGCAGGTGCGCGTCTGCCGCCGTGAAACCGCCTACGGTGCGGAACAATTGAATCGAGCCGGTGAAATCGCGCTCCAAAAACAACGGTGCGGCCACTGCCGCTGTTGCCCCGACCCGGTCCAAGAACGCGTCCATCTCGCCGTCCCAGCCACGTTCCACTACGAGTGGCTTGCACGCTTCCGCCGACCAGGCGTGCAGCACATTGGTGCGAACTTCCGGAACCTCGGGCGGATCGAATCTTCGCCCCAGTACCAATTGCGAATCGTGCCCTTGCCGATCGGAAAAAACCACCAGTTGCCGGTCGCTGTCCACGACGTTCTGGGCCAGATCGAGCAGAACCCGCAGCCCGGTGGGCAAGGATTGTTCCAATTCCGCCCGTAGCGCCAAACGCAAAAGTCCCAGCAGAGACTCCAGCCGCTTTTCAAAGAGCGCTGGGTTTGGTTCGTCAGAAATTTCGAGAATGGTCCGCGCTGGTATAGGCAATGCCTACTCTTGGATGCACGAATTCGGGGTCGCGGCTATCCCCTTCAGGGTGTCTTGCATCCCCGTCGGCGATGAGCCACGCTCGCATTAGATGGCTACCCTCAATTCCTCGCCGGCACACTTGCCGCACCGCCCTCCCACCCTGCTGGGCGAAAGTGCGTCTATTCAGGCTGTGCGCCGCACAATTGCGCAGGTGGCCGGCACCAACCTCACCGTTCTCCTTCAGGGCGAAAGTGGTACCGGCAAGGAGATCGCTGCCCGCCTAATCGCCTCAAGCTCGGGTCGCCCGGATTCCCAATTCGTCAAGGTCAACTGTGCCGCCATCCCGCTCGAGCTTCTCGAAAGCGAGTTGTTTGGCTACGAACCGGGCGCCTTCACCGGCGCCAACCGTCAAAAATCCGGAAAGTTCGACTTGGCGAGCGACGGCACTATCTTTCTGGACGAGATTAGTGAACTCACGCTGGCGCTGCAGGCCAAGCTGTTGCAAGTATTGCAGGACGGAGAATTCTCACGCCTCGGCGGCCACCGCTCCCATTCCGTTGACGCCCGCGTCATTGCCGCCACCAACCTCGACCTCCGCCAGGCCGTGGCCGACCGGTCCTTTCGCCGTGACTTGTTTTACCGGCTCAACGTGATCTCGATGTTTCTGCCGCCCTTGCGCGAGCGCCCAGAGGACATCGGGCTCCTCACCGACTATTTCCTGGAGAAATTTTCCGCCGAATACGACCGCCCAATCGTGCCATTTTCCCATGCGCTGCGCCAGCGTTTGCTCTCCCACTCCTGGCCCGGCAACGTGCGCGAGCTCGAGAATCTGATCAAGCGCCACGTCATCCTTGGCGATGAGCGGGCCCTGCTGCCCGACTTGATGGATTCGCTTTCGCACCAGGTGACGCCGGTGCCATCACCCAGCTTGGTGCCGCAGGCGTCGCCGGGCTCCCTGCTCGATCGCGGGCGAGCCGCTGCCCGCGAAGCCGAGCGTCAAGCCCTGCTCGATGCCCTGGTGCGAACCCGCTGGAACCGGCGCCAGGCCGCATCCCACCTGCAAATCAGCTATAAGAGCCTGCAAAATAAAATCAAATCCCTGCTCAACGACCGTCCCGCACAAAATGGGAATCTGTAGCGGCGCCCACCGCCTTGCTGAACTTCTCCAGCGTGCACGGACTGCATCCCGCCATGGTCACTCCCACATTGAGCGGCGGCGCCGTGAGAGTGAGCGGCGTTCCGTCGTGCATCTGGTCGAGTGACTGCGACGTGTAGGCGATATGCACCGTGTAATTTCCAGCCGCCTCCTGCCAAAGTTCGAAAATAATCGCGCTCCCCGGAGGTGTATCGTCCTCCGCGTAGCCGGGCAGCTTCCAGTGCAGCCCGAGCGGGACGGCGACGCTGGTGATATTGGTGTCGTGCCCCACCACAAACGCCAGCGTGTCGTCGGGATGACCCAGTGCTCCGTCCACCGCTTGGTGCCGCGCCGCCTGTTCCAGCGATCGCTGAATATGTACCAGCAAGTTCGACCCGCGCTCACGCGCCTCATAGGGCGCAGCCAGCATCAGGCGCGCATAGGCAATGTGGAGCGGCAGGATGGCCTCAAGCGTGCGCCGGTCAAGCCGCCCCCAACCGAGTTTCGCGCCGCTCATCCCATCGGTATATTCGAGTTCCAGGGCCTCGGCTAAACTGCCGCCGGTGCGAATAGGCCCATCCACCTGCGCCATGCCCATCGAACCAGCCTTGATCACGGTCGGCGCCGACATCCATGGCGCGGCTGGCACCCCCAGCACGGCGCGCAACCGCTCTATGGACGTTTGAAACCGGCTGGCGTACTGCGCCAAATTGCCAGGGATTAGACTCCGCACCGAAGCCAGCGCCCGCGCCGAATCCACCGTTCCCAGGCCGGCCTCGACCGGGCGAATGAGCGGGTCGGGCTTTACAGCGACCCTGCCCACCACTAGCTTGCAACCCGGATACATTCCGTCAGTCAACGCCTTGCCGGTCTCCACCGTCCGCTCATCCGTGTCGGCCCAAAACCACGTGTGCGCGCTCGCCGCGCAGCCGTGGGCGTCGGTCAAGCCCAGCTTCGCGAAAAAGGCGCGGTAGTAGGTGCCGTATAAAACCATGAGCGTCCGTCCATGTTCGGTCAGATCGGCCGGCAGCACGCCGAAGTCAGGCCACGGCTGCCGCGAGTAGCGGTTCAACTCGGCGTTGAACTGCACCGGCGCGCGCACCCCATGACGGGTCAGCACCAGCGCATATACGGGATGCGGCCGTACCGTCGGCCCGTGCGGAACTGGCGCGACCAGGAACGCAAGCAAGGCAATGAACATACATGTATGCTATGCGACATGCGCTTCTCACGCTCAATCGCCATTGCCGGTCTTTCGCTCCTCGCTGCGTGCTTCTCTCTTTCCGCCGCCGCCCAGGATTGCGCTCCCGCCTCCAACCCAACCTACGACGCCGCGATCAAGCACAACACAACGCTGCCCAATTTCATCACCGAGCTGGTCGATCACTTGCCGGCCAGCGCCTGCGTGCCCTCGCCCGAAACCTACTTCGGCCACATTATCGGCGCGCCCGGACTGCTCGACCACACCGACAAGCTCAACGGCTATTTGCGCCTGCTCGAGTCCAAATCCAAGCGCATCAAAGTTTTTTCGCTCGGCCACAGTGAGGAAGGCCGCGAGATGCTGGTCGCCGCCATTGCCGACGAAGCCACCATCGCCCAGCTCGATCATTACAAGGAGATCACCCGCCGCCTTGCCGACCCGCGCGGCCTCACCCCCGCCGGCGCCGCCGCGCTCGTCAACCAGGGTAAGCCGATGTACTGGGCCACCGGCAGCATTCACTCCTCCGAAACCGGCTCGCCCGAAATGCTGATGGAGTTGGCCTACCGCCTTATCGTCGAGGATTCGCCCTTCATCAAAACTATTCGCGACCACGAAATCACGCTCATCACACCCCTGGTCGAAACCGACGGCCACGACCGCGAGGTCGATCTATTCACCCATCGCCATACCCATCCCGATGAACCCACGCCCAGCTTGCTGTACTGGGGTCATTACGTCGCCCACGACAATAACCGCGACGGTATGACGCTGGCTCTGGCGCTTTCGCGCAACTTGATGAATGGATTGCTCGACTGGCATCCCACGGTGTTCCACGATCTCCACGAGTCGGAGCCGTTCCTCTATATCTCAACCGGCAGCGGACCCTACAATCCCTGGCTTGACCCCATGCAGATTGACGAGTGGCACTCGATGGCGTACCACGAGATTGACGAGATGACCAAGCATGGCGTCATCGGCGTTTGGACCCACACCTATTACGACGGCTGGGCGCCCAATTACCTGTTCTATTTCGCCAACACGCACAACGCCATCGGCCGCTTCTACGAGACCCAATCCGCCCCCGGCGGCGGCGATACCGGTCCGGTGCAGGTGGGCGCGGCCGCCGCCTCCCGCGAATGGTACCGCCCCAACCCGCCGCTGCAATCGGTGATTTGGTCGTTGCGCGACAACATCAACATGCAGGAGAGCGCGATCTTGTTCGGCATGAACAACGTTGCGGCCAATGCGCACCAGTTTCTCGACGACTTCTATATCAAAAGCGTGCGCGCGGTCGCCAAGGGGCGCACCGAGGGCCCTGCCGCCTGGGTGTTTCCCGCAAGCGACGCCCGCAAATACCAGCAGGCGCGCATCCTCGACCAGTTCCAGGCGCAAGGCGTCGAGGTGCATCGGCTCAATGACGCCTTTCAGGCCGCGGGCCTGACTATTCCCGCCGGCAGTTATGTGCTCCGCATGGATCAGCCCTACAGCCGGCTGATCGACATGATGCTCGACAAGCAGTACTACAGTCCCGACGACCCGCGCCCCTACGACGATACCGGCTGGACCCAGGGCGCTCTCGCCGACATTGCCACGCTTCGCGTCGCCGACACCGCCATTCTCGATGCGCCCATGACCAAGGTCTCGGGCGATGTCGCGCCGCCCAGCGGCGTCGTTGGGCAGGGTGCGACCGAGGCGGTGACGTTCATCGTCAACAACAACGCCGACGCCAACCTGGCCAGCTTCCGTTTCGCACTGGCGACCGTTCCCATGCAGGCCGCTGAGCGCGCCTTCGATGCCGCCGGCCGCCATTTCAACGCCGGCAGCTTCCTGATTCAATCGAGCGATGCTTCCTCGATCGCCAATGCCGCCAAACTCACCGGCGTCGAGGTGGTCGCCGCGCCGCTGCCGCAGGTGGCCGCGCACGATCTCGCCGCCCCGCGCATCGCCCTCATGCACAACTGGCAAAGCACGCAGAACGACGGATGGTTCCGCGTCTCGCTTGATCAGCTCAAGGTGCCCTACACCTATATTGCCGACAACAAGATCAAGGTCACTGCCAACCTGCGCCAGCAATTTGACGCCATCATCGTTCCGCCCTCGATCGGCGGCGACCTGCCGGCGATCATACGCGGCCTGCCCATGCCGGTCGACGGCGGCGGACAGCCGATTGCCTGGCGGAACACGCCTGACATGCCCGATCTTGTGCGCCCCGGCATCGACTCGACGGCGGACATGCGCGGCGGCCTCGGTCTGAGCGGCATAGCGAATCTCGAGCAATTCGTCCGCCAGGGCGGATTGCTGGTCACCATCGGCGCCAACGCCGTCATTCCCATCGAGAGCGACATGGCGGCCGGTGTTATGCAAAGCCCCGCGCCGGCGACGCTCATCGCCGGCGGCGGCGTGGTCCGCGCCAAGGTGGTCGATCTCACCAACCCAATCGCCTACGGCTACGATCCCGACGTCGCGCTTTACTATGCCGCCAGCCCGATTCTTTCGGCCGGCGGAGGAGCGGGCGGCCGCGGCGGCCGCGGCGGCGGCCGTGGCGGCCCCGGCGCCCAGCCGCGCTCCCCGCGCACCTCTGGCACCGGGGACGTGAATGATCCGGATGTGATCCAGGCCCGTCCCATCGAAATGCAGCAGCAAGCCACCGCGCGCGGCGGCGTCCCGCCCGGCGGCCTGGACGAAGGCGCCCAGCCCTGGAACTCAGCACAATCCCCAGTCGGCGGTCGTGGCCGCGGCGCCGCCGCCTCGGGCGAGGCCCCGCGGGTGATCGTCCGCTTCGCCGACGCCAAGGACCTGCCCCTCAGCGGCCTCCTGCAAGGCGGCGAAGCCATCGCCAACCAGCCCGCCATTGTCGAAACCACCTACGGCCAAGGCCACGTGGTCATGTTCGCCGCCAACCCCATGTGGCGCAACGAAACCAGCGGCGCCTTCGCCTTTCTCTTCAACGCCCTGCTGAATTACAAAAACCTCGGCTCCGGCCGGTAATACTGGGTCGTAGGCCGGTGCATCTAACGCCGCAGGCGGAGGTGCACTCATGGCCAAGCACGGATTGAAAGAGCCAACCAGGTTGGCGACCCGCGACGACAGCGGCCTTTACCAGGTCATTGTCGAAACCCCGAAGGCGTGCCGCAATAAGTTTGCCTACGACCCTCACAAACGGATCTTTTGCCTGCGCAAGGTGCTGCCCGCCGGCATGGCGTTCCCCTATGATTTCGGTTTCTTGCCCGGCACGCTGGCCGAGGATGGCGATCCCGTCGACGTGCTGCTTCTCATGGATGAACCGGCTTATCCAGGCGTCGTCGTTCAGGCCCGCCTCATCGGAATTATCGAAGGCGAACAGATCGAGGGAAAAAAACGGGTCCGCAATGACCGCGTGCTCGCCGTCGCCGACGCCACGCATCGCTATGCCGACGTGAAGAAATTTACCGATCTTCCGGCGCACTTCATCAAGGAGTTGGAAGAGTTTTTCGTAAACTACCATCGGCTTGAGGGCAAGCAGTACCAGCTTCTGGGCTGCCACGGCGCCGCCACCGCGCGCAGATTGATTGATCAGGCGGCGGCATGACCGAGATCGCGCTGCGATTTTTAATCGGAGGCCTGGTGGTCAGCGCGTTCGCCTTGGCCAGCGACTTCGTGCGGCCCAAAAGTTTCGCCGGATTGTTGGGCGCCTCGCCCTCCATTGCCTTGGCCAGTGTGGGACTGACGCTGAAGCAGCATGGCGCCACCTACGTCGCAATCGAGGGGCGATCGATGATTTTAGGCGCCGTCGCCTTTCTCGCCTATGCCTGGGTGGTAGGGCAGGTGCTCGCTCGCAGCCGTGCCCGCGCCGCCACCGGCAATGCGTTGTTTACCGCTGTGGTCGCGTTGCCGGTCTGGTTAGGCGTTAGTTTCGGATTGCTGCTCCTGTTTTCAAGGATGAGACTGTGAAAATTCACCTCGACACCTCCGCGCCGCGCGAAGCCCAAGCGCACGATTACGCGTACCGTTTTGTCTTTGGGGGCCTGGTGACGGCACTAGCCGGTGTCATTGCGAAAATCTCCGGTCCCGTGGTGGGCGGCTTGTTCCTGGCATTCCCCGCCATATTCCCGGCCGCCTGCAGTCTGACCCAGAGCCACCAGAAGCGGCGCAAAGCCGAAGCCGGCTGCGACGGTACCGCGCGCGGCAAGAATGCGGCCGCCATCAATGCCTTCGGGGCGGCTCTCGGGACACTAGGTCTGATGGCTTTCGCGTTGGCGTTGTGGAAACTCATCACCATCACGGCGCCGGCAATTACGCTGCTGGTCGGTGCCGCCGCTTGGCTGGCAGTAACTCTGGGCGCCTACAAAGTCCACGAGTGCTTGTAATTTCACTACGCAAGACGCGTACTTTCGTCGCTGCATCCCAACTTGCATGAGCACGAAATCGCATGCCAAGGTGATGCCGTTTCCCTCCGAACCCGCTCCGCCTTTCCCCAAGCAGAAACAGGCCTCGCCGGGGCTGGAATCCAAAATGCAGCCGCGGCCCCGCTTCGAGGCCCCCGACTATCAGCCCGCCAATAAGCTCAAAGGACAAGTGGCGCTCATTACCGGCGGTGATAGCGGCATCGGCCGCGCCGTCGCCGTCATCTACGCCCGCGAAGGCGCCAACGTCGCGCTTGTCTATTTGCCCGAAGAGCAATCGGATGCGGAAGAGACCCGCAAATACATCGAGCGCGCCGGCGCCAAGGCGCTCCTCCTCCCCGGCGACGTTTCCAATCCGGATTTCTGCGACCAAGCGGTCGAGGCCGTGGTGAAGAAATTCGGCCAGTTGAATATCCTCGTCAACAATGCCGCCTTCCAGCAGCATCAAACCGGCATCGAGCACCTCGAATACGAGCAGTGGGACAAAACCTTCAAGACCAACATCTACGGATACTTCTCCATGGCCAAGGCGGCGCTCCGCCACCTTCCCCCCGGCGGAGCGATCGTCAACACCGGCTCGATCACCGGTCTTCAAGGCAGCAAGCAGTTGCTGGATTACTCCGCCACCAAGGGCGCGATTCATGCCTTCACCAAATCGCTGGCGCAGAACTTGGTGCCGCGGAAGATCCGCGTCAACTGTGTGGCGCCCGGCCCCGTGTGGACGCCGCTTCAACCCGCCGACAAAGAGCCCGACGAGACCGCCAAGCACGGTGCCGACGTGCCCATGCAGCGCCCCGCCCAACCGGAGGAGATCGCCCCCGCCTACGTATTCTTCGCCTCGGGCGCCGATTCCAGCTACATCACCGGCGAAGTCCTGACGTTGCTCGGCGGCGAAACCACCGCCGGCTAATTAACGGCCGAGTTCACGCACCAATTCGATGAGCGTGTATGTCGGCGCGCCGGTAGGGCCCTTCGGCATCCAGCCCTTGTTCTCGGTCAGCCATGCCGTGCCGGCAATGTCGAGGTGAATCCACGGCGTGTCCCCCACGAAGGCTTCGAGGAATGCCGCGGCTGTGATGGCACCCCCCCAGCGGCCGCCAGTATTCAGAATGTCGCCCACCGTTCCCTTGATCTGGTCGGCGTACTCGCCGTCGAGCGGCAGCCGCCACATCTTCTCGCCGGTGCGCTTGCGCGCCGCTTCAAACGTGTCGTAGAAGGCGTCGTTATTGGCGAAGACTCCGGTGTTCACGTTTCCCAGCGCCACCACCACCGCTCCGGTCAGTGTGGCCGAATCAATCAGCCGCGTCGCCCCCAACTGCTTGGCATAATGCAGCGCGTCCGCCAGTACTAACCGCCCTTCAGCGTCGGTGTTCAAGACCTCGATGCTTTTGCCCGACATGGCGATTTGAACGTCGCCCGGCTTCTGTGCCTTGCCGCCGGGCATGTTCTCCGACGCCGGCACAATCGCGACGATGTTGACTTTGGGCTTGAGCGCCGCAATTGCTTTCATCGCGCCCAGTGTCGCCGCGCCGCCGCACATGTCGAACTTCATCTCCTCCATGCCGGCCGCCGGCTTAATCGAAATTCCACCGCTGTCAAACGTGATGCCCTTGCCAATCAGGCCAAGGATTTCCTTCGACTCGGGCGCGCCCTTGTAATGCAACACCATCATGACCGGCGGTTCGGCGCTGCCCTGGGCCACGCTCAAAAACGCGCCCATCTTCAGCTCGCGTGCCCGCTCGGTTCCGATCAGCTCAATCGTCAGCCCCGCCGATCGCGCCATCGACTCTGCGCGCTGCGCCATGATGGTCGGGGTCAAGCGATTGCTCGGCTCATTGGCCAACTCGCGCGCGAACTGGTGTCCGTCGGCAATGATCTCGGCCTCGCGGATCCATGTCACGGCGTTGGCATTGTTTTCCCCGACCAGAATGAGGTGCTCGATGCGGCGCTCCGGCTTGCGATCGCTCTTGTAGGTGTCGGTTTCGAAATTCCCGGCCACCACGCCTGTGACAATGGCGCGAATCGCCGTTTCACAGTCAACCCCGTGCGGCAGCACCAGCGCCGCCTCCCGCACTCCCTTCGCTTTGAGCTGCCGGGTCACGGTGGCCGCCAAACGCCAAATGTCGAGCGGCCCCGGTTTCTCGTTCCCCAAACCGGCCAGCACCAGGCGCTTTGCCTTCACGCCTGTCGGGCGCAGAAGTTGTACTAGCTCCCCCGGCTTGCCGGTGAACTCTTCGCTGGCGGCCAATTCGGTCAGCAGTCCTCCCCCGGCGCGATCCAGTTCCGCGGCAATGCCTGACCGCTCGCCTTTGGGAACAAAAACAACCAGCGCCTCGGCTGCAACTTGCAGCGCCGCAGTGGAAATCATTTCAGTTTTCATGAGCGTGAACGTTCCTTCATTGCCTGGCGCGCGGTGGCGTCTGCTTCCCTCCGGCGCTCGGTTTCGCGCTTGTCATAGAGCTGCTTGCCCTTGGCCAGCGCCAGTTCGCATTTTACCTTGCCATTTTTCCAATAAAGCTTGGTGGGGATGAGGGTCAAGCCTTTTTCCCTGACTTTTCCCTCCAACTTTTCTAGTTCTGCCCGGTGGAGCAGCAGTTTCCGCAGGCGTTCGGGCTCGTGCATCGCATACCCAGCGTTCTTGTAAGGGCTTATATGGCAATTGTTTAGGTATAGCTGCCCGTCGCGCAGCAGCCCAAAGCTGTCTTTAAGCTGCACCTGGCCGGCGCGCAGCGACTTGACCTCGCCGCCGGTCAACACCACCCCCGCCTCCCAAAAATCCAGCAGATGATAGTTGTGGCGAGCCTGCCGGTTCTCGGCTATTGGTTTGGTGCCCTGCGCCTTTTCCGCCACAGTTCCATTGTGACCTGCTTTTCCGGAACGAACCTGCGGCTTGCCCGGTCTTCAGCAGCATGGGTTATGCTAGAACTTCCCACCCCCCTACGGAGCTGCGTGCATTCCTTTTTATCCACTACTTGGCGTAAATCCTGCTCGCGATGGCTGGCACTAAGCGCCCTCGTCTGCCTCACCGCTGGCGTTTTCGCTCCTGTCCACGCTGACGACAAGTCCGCCGGCTACTACCGCCATGGCCTGATTTCCATGGCCGCCAAGAACTACGACCAGGCCTACGCCGATTTCAAGTACGCGATGGAGCTGCGGCCCAACGACGTGGAGTACGAATTGGCTGCCGAAAAAGCGCAGTACCAGGCCGCCAATGCCCACATCCAGCGCGGCGAACAGTACAAGGCCGCCAAGCAATATCCCGAAGCCGCGCGCGAATTCCAGCACGCCGCCGAAATCGATCCGGCTAATTTCATCGCCGCCCAGGAACTGCAAGCGGTGACCGACCTGCTGCATCCGCCGCCGCCGTTGCCCGGCGAGCCGGTGGGCGCGGGCGCCGTGGGTGCGCTCGAAGAGCGATTGGCCCGCGCCGCCGGGCCGACCGAGCTCGGCCCCATTGCCTCGACCGTCATCAAAGATTTCACGGTTAACGGCGATCCGCGCAACGCTTATTTGGCCGCCGGAAAATTGGCCGGTTTGAACGTTATTTTCGATTCCTCCAGCCAGGGTGGCTACTCCAACAGCGGCCACGTATCGCTCGACTTGCACGGTGTCTCGCTGCTCCAGATCCTCCGCATCCTCGACGTTGAGACCGACAGCTTCTATATACCCATCACGCCCAACACCATCATGGTGGCCAACGACAATGCGCAGAAGCACACCGCCATTGATCCCAGCGTGCTCAAGGTCTTTTACGTCAAGAACATCCAGTCGGCCACCGACCTGAGCGAGATTGCGCAGGCCATCCGCGGCCTCATGCAGCCCCAGCCCATGTTGCAGCCGGTGCCCAGCATCAACGCTCTGGTCATGCGCGGAAGCCCCGACAAAGTCGCTGTGGTGCAGAAGCTGCTAGACGACCTCGACAAAGCGCCGCCCGAGGTGACCGTCGACATCCGTATTCTTCAGGTCAACCGCGACCTGGCGCGCGACTTGGGATTGTTGCCCCCCACCAGCTTCGGCATCGGCCTGCAGGCGCCGACGGTTAACAACAATAATAACAACAACAATAACAATAACAACACCGGCACTGGCACCGGCACCACCGGAACCGGCACCACCACCAATTCGCCGACGCTCAACGAACTCACCCACCTCAATAGCAGCAATTTTTCGGTCACCATCCCTAACGCCACCCTCAACGCGCTGCTCAGCGACAGCAACACCCACACCATACAGGAGCCGCAAATGCGGTCGATTCAGGGCCAAAAGTCGACCCTACAGATCGGGCAGAAGATCCCGATTGCGACCGGTAGCTTCCAGCCTGGCATTGGCGGCGTCGGGATCAACCCCCTGGTCAACACCCAGTTCAACTACCAGCCGGTCGGCGTCATTATTGACATGACTCCGCAAATCCACGGTGACAACTCCGTGCTGCTGAAAAATCACATCGAAATCACCGATGTCGATAGTTTCAACAACGTCGGTGGGATTCAACAGCCGGTGTTCGGGAACCGTGTGCTCGATCACACCATCGAACTGAAGAACGGCGATAGCGCCGTTCTCGGCGGCATGATCGTTAACACCATCACCCACAACGTCACCGGCATACCTGGCTTAAACACGGTGCCGCTGTTCAAGTACTTGTTCTCGAGTACGCACGATGAGACTTTGCACAGCGAGATCTTGATCGTGATGACGCCGCACATCGTCCGCAGTCTTGACATCACCGCCGAAGACCGGCGTGCGCTCGATACCGGCACCCAGGACAACGTCGAGCTGCACGAGCTGCCGCCCGCCACCGTGGCCGAGCCGGAATCCACCCCGAGTCAGCCCCAGCCGGGCGTGACCCCGGCCGCCCCCCCCACTGCCGCGCGACCCGCGAACACGCCTGCCAACAAAAATTTCGCGGCACCGGGCGGCGCCGCCCCGCCCCCGGTTGGCGCGGCTGCCACGCCGGCCGGCAATGGTGTTCCAACGCTCGGGTTTGCGCCGACGAACATCAGCGCCGTCAGCGGCAACCCATTCGGGGTCAAGCTCGATATCGCCAACGCGAAGGACGCCTACGCGCTGACCTTCCAGTTGAATTACGATCCCAAGCTGATCCAAATCCAATCTATCAATCTGGCTGGCTTCCTCTCCCAGGATGGACAGGCGCCGGCGCTTGTCCATCGTGAGGACGCCGCCGCCGGCACCGCCCAGATCAGCGTGAGCCGCCCCCCCAACGTGCGCGGTGTTTCGGGTTCGGGCGATGTCATGACTATTACCTTTGTCGCCAAGGCGCCGGGCGTGTCGCCCATAACCATCACCCGCCTGGGCGCGCGCAATGCGCAAGGTGCGCCCGCGACCATGCAAACTGACGCTGCCACGGTAACGGTCAGATGAACGCCATGCGGGCTCGCACCACCGCTGGAATGACGCTGGTCGAATTAATCGTCGCCACCAGCATCCTTTTGCTTCTCACCTCCCTCGCTCTGCCCCTCGCCCGCGTTACCATTCAGCGTCAGCGCGAGCACCAACTGCGACTCGCACTCGACGAAATCCGCACCGCCATCGATCGCTACAAGGACGCCGCCGACCGCGGCCTCATCCAAATCCAAAACGACTCCCAGGGTTACCCGCCCGATCTCGACACCCTGGTCAACGGCGTGCCGATGGGCACCGAAAAAATTCGCTTTCTCCGCGCCATCCCCAAAGACCCGATGACCAACTCCTACGATTGGGGCTTGCAATCGGTGCAGGATGATCCCGATTCCTCCGATTGGGGCGGCCAGGATGTCTTCAACGTTCACACCACCTCCCAAGGCACCGCCCTGGACGGCACGCAGTACAGCAAATGGTAGGCAAATCTTTCAAACGATTATCGCAAGGCTTCACCCTGATCGAAATGATCCTGGTGATCGCCATCATGGGCATACTCCTCGCCATGGCGATTCCCAACTACCGCACCACCATCCGCGCCTCGCAGGAGGCGGTGCTGCATGATGATCTTTTCCAGCTTCGTTCCCTGATCGATCAGTACACCCTCGACAAGCAGCAGGCACCCCAGTCGCTGGACGATTTGGTCACGGCGGGATATTTACGCCAAATCCCCAAAGACCCCTTCACCAACTCCAGTTCGACCTGGCAAACCTCCAGCGACGACACCATGCTCAGCCCCGACCAAACGTTATCCGGCATTAACAATGTGCACAGCGGCGCCACCGGCGTCGGCCTCGACGGCACGGCATACTCGAGCTGGTAAGGCAGCCCCTCCCTCCTTGGTGGCATCCAACTGGGTACCACTGTCATGAAAATTGCTCTGATCGTGCCTCCGTTCATAACGGTGCCACCAGAACGCTACGGAGGCACGGAGTTGTTTGTGGCCCAGTTGGCCGAAGGTCTGCGCGCCGCTGGCCATGCCCCAGTCGTCTATACGGTCGGTGCTTCTAAAGTACGTTGTGAAATCCGCTGGCGCTCCGCGCGCGGGACTTGGCCGATCGAAAACGCGCTGGAGAGCAGCCTCGACGACCTCGAACACACCAGTTGGGCCTGCCAGGATGCCGCCCAGGACTGTGACGTTCTCCATCTCAACAATGCGCCCGGGCTCAGCCTGGTCCGCATGATCGAACAGCCCATGGTGTACACCCTCCACCATCCGCGGGTCGAGGCGCTGAGCCGTTACTACGCCCACTTCCCCCGGGTCAAGTTCGTTGCCATCAGCCACGATCAGGCGCGCCGCGAGGCTTTGACCAATCTCGACGTCGTGCATCATGGTTTGGACAGCAGCCTCTACCAGGTTGCATCCGGCTCCCGTGATTACCTCTGCTACGTCGGCCGCATCGCCCCCATCAAGGGCACCCACACCGCCATTGAGGTAGCCAAGCGGGCTGGAATTCCGCTCAAAATCGCCGGTGAAATTCAGCCCATGTACCGCGATTACTGGGAGGCGGAAGTACGCCCGCATGTGGATGGTCGCAACGTGATATATGTCGGCGAGGTCGATCTCGCCGGCAAGAATGAACTGTTTGCCGGCGCCCGCGCTTTGCTTTTCCCGATTGATTGGGAGGAACCGTTCGGCTTAGTGATGACCGAGGCTATGGCGTGCGGTGTGCCCGTGCTTGCTTTTGCCCGCGGCTCTGCGCCGGAAATCGTTCGCGACGGCGAATCCGGCTGGCTCTGCCGCGATGCCGCCGATATGGCTGATCGCGTCAAGAGTTTGACCATCAGCCCGCATTCCTGTCGCCAGCATGTAGAGCAGAACTTCAGCGTTGAGCGCATGGTTGAGCGCTACGTTGAAATTTACAGCGCCCGCCACCTACCGCTCGCCGCCACCGCCGCTTGACCTGATTCGGTTTGCACCTCCGCCATGGCCGCCGATTCCATCTCGTTGCCCAATCTGGCTGCTCTTCACGGACTGGAGCCCGCGCCCGCGCCCCCCTTGCAGCCCCGCGCGGCGGCTACCTCCGGCGAGCCCCGCCGGGTCAACAACCTGACCTTGATTGACGGCAAGACATTCCTCGCCACCGCTCTCGCCGGCGACATTACACCGCCCAGCTCCACCGACGTCGGCCTCTTCCATCAGGACACACGGTTCCTCAGCCACTGGGAGTTGCATGTCAACCAGCATCGCGCCGTCGTCCTCTCCGCCGCCAATCAGCAAAACATCGTTGCCCAAATCGAGCTCACCGCCGCTAACGTCATGGTGCGCGACAATCTCGACCTGCCCGAGAACACCATCCATATTCACCGCGAGCAGCTACTTGCCGGTTGCTTCTTTGACCGGCTCAGCTTCCACAACTTCAATCTGCAGGCGGTCGAGTTGCGGATTGAGATTTTCTTCGATGTCGACTTCATGGATGTATTCCAGGTGCGCGGCATGCTCCGCACCCAAACCGGCTCCTATTTCAAACCCATCCTGGACCATGACAGGTTGCAGTTCACCTATTTCGGCCGCGATCGGCTCTTCCGTCAAACCGAGATCGCTTTTGACCCCGCGCCCAACGAGCTCGAGGCCCACCGCGCCTGCTTCCAACTCGCGCTCGAACCCGGCGAACAGCGCACCCTGCGCTGCCGCATCGGCACCTATGTCGGCGCCGAAATCAGCGGCCGGGTGGGCAGCCACGTCAACACCCGATCCGGCATCGGCGACGCCGCCTCCGCCGGCGATGGCGGTCGCTACGATTTCTGCCTGGCGCGGCGCCGCCACAGCTATGCCGATTGGTCGCGCGGCACGACCGAGTTTCAATCGTCGGACGATTTGTTCGACCGATGCCTGCGCACCGCCATGTCCGACTTCTTCAGCCTCCGCGTGCCCTTCGAGCGCGGACATCTTGACGCCGAGGGTGCCTGCGGCAATCCCGCCGCCGACGCCGGCGAAATCATCGCCGCCGGGATTCCCTGGTTCGCAACCATTTTCGGGCGCGATTCCCTGATCGCCGGCTACCAGTCGCTCATGCTCCACCCGCAGCTCGCCAAGGAGACACTGCGCTTCCTGGCCAGCAAGCAGGGCCAGCGGCGCGACGATTGGCGCGACGAGGAGCCCGGAAAAATTCTGCACGAGTTGCGCGAAGGCGAAATGACCCGCGCCGGCGAAATGCCGCACTCGCCCTATTACGGTTCGGTCGACAGCACGCCGCTGTTCCTCATCCTGCTCGATGAAACCTACAACTGGACCGGCGACACCGAGCTCCTGCGCGACCTGCTTCCCGCCGCCCGCCGCGCTCTGGCTTGGATCGAGAACGACGGCGATCTCGACGGCGACGGCCTAGTCGAGTACCAGCGCCGCTCCCCCCAGGGATTGGCCAATCAGGGCTGGAAGGATTCCTGGGACGCCTACCTGCAGCGCGACGGCACCCTGCCTGTCGCCCCGCTCGCCTTGTGCGAGGTGCAGGGCTACTGCTACGACGCGCGTTATCGCCTCTCCCGCCTGCTGCGCACCACCGGCGACAGCGAAGGCGCCGACCGCTTGCGGCGCCAGGCCACCGAACTATCGCAGCGCTTCGAGCGCCAGTTCTGGATGCCCGATCAATCCTTCTACGCCGCCGCTCTCGACGTGGAAAAGAAACAGCAGCGCACCATCGTCAGCAATGCCGGCCACCTGCTCTGGAGCCGCATCATTGGCCGCGAGCGCGCTCGGCAAGTGACGCGCCGGCTCATGCGCGCGGACATGTACACCGGCTGGGGCGTGCGCACGCTCTCGAGCAACGAGCCCACGTTCAACCCCATGAGCTACCACCGCGGCTCCGTCTGGCCCCACGACAACTCCCTCATCGCCCAGGGCTTCGCCTTCTACGACTTCAAGCAGCCGCTCATGCGCATTCTCACCGGCATGTTCCAGGCCGCCAATTTTTTCCGCGACCAGCGCTTGCCCGAGCTCTTCGTCGGCGTGCAGCGCGGCGAGTTCGACCAGCCGGTGAATTATCCGGTGTCATGTTCGCCCCAGGCGTGGGCGTCGGGCGCCTGGTTCCTGCTGCTCACCGCCGCGCTCGGACTGCGCCCCAACGCCGCCCGGCGCGAGCTCCGCATTGTCAACCCGATGCTCCCCGAGTGGCTGCATTGGTTCCGTATCCACCGCCTGCAAATTGGCGGCTCCCAGGTCTCGCTCGAATTCACCCGGCGCAACGACCGGACGTTTTGCAACGTGGTCGAAATCCAGGGCGACCGCCTCGCCGTCTCCGTCGACTTCACCCCCAAACCCGGCGGCTTGAACTACGAAGGATGAGGGGCTAACACCGCTACTTCCGCGGCAATGAGCGCGTAAATGCAAGCGCGGCGTCAAGCAGGCGCTTGCGTTTGCGGCCGTCTTCGGAGGCTTCCGGATCGGCGCGCACATAGCCGCGCATGCGCCGCCCGCGCATCATGACCGGCGATACACCTGGCATCTCAAGAGCCCAAGGTTCATTGTCGGGGCCCACCCGTAGCATCAGGCCCTTCTTGCCGACGCCGCAAAGCAACTTGCCATCAAGCAAGAAAGCCCATCCGCCAAACATCGCCTTCCCGCTCAACCCCGCCGGATCCCCCAGCGTGTCGCGAACCAAGTCCTCAAGCCCCAAATTGCGCGGCATGGAAAATTATAGTCCGGGCCGCGCGGCGACAGCCGCGCGGGGCCCCTGTACCTTTAAGGGGTGACCAGCGCTGTATGGCGGGTCATGCGGCCAGCTGACGGGAGTGCCGGTGGGCCCCAGCGTGCGAATGCAACGCCTGGCGCGGACATGCACCTCGTCG
>DATNFK010000061.1:0-16392 GCA_035606395.1 Terriglobales bacterium | reverse complement strand
GGAGCCGTCGTAGCTCGCCATCCAGACGTGGGAGTGATGCTTGTCGGCCTTGGCGTCAATGGTGCCCACGGTATAGGCGACGAAGCGGCCGTCGGGCGAGCACTGCGGGTCGCCGACGGTGCGCATGCGCGCCATGTCGTCGAGGTTCACGGCGCGTTGGGCAACGCCCAGGGTGGTGGCGCCGGCGGCGAGAAGGCAAGCGATCAGGAGGCAAGTACGGGTCCGCATGGCGAGAAGTCTAGCCTATAATGACCGCCATGACCATCAAGCTCTGCATGGCGGGTGCCCTCCTGGCAAGCATGGCGATCGCGCAGACCGCCAAGCATGTGCCAACCTTCAAAGAGTCGCTGGAGATGCAGTCTCCATCCTCGCCGGCGATTTCGCCCGACGGGCAATGGGTGGTCTACAGCGTTCGCACCACGGACTGGGAACAGAACGCCTACGTCAGCCAACTGTGGCTAGCCTCGAGCGACGGCGCGCGCCGCTTCCAGCTTACCCGCGGAGCCAAGTCCGCGTCGTCGCCGCAGTGGTCGCCGGATGGGCGCTGGATCGCGTTTCTCGCCGAGCGTCCGGCGGATACGCCAGCGCCGAAGGCGGAGGACAAGCCCGCGCCGCGGCAGATTTGGGTGATCGCGCCGCAAGGCGGCGAAGCCTGGGAGCTGACCCAGCACCTGACGGATGTGGCCGCATTTCACTGGTCGCCGGATGGCAAACGCATTGCGTTTACGGCGCCGGCGCCGGAGTCGGCGGCCAGCAAGCGGCGCACGAAAGAGTACAGCGACTACACGGTGTTTGAACACGACTTTACCGAGAACCAACTGCTGACGGTGCCGGTGATGCCGACGCATGTCGGCGCATCCACCACCGTGGTGGGCCAGCGCGACCTGAACGTGGAGGGATTCGACTGGGCGCCCGACAGCCAGCGCATTGTTTTCGCGGCGACACCCGATCCGATGCTGGCCGATGGCAGCGGGTCGGATATTTATCTGGCGGAGACGGCGGCGGTAAAAAAGATCGTTGCGCTCGCGGGACCGGATACCAATCCCAAGTTTTCGCCCGACGGGACCGAGATCGTTTTTCAAACCGCGCTGGCACAGCCGGAAAACTTTTACGCCAATGGGCACCTGGCGACGGTGAAGCTTGCCGACGTGCTCGCCAAACCAGCGACCCAACCAGGAGATGTGACCGACCTGACCGCGGCGTTTGACGAAGACCCGGGCTTGATCGGCTGGACGCCCAGCGGCATTTACTACGGCGCATCGCAGAAGACGACCTCGCAGATCTATCGGCTGACGCCGGGCAGCGCGCCGACGCGGCTCACGCCGGAGGGGACGTATCGCGCCTCCGGCGCGACGTTCACGCCCGATGGAAAATACTTCGCCTATCTCGACGCCGATCCGAAGCGGATGAGCGAGGTCGCGGTCTCGGGCAGCGCCCGCTTCAATCCGCGGTTTATTACCGATTTCAACGCCGCGCTCGACCAATACACGCTGGGTACGGCCGAGGTGATCAACTGGAAATCGAGCGACGGCGCGACGATTGAAGGGATACTGCACAAGCCGGCCGACTTCCAACCGGGGCGCAAGTATCCGCTCTTCGTGGTTATCCATGGCGGCCCGACAGGGGTTTCGACGGCGGCGATGAGCCCGGCGGATACGTACTATCCAATCCAGCGGTTTCTGGCGCGAGGGGCGCTGGTGCTCGAGCCCAACTACCGCGGCAGCGCCGGTTACGGGGCGAAGTTTCGGGCGCTGAACGTGCGCAACCTGGGGGTGGGCGACATGTGGGACGTAATGTCGGGCGTGGACTCGCTCATTGCCAAGGGTTTGGTTGACCCGACACGCATGGGGGCGATGGGCTGGAGCGAGGGGGGATACATCTCGGCGTTCCTCACCACCCACACCGACCGGTTCAAGGCGATCTCGGTGGGCGCGGGCATTAGCGACTGGATGACGTACTACGTCTCGACCGACATCACGCCGTTTACGCGGCAGTACCTGCTCTCGACGCCGTGGACCGATCCGGCGATCTACGCCAAGACGTCGCCGATCTCGACCATCACCCAGGCGAAGACGCCGACACTGATCCAGCAAGGCAGCGAAGACAAGCGGGTTCCGGTGCCCGACAGTTTTGAGCTGTACCGGGGCTTGCAGGACATGCACGTGCCCTCGCGCCTGATTCTTTACACCGGCTACGGCCACCCGATCACCAAGCCGAAGAGCAATCGCGCCGTGCTCGAGGCGAACTGGGATTGGTTCGCGCATTATATCTGGGGCGATCCATTCCCCAAGGACTCGGCGCTGTATGGAACAAGCGAGTTGGGAGGGGGACAATGAACATTCGATATTTCCTGGCCGGGCTGGCCCTGACGGCGGCGCTGGCGGCGCAGACCAAGCCGCCGTTCCTGCTGATTGACACCCATAACGACATCACCAGCAAGACGGTCGACGGCCTCGATATCGGCGCCACGGGCAACCCCACCACGATGACCGACATTGGGCGGCTGCGCGCCGGCGGGGTGGGCGCGGTGTTCTTCGCGGCGTTCGTCGATGCCAAGTATGTGCAAGGCAACCACTCCGCCAACCGGGCGCTGCAAATGATTGACACGATCCGCACCGACATTGTCGCGGCCCATCCCAACGATTTCGCGCTGGCGACCAGCGCCGATGAAATCGAGAAGGCGCACCGCGAGGGCAAGATCGCGGCGCTGATCGGCATTGAAGGCGGCCACGCCATTGAAGACAGCCTGCGCCTGCTGCGCGACTACTTCGCGCTGGGCGTGCGCTACATGACGCTGACTCATTTCAACACCAACGATTGGGCGGATTCGTCGGGCGACATTGAAAACACCGCCATCGCCCATCACAACGGCCTGACCCCGTTTGGCAAACAGGTGGTGACGGAGATGAACCGCCTGGGCATGATGGTTGATATCTCGCACGTCGCCGACAAGACTTTCTGGGACGCGCTGGCCACGAGCCAGGCGCCGCTGATCGCGTCGCACTCGTCATGCAGGGCGCTGACCAACGCGCCGCGCAATATGACCGACGCCATGATCACGGCGCTGGCGGAAAAAGGCGGCGTGATCCAAATCAACTTTTATTGCGACTTCATCAAGCAGAAAGCCAATCCGCCAACTCTCAACGA
The DNA here is from genome assembly GCA_035606395.1 of Terriglobales bacterium. Lineage (GTDB taxonomy): Bacteria > Acidobacteriota > Terriglobia > Terriglobales > SCQP01 > SCQP01. Next base: position 13,245 of record DATNFK010000061.1, on the reverse strand, counting down.
CGTGGTTGACCACATTGACCACGCGGTCAAGATCGCCGGCATTGACCACGTCGGGATCGGCAGCGATTTCGACGGCATCGAGTGCGCGCCGGTGGGTTTGAAAGATGTGTCGCAATTTCCGAATCTGACCCGTGCACTGGAAGCGCGCGGTTACAACTCCGGCCAGATCGCCAAGCTGTACGGCCTCAACACGCTGGCGCTTATGCGGAAGGTGGAGGCAGTGTCGCGGCAGATGCAGGCCGCGGGAGCAAAGGCGCAATGAGGGCGAGCTACTGCCTGGCGGCATTGCTTGCGGTGGCGACGCTTGCGACGGCACAGGCGGTACCGGGGTTGCAGCAGCCGGTGACCATACTGCGCGACCATTGGGGAATTGCCCATATCTACGCCCAGAATGAACACGATTTGTTTTTTGCCCAGGGGTATAACGTCGCGAGCGACCGGTTGTTTCAGCTTGAGTTGTGGCGGCGGCAGGCGACGGGCACGCTGGCCGAGGTGTTGGGACCGGACGAGGTCAAGCGCGATATCGGCGACCGGCTGTTTCAGTATCGCGGCGATCTGACGCAGGAGCTGAACTGGTACCATCCCCATGGCGCGGCCATCGTGCAGGCGTTCGTAGACGGCATTAACGCCTATATCGCGCTGACGCGCACGCATCCCGAGCTGCTTTCGCCGGAGTTCAAGACGCTCGGCTTCACTCCGCAGCCGTGGACACCGGCGGTCGTCATCACCCGCTTCAATGGACTGCTGGGCAACGTGACCCAAGAGGTGAACCTGGCTCAGGCGGTGGCGGCGATCGGGCCGGACAAAGTGGACGATCTTGAAAACTTCCAACCCGCGCATCCCGCACTGGCTATCGACCCGGCGATCGACGCTTCCCTGCTCTCGTCGAAGGTGCTGGAGCTGTACAACGCGTTTCGGCGTCCGCTGCGGCTGCCGGGTGAGCCGAGGGCCTCGGCTGAGTTCGCGCCAAGGCCGGAGGAGATCGGCAGTAACAATTGGGTGGTTAGTGGGAAGTTGACGCCGACGGGGCTGCCGCTCATGGCGAACGATCCGCACCGGGTGCAGCAGACGCCGTCGCTGCGCTATTGGGTGCATTTGGTTGCTCCTGGTTGGGACGTGATCGGGGGCGGCGAGCCGTCGCTGCCCGGGGTGTCGATCGGGCATAACGAGTTTGGCGCGTGGGGGCTGACGATTTTCGGCGGCGACGAAGAGGATCTCTACGTCTACGACACCAACCCGGCGCACCCGGACCAGTACCGCTATCAAGGCGCGTGGCAGACGATGCAGGTGATCCACGAGTCGATTCCGGTCAAGGGGACGGCCGCGACCGAGGTTGATTTGAAGTACACCCGGCACGGACCGGTGGTCTACGAGGACACGGATCATCACAAGGCGTACGCGATTCGGGCCGCGTGGCTGGAGACGGGCAGCGCGCCGTACCTGGCGAGCCTGCGCATGGATCAGGCCAAGGACTGGCAGGAGTTCCGCGCCGACTGCGCGTTTAGCCGGGTGCCGAGCGAGAACATGGTTTGGGCGGGGGTGAACGGCGACATCGGCTACCAGGCGGTGGGCATAACGCCGAGACGCCCGAATTGGAGCGGGCTGGTGCCGGTGCCCGGCGATGGGCGCTACGAGTGGGCGGGTTATTTGCCGATTGAGGATCTGCCGCATGGGCTGAATCCGCCGTCGGGATTTTTTAATACGTCGAACAATTTCTTGATTCCCAATGGCTGGCCGTATCACGACGCGCTGCATTACCAGTGGGCGGATCCATTCCGCGCCGACCGGGTGGCGGAGGTGCTAAGTTCGGGCCGGCGTTTCACCGTGGCCGACATGGTGCGGCTGCAAAACGACTACGAGTCGCTGCCGGCGCGGGAATTGATTCCGATGCTGCAAGGCCTGCCGCTGACGGGCGCGGCCGCGGCGGCGCAGGCGAAATTGCTGGGGTGGAACGACTGGATGGCGCGCGACTCGGAGGAGGGCAGGCTATACGAAGCCTGGCTCCGGCGGTTGCAAGCCAACCTGCGGGAGTTGCTGGTGCCCAAGGCGGCGCAGCCGTTCATCACGACTTTGAGCCTGGCCAAGGAGATCGCCTGGCTCTCGGCTCCCGACGGACGCTTTGGCGCCGACCCGATCGCGGGTCGCGATGCGCTGCTGTCGCGCAGCCTTGAGGAAGCGGTGGCGCTGCCGCCGCGGGTGCATCATGCGCTGATTCCCCATCTTCTCGGCGGGCAGTACGACGTGGGCGACGCGCACCGGGGCGGCGACGCCAATACGATTGACGCAACCGGCGGCGGCGACAATCAGACAGCGGGCGGATCGTTCAAGATCATTGCCGACGCCAGCGATTGGGATCAGTCCGTTGGGTTGAACAACCCGGGCCAGTCAGGCAATATAACCAGCCCGCATTACCGCGACCTCTACCCGCTGTGGGCGGTGGGCAAGTACTTCCCTATTTTCTATTCGCGATCGAAGGTCGAATCGGTGACTGAACAGCGGGTTGTGCTAACGCCGAAGTCGAATTAATTATTCGGCGGGAGGGCGTCGTTGACGAACTTGACCAGATCCTTGTGGTACTGGGTGGCGGCCTTGGCGTCAATGTAGACCATGTGGCCGGATTCGTAATGGCCGGTTTCGATGTTGTGGGCGCGCACCTCGGGTGAAACCTTCAGGTGGGCGATGGTCCACTCCACCGGATAAAACGGGCAGGCGAAGTCGTAATAGCCCATGCCGACGAACAGGTGCATGTGGGGGTTCTTGGCGAAGCCGTCCTCCAGGTTGACCACGGTGTTGTAGGCGCCGGACCATTGCGGGTTGTTGCCGGAGACGTAGTACAGGTTGTTGTCGTCGAACTTCAGATCTTGATAGACGTACTGCTCGAAGGCGGAGAGGAAGCTGTCCTCGATATTGGAATTGCTGAAGTCGAAGGCGGTGTTGGTGGCGGCGCCATCCTGCTGGTAGCCGGCAAAGCGGGAGTCGAGGCGCGAGGTCATGAGGTGCTGGTCGCGCAGGAGCTCGGTGGAGAACGGGCCGAGCGGGATGCGAATGTCGTTGGCTTCGAGGAAGTCGGGCGAGAGACCGGTGAGGCGGGCCATGTCGGCGACCACTTTGGCGTGCTGAGCCGGAGTTTGGCGGTCGCCGTCGAAAAGGGCTTCGAGGTATTCGCCGGAGGCGAATTGGCGGGCTTGATCGGCCATTTGCGCCGGGGTTAATTTTTCAAGATCGGGGGCGAGGCGCTTGTGAAAATACGCCGTCATAATCTCGGTGGGGAGCGTCGTCAATTGGCGCTGCTCGCCGGCGCCGGCGTCGGAGTCAATCACGGCGGAGAGCAGCATGACGCCGTTGATCGGGATGTCGTGATCGGTGAGATAGCCGGCGAGGCCGGCGGCGCGGGTGGTGCCGTAGCTTTCGCCGCCGACGAAGCGGGGCGATCCCCAGCGGTGGTATTCGCCGAGGAAGCTGCGGATGAATTCGCCGAAGGCGGCCATGTCGTTGTCGACGCCGCCAAAGGCGGGGCCGAACTCGGGGCGGTCGGGGCGGGAGAAGCCGGTGCCCATAGCGTCAATGAAGACGAGATCGCCGGTGTCGAGCAGGCTGTTGGGGTTGTCGACGAAGGTATAGGGCGGCGGAGTGGAGAGGCCATCGGAGCCGAGTTTCACCATTTTGGGGCCGAAGGCGCCCATGTGCAGCCAGATGGTGGCGGCGCCGGGTCCGCCGTTGAAGAGGAACCAGATGGGACGTTTGGTCTCGTCCGTCACACCGTCTTTGGAGTAATAGACATAAAACAAATGACCCTCAGTGACCTGGGTGGTCGCGTTGTGGATCGGCATGAAGCCGACGTGGGCCGAGTAGTTGATGGTCTGCCCGTCGAGGGTGATCTGGTGCTGGGTGACGACGGGAGCCGCGTCTTTGATGGCGACGGTGTCGGGCGCGCTGTAATTGTAGCGGTAGAAATCGTTGGGAGGGCCACCGCGCTGAGCGGAAGCGAGGGCGGCGAAACCGAGGGCGAAGCCGGCCAGAGTCAGTGAGCGAGCGAGTGTTTGGAAGCGCATGGGATATGTTTCCGTCTTAGTTGTGGATGAACTTGGCCAAGTCGGCGGTTAACTGCTTGCCCGCCTGGGCATCGGCATAGGGCATCGAGCCGGCTTCAAAGTGAGTGGTGGTGAGGTTCTGGCGCAGGGTGGCGGCGGGGGCGGAGAGATGGGCGATGGTGAATTCGCCGGCGTAGAAGGGAGAATTCAAATCGAAGTAGTTGAGGGCGACGAAGACGCGCATCGCGGGGTTGCGATCCCACGCGGCATCGAGGCCGGTGTCGTCGGTGGCGGCGGCGGTCCAGGCGCCCGTGCCACCCTGCTGGAGATAGTAGACGCCGTTGTTGTCGAAGTGCAGGTCGTGGCGGAGGTACTGTTCGTAGGCGGCAAGCAGGCCATTGGCCAATTCGCCGCTGCGAGTGTCGAGCGCAGGCGGGGCAGCGCCGAAACCACCGCGTCCGCCGGCGGCGCCGGGATGGAGATAGCCGCCGTAACGGCTGTCGGAATCGGAAACAGTCTCGTGCTGCTCGCGGAGCAGCTCGGCGTCGTAGCGTTCAGTGGTCAGACGGAGGTCATTGTTGGCGATGTAAGACTTCGATAAGCCGGTGAGGCGGGCGAGATCGGCAATGACCTTGGTGCGTTCGGCGGCGGGCATGCGGTCGCCCTGGTAGAGGGCGTGGAGGTACTCGCGCGAGGCGAACTGGCGCGCCACATCCGCCACTTGCGCGGCGCTCATAGCCTGCAAGTCGCTGGAGAGCTTCTTGTGATACCACGAAGTCAGGACCAGGCTGGGGAGCAGCGTCATGAATTTCTCGTCGCCGGCGGTGGCGTCGGTGGCGACGGCGGTGGAGAGCACAATGGCGCCGTTGAGCGGGATCTCGTGCGAGGTCAGATAACTGGCAAGGGTGGCAACGCGACCGGTGCCGCGATCCTCGCCGGCGATGTAGCGTGGCGAGTTCCAGCGATCGTATTCGGCGAGGAAGCTGCGGACGAATTCTCCGAGGGAGGCGGCGTCCTCGGCGGGATTGGCGAATTTGGCGTTGGCGCTGGGCACGGTGACACGGCTGAATCCGGTGCCGATGGGGTTGACGAAGACCAGGTCGGCGCGGCCGAGCAGGGTGTCGGGGTTGTCTTGCCAATGGTAGGGAGGCAGGCCGGCGGTGCCGTCGGCGCCGACGGCGAGGCGCTTGGGTCCGAAACCGTCGAGCTCGAGCCAGCTCGCGGCGGAGCCGGGCGCGCCGCCGAGGACGAACAACAGCGGGCGATCACCGGAGGCGCCGGTGACGGCGTAATAGGTGTAGAAGATGTGGGCTTCGGGCTGGCCGGTGGTGGCGTTGTCAATAGGCATGTAGCCGGCGCGCGCGGTATAACTGACGTCGGCGCCGGCGAGAGAAATCTTCTGCGGCGTCTCAACCGGAGCGGCGTCGCGAATGGGCGCTACTTCGGAGGCGGAGTTGGAGAAGTCGTAAAGGTCGTTGGGGCCGGCGGGGCCGGGGCCGCCACGTCCGCGGGCGGCGGGCGGGGCCGGGGCCGCCTGGGGTACGGGGGCCGGGGCGGGGGTTGTCGCGGTGGCGGCGGCGCCACGGGCACCTCGTCCGTTGCGGGCGCCCTGGGCGCTCAGCGCCAGAGACAAGGCGGCAATAGTGACTGCACACAGTACTGTGGTTCGCATAGCGGCGATGATGGTAGCACGGATGCGGGGAATAAAAAGCAAGCAGAAATCAACGGCGCAGTTCTGTCATACGGCATTGGTTGGCGCGGCTGTCGCCGCGCGACCCGCTTGGGCGCGGCGCTCGATCAGAATGTTCGGGAGAGCGTTGTTGGCCAGCGTTCGATGACGACCTTCTTATCCGTATAGAATTCCACAGCGTCGCGGCCCTGGGCGTGGAGGTCGCCGAAGAAGCTTCCCTTCCAGCCGGTGAAGGGGAATTGGGCCATGGGCGCGGCGACGCCGAGGTTGATGCCGATGTTGCCGGCTTGCGCTTCGTGTTTGAATTCGCGCGCGGCGGCGCCGCTGCTGGTGAAGAGGCAGGCCATGTTTCCGTATGACTGCCGGTTGACGAAGGCGATCGCTTGTTCCAGCGTTGCGGCGTGAATCAGGCTGAGAACCGGGCCGAAGATTTCGGTCTGGGCGAGGGTGCCGTCGGGTCTGACTTCATCCAGCAATGTCGCGGCGCATTGCTGACCGGGGCGGCCGCGACCGTCAACGACGGCGCGCGCGCCCTCATCAATGCCGCGCGCGATCAGGGATTCTATGCGCTGCTTGCTGGCGGCGGTGATGACCGCACCCACGGGACGTTCGCGCGCGGCGGCGGCTAGTTCGTCCGTGAGCCAGCCTCGGGCGTCGCCCACGGCAATAGCGATCGAGGCTGCCAGGCAGCGCTGGCCGTTGCATCCATAGGCGGAATCGCTGAGCACCTGGCGCGTGCCCTGGCGGTCGGCATCGTCCAACACCACGACTGCGTTTTTGGCGCCGCCCTGACACTGAGCCCGCTTCCCTGCCGCGGCGGCGCGCGCGTACACCTGGCGCGCGACGGCGGTTGAGCCAACGAAGCTGACGGCGCGAACGAGCGGGTGATCGAGCAGCGCCTCGACGCTGGCGCGCTCGCCGTGGACAAGATTCACCACCCCGGGCGGCACGCCGGCGGCAACCATCAAACGCTGGATGCGCTCGGCGGCGAGTGGGGTCTTTTCAGATGGTTTGAACACGACGGTGTTGCCGCAGGCAATCGCGTAGGGCAGAAACCACAGCGGGATCATGGCGGGAAAGTTGAACGGCGTGACGATCGCCACCACGCCGAGCGGCTGGCGCAGCATGGTTTCATCGATTCCCTGCGCTACATTTTCGCTGTGGAAGCCCTGCATGAGCAGCGGGATGCCGCAGCCGGTTTCGACATTCTCAATCCCGCGCCGGATTTCCGCGCGGGCCTCGTCCAATGTTTTGCCGCACTCGTCAACAATGGTCTGGGCAAGGCCCTCGAGGTCGGCTTCGAGGGCGGCTTTGAGGCGAAACAGACACTGGATGCGCTCGCCGGCGGGAATTTCGCGCCAGAGGGGGAATGCGGCCGCAGCCGCCTCCACCGCACGCGCCACCTCGGCGGCCGGCGACATCGGGACCTGGGCCAGGACGACGAGCGTGGCCGGATTAGTGACCGGGAGGTGCTCGGCGTCGGGCAGCGCGGTCCAAGCCCCGGCGATGTGATTGGCCAGATACGGTGTGGTCATGTGCGTATTATGCGTTTGCGCGACAAGTCGCTGACTCCAAATTGTATTTTTTGGGGAGGGTGTGTCGATCGGGATCATTGATTGGCGCTGGGCCCCGCGCGGCTGTCGCCGCGCGACCCGCTTAGGCGCGGCGCCGGAATGGGGACCCCTGAGCCCCAATCCGGCGTCGCGCGGCATTGATTGGCGCCGGAACCGCGCCGTATTTCTTGCCGGGGGCGTCCGACTGCCACTGGCAGTCGGACCCCTTCGGAATTACGACCACCCCAGCGCGCCAACTGCTGTGCAAATTGGGCGCCCCGCGCATTTGGCCTCCTGCCCTGGATTCGTGGTACGCTGCCGCGAAGTCGGATGTTTGTGCCGATGGAACGAACTCGGGCAACGATTCTCTAATTTCGAATTTGCACAAACAGCTTTTGCGAGAACACCCATGATGTCGTTATTCTGCAATTTTTTTGGACTGGGTATGACGCCTAAGGGCTGCGTAAGAATGATGGCGGCCCTTCTGATATTCACTGTTGCGCCATCGGCAATGGTCGTCGGGAATGCACAAACCCAATCGAAATCCCAAAATGTTCCTGCGACACGGGCACCGCTGCGGTTTGACGTAGTCTCGGTCAAGCCTGCTTCACCCGGCGATCCAATGGTCCCGGATAAGCCACAGCAGGGCGGATATTGGGTGGTCAGAGCGGTCCCCATCCCGTGGCTGATTTATTTTACGTTCGACACTCAGCCTAGCTTGGTTGAGGGCCTGCCCGACTGGGTCAGGGGGCAAAGGTACACGGTTGAGGCCCATATGCCGCCTTCGACCACCGACGCCGACCTGCATTTAATGCTGCAGTCGATGCTCCGCGATCGCTTCGGCATGAAATGGCACTCGGAGATGCGGGCGGTTGATGTTTCGATTCTTTCGGCCGGCTCGCCGGGGCCCGATTTACACCCCGCGAGCGGTCATTGCCTGGCCCCGGGCGAAGCCATACCACCTGACTCCAAAGAATACGCGTGCGGGGTGGTTCACGTCGCGGAAGGATCCAATGGCATCGAGTTCGCCGGCAGTTCGGTGACCCTCGGAGCCATTGCCACGTTCCTTACCCGTTTGCGAATTCAACCGGTCGTTGATGCCGCCGGCTCAAGTGCGCTGTATGACTTTGAGGTTACAGTTGCGCCTCCCGAACCGTATCCGGGGGAAGCGCCTGGACAAAGGAATTTCGACACCGAAAACGCGCTGCAAACGGCCTTCAAGAAGCAACTCGGCATTGACCTCGACATGACCCACACCGTGAAGCGATCTATACCGGTGATGGTGATCGACCACCTTGAGCGGGCCTCGGCAAACTGACGGGTTCAGCCGGCATTGATTGGTGGCGCGGCGCCGGAATGGGGACCCCTGAGCCCCAATCCGGCGTCGCGCGGCAGCGACAAAATCCGTGGCACACCATTCTTAGTGCGGAATGGTTGCTTGCAGTTGGGCGTATGCCGACTTGGCCTGGGCGAGCTGCTTCTCGATTTCATCGAGCACCTGCACCTGGGTTGCGGTCGGAGCGTAATCCACGCCGCCGGCCTCGTCGCTGGCTCCCTGGCCCACGCCGCCACTGAGCCAGATCAGGTTCATGTAGACCTTGTAAGCCTCGGGAAAGTATTTGTCGTCGCTCAGCATCTCGGAGCGGGTGACCAATTGGAGTTCGACCGCAAGGATTTTCTGATTCAGCGCCGCATCGGTGGTAGCTTTGCGCCACTTCTCCATCTGATTCACCATCTCGCTGGTGGCGGTGATATCGCCGCGAATGCGCACCTGCATGGCGGTGGATGCGGCCAGGTCGGCGTCGGAGGCTTCTATCGCCGGATCTTTTTGCACGGTGAACGGCTCGGTGTAACTCTTGCCATCCACCGTCAGCCGGACTTGATAGGCGCTGGGGGCGGCGAGGGGGACGCCGGTGGTCGGCGTGATCCCCCAGTGCGTAATAGTGCGGAACTGCTTGCCCTGGAAGCGCGGCTCATCCCAGATATGGGGATTTTCGGGCGGTGTCGTCCGCAGCTCGACCAGCGTGGGCGCGTCGTACAGCAAATCCCAGTAGGCGCCGTTCAATCCCTGGTGCGCGTTGATTTTCTGGGTACGGATTTCGCGGCCGGCGGCATCGAGAATCTCCATGGTCACCGGCGTCTCCGGCGTATCCGCCAGCTCGAACTGGAAGGGCGGACGGGCCGGATCGGCCGCGGTTGGGTAAACGCCGCGGGCGGTGCGGAAGATCGCGCCCGGCGCCAGCAAGCGGGTGGCGCTGCCCGCCGGCACGGTGGCGCCGGTCTGTTCGAGCAGCGTGATGTCGGGCAGGATGTACAGGCCGCGGCCGTAGGTCGAGATTACGACGTCGTGAAAGCGCTTTTCGACCGTGATCCAGCTCACCGGCGCAGGCGGAAGGCCGGCGGAGAAATGGGTCCAGTGGGCGCCGTCGTCGAGCGAATAGTAAAAGGCGTGGGCCGTGCCTGCAAAGAGCATTCCCTTGCGGTTGGGATTTTCGGTGATGGAGAGGGTGTAATCGAGCGGATTCGAAGCGGGAAGATCGCCGACAACACTCCGCCAGGTCGCGCCAAAATCGGTGGTCTTCAAGAGATAGGGCTTGAGGTCGCCGGCGCCCGCCATGCGGAAGTCCACGGCGACGTAGGCGGTGGCGGGGTCGAAACTCGAGGGGGTGATCTGGTTGAACTCGCCCCAGGGCGGCAGATGGAGATTGGCGCTGACGTCGACCCAGTGGGGCGAGGCGGATTCGCCATCCTTGGTATACCAGAGCTTGCCGTCGTTGGTGCCGGCCCAAAGCAGTCCGCGCTGGACCGGCGAAGGCGCCATTGCCCACACCACTTCGCCGTCATATTGACCGAGGTTGTCGCCGACAATGCCGCCGTTGCTTACGACGCGCGACGGATCGTGGGTGGAGAGGTCGGGGCTGACCGGCGCCCAGGAGTTGCCCTTGTCCGACGTTTTGAGAATGACCTGGCATCCGTAATACACGTTGTTGTGGTCGAAGGGATCAATCGCCAGCGGCGCGGTCCAGTGACACCGGTACTTCACCTGGTTGGGCGGCGAGTCGAGGGAGATCTCCGAAGGTTCGACCGAGTGGGCTTCGCCTTCGCGCGCGTCATAGCGGGTGAGTTTGTTGCCGTAGCAGGTGGCCCAGACCACGTTGGCATCGGTCGGATCGGGGATGGTGAACCCGGACTCGCAGCCGCCAATGTCGGGCTGCCATTTCGGCGCGGGCGGAAGGAAATCGGAAAAATCAAATCCGCCGGACGGCGCCTTGGTGAGGTCGTTGGGGCCGAAAGCAAATCCGGGAGGGGCGGGCGCGGCCTGGGGCAACTTGGCCACCAACTCCGGGTTGGGCTTTTCGCCGCCGCCAAAAAAATCGCTGAAGTCGAACCCGTCAAATTCGCTGCCGCGGGGCATGAACTCGGTTTTGGGCAGGAGCCCATTGCCGGAAGGCAGGGAGACGGTGCTGGGTCCGCGCATGGTGCCGTCGTCCTGGCGATTGCTGTAAATCCAGTAAGGAACGCGATTATCGGTGGCAACGTGATACATCTGGCCGTTGGGGAGCGAGACCTGGAGGGCGGTGCCGGCGCCGGTCGCAATGCTGGCGCCGCCGTCATCGGTGAGCATGTAGCGCGCCGGATCCTTGGGGTCCATCCAAATGTCGTGGCAGTCGCCGCAACTGGCCGCGCCGGCGGTGCGCGCCTTGCCGCCGTTGCCGGCGAAGGTGAGGCCGCCGTCGAGCGAGCGGTGAAAACTGCTGCTGGTGATGAGGACGTCGTCGGCATTTTGCGGATTGACGGCGAGGCGAATGTAATAGCCGGCGCGTCCGATCAGGGAGCGATCCCAACTGACCACCTTCCAGTTCGCGCCGCCGTCGTCGCTGCGCCAGAGCGAGCCCTGATCCGCCGTCTGCATGAGGGCGTAGGCGCGCTTGCCGTTCAAGGGCGCGATGGCGACATCCACCTTGCCCACGGGGGAGTGGGGCAAGCCGGCGGTCAGCCGCGTCCAAGTCTGGCCGTTGTCGCGGGAGGCCCAAACGCCGCTGCCAGGGCCGCCGCTGGCCTCGACCCAGGTTCGCTGCTCCACCTGCCAGGTGCCAGCGAGAAGAGAGTTGGGGTTGGAGGGATCCATGGCAAGGCCGCTACAGCCGGTGTTTTCATCGACGAATAGCGTCTGCTTCCAGGTGAGGCCGCCATCGGTGGTGCGGAAGACGCCGCGCTCATGCTGGGGCGCGCCGAGGCGTCCCTCGGCGCAAACGAGGACGTTGTCGGCGTCCTGGGGATTGATCACGATGCGAGCGATGCGCCCGGTGGCGGCGAGGCCCATGTTGTGCCAGGTCGCGCCGGCATCGGTGGATCGGTAGACGCCGTCGCCGATGATGTCGCTGGGACGGATCACCCAGGGCTCGCCGGTTCCGACCCACACGGTACTGGCGTCGCTGGGCGCAACGGCAATGGTGCCGATGGCGGCAGCATCCTGGCGGTCAAAGATGGGCAAGAAGGAGTGCCCGCCATCGGTGGATTTCCAAAGGCCGCCGGAGGCGGAGCCGAGATAGTAGGTCGTGGGGTCGCCGGGCACGCCAGCGGCGGCGGAAATGCGGCCTGCAGCGGCGGGCCCCATGTAGTGAAACTGCAGGGGGGGAACGGTGATCGCCTTCTGCGGCCCGCTGGGGCCGCCAAAGAACTGCGCCGCAGCCAGCGCGGGCAACAGGAAGAGGAGGCAGATGGCCAGAGCGAGGCGCGGGTCACGATGGGACATAGCGCTAATCATAGGTCAGTTCCCGGTTATTGGGCGGGGTTGCGATTGACAAGTGAGCGACAGTTACTCCATAATCGAGCCACTTTTCCCCCCCAACAATTTAAGGTTCGATTCGGAGGCGACTGGTGCAGGGTTGCTTTCCGATGAAGGGGAGTATTGCGCGATGGTTCGAGTACAAAATGGTTCCCTGGCTGCACGCATAGCGGCCGTTGCCTGTGTGGCCGCGTCGTTTGCATTTTTTCCACCGCGAGCGGCGCAGGCACAAACCTTTAACACCACCAACGTCATCAACGTCGGCAACGGCGACGTGGCCGGTCTTATCGCCGCGATCAACTCGATCAACCAGAGCGGCGGCGGAACCATCGTTTTGGCCGCCCATGGTCAGTACACGGTATCGCAGGCCAACAACTGGTGGTATGGACCCAACGCCTTCCCTGCGATCACCTCGAACATCCTGATCATCGGCCAGGGAGCGACCATCAGCCGCAATCCGTTTGCGTCGGCGTTCCGCTTCTTTTACATCGGAGGCGGCATTGCCGCCGGCCAAAGCGCGGGCACGCTCACGCTCACCGATCTCACGCTCACCGGGGGCCTGGCGCAGGGCGGCGCGGGCGGCAGCGGCGGCGGAGGCGGAGGCGGGGGCGCGGGCATGGGCGGGGCCATCTACAACCAGGGAACGCTGACGCTGGTGCGCGTGATCGCGACCAACAATACCGCCTCCGGCGGCAGCGGCGGCATTGGATCGTTCAGCGGGCTTGGCGGCGGCGGCGGCGGGGGCCTGAGCGGCAACGGCGGCGACAATTTCGTGCAAAACGGCAATACGCTGATCTTCGGCTCTGCCGGCGGCGGCGGCGGCGGCTTCAGAGGCGATGGCGGCGGAGGAGGATTCCATGGAGGCACGGGCGGCGGCTTCCTGGGCAGCGAAGGCGGGGCATCGAACTGCATTGCCGGGACGGGAGCGTTGGGCGGCATCGGCGGCGCGGCCAATGGCAATGGCAGCGGCGGCGCGGGCGGGGGCGGCTTTGAAACCGGCGAAAACGGCCACGCCAATTCCGGCGCCAACGGCGGCCCCGGTTCGCAGGGCGGCGGGGCGGGCGGGAGCGGCTCATCGAGCACATTCTGCGGCGGCGGTGGCGGCGCGTTCGGGGGCGGAGGCGGAGGCGCGAGCGCCAGCAATCCGGGCGCCGGCGGGGGCGGAGGAGGCGTGGGCGGCGG
>DATNFK010000060.1:0-120495 GCA_035606395.1 Terriglobales bacterium | reverse complement strand
CTGATCGCCAATTACGCATGTTGTGCGCCATGCTTCGCCAGCAGCAGCTCTATCAACCCGACCGTCGTCGGCTGGCCGCGTGACCCGCCATACAGCCCTTTTCGGCTTGACTCAAAGGTGGGGAGTCCGCGCCAATCAATGCCGCGCGACGCCGGATTGGGGCTCAGGGGTCCCCATTCCGGCGCCGCGCCTAAGCGGGTCGCGCGGCGACAGCCGCGCGGGGCTCCGCGCCAATCAATGATTCCCACCCCGGTCGCGGTAGCCAGGCTTTTTCGCCGTGCGCTCACGCCCGCTCGCCGCCACCGCGCCACTGCGCCACCCGCCGCTCCCGCCCGCCAACGCTAAATCAACGGAGATTCACTATGTCAGCACTAACCGCTTCCGTCTCAATGTCTGCCGTACCCGCCGCCGTGCCGCCGCCCTGCCTCCAGCGGGCCGCGCCACTCTGGGCCGCACACCAGGAACTCGATCGCTCGCGCCGCGCCCTACGCCCACTCATTAAACAAAATGAGCTCGACCTAGGTCTCTGCCTCACCGAGGCCCAGGCCGCTCTTGCCATTCCCGGACGCAGCGGCGGCTTCAACCAATGGCTGCGCCAACAGCACATCGTGCGCGCCACCGCATATCGTCTCATCAAGCGCTACGCCGAACGATTCAACTCCAAGCCACTGACCGGCATAAATCGTCTCACTGATACCGTTTCTAACACCGCCTCCCGTAGCCCGGAGCGCGTAGGCGGCTCCCGCCCGTACTCGGCTTCCAGCCCGCTCGTCAATCTGCACGACTCCCGCCTCACCCTGCAACTCGATTCCCGGCTGCAACAGGTGTTTCGCCAGAGCGTGCGCTACCTGCTCGCCCCCGGCGCCCGCCCCGTGAACCTCCCCGAAATGGTGTGCGGCGCCCTCTGCAGCCAAACCCCGCCGGACGTGCGCAGCCGCATTCGCCAACTCTGGGATCTGCCCCTCTCTCACTTCACCACCTCCGACTTCACTGACCAACCTGACATCCGCATCTTTCTCGGCCAGCCCGGTGCCATCCCTTGCAACTGAACCCACTGCCCAAAAGCGTTATCCTGCTGAACATGCGTTTCCTGATGCGTCTGCTCGTATCTCTTTCCCTGTGCGCCGCGGCCATGGCCCAGGTGAATCCAGCCCTCTACAGCGGAATGCGGTGGCGGATGATCGGCCCGCTCCGTGGCGGACGCGTGTCGGCGGTGACCGGAGTGATCGGGCAGCCTCCGGTCTTCTACGTGGGACTCCCGGCCGGCGGCGTCTGGAAGACCGATGACGCCGGCAATACCTGGAATCCAATTTTCGACGACGTCAAGGAAATCAGCTCGATCGGCGCCATCGAAGTCGCACCCTCCGACCCCAACATCATCTATGTTGGCACCGGCGATCTCGTCACCGGCGGCGCCGTGAACGAAGGCAACGGCATGTACAAATCCACCGATGCCGGCAAGACCTGGCGGCACATCGGTCTCGATCAGACCCACCAGATCACGACCATTCTGGTGGATCCCTCGAATCCCAACCTGGTCCTGGTCGCGACCCAGGGCAACATCCATGCCGAGAGCAGCGACCGCGGCGTGTACCGCTCCGACGACGGCGGCGCAAGCTGGCACCAGGTGCTGTTCCGCAACAACGCCAGCGGCGCGCAGGATATCGCCTGGGCCTACGACGATCCTCACGTCATGCTGGCGACTACGGTGCGCCACCTCACGCTTCCCGGCGAGGCCCCGCCCGCGCGAGGCGCGGCCCCCCGCGACAACGACACCGCGCTGTACAAATCCACCGATGAGGGCGCTACCTGGACCGAGCTCTCCGGCGGCGGTTTGCCGAATCTTACCGGCCGCACCGCCGTGGCGGTGGCGGCAAAGACCCAGGGCCAGCGCATGTTCCTGGTGGGCACCTTCGGGCTGTACCGCTCCGACGACGGCGGCACAACCTGGTCGCGCACCACCCGCGACAACCGCATCGTGGGCAGCAGCTACATCTGCGGCGTCTATGTGGATCCGACCAACCCCGACGTGGTCTACACCATGAACACCTCGATGTACCAGTCGCTCGATGGCGGACGCAACTTCATCGCCTTCAAGGGCGCGCCCGGCGGCGACGACAACCACGTGCTGTGGATCGACCCCACCAACGGCGGCCGCATCCTGCTCGGCGCAGATCAGGGCGCCGCCGTCACCTACAATCGCGGCGCCACCTGGACCGGTTGGTACAACCAACCCACGGCGCAGGTGTACAACATCGCGGTTGACAACAACTTTCCCTACTGGGTTTACGCCACCCAGCAGGATACCGACGCGGTGGCGACCAGCAGCCGCGGCGAACTGGGCGAAATCACGCCCATGGATTGGTGGCCGCTGCCGGCATGGGAAACCGGCTCGATCGCGCCCGATCCGCTCCATCCCAACGTGATCTTTGGCGGTTCGCGCACCAGCGGCCTGGTCAAGATCACCCGCCCCTCATGGCACTGGCAGTATGTCGGGCCCACCATCGGGAACACCGACTACCGGCGCACCGTCAACCAGCCGGTGGTGTTCTCGCCCCAGGATCCGCACACGCTGTACTTCGCCACGCAGTATGTTTTAAAGACGACCGACGAAGGCGATCACTGGACCAAGATCAGCCCCGATCTCTCCGCGCGCGCCGGCGCCGCGCCGGCGCCGGGCGGTCGCGGCGGCGCCGCCATTCAAAGCCTCGCGCCCTCGCCCAAACAGGCCGGCGTGATCTGGGTCGGGAGCAGCAACGGACTTGTGCACATGACGCGCGACGGCGGCGCCACCTGGCGCGACGTCTCCCCGGCAGGGCTCGACGCCCGCAGCCTGTGCGAGGTTGAGGCCTCGCACTTCGACGCGGGCTCGGCCTATCTCGCGGTGGACGATCACAATTTGGGCGACTACGCCCCGCACGTATATCGCACCAGCGACTTCGGCGCGAGCTGGCAGCCGATCGTCACCGGCCTGCCAACGACTGAGCCCTCCGGCAGCTTCGCCCGCCGCATCCGCGAAGACACCGTGCGCCCCGGGCTGCTCTACCTCGCCACTGAGTCTTCGGTCTACGTCTCCTTCGACGCCGGCGATCACTGGCAGCCGCTCGGGCTCAACCTGCCCAATACCTCCTACCGTGATCTGGTCGTCCACGGCAACGATCTCGTCGCCGGCACCTACGGACGCTCGATGTGGGTGCTCGACGACCTCTCGCCCCTGCGCCAGATCAGCGCTCAAAACGCGGCATCGCTCGCCGCGCAGGCGGCCCACCTGTTCCGGCCCGGCGTTGCCATCCGCACCTGGCGCGATGTCAATGAAGATACCCCGCTGCCGCCCGAGGTGCCGCACGCTCAGAATCCTCCCGAGGGCGCGGTGCTGTACTACTACCTCGGGCGGCCGCCCAGCGCAGCGATCAAGCTGGAGATTCTGGATGCGCAGGGGCGTTCCGTGCGCACGTATTCGTCCACGCTGGAACCTAATAACGAGCCGCCGCCGAATGTGCCCGATTACTGGCTCCGGCATCCGCGGCCGCTGCCGGTCGCGACCGGAACCAACCGCGTCAATTGGGACCTGCGCTGGGACGAGCCCAAAACGTTCGGCCACAACTACGGCAATGTGTTTGCGGCGATCGCCCACGACACTCCTGGCTACCCGCAAGGCCCGATGGCGATTCCCGGAACCTACACCGTTCGCCTGACGGTCGACGGCCAGACCTACACCCAGCCCCTGGTCGTGAAGAACGACCCCCGCATCGCCGCGACCCCGGCGGATGCGGCCGCCCTACAATCGCAATTCCGGCTGGAACTCGCGCTTCGCAACGCCGCCGACACCGCCTACAACGCCTACCAGCAAGCCGCTGCGCTCCGATCAAAGATCGCGGCGCTTCCGGCGAATCTCGCAACCCAAGCCGAGGCACTCGACGCCGCGCTCAACGCGGTTGCTGGCACCGCCGGCGGAAGAGGCCGCGGCTTCACGATCATCACCGCCGGTCGCGGCGGAACCGCCGGCCCAGCCACGCCCCCATTGGCTTCACTCAACGGCACCCTGGCCGGCCTGATCTTCGTGGTCGCCGGCAGCACCGACGCCGCCCCGACGGCAGCCAAAGTAAAAGCCTGGCAAGACGACTGCGCCGCCCTCAACCGGGACCTGGCAACCCTCCGCAAAATCACCACCACCGACCTCCCAACCCTCAACACCGCCCTACGCGAGTCCGGAGCGTCTCCGCTCCCCGCCCCAACCCCACCCCCCGCCCCCAGCTGTGCCAGCGGCGGAAACTGACCAGATGTTCACGAGCCTAAAAGCGCTATCGCCGTCTCATCAGAGCACACGGCCATTTCGGTTTGGCTCATTCTTTATAGTTGCCTCGCTACTTGCAATCAGCGCTGGCTGTTCCTCGCGCCCAAAAAGCATTTCGGCACAAGCACTTCTCCGCGAGGCTGTCGAGGATGGCCACGCAACCGCAATGCCCAATCAAGACTACATTTTCGGCGAGGTCGCCAAGTCCCAAGCCGCCCGAGGGTATTACTCGGACGCTGTCGCAACCGCCGGCCTTGAAAAGTTTTTACCCGAATATGATTTTCTGGAACTCGTTTCAATACGCGCGCAAAACGGCGACATTGCCGGCGCCAAGGAAATGATCTCGAAGGGTAAGTCAGAATGGAGGCCGCAAGCTGAAACTGACATCGCCCTTGTGCAGGCAAACGCGGGTGACCTGAAAGGAGCCTTGGAAACGAGTCGCGACAGCAAATACCGCTCGCAGATTCTCGACGCTTACGCGGGTTATCAGTACGGCAAGAATGACTTTGACGGATCCCTCGCCACCATTGGCCAGATGCCTGTGGGTCGGGATGACCCGCTCCTTTGGTCGATCGCATACGAACTCGCGAAACGCGGTGAGAAGAGTCGCGCTCACGGAATTCTGAAACGTCTCGCCGCCAGAGGGTTTCCAGTCCATCTCAGCCCCTCCGTCAACGACGATCCGTGCACACAGGGCTTCAACGACGCCCAAGCAGGCAAGTTCGAAAAGGCGCATGCCGAACTGGAACGCTCCCATTGCGGTTGCGAAACGATCGCCGCTGCGAGTGAAGCGGCACAGGACCTGGTCGGCGTGGAAACGGAGTTGCGCTCCTGCCCCAACCCATCAGACGCCAGCGCCGGTTTCGCAGACTTGGCCAAAGTTGCGGCGCAACGTGGAAACATCCGCGAGGCGCTTCGTTTTGCCGCTGATACCGAAGTTCCGCTTGCTTATGATCCATTGGGGTATCGCGCGCCCGTGATGCGCGACATCGCGGCGGCCTGGTATAAGCAGGCTGGCGCCGCTACCGTACTTGCGTGGGCGCGCTCGTTGCCCACCGGCTACGAACGCGTCATGGCATTGCTCGGTCTCGTTGATAAACTTACTCCGCGACCCGACTATTCGCCTGCAGGATAGGGTCTCAGTAGCCTGCATGGGCCAGCATTATTGGCGCCTCAAGGCTGCAGGTGCTTGCCGAAGAAGTCGTCAACCCGGTGCCAGGCGTCGTCAAGGACGAAGGCGCGGTCGAAGTAATGGAACTCGCCGGGGTACATCATGAACTGCACCAGGTTGCCCTTGCCGGCTTTCAGCAGGTGGTCGAGGAGGAGGGTCGTCTCCCAGAAGGGCACGTTCACATCGGCGGTGCCGGCCAGGATTAACAGCGGGCGCTGCACCTTGTCCATGTGGCTGCTGTTTTCGCCGGCTTGATAAAGGCTGGGGTTTTCCGTGGGCGTGCCCATGCGCTCGGCCATCCAGCCCGAGTGGTACGGGTCCTGGTAGTACATGGCCGGGTCCACCAGCCCGGCGACATCCACCGCGCAGGCAAACAGCGCCGGTTCGGAGGTGATCGCGCGCAGCGTGAAGTAGCCGCCGTAACTCAAGCCCCACACGCCGATCCGGGTCGCGTCGACGTAGGGCAACGACTTCAAATACTTCGCGGCGAGCCGTGCGTCGCTTGCATCCTGTCCGCCGACATCGTGGTAGACCGCCTCGCGCCAGGCGCGGCTGTAGCCAATGCTGCCGCGATAGTCGGGCGCGATGACGATGTAACCCTCCTGCAGCAGCACCTGGTGCAGGGCATAGTAGACGGCTTCGTTGCGGTCGGTATGCCAACCATCGTAGTTTTGGTTCACGCCATCGGGATGAATCCAAACAATCGCCGGATGCTTGCGGCTGCGGTCGAGCTGCGGCGGGACGAACAGCCATGCCGGCACCGATTGGCCGTCGGCGGCGGGATAATGCACCAGCTCGGGCGCGACGAAATGGTGCGGCATGTCCTCGGGCATGGAGTGGGTCAGCCGCCGCGGTTGGCCGCCGGAGCTGGCGACGATATAAAGGTCGGCCGAGTTTTGCGCATCTGTGTGTTGGTAGACCAACTCGCGATCGTCGGGCGACCACACCGCGCCAATGTTGGTGCCGCGCCCCGTGGTCAACATCGTCACGCGCGCCTGCGCCGGGTCATCGCCCAGCGTGACGACACCGATCTGCCGGTCGCCTGGCTGGCCGGGCGCGTTGGAATCGAAGGCGATGCGGCGGGAATCGTGCGACCAACTGGCGCGCCAGACGTCCATCGCGCCGTGCGTGATCGCGACCGCCGGGCGGCTTCCGTCGCCGGGCATGACATAGAGCTGGTCCCAGCCGCTGTCGTCGCTGCCAAACAAAATCCATTTGCCGTCGGGCGAGGGCTGCGGCGCGGCATCGCGACCGTTCATACTCCAGAATTTGTCGGCCACATCGCTGTGAATGGCGCGCGGCGCGCCGCCGCTGGCGCTCAGCAAATAAATCGTGCGCGTGCGGTAGTCGTCACTCACCACGCTCGTGACCAGGGTGTCGTTCGTGACCCAGCGCGCGCCACTTGCGCCGGGCGGCTCGGCGACGGCAACGGGTGGGCCGCCGGCGACTGGCTCGACGTACAGTTTCCCCGGCTTCGATTCGGTAATGCGGAAGATCAGCTTGTTGCCAACTTCGGGAAACGAAGTGTTGTGCTCGACGCGTCCCCCGCCCATGGTCAACGCGCGGCGCTCTCCGTCGGGCGAGAGGTTTTGCCGCCTGCCGCCGCCGCCATTGGCCTCCTCGACCAGCGCCGGCGCGCCTGGGTTGGCGGCATCAACCTGGTAGCGCCGGCTCACCCCGCCTTCGTCCCAGGTGAATTGCACCGCGTGCCCATCCGCCGTCCACTGCGGCGCCGACGGATACTTGATGGCAACGATCTGCTCGATCGTGAGCTTTTGCCCCAGCAGCGGCAACGCCGCAAAAATCAGGAGAATGCAAACACGACGTGAGTTCATAAACTTTTATTGGTGCTTCGCGACAGTGATCGGCGCCGGCTGCGGAACCGCCGAGCCATCCTTGCGCGGATCGCTCGCGCCGTAGTTCACCCCGGTCGCGGTATCGCGCATCACCGCCTGGCCGCCGCCCACGCGGTCGGAGTAGTCGTTGCCGACGATGATCTTGTCGCCCTTCGCGGCCAGCGCCTGGCGCACCGCTTCCGGCACGCGGTCCTCAATAAAAAACGTGCAGCCGCCGAAGGTCGAGTTGGTGAATCGCGGGGCTTCCATCGCCGCCTGGATGTTCATGCCGTAGTCGGCGATATCGCTGGCAAACTGCGCGTGCGCCTGCGCCTGGTTCAATCCACCCATGATGCCAAAGCCGATGTGCATCGTGCCCTTTTCCATGAAGCCCGGAATCAGCGTGTGGAACGGACGCTTGTGCCCGGCCAGCACGTCGGGATGCCCCGGCTCCAGCACGAACAGCGCGCCGCGATTCTGCAGCGTGATCCCGTACTTGTCAACCACCACGCCCGAGCCGAACTCCGAGTACAAGCTCTGAATCAGCGAGACGATATTGCCGTCGGCGTCAATCGCGCTTAGATAAATCGTGTCGCTGTTGAATCGCGACGGATCACCGGGCGGCACATCGCAGCCGGCCTTGTCCATGTCAATGGTCGCGGCGCGGGCAGCGGCGTAAGGCTTCGAAATAATGGTGGCGGCCGGAATCTGCGATGACTTGGGATCGCCGTCGAAGCGCCGTAGATCGGCGTAGGCCAACTTCTGCGCCTCGGTCTTGACGTAGAAGGTGCGCGGGTCGGCAAAGCCCCAACTCGCCAGCGGATAGCGCTCAAAAATGTTCAGCATCTCGAGCGCACCCATGCCCTGCGTGTTGGGCGGCAGCTCGGAAACTTTCCAGCCGTTGTACGTGGTCGAAATCGGCGTGACCCATTCCGGCTTAAAGTCGGCGAGGTCGGCCGCCGTCATCACGCCGCCCAGCCGATTGGAGGTGGCGAGAATCGCCTGCGCGATCGGTCCCTGGTAAAACGCCACGGGCCCGCGCTCCGCCACCCGCCGCAGCGCCTGCGCGTAGCTGGGATTGCGGAACACCTGGCCCACCTCCGGTGCCGCGCCATTGACTAAATACACTTGGCTGGCGTTCGGGTCGCGCTTCAGTTTGGCCTGCGATGCCTTCCATTGTTCGGAGATCCACTCGGTGACGGGAAAGCCGTGTTCAGCATAGTAAATAGCCGGCTGAAACAGCGCCGCCCACGGCAGCTTGCCGTCCCGCGCATGCAGCGCTTCCCATCCGCGCACCGCGCCGGGGACGGTGACCGAGTAAATGCCGCTGCCCGCCATGCGTGTATAGCCTTTGGCGTGCAATAGTTCCGGCGTCAAACCAGCCGGCGACCATCCGCTCGAATTCAGGCCGTCCAGTTTGCCGGTCTTCGCGTTCCAGGTAATGGCGAATAGATCGCCCCCCATGCCGTTCATCATCGGCTCAACCACGCCCAGCGTGGCGTTGGCGGCAATGGCGGCATCGGCCGCCGAGCCGCCCTGGGCGAGGATTTGCGCGCCCGCCTGGGCCGCGAGCGTTTGGCTGGCGGCCACGATGCCAAGCTGCGAAATCGTCATCGAGCGCGCTTGGGTTCGCCCTGCCGGCGGACGCGCCGGCGCCGCCTGCCCAGCCGCCAACCCACATATTCCCGCCGCTGCGATAACGCTACGATGCAAAAGGAGCATGCCGCAATATACCGCCGCACCGCATCGCCCCGCAATGTTTATGCCACTGGCCTAAACTAATGATTGGCATGCGGTCCAGACGCGGGAGCCGCGACGTTTGCACCGCGGGGCAAAGTATGCGTGGAAGGCAGCGAACCGGGCCCCCAGCGCCGCTTCTGGGCGCTGGGGTGGTCGTAATTCCGAAGGGGTCCGACTGCCAGTGGCAGCCGGACGCTCCCGGCAAGAAATGCGGCGCGGTTCCCGCGTGGCGCGACGCCGGATTGGGGCTCAGGGGTCCCCATTCCGGCGCCGCGCCTAAGCGGGTCGCGCGGCGGCAGCCGCGCGGGGCCCCGCGCCAATCAATCGGAGCAACTCGATGACACGGCGCCAATGGATGGCGAGCGCGGGGGCGGCGGCGCTGCCGCTGGCTTTGTCGGCGCAACAGCAAGCGCTCGGTGGATCCAAGGATCATGGCCTGTTTCCCGCCTTGCCCGACGAGACGGCGGCTCCCGTATCGCTGCCCGACAAGACCAATTTCCGCTATTTGAAGGAAACCTATCTCAACTCCGCCTCGCAGCACCCCAAGCTTCTGGGTAGTCTCGCCTGGCAGCGGCGCGCGGGCGCATTCATGTCGGGCCAGCCAGGCGGCGCCGAGCCCAGCCAGGAGCGCATTTGCGCCAACTTCTCCAAGCTCATCCACGCCGACCCTGGCGAGGTGGTGCTGGTGCCCAGCACGCAGGCCGGCGAATCGCTGGTGGCCGCCGCGTTGGGTTTGCCCGCTCCAGGCGCTCATGTGGTCACCGATGTTCTGCATTTCGAAGGCTCGCTGCAAATGTATCAGGAAATGCGGAAACGCGGACTCGACGTCACCTTTGTCAAGATGAGCGGCGATGGCCGCATTCGAATTGAGGACCTCGACCAGGCGATTGTTCCTGGAAAGACCCGGCTGGTGGCCATTTCCTCGACCTCATTCATCAACGGCTTTCAGCACGATGTTCAACAGGTCTGCGAGCGGGCGCATGCGAAGGGAGCGCTGGTCTATGCCGACATGATTCAGTCGGCTGGCAACTCCCCAACGGACGTAAAGAAGTGGGGCGTCGATGCGGCCTGCTGCGCCACCTATAAATGGCTGATGTCGCCTGGCACCGCATTCCTCTACGTCAACGCCGGCGCCCTGGCCAAGCTGCAAGCGCCGCTGTATCACTGGACTCAGTTCGCGCCCTTCCTGCCGGTCACGCACATGTATCCGTTCGATGCGCCCGCCGGCGTCATTCTCGACCACTACCACCGCAAGCCTGGCGCCGCCGGACTGTTCTCGACCGGCTATGAACCCAACATCGAAGCGCTTGCCGGTTTGGAATACTCGCTGCCCTATATCCTGGACCTCGGCGTGGATCGCATTCAGGCGCACGCGCGCCCACTCGCGCAAGCCCTGCAAACGGAACTCCGCCGCCGCGGCTACCGGGTTCTTACTCCGCCCGACTGCACCGCCCCCATCGTGACCATTGCCATGGATCGGCCTGAAACCCTGGCGCCCGTGTTTCGCAAAGCCAAGATCGAGCTTACGATTCGATGGAACACCATCCGTGTCGCCTTTTCCGTCTTCAATGACCAGGACGATGTCCACCGGCTGCTGGCGGCGATGCCCCGGACGGCGTGATAGTCTTTCTATCCTGGGTTAGACTTAATTCGCAGCGTTCGGCTACTTCGCGCATCGAATGCACATGCTTACACGCCGTGCCGTGATTACAGGGATTGGCGCGGTCAGCCCCAATGGGGTTGGCCGCGAGGCCTTTTGGAGTGCCACACGGGCCGGCGAGAGCGGCATCCGCCACATTCCCGCCTTTGCCGATGCCGATTTGCCGGTTCATATCGGGGGCCAGGTTCTCGACTTCGATCCCTTCGCCCACATGGAAGAGAAGGATGTGGCCCACGTCAGCCGGGTAGTGCCGCTGATGCTCGCCGCCTCGGGCGAGGCGCTGCGCGATGCGGCCATTGATACAGCCGCCCTCTCCCTCGACGAACGCCGGCAGATCGGCGTCATTGTCGGTTCCGGCGGCGGCGCATTGGAATTCGTCGAGCGCCAGTTCTCGCTTTACTACTCCGGTCACGACCGCCGCTGCAGTGTCTACACCATCCCCTCGGCCACGCTCGGCACCATGGCGAGCGAGGTCTCGATGCGTTTCGGCCTGCGCGGTTTCAGCCACATGATCTCTACCGGCTGCACCTCCTCGACCGACGCGTTGGGCTACGCCCGCCAACACATCCAAACCGGAATGATTGACACGGTCGTCTGCGGCGGCGCCGATGCCCCGCTTTCGCCGCTCATTGCGCGGGCCTTCGGCATGATGAAGATTCTGACGACTTCGTGGAACAGCGAACCGGCGCGCGGGTCGCGCCCGTTCTCGCGCGACCGCGACGGTTTCGTGCTGGGCGAAGGCGCCTGGATGTTCGTGGTCGAAGAGTTGGAGCACGCGCGCGCCCGCGGCGCCCGCATTTACGGCGAGATCACCGGTTACGGCTCGACTTGCGAAGCCTTCCACCGAGTGCGCCTGGAGGAATCGGCGGAAGAGCCGGCGCGGGCCATGCAGATGGCGCTGGCTGCCGCCGGAGTGTCGCCGGAGCGGGTTAACTACGTAAACCTGCACGGCACCTCGACCGTGCTCAACGACCGCATCGAGACGCGGGCTATGAAGCGGACGTTCGGCGATTATGCCTACCGCATCCCGATGTCGGCGCTGAAGTCGCTGATCGGGCATCCCCAGGGCGCCTGCGGAGCGGCTGGCGTGGCGGCAACCCTGCTCGCGATGCGCGACGACCAGCTCCCGCCCACCGCCAATCTCGATTCCCCCGATCCCGAATGCGATCTCGATTACATTCCGGACTCCGGTCGCCGCGCCAACATCGAACACGCGCTGTGTAACTGCATCGCCTTCGGCTCGAAAAATTCGGCGCTGGTGCTATCGGCCGTCGTTTGAGGCTCGCGCATGGCGATCGCGCTGTTTTACGACATCCATGGCAACTTGCCGGCGCTTCAGGCGGCTTTCGCGGCGGCTCGTTCCGCCGGCGCGACTGAGTTCGTGATTGGCGGCGACGTTGTGCCGGGTCCGATGCCCAACGAATGTTTGGCACTGCTGGCAACGCTCACGCCGGCCCCCGTCTGCATTAGCGGCAATGGCGAGCGCGAAGTGCTGAACCTGCGCTCTGGCGGCGTCGCACCCAAGCTGCCGGCCGCCGTGATCGAATCCCTGCGCTGGACGGCGGACGCGCTCGAGCCCCAACACGCGGAATGGATCGCGAGTTGGCCGGCAACCCTGAGTCGCGACGGCGTGTTCTACTGCCACGCCACACCGGGCAGCGACACCCGGCTGTTCACCCGGCTCACGCCCGATGCGGATGTCGAACCACTATTTGCCGGAGTGCGCGAGCCGCTCGCGGTGTGCGGTCACACCCATATGCAATTCGACCGGAAAATTGCTAACCTCCGCATCGTTAACCCGGGCAGTGTCGGCATGCCGTTCGGGGCGGCGGGAGCCTGCTGGGCGCTGTTGCAGGCGCCGGGGCACGTTCAACTCCGCCGCACCGGCTATGATTTGGTCGCGGCCGCCGAGCGGGTGCGCGCCAGCGCCTATCCAGACGCGGAGGTGTTCGCCGAGCGCTCCATTCTGCATCCGCCCTCCGAGGCTGACATGCTCGCGGCGTTCTCAGCGGTGCCGGCGTGAAGCTGGTGACCGGCCACGAGCTGCTCGATGACGACGAAGGCACGCCGGCCGAAATTGCCCAGTCATTCAACGATCTCTGGTGGATTAACCAGCACCTGGGCGGCCTGAGCACCTGGCGCAAACTCCTGGCGCGGTATCTCGCCGTCCGCCCGACTACGGCCTTGACCGTGCTCGATATCGGCAGCGGCAGCGGCCAGGTGGCGCAGAGCAATCTCGAATGGCTCGGCAGCCGGGGGGTTGCCGCCGCGGGGTTCGTGCTCGACCGCCGGACCACCCACCTCGGTCCAACGCCGCCCGGCGCGGCGCGGCAGGCGATCGCCGCCGACGCGTTCCGGTTGCCGCTCGCCGACGCCAGCGTGGATCTGGTCACCTGCAATCTATTCCTGCACCATTTTCACGATACGGCTGATCATCCAGCCGCCACGACGCTGTTGCGAGAGATGATCCGGGTGGCGCGGCGGGGCGTCGTCATCAACGATCTCGACCGTAGCTGGCTGCCGTATCTCGCCATTCACGCACTCGGTTGGGGATTGGGCTTCAGCCGCATCACCCGCTACGACGGCCCGCGCAGCGTGCGCCAGGCGTATACACGGAGGGAACTCGCCGCGCTGGCGACGCGCGCCGGCGCGGCCAACTTCGAATGCCGCTGGTATATGCCGTTCCGTCTGGGCCTGATTATTTATGTATGATTTGGCGGTGATTGGCGGCGGCCCTGCCGGCGCGGCTGCTGCCTGGACCGCCGCCCGCGGCGGCTGGCGTGTCGCAATACTCGAACGCGGCGCGTTCCCCCGCGACAAGGTTTGCGGTGAGTATTTCTCCCCCGAAGCGCTGCCGCTGCTGCGCGAAATGGCGCCGCAATTAATACCAGCGTCGCCTGAGATTGCGACTGCGGCCTTTGTTTCGAACGCCGGAGGTCGCCGCGAGTTTAAACTGCCGGAAGCCGCGCGCGGCATTTCGCGTCTGGCGCTTGACGCCGCACTCTGGCACGCGGCGGGATCCGCCGGTGCCGTGCTGATGCCAAATGCGATCTTACGCGGCGCCGCGCACCGCGGCGATAGCTTCGAGCTGACCGTGGGTACGGAGCCGCCACTGCGCGCGCGGCATCTCATTATTGCCGCTGGCCGCTGGTGGCGCATTGAAGGGTTCGGGGTTCCGGCCGTTTCCAATCCATCGCCCTGGATCGGGGTCAAGGCCCGGCTGCACACCGCTCAGCCCCAGGGCCTGGAGATGTATCTCTTTCCCGGCGGCTACTGCGGCCTGGCGCCGGTCGAAAACGGGTGGACCAACGCCTGCTGCCTGGTGCACCGCGATCACGTTCGCGGCCTGATTGGCAGCGCCGATTTTGTCGCATGGATTACCCGCATCGCCGGCACGCCCCTCGGCGGCCGGCTTCGCGGCGCCGAGATCGCCACCCCCATGGTCACCACAGCGCCGGTCGAACTGGGCCCGCGCGCCGCCACAGCCGGGTCCGCGTTGCTCGCAGGGGATGCCTGCGGTTTCATAGATCCATTCACCGGCGACGGCATGGCCCGGGCGCTGCTCAGCGGCGCTCTGGCGGCCGAATGCGTCGTCACCCGCCGCGGCGGCGAGTATCCCGCCGCGCTAGCCCACGCCGCCGGCGGCAGTTTTCGCGCCAGCTCCTGGCTGCGATCTGTTCTCGCGCTGCCGGGCTGGATGCAGTCACCGCTTCTCACGCTGCTGGCCGCCCCTTCCATCGGCCCACGCCTTGTCGCCCGCACTCGCTGGCGTTGCTGGTAACGTAGGTCATGGCCTTTGCTGACCTGCGCGAGTTTGTCGCCGCCCTGGAGAGGGCGGGCGAGCTGAAGCGAATATCCGCCGACGTTTCACCCATTCTGGAAATTCCCGAAGTCACCGACCGGGTGAGTAAACGCGGCGGTCCAGCGCTACTGTTTGAAAACCCCACCGGGTACCGCGCCCGTCCGCTGCTCATCAATCAATTCGGATCGCGGCGGCGCATGGCGCTGGCGCTGGGCGTGGACCACGTGGACGAAATTGCCGCTCGCATCCGCGCGCTGCTCGAGATGAAGCCGCCCCAGGGCATGATCGACAAGCTCAAGCTTCTGCCCATGCTGGCTGAGTTCGGCGCCTTTTTCCCACGCACCGTGAAGTCGGGCGCCTGCCAGGAAGTGATCGTGCGCGAGAACTTCTCGGTGCTCGATTTCCCCGTGCTGCAGTGCTGGCCCGAGGACGGCGGCCGCTATATAACCTTTCCGCTGGTCTTCACCCGCCATCCCACCACCGGCCGCCGCAACGTTGGCATGTACCGGCTGCAGGTATTTGACGGACAGACCCTCGGCATGCACTGGCAGATCCACAAACAAGGCGCGGATCATATGCGCGAGCGCACGTTGCGCGACGCTCCGGCCGCGGCCGAGGAGTTCCTCACACGCGCCCATGGCGTGCCAGCCGTTCAGGCCGCAATCCCGGCGGCGGCGAGCGACGCGGCCACTCGCATGCCGGTGGCGGTGGCGATCGGCACCGACCCCGCCACCACATTTTCCGCCATCCTGCCGGCGCCGCCCGCGCTCGATGAAATGATGCTGGCCGGCTTTCTGCGTCAGAAGCCGGTGGAGATGGTCAAGTGCCAGACGGTTGACCTCGAAGTCCCGGCCTGCGCCGAAATAGTTCTGGAAGGTTATGTCGATCTTACCGAGCGCCGCACGGAAGGACCGTTTGGCGATCACACTGGGTTCTACTCACTCGCCGACCAGTATCCGGTGTTGCACCTGACCTGCATCACCCACCGTCGCGATCCGATCTACTCGACCACGATTGTGGGCAAGCCGCCGATGGAAGATGGCTGGATGGGCGAAGCGGTCGGCCGCATCTTTCTGCCACTCATGCAAATGCAGTTTCCCGAGATTGTTGACGTTAACATGCCGGTCGAGGGCGTTTTTCACAATCTCATGATCGTGACGATTCGTAAAGCTTACCCAGGGCACGCGCGCAAGATCATGAACGGAATTTGGGGATTGGGCCAGGCCATGTTCACGAAATGCATCGTTGTGCTCGATCACGACGTTGATCCGCACAACATTCCCGACGTGGTGCTCAAGGCTTTCAATAACATTGACCCGGAACGCGACATTCAATTTACGTTAGGGCCCATTGACGCGCTCGATCACGCCTCACGGCTGCCGAACTTCGGGTCCAAGATGGGCGTCGACGCCACAAAAAAATGGCCCAGCGAGGGTTTCGTGCGCCCTTGGCCTCGTGAATTGATTATGGATCAATCCACGAAAGCCAAGGTCGACGCTCTCTGGGCCCGATTGGGACTCAGCTAAAAGCCAATCTTAGGAGTTGAACGCACGACGGCGCAAACCGTAGCCCAAGCCCATCAAGCCCAAGCCAAGAGCCGCCATTAACGGCAAAGGCGAGCCGGTGGCCGGCATCTTCTTGTTGCTGTTGGCGCTGTTATCGCTCGGATTCGTGGTGGCCTGACCATTAGGATTGGCGTTCGGGTTGGTCTGGTCCGGAGTCGCGGTGGCCGGCGCGGCCGCACTCGGATTGGCGCCAGGATTAGCTTGGTCCGGTTTGGTCGAACTCGGGTTGGCGGGGTTCGTCTGGTCCGGCGTTGTCGAGCCCGGCATCGTGGACGACGGCGTCGTTGAAGAAGGATTGGAAGGATTGGTTTGATCTGGCGGGTTGCTAGGCGTAGTGCCGGTCGAGCCCGGAGTCGTGCCCGGGGTCGCGCTCGGAGTCGTTTGATCCGGCGTGGTGGTGCTCGGCGTGGTCGAGCTCGGCATGGTTGAACTTGGCGTAGTCGAGCTTGGTGACGTGCTGCTCGGCGTAGTGCTACCCGGGGTTGTTTGCCCCGGCGTGGCTTGCGGTGTTTGACTTGGTGTAGTTGTCTGTCCCGGGGTTTGGGCGATGGCCAAGCCTGTGGATATTAGTACGGCTAAGCCAATTGTTTTAAGTGTTTTCATGAAGATCTCCTCTCTGGATTTCCCTCCGAGTGGAAGCCGTGGCGCCCGCTCCGTCGGAATATTGGGTCTTTACAGTCAGATGCCCATAAGCATACTGACGAGAGGAAACTCCGAAGTGGATGTATTCAGCACGCGGCAGAGGGGCCCGCGGCTGCCATTCGAAAGCCGGCGCTTGAAACCACCGACGACTGCAATTCACGCCATCGCTCGATCGGAATGGATACAAACGCCTCCACGACAGCGGGATCAAACTGACGCCCCGATTGCGTGACGATCTCGTGGTGTGCGTCTTGCCACGTCAGAGCGCGACGGTAAGGACGATCGCTGGTCATGGCGTCCAGCGCGTCGGCGACGGCAAAAATCCTGGCATCGCGGGGAATCGCCTCGCCAGACAGCCCGCGCGGGTATCCGTTGCCGTCGTAATGTTCCTGATGACTGAGCACCAACTCGGCGGCCGGAGCCAGCGACTGCACCTGCTTGATCAGATCGAAACCTATTTGCACGTGACTGCGCATCACCTGTAGCTCGTCGGGACTGAGCGCCGCCGGCTTATTGAGGATGGCGTCGGGTATGCCCAGTTTTCCGATGTCATGCAGGTATGAGGCCTGCTCGAAGCGCGCCAACTCGCTGGCGCTATAGCCCATTTGCAGCGCCAACTCGGCCCCATAGCGGCTGACGCGCACGGAATGTCCGGCAATGTCGCGAGCCCGCAAATCGAGCGCCATGGCCAGCGCCTGCAGCGTATCGTTGGTGGCGGCGCGCAATTGATTCAGCGCGGCGCCGAGCTGCGAGGTGCGCTCCGCCAATGCCTGCTCGGCGCGCTCGCGCTCCTGCCGCAGCGCCAGCGCATTGCGCCGCCGCCGCACCGCCGATTCCACCGCGCCCAGAATTTTTTTCAGATCCAGCGGTTTGATGAAAAAATCAACCGCGCCGTGCCGCATGGCCTCGATGGCGGTATGCATGTCGGGAGCGGCGGTGGCGATCAGGAACGAGGTGTCGGGATAGCGGGGCCGGGTCTCCCGCAATAGATGCAGTCCGCCGGCGCCGGGCATATGCAAATCCGAAATAATCAGGTCGTACTCCTGGACCTGAAGGCGATCGAGCGCGGCTTCGGCGCTGTCGCGGGAGTCACAAACGTAACCATGCGCGCTCAGATAGCTGCACAACAGGTCACGGATCATCGGTTCGTCATCCACCACGAGGATGGAAGCACTGCTGCTCACGGGGGGGGGCATGGCACCATGATCATACCCTATCCCTCCGCCGCCAGCCAAACGCGTTTGGCCCGGCAATTGCTAGTGAATCGGCAGCGAGGTCAATACCATGCTCTATTGGGCGCTCATGTTTCTGATCATTGCGATATTCGCGGGTCTGCTCGGCTTTGGTGCGATTGCCTTCGCGGCCGCCGGCATCGCGCGTATCTGCTTTTTCCTGTTCCTGATCCTGTTTATCGTGAGCTTGGTCAGCCACTCTCGACGCAGCGTTTAGTTGCCGATCAGAAATTCGTGGGGTGGGGTGCCGCCGAGCAGATAGCGCACGAAATAATCCCACCTCCGGCGCATCATGTAGTTCGCGTCGGGGCCGTAACCATGGGGCTGATTCGGCAGCAGCAGTAGATCGAAGTCCTTGTTGGCCTTAACCAGCGCATCGACCACCAGCAGGGTGTTGTTCATCGGCACGTTGTTGTCCATGGTGCCGTGCGCGAGCAGCAAGTGGCCTTTCAGATTCTTGGCCGCCTCCTCGTTCGACTGCCCGGTGTAGGTGGACTTGCCGTCGGCGGTGGGCACATCGAGGCCCATGTACCGCTCGCCCCAATCATCCTCATACTCGCGCTGATCGTGGTTGCCCGATTCCGCGATGCCGACCTTGAAGAAGTCGGGATAGCGGAACATGGCATCCGCTGTCGCGTCGCCGCCGCCGGAATGCCCGTAAATACCGGCCCGATCCAAATCGATGAAGGGATAGCGTTGCGCCAGTTCCTTCATGCCCGCCACCTGGTCGGGAAGCGTGTTGTCTTTCATGTCGCCGTAGTAAGTGTCATGAAAAACGCGGCCGCGCCAGGGCGTGCCCATGCCGTCCAACTCGACCACGACAAAGCCGAGTTGCGCCAAGGCCTCGGCGTCGCCGTGGCTGGCGGCAAAGTTGCGGGTGCCGACGCTTCCGGTTTGGGGCCCTGGGTAAATATGATTCACGATTGGGTATTTTTCACCTGCCGTCATATGGAAGGGGGTGAACATCAAGCCATAGAGGTCGGTCTTGCCGTCGCGTGCCTTGACCACGATTTGAGTCGGCGGCTTCCATCCGGTGGCCACCAGTTTCGAAATATCGGCCTTTTGCAGGCTCAGCAGCATCTTTCCATCGCTCGACCGCATCACCATTTGCGGCGGGGCCACCGGGGTCGAAAACGTGTCGACAAACGAAGTGCCGGTGGGTGAAATGCTGATGTTGTGGTTGGCGTCCTCCGGGGTCAAGAGCTCTTGCCGCTGGCCGTCGAACGAGGCGCGGTAGAGGTGCAGGTAATAGGGATTCGAGCCGGGAACGGCAGTGGCCAGGAAATAGACTTGGCGCGCCTTGGGGTCAACCCGCACCACACTGTCGACGTTGCCGTCGCGCAGTGAGGTGATGGCATTCTTCAGCTTGCCGGTGGTGAGATCGTACAGGTAGAGTTGGCCCAGGTCGTCGCGTTGCGAGTACCAGATGAACTCGTTGCTGGCAGGAAGAAAACGGAAATTGTCGCCGCCCTGACCGCCTTCGTACTGCGTGGCGACCGTCTCCGTATATACGTCGCGCACCGCTCCGGTGGCCGCGTCGGCGACCCTGAATTTTTCAACTTTGTGATCGCGCGAGGTAGAAATGAACCCCAATTGTTTGGCGTCGGGGCTCCACTGGACGTCCTGGTCGGGTCCCCAGGCAAGATTGTCGCTGGTGGTCGAGCGGTGCTGATCGGGAGGCATTTGCAAGCGGATCAGCTTGGCGTCACGGCCGCTGCCGTCCTGGCCCAGATCAATGATGACTCGTTGAATGGTGGTCACGATCTTATCGCCGGGCAGGGGATAGATTTGGGTCGTGAGCTTGGGGTGGCCCACCATGACCGGGACGAGGTACAGCTCACCGACGCCGCGCTGATCCTGTTGATAGGTGGCGATCTTCTTGGAGTCGGGCGACCACAACACGATGGCGCGATCACTCGACGTCCAGCCGGCGTTGTCGGTGGCATAGCCGAAATTGGTTACGCCGTCGTGGGTGAGCTGGGTGTCCTGCTTGGTCGCGATGTCGCGCAGCCACAGGTTCCAATCGCGAATGAAAACCGCGTGTTTGCCGTCGGGCGCCATCGCGAGCGGCGGTCCGCTGGCGGCCGCGCCCCGCCCACCACCCCGGCCGCCGCGTCCGCCGCTCAAGTCGGGCGGTGCCGGGCGGGTGTCGGGAGCGCAGGCTTCGCCGGCGCGATCGCACTGCCAGCGCTTGCGGTCGGCGGTGAACGAAACCGAATGTCCATCTTCGGAAAAAGCCAAATTGCTGAGCGGGAGGTCCGAAGCCTTGTAATCGGTGCCCGCCGCGTGATTGAGCGCGACCGCCAATTTGACCTGGTCAAAGGCGGGGACGCGACTGGCGGTTGCCGGGTCCACCAGTACGAAATCGCCGCCGGCCGCGGTGCTGGTCTTGAACCACATTCGCCCGTCAGGAAGCCAGCCCGGACGCAAGCTCGCGCCCAATACCAGGGGCGCGGTATGGTTGGCCAGCGACTGTTCGGCGCGGCTGTAATCGGCTGCCGTGAGGACCGGCGCTTGCGCGGCCGCCATGACGCCCAGCGCCAGGCAGGCGGCGATCAATATTGTTCGATTCGGCAATTCGAAGCTCCTTGTTCGGGTTTACGCACTCAGCGGAGTATCGCACGAATCCACGCTATGCTGGACGAGTCCTGGCGTAAACATTACGCGCGTAATATGAGGTTCGCGATGAAACGCTGGCTCTTGTTGGCGGCCCTTCTTCCCGGCGCGCTCTCCGCGCAAGGATCGCGACTTACCACCGGCAGCCGCGCCTACATCCCACACGAAGTACGCTTGCGCGCGGAGACCAACCTTGTCCAGATCGCCGTCACCGTGCGGGACAGTAGCGGCAGGCCTGTGGCTGGCCTGACCGCCGCCGATTTCGAACTGCTCGACCGCGGCAAGCGGCAAATAATAGGCGGTTTCAGCGTTGAGTCGAGCCCGTCGCCCTCTGGAACTGAGTCCATGCCATCGAGTTCCGGCGCCGGGGCGCGGGAGCCGGTTCCTCAACCGCAGAATGTCGCCTTGTTTTTCGACGACAACTCGATGGGCACCGCCGATCTTACGATGGCGAGGAATCAGGCGGAAAAATATCTGCGGAGCGGAATGCCGAGTGGCCGGCGTATCGGCGTTTTCACAAGTTCCGGCATCCACCAACTTGTGTTCTCGGGCGATGCGGATCAAGTTCTCGCCGCGGTTCGGAAGCTGGGCGTCGAGCTTCGCATGGGCCCGACCGGACAGGCAATCGGGGCGGTGACGATAGAGCCCTACGTGGCATATATGGCGGCGGAGACCGGCGGCACATACATCGGCATTCTTGCCACGGACCTACGAAAGGCGGGGCTCTGTTTTGATCCCACTTCGTGCCGCTTCATGGCGAGTGCCGAAGCGCAGTCGATTTTTGAGCAGACCGAGCAATCGTCCAGCGACACGTTTGCCGCCCTGCAGCGAGCCATTGCCGCTCTCGCAAGCCAATCCGGCCGCCGCACACTGCTGCTGACCTCATCCGGATTTCTCTCGGCGACCTCGCGCTTGCGGGCCCGCGAAGAGGAGGTCATCAGTGCCGCCTTGCAAGCCGGCGTTGTCATTGACACGCTTGATGCCACGCTTCTTCAAACGGTGGACCCGGCGGAGCGCATCGCGATGCGCGGGATGAGGCTCTCTATCCAGGAAGCTGACCGCGATCCGCTCTATGAGCTGGCCGCGGCCACGGGCGGCGACTTCTTCCACGACAACAACGATCTCGCCGGCGCGCTTCGCAACAATTCCGACGGCCCCCGCGTTCGTTACCTGCTTTCGTTCTCGCCGCCGGACATGAAGCACGATGGCGCGTTCCATGGAATTTCAGTGAAGCTGGCGCGGGGCGCTCATGGCCAAGTGCAGGCGCGCAAGGGATACTTTGATCCCGATCCCGCGCTAGATCCGTTTGGTGTGCTGCCCCAGGCGCTGTTAGATCGAGAACTCCTCGGCACTGACGATCGCGGATCGCTTCCGGCCGAAATGGCGGTTGAGGCGGCCGCCGCCGCCGGCGGAGGCAGCCGCCTCACTCTTAGCGTACGCGTGAAGACGGACCGGCTGCCGTTCGTTCACCAGGACGGATTCAGCGTTGACAATTTGGGCTTTGCCATCGCGGTCTTCGGCCCCGGTGGACAATTCATCGCCGGCAAACAAGGCATTATGGAGCTGCGGCTGACCAAGCAGACCCTGCTCCAGTTCGACAAAACGGGCGTGGCGGGGAACTTGAGCCTGATGCTGCCGGTGGGCGTTTACCGCCTGCGCGAGTTGGTGCGCGAATCCAACCGCGGCGAGATGAGTATACTCACGCGGAGGTTCGAAGTGCCCGAGCCGCCGCCGGGGCGATAATCTAAACATGCCATCGCCCGTGCCGCCCATTTGCGCCAATATTCTTGAGGCCATCGGCCATACGCCGATGGTCCGCATTCACAGCCTGACCCGCGGGGTGCCGGCCGAGGTGCTGGCCAAGCTTGAGAACTTCAACCCCGGCAACTCAATCAAAGACCGGATGGCGATCAAGATGATCGAAGACGCCGAACGCACGGGGCGGCTCAAGCCGGGCGGCACCATCATCGAGGGCACCAGCGGCAACACCGGCATGGGTCTCGCCATAGCGGCGGTGATCAAGGGCTATCGCTGCATTTTCACCACCACCGACAAACAGTCGAAGGAAAAGAACGACGCGCTCAAGGCCTTCGGGGCCGAGGTGATCGTCTGCCCCACCAACGTTGATCCCGAGGACCCGCGATCGTACTACTCGGTGTCGTCGCGCCTGGAGAAGGAAATCCCGAATTCGTGGAAGGCGAATCAATACGACAATCCCTCGAACTCGACCGCGCATTACGAGCAAACCGGTCCTGAGATTTGGGAGCAAACCGAGGGCCGCATCACCCACCTGGTGGTCGGCGTGGGGACCGGCGGAACCGCCAGCGGCGCCGGACGCTATCTGAAGGAGCGCAATTCCTCGCTAAAAGTCATTGGCATCGACACCTACGGATCAGTGTTCAAGAAATACAAAGAGACGGGTGTCTTCGACAAGCATGAAATCTATCCCTACATCACCGAAGGCATTGGCGAGGATTTCCTGCCCGAGAACGTTGATTTCAACATCATTGACCGCTTTGAAAAGGTCACCGACAAAGACGCCGCCATCATGACCCGCCGCATTGCCCGCGAGGAGGGCATCTTCGCCGGCAACTCGGCGGGCGCGGCCATGGCCGGCCTGCTACAGCTCCGGCATCTGTTCAAGGCGGGCGATTGCGTGGTGGTGATTTTTCACGACCACGGTTCCCGCTACCTGGGCAAGATGTACAACGACGATTGGATGCGCGAGCGCGGTTTTTTGGAAAAGAGCGGCATGGCCGCCCGCGACCTGGTCGCCGCCGGACTGTCGGGCGAGCTGTTTTCGGTCGAGGCCAACGAACCGGTCGAGCACGCGGTGCGGGTCATGAGCCAGCATGACTTCTCGCAGATCTCTGTCACCCGCGACCACCGCGTGGTCGGCTCCTTGAACGAGACGCAGCTCTACAACACGCTCATCGAGCGCCCCGAAATTAAGAGCGAGCCGCTGGAAAACATCATGCAGCCGGCGTTCCCGTTCGTCGACATCTCAACCCCCGTTGATTTGCTGGCGACGATGATCACGCCCGAGAACCCGGCGGTGCTGGTGCGGGACTTCAAGACCGACAAGACCTTCATCATCACCCGCAGCGACGTGATTCGGGTGCTGTGAGTTCGTCCCGCCGGCGATCCCGGCCAGCCAGCCTTCCGGACCAGCCATTGTTAGTCCAGCAGTTGGTCGATACCGAAGGCGCGAATTGCCTACTGGCCTCCCATGCGGGCGAAGAGGGCCTGCACGGCTTCGGGACGGCCGCTGAAGATTTCGACCGGGGGACGCCGGTAGGCGAGCATCTGCCGCCAGATCACATCCTCCAGCGTGGAGTTGATGCCCCAGCCACCCAAGTACTGCAGTCGCAAATCGGCATCGCGGTTGAGCGGCGCGCCCTGCGTCCACGGCGCCAGAGATTGCGCCGTGCCGGCAAAAGTGGAGAAGAGCCCGATCGCCGAGCCGGCGCCGATTTCGCCGAGCGAGCGGGCCACCGGAGCATAGTCGGGGCGGTTGAGCCGCTCCTGCACCTGATCGAGATTGATCCGCAGGGGCGTGGTTTGTCCCATCACCACCAAGTCGTAACCTTGTCCGTTGACGGTGTTGCCCCAGACCGAGGCATAGGGGAAGACGTCAAAAAACGTCGCCAGCTCGCTGCGAACGGTGGTGACATCGCTTTCGTAGAGCGGGACGTACAGGGTGAACATTCCGCCCGGGTTCAAGTGATCACGCACCGACTGGAAGTATTCGCGGGAGTAAATGGCGGCAGTGCCCTTGACGAACACATCGAGCGGGTCGCTGGCGATCACGTCAAAATGTTCGCGCGTGGTGAGCATGAAGTGGCGGGCATCGTCAAACACGATGTGGGTGCGCGGATTGTCCTTGACGTCGTAATCGGCGTCGGCGAAATAGCGGGTCGAGGTGGGCGGGATCATCGGCTCGATTTCGCAAATGGTAATTTTTTGAATGCCGGGATAGCGGGTGAAGGTGCCGGCGCTGACTCCGGCGCCGAAGCCGATGCCGAGCACTGAGCGGGGGTTGGGATGGAGCAATGCCGGCAGGTGGCCCACCATGCGCTGCAGCTTCATGTCGTAGGGTTCGGTGGTCGCCTCGACGTGGCCGTTGACGTCGATCTCGGTGGCGCCGTCGTTCCATTGCGTGATGGCGATCGAGGAGTTGCGGCCCTCGACGGTGGTCAGAACGTGCGAACTGCCGGCGGAGATGGCCATGCGGCGCCCGTAGGCGATCAACTCGCCGGGAATCGGATCCATCTTGAATCCGAGCAGCGCGGTCAGCGCAAGGCTCATTGCCAACGCCGCCGCCAGCGGCCAGCGTCTCTTTTGCAGCATCGCCGGCCCGAGAATCACCACGCCACTGAACGCTGCAAGGGCGATCAGCAGCCGCTGACAAGCGAGCGTTCCGATGGTCGGAATCAGCCACAGGCTAATGGCGAGCGCGCCCACGATGCCGCCCAGCGTATTGGCGGCATAGACTTGACCGACGACCGCGCCCGGGTCCATGGCCTCACGCGCGCCGGGCTGGTGGTCCCCCGCGGCGGCCGCCAGTGCCAGCGGAAAACTAGCGCCCCAAATCACCGCCACCGGCAGGATCGCCCATAGGCAGCGTACCCAGTCCATCTGAAAGGTAAACCAAGGGCTGGTGGTCAACAGCGGATTGATGGGCCAGTAGGGCAGGGAATCGGCAATCATCCACGCCGTCCAGGCGATGCCCAAGACCAGCAGGATCTGGCTCCATCCCAGCGCCAGCCGGGCGTTCACGCGTTTGCCCAGCGCCGCGCCCCAGGCGCTCCCCAAGCCCAGTCCCAGCAGAAACGTCGCCAGAATCAGTGAGAACGCGTACACCGTAGCGCCCAGCAGCATGCCGAACTGCCGCGTCCAAACCACTTCCGCCCCCAACGCGGTGGCGCCCGAAAGCGCAATGGAAATATAGATGCCGCGTAGATATTGCGGAGCCGGACGGCGCGGCGCAACCGTTAGAGGCCGTGCGGCGGCGGCAGCGCCGGCTCGCGACGCCAGCCACCAACTCGTTCCGGCGACGATAAGGTTCACCGCCACCGCCACCCATGTGGTCACCGCCATGTCGTACACGCGGAGAAAGTAGAATCCAGCCGCTAGGCAGCCGACCACGGCACCGGCGATGTTGCCGCCGTAGAGTAGTCCCCACCAGGCGACGCCCTCCGGCGATGCCTCGACCCAGCGCACCAGCGCCGGCAGGGAAGCGCCCATCAAAATCGTGGGCGGCAGCAAACACACCGCGCACAGCACGCCACGCAGCAACATCCCTGACAAGCCGGCTGAAGAGGCCGCAAAAAACGCCCGCTCCGCCCACGGCATGCCGTACAGCACAACGAGACCCAAGACTCCGGTGGCGGCCTCGATCGCGGCATACACGCGCAACGGATGGTGCCGGGAAACCTCGGCATACCGCGGCAGCGCCAGGCTGCCCAGGCAAAGTCCGCCCATGAACGTGGCCAGCAGAAAGCCGAGGCAGACCGATTGCGAGCCGATGGCCAACTGCAGTTCCTGGTACCAGACCAGCTCGTAAATCAGCGCCGCGCAGCCGCTGCCCGCAAAAAGCGCCAGCAAAAGAATTCGGTCCTTCCCGGGCTTGTTCATGGTGGTCACCTTAATGAATCCATTCCGGTCGAGTTCGGTAACGGAGCATGTCCTGGTAGATATTGCCTTCCTGCGACAGGTTCAGCGCCAACCCGGCGAGATACTGCAGCCGCAGATTGCCATCCAGGTTGATTTGCGCGTCCGCCAGCCAGGGCCGCAGTCCGCTGTCGTCTCCGGCGTAGGTCTGGAGTATTGCCTGCACCGAACCCATACCGACCTCGCGCAGCGATTCGGCGACGCGCGCATACGCGGGTGAATCGAGCTTCGCTTGCAGCGCGGCGGTGTCGATTGTCAACGGCGCGTTTGATCCGAGCAGAAACACGTCGTAGCCGCCGCCGTCTATTTCGTTCGCCCACACCGAGCCGCCGGGGAACACCTCGAAAAAGGTGGCTACTTCGCTCTTGACCACCGCCTCGCTGCTCTCATAGAGCGGCACCCATTGGGTGACGACGCCACCCGGATTCAAATGGTCACGCACCATCTGGAAGTACTCCTTCGAGTACAGCGTGGCGCTGCCCTTCACCCAGGGATGAATCGGATCGCTGGTGATCAAATCAAAGTGCCGCGGCGTCGTAAGCACAAAATGCCGGGCATCGTCGTAAGTAATTTGCGTGCGCGGGTCGTCTTTGACATCGTAGTTTTGCGCCCGGAAGTACTCGGTCGAAACCGGCGGAATCAGCGGCTCCATCTCGCAGATCTGAATGTGTTGCACGCTGGGATAGAGCGTGAAGGACCCGGCGGTCACGCCGGCGCCGAAGCCCACCACCAGCACCGATTTCAGGTTGGGATGGAGCAACGCCGGCAGATGCCCCAGCATGCGCTGTAGCCGCATGTCGAACGGTTCGGTCGACGCCTCGACCTTGCCGCTGACGTGAAACTGGAGGGCGCCATCGGACCACTCCGATACCGCGATCGAGGAGTTGCGTCCCTCGCCAGTGTAAAGAATTTTCGACTGTCCCGCCGATATCGCGATCCGCCGTCCGTAAGCGATGAGGTCGCCGGGCACGCCGGGCACTTCGGCGGCAATGAACGCCGCCGCCACCAAACAGATCGCGGCACCCACGGCGGGGCGCCACCGCCATGCGGCCGCTTCCTCAGC
This sequence comes from Terriglobales bacterium, assembly GCA_035606395.1. Taxonomy (GTDB): domain Bacteria; phylum Acidobacteriota; class Terriglobia; order Terriglobales; family SCQP01; genus SCQP01. The sequence goes on along the minus strand of DATNFK010000060.1, from coordinate 93,202 downwards.
GCCCAAAACCGAGCGCAGTACGAACAGCGCGCCGGCGACCGCCGATGCCACGAGCACGCGTTCGCAGGTTTCGGTACCCAGCCACGGTATCAACCACAAGCTGAACGCCAGCGCGCCCGCAATCGCACCCACGGTATTGGCGGCATACACGCGTCCCACCGTCTCGCCCGATCGCGCCTCGCGCCGCGCCGCCGCCGCCAACGCCAGCGGGAAACTCGCGCCCCACAGTATCGCCGCCGGTAATATCACCCAGAGGCAGCGCACCAGGTCGATCTGCAAAATGAACCAGGGGCTGGTGGAGAGCAGCGGGTTGATGGGCCAGTAGGGCACGGAGTCGCCCAGCATCCAGGCCGCCCAGCCTATAGCGCCGGCGAGCCCGAGCTGGCACCAGGCCAGCGCCGCCCTGGGGTTGGTACGCCGCCCCAGCGACGATCCCCAGCCGCTACCGATGCCCAAGCCGACCAGGAATACGGCAAGTATGAGTGAAAACGTATAAACGGTGGCCCCCAACAACAAGCCCATTAAACGCGTCCACACCACTTCCGCGCCCAGCGCGGCGAAACCCGAGAGCGCAATCGCGCCATAGACTGGCCACACCGCGCCGGTTGGAGCGGCGAGTTCGGTTCCTGCCGCGTCGATTTTCGCGCTCGCGAAAGTCACCTGGTCGGGCGCGTCGCGGCCGGCGAGCCAACTCGCCCCGGCGACGATCAAGTTCACCGCCACGGCGCAGTAGGTGGCCACCGCCAGGTCATAGACTCGTAACAGGTAGAATCCCGCCGCCAGGCAGCCCACCACCGCGCCGGCGATATTGGCGGCATAGAGCCATCCCCACCATGACGCGCCCCGGCGGGTGCTCTCGATCCAACCGGTGATGGCGGGCAGCGACGCGCCCATCAATATGGTCGGCGGCAACAAACAGAGCGCGCAGATGAATCCGCGCAACAGCATTGACGGTAGTCCGTGCGCGGCCGCGGCGACGTAAACCCGGTCAACCACGGGCAGGAACCAAAGCACGAGAACTCCGAGCAAGCCGGTCGCGAGTTCGAGCCCGGCATAGACTTGCAAGGCGTGCAGCTTGCGCCGCTCCTGCCAACGAGGTAGCGCGATGCTGCCAATGCACAGCCCTCCCATGAACGTCGCCAGCAGCACGCCCAGCGATACCGCGGTCGAGCCAATCACCAGCTCGAGCATTTGGTACCAGACAATTTCGTAAATCAGAGCGGCGCATCCGCTGCCGGCGAACAGCAGCAACAGCCAGGGGAGAAACCGTGAAGACAGTCGTGAAGACATAGGCGTTAGGCCATAAGCATTATGCAGTGAACTCGCGCATTACGCGTTCATCATGCCGGCCCGGCCTATGCCAGCTCGAGGAAGTTGCGCACGGCCCGGCGCCCGGCGGCTTCCATCGCCACCACGAGCGCGGGATCGAGCGCCAACCCATGATCCGCCCAGCCGCTCGCCAGCGCTGTGTTCACTTCGCAGTGAAACTGCAACCCGTAAGCCCGGAGCCCAACCCGAAAAGCCTGTTGCGGATAAACGTCGGTGCTGGCGAGCAGTGTGGCGCCGTCGGGCAGCCCAAACGTATCGTGGTGCCAGTGGACGACCGGCATTGTAGTTCCGGCGCCGCCCAGCATGGCATCGCGCTGGCCTTCGGGTGTTAGTTCCACTTCCCCGGCGCCAACCTCCCAAACCGGCCCCGGCGCGACCCGAGCGCCCAACGCACCTGCCAACAATTGCGCTCCCAGGCAGATGGCCAGGGTCGGCGTGCCCCGCGTCACAGTCGCCGACAGTAGCGCCATCTCCGCCTTAAGGAACGGGTGCTCGGCGGCTTCATAGACCCCCATGGTCCCGCCCATGACAACCAAGCCTTCGATCTTGTCAGCCGCGGGCAGCGGCGCATTTAAATCCATTCGGCAAATCTGGTGCTCGATACCCAACGCCGTCATTTCTTCCGCGATCAGCCCCGGGCCTTCCCAGGGCATGTGCTGGATAATGGACCACATGGCTCCCATTCTAGCGGCCTCCTGCGTGGTGGTCAGCGCGAAAGGAGTCCTGCTGGTCCAGCGGGGCGAGGCTCCGTATGCGGGACTTTGGTCGCTGCCGGGCGGACGCCTCGTGCCGGGCGAAGACGCGCGCGAGGCGGCGGCGCGTGAAACGCTCGAGGAAACCTCGATCGCGGTCGTCGCCGGCGACGAGTTGGCCAAAACGATAGTCGGCCCCTACCAAATCACGACATTTCTGGCGCGCCCCGTCGATTCCGCCGCGTCGGCGGAAGCCCGCAGCGATGCCGCCGCCGCCCGCTGGGTTCCCTGGCCGGAACTGGCGCATTACCCGCTCACGCCTGGCTTGGCCGAGCTGCTGGGCCGTGTACCACGGTGATATAATGGCCTTCCATCTATGTCTGGACACTCAAAATGGGCCACAATCAAGCACAAGAAGGCGGCCACCGACGCTAAGCGCGGCAAGGCCTTCACCCGCCTGATCAAGGAAATTGCCATTGCGGCGCGCGCCGGCGGTGGCGACCCCGATTCCAATCCCCGGCTGCGTTCGGCGGTGCTCGCGGCCAAGGCCGAGAACATGCCCTCGGATAACATCAAGCGCGCCATCCAGCGCGGTACCGGCGAGCTGCCCGGCGCCGTCTACGAGGAGTTCTCGCTTGAGGGCTACGGTCCCGGCGGCGTTGCCGTCCTGATGGACATCACCACCGACAATCGCAATCGCACGGTCAGCGAAATCCGCCACATGATGTCGAAGAACCACGGCAACATGGGTGAAGCCGGCTGCGTCGCGTGGATGTTCAAGAAGCTGGGTTCGATCTCCATTCCCAAGGGCAAAGTGAGCGAGGACGAACTGATGTCCATCGTGCTCGAGGCCGGCGCCGACGACCTGCGCGACGACGGCTCAAGCTGGGAGGTGCTGACACCGCCCGAGTCCTTCGACAATGTGGTGGCCGCGCTCAAGGCCAAGAAGTTCGAGCCCGAAAACGCCGAGGTCGCCAAGATACCGGCCAACTATATCAAGCTGCAGGGCAAGGAAGCCGAGCAGATGATGAAGCTCCTCGATGCGATTGACGACCAGGACGACGTCACCCACGTCTACTCCAACTTCGACATGGATGAGGATCAGCTAGCCAGCGCTTAATTTCCGCGCGGACTATTTCTCAATCGGCGTGCGGTTGACGTGGTCGATGACCAGCAACTCGAGCGGAGCGCGCGATGTGGAAATTTTCAACCCCGCCGCCGCGAGGCTGGCATCGAGCGTCGGAGTGCGGGCGCCATCGAGCAGGGCCATCGCTTGCGGCGGCAGCGGCACCCCTTGCGCCACCGCAATGCGAATGATCATGACCCGGTAATCTTCGGGCGTAATGGCCAGCGACAGGTCATAAATCCCGCCGACTCCGGTGGCGTTTATTACCGGCAGATCCTCGTAGCGTCCCAGCGCGTCGGCGATATTGCCCATGGTCATCTTGGTTACGGTGAAATGATCGGCGCTCAGCGAGAACGATGAGCCGTTGCCATAGCTGACCGTAGTGCCGCTGGCGCTGCCTTGCGCATTGGCGTTGATCGGCCCCAGGTTCGGATCCAGATCGCCGTTGGGGTTGGCCGCGTCGGGCTTGATTTTCAGTCCGCCGGAGGCCAGCGACAGCTTGTAAACCGGCAGCTCCTTGGTGGCGGTGTGCGAGGCCAACTGAAACCGCTCCAGCAGCAGGGACTGTAGCATGGCGGGAATATCGGATGTCCTGGAACCGGCGGGCAGCGTGGCGTCGATGTTGAAGCGCGCGCCGTTCATCCAGTCCGGGCCACTGACCTGGTATTCCTTGAGCTTATAAGCGATGCGAATGTAGTCACGCAGCGAGAGGCGCACGGCATGCAACTGCGCGCCGTCGACCCTGAGGCCGGCAACGACCTGGGGCGAGTCGCTGCCAACCGGCGTGACTGCCGCAACGTCGAAGGTCATGTGCTGTTGGGCCGTGGCGGCGAGCGCCCAGGCCAGCAAGAAAATCGCGAAGAGAGCCGGCTTGCGCATGTTACGCCAGCGCGCGCGCCGCGTCTTCTTCCCAGGGCTTGGGCTGGCGACCTTGGTCGCGGTACCAGACCCGGTCGTACAAATAGCGATCGCTCACAGAACCCAAGCTTTCGTTGTACAGCGAGGGCACGCCACAGGCGAAGCGGAGCTGCGATTCAAAGCGCGCGAGCGCCGCCATGTCCTCTGGAAGAGCGGGCACTTCCTTGTCGGCGGATTTGAAAAATTTTTGGTAACCGCGGTCCACCAAGCGGGCCAATTGGCCGCCAACGATGCGTCCCGGCGGAGCGGCAATCGCCACGGCGCGCCCTTCCGGCGCGAGCACGGCCGCGCAGCCATCCTTGCGGACGAGCACATGGCCGTCACTCAACCGTGTGGCGGCAAAACCCATTTCGGTGAGCTTCTGTTGGACGGCTTCAAACGTGGGCGCTGTGATCTTCGCGGGCATCAGTCGAAATTATACCTTGCTACAATTCATGGATGTTGGGCGCTTCCCTCACCGACCGCATTGGCAATACGCCGTTGCTGCGGGTCGAATTGGAGTCGGGCCCCATCTACGCCAAAGCAGAGTGGCACAACCCCGGCGGCAGCGTCAAAGACCGGGCCGCGTGGCGCATGGTGGCCGAAGGAGAATCGTCGGGCCGGCTGACCCACTCCCATACCATCCTGGAAGCCACCAGTGGCAATACCGGCATCGCGCTCGCCATGCTAGGTGCGGCGCGCGGATACAAAGTGCAACTGGCGCTGCCCGCCAATGTCAGCCCCGAGCGAAAACGCATTCTCGCCGCTTTTGGACCGGAGTTGACCTACACCGATCCCGGCGACGGCACGGACGGCGCCATCCTCCGCGCCCGCCAGTTGCATGCGGCCGCGCCGGAGCGCTACTTCTACACCGACCAGTATTCCAACCCGGCCAACTGGCAGGCGCACTATCACGGTACGGCGGAGGAGATTTGGCGCCAGACCGACGGCCGCGTCACCCACTTTATCGCCGCGCTCGGCACCAGCGGAACTTTCGTTGGCACTGCGCGCCGGCTCAAGGAATTGCGTCCGGGCATCCGATGCATTTCGTTGCAGCCCGACAGCCCGTTGCACGGAATTGAAGGAACCAAGCACATGGCGAGCGCCCTTGTCCCGGCAATCTACGATCCTACGGTCGCCGACGAGGACCGCTTCATTTCCACCGAAGCCGCCTATGAGATGGTCAAGCTCCAGGCCCGCCAGCACGGTCTCTTGATCGGCGTCAGCGGCGGAGCGGCTCTTGCCGCCGCCGCCCAACTTCGAGGCGAGCTTGGCCCCGACGCGCTGGTCGTGACCGTGCTGCCCGACAACGCCGACAAATATCTCAGTGAGAAATTTTGGGAGATCCAGTAAATTCATGGCATTACGCATCAGCCGCGATCAACTCAACCGAATCCTCCGCCACGGCGAGACTGCCTACCCGCACGAATGCTGCGGTCTTCTGCTCGGCCAAGCCACCGCCACCGGCGATCGCGACATCCGCGAAGCACGCCCCATGCGCAACGCCAACCAGGCCTCGCCCCAGAACCGGTTTGACTTTGACCCGCAGGAGCATCTGGTGGCGCAACGCGAGGCGCGCGAAAATGGTTTAAACATTGTCGGCTTCTACCATTCCCATCCCGACCATCCAGCCCAGCCCTCGCAGTTCGATCTCGACCACGCCAGTTGGCCGGGCTATTCCTACTTGATCGTATCCATCAATGCCGGACGCGCCGGTGACGTGAACTCGTTTGAGCTGGCGGACGACCGTTCCCGCTTTGATCAGGAGTCGATCACCGTCATTGCCCTCTGAGCGAAGCGCAATGGATATATACTGATATCAAGGTGACTGCCGTTCGCCAATCCGCTTTGCGCCCCGCTGGCTGTTGTTGTTGCCGCTAGCCTGCCCGTTTCTTCCCCTGTCGAATTGAATATTCGTTCGCTACTTCCCAAAGAGGAGAAGTCATGCCCGTTACGATTCATATCCCCACACCGCTCCGCCCCTACACCGATCAACGCGCCACCGTCGAGTCCGAAGGCGGCAACGTCGACCAGGTGCTGGGAAACTTGCTCACTGCCCACCCGCGGCTCCGTCCCCATCTGTACAACGCCGAAGGACAATTGCGGAGCTTCGTCAACATCTACATCAACGATGAGGACATTCGCTACACTGGAAATGGGAGTACACCCGTGCGGCCTTCCGACACCGTTTCCATTGTTCCTAGCATTGCCGGTGGATCTCCGGCGGCCGCAGGCCCCGACGTCGTCGATAAGGCTCTCGACAAAGATGAAATCCTCCGCTATAGCCGCCACCTCATCATTCCCGAGGTCGGGATGGCCGGGCAGCGCAAGCTCAAGAACGCGCGTGTTCTGACTATCGGCGCCGGCGGATTGGGCGCCCCCGTCGGCCTTTACCTTGCCGCTGCCGGTGTGGGCACCATTGGCATCGTGGATTTCGACGTGGTGGATTTCACCAACCTCCAGCGCCAAGTCATTCACGGCACCGCCGACGTGGGTCGGCCCAAGCTCGATTCCGCCCGTGAAAGTCTCGCCGCCATCAATCCCGGCGTCGAAGTGATCGGCTACAACACCAGGCTCGATAGCCAGAACGCGCTCGAAATTTTCCGGGGTTACGACCTTGTAGTGGACGGAACCGATAACTTTCCTACCCGCTATTTGGTGAATGATGCTTGCGTGCTCAGCCAAATCCCCAACGTCTATGCCAGCATTTTCCGTTTTGAAGGTCAGGCCTCGGTACTGGCTTTGCCGGATGGACCCTGCTATCGCTGCTGGTACCCCGAGCCGCCCCCTCCGGGATTAGTCCCGAGCTGTGCCGAGGGCGGCGTTCTCGGGGTTCTTCCCGGTCTGATGGGAATTATCCAAGCGACGGAGGCGATTAAATTAATCACCGGAATTGGCGTGCCGCTCAAGAATCGCGTGCTGTTGTTCGATGCCTTGCACATGCGTTTTCGCGAACTTAAATTGCGGCGCAATCCCGAGTGCCCGGTGTGTGGCACCCATCCGACGATCACGAAGTTGATCGACTATCAACAATTTTGCGGCATCCCTGCAACACCGCCGGCGACCGCCGCTAATGGCATGCCGGAAGTCACGCCCACCGAGTTGCAGCGCGAAATCGCTGCCGGCGCGCGGCCCTTTATCCTCGATGTTCGCGAACCGCACGAATGGGAAATCGGGCATATTGCCGGGGCGAATTTAATCCCTTTAGGGGAGCTGGAAAAGCGCCTGGGCGAACTCGATCATAATGCCCAAATTGTGGCCCAATGCAAGTCCGGCGGACGCTCCGGCCGCGCCGTTAAGCTACTGCAACAGAATGGCTTCACCAACGTGCGCAATCTAAAGGGCGGAATCCTGGCCTGGTCCGACCAAGTGGATTCTTCCATCCCGAAATATTAAGCAGGGTGCTGGCTGGCGGCATCCAATCAAGGTAAGGGTTGATTGGAATGACGCCTGAGCGGATACGTGAATTGCAGATCTCCGAAGCCCGTTTCCGTCGGCTTTTTGAAGCCGCTCGCGACGGCATTATCATCCTCGGAACCGGCGACTTCCGCATCCAGGAGATCAATCCCTTTCTGGAGGAATTGCTGGGCGTCAAGCGCCAGGCGATGGTAGGCAAGACACTGCACGAAGCCGGCCTTTTCGCCGATCTAGCGGAAGAGAAGCGCCTCGTCAATGCCATGTTGGAGAGTGGCTTTATACGTGCAGATGATATGCCATTGATTGATCATCGTGGCCAGGAGCACGCCGTCGAGGTGATCGCCAACGTGTATGACGAAGACGGGAGCGAAGTGGTGCAAATTAACATCCGCGATATTAAAGAGCGCCTGAATTGCGACCGGGCGCGGGAAGCGCTGCTGGCCAGTGAGCAGCAGGCACGGCGAGAGGCGGAAGCCGCCAGCATCTCCAAGGATGCGTTCCTGGCTACCCTCAGTCATGAAATCCGTACCCCATTGAACGCGATCAGCGGCTGGGCCAGCCTGCTCAGTGAACCGGGGCGCACCGCCGACGACATTCGCGAAGGCATGGCGGTGATTGTCCGCAATGCCGCCACGCTCGCCGGATTGGTGGACGACATGATGGACGTTTCCGCCATTGTCAGCGGCAAGATGAATCTGCATCTTGAGAGTGGCGACCTCGCCGCCGCCGTCCGCGCCGCTATTGAAGCCGTGCGCCCCGAGGCGGAAGCCAAGTCGCTCAAATTGCGGGTGCGCGCCCAGGGACCGTTGCGCACCGAGTTTGATCCCAAACGCATGGGCCAGGTGCTGGGTAACATTCTCACCAATGCGGTGAAATTCACCGCGCCGGGAGGCGTGATCCACGTTTCCCTCCGTCGCCTCGAGGGAGTGGCTGAGATCGCCGTGCAAGACACCGGCGAAGGCATCGCGCCTGATTTCCTGCCCCATGTTTTCGACCGTTATCGTCGCGCTGACGAATCTCCGCGCCGGCGTACGCCGGGCATCGGGTTGGGTCTCTCCATCGTCAAATCCCTCACGGAACTCCATGGCGGACGGGTTACGGTCGAAAGTTCCGGGTTGGGAAAGGGTGCGACGTTTACCGTGGCGGTACCGCTGCGCGCGGCAACTGTGCACGAGGTGCCCTCGCCTTCGGTTTCCACTAAGCTCAGCCTCCACGGCATTCACGTGCTCGCCGTTGACGATGATCCCGACGCCCGCCGCCTGGTGACCAAGGTGCTGGCCGACGCCGGCGCTGAAGTCACCGTTGCGGGCAATATCAACGATGCGCTCAACGTGTTAAACGAGTTCGCCTCGACTGACGAGCCCATGGTGTTGGTCAGCGATATCGCCATGCCCGGCGGTGATGGCTTCGACTTAATTATCAAAGTGCGCAGCCAGGGCTTTGACTCCCGACAGTTCCCGGCGGTGGCGTTGACTGCTTTCGCCGGCAAGGGATGGGCGCGCAGCGCCCTCCTCGGCGGCTTCCAGGTCTACGTCTCGAAGCCTATCGATCCCGACGAATTGATCGCGACCGTCGCCAGCCTGGTCGGGCGCACTGGTCCCCAGGCCTCGACGCGCCCCGCCGCCTAGGGCTCACAGCGCGGTAAATTCCCGCTCGTGTATAAATACATGCATGCGTCTGTTGATCGCGATGAACCAGCCGGCGAAAGCCTCGATCTGGCGCTGGCCGGCATCTTCCACGGCGCGGCTGCGTCAGCAGTTTCCCGCCCTCGACGTCATTGACGATGCCGAGCTGCCCGGCGCCTTCGCCGAGGCTGACGCCATCGTAGCTTGGCAGCTTCCGCCGGATTGGCCGCTCCGGGCTCCCCGTCTGCGCTGGGTGCACTGCCCCTCCGCCGCCGTGCATCAACTCCTCACGCCGGAACTGGTGGCCAGCCGGGTGACGGTCACCAATGGCGCCTCGGTGCATGCCGCCACCGTGGCCGAACATACGCTCGCGCTGATGTTGGCCCTGGCGCGCGACTTGCCGCGCGCCGTCGAGGACCAGCGGCTGCGGCGCTGGCAGCCCTCCACTTTCCTGCCCCAGGTCTCAACCTTGGCCGGAGCGCAGGCACTCATTGTGGGCATGGGTAACATTGGCCGCGCACTCGCTGCTATGCTGCGCGGGCTGGGCATGCAGGTCGAGGGCCTGCGACGCGAAGAGGACGCCCAGCTTGAAGCCCGCCTGCCGGACGCCGACTATGTGATTCTCGCGCTGCCGGTCACTCCCGGTACTCAGGCGCGCTTCGCCGCCCCGCAGTTCGCGGCCATGCGTCAAGGGGCGCGATTTATTAATATAGGCCGCGGTCAGTCACTCGATGAAGCGGCTTTGCTGGCCGCGCTTGACAGCGGCCGCCTCGCCGCCGCCGCGCTCGACGTCTTCACCCGAGAACCGCTGCCCGAAGATTCGCCGCTCTGGCGCCACCCGCGCCTGTTGATCACGCCCCACGTCGCTGCCGCCACCCCCGACACCTGGGCCCGCCAGGCCGACCTGATCGCCTACCACCTTCGCCAGTTCCTCGTTGGCGCCCCGCTCACTCCTCAGGTAGACAAGCTCCGCGGGTATTAGAAGTGGTGTCATAATGCCGCCGCGCGCACCGGGACACATTTCGGGGGCGCCTTTTGGCGACATTCACTTAAAATCAACCATGGACCTTACGACTGTACAGTCTCTCGAAGCCCAGTATCTCTTCCCCACCTATGCCCGTGTGCCGTTGCTTCTGGAGCGCGGCAAGGGTCCGTACGTTTTCGCCTCCGACGGCAAGCGTTACCTCGATTTCATCACCGGCATTGGCGTCAACGCCCTGGGCCACGCCCATCCGCGCATTCTTAAGGTCATACGTGACCAGAGCAAGAAGATCATCCATACCTCGAACGTTTATTACAATGAGTTTCAGGGAGTGCTGGCCCAGCGCCTGACCGCGCTTGCCGGCATGGAGCGCGCCTTCTTCACCGTCAGCGGCGCCGAAGCCGCGGAGGGCGCGATCAAGGTCGCCCGCAGCCTGGCGCAGAAAATCTCACCCGAAAAGATCGAACTGGTGGCGCTCGAAAACGCCTTCCACGGCCGCACCATGGGCGCGCTTTCGGTCACCGGACAAACCAAGTACCGGGCGCCGTTCGGTCCCTTGCTCCCGGGCGTGCGTTTCGTGGCGGCCAACGATCTGGCGGCGCTGGCGGCAGCGGTCAACGTCAATACCTGCGCCATTATCCTGGAGCCAGTGCAGGGCGAAGGCGGCATCTTCGAACTCACCCCCGAATACCTCGCCGCCGCCGCCCGGCTTGCCCGCGAAGTCCAGGCGACGTTGATCATTGACGAGATTCAGTGCGGACTCGGCCGCACCGGCAAGGCTTTCGCCTTCCAGTGGACCGACCTCGTTCCCGACATCGTCATTACCGCCAAGCCCATCGCCTCGGGCTACCCGCTGGGGGTCATTATGGCGCGCGGAACAGCCGCCACCGCCCTCACCAGCGGCACCCACGGCACGACGTTTGGAGGTGGCCCGCTCGCCTGCCGCATTGCACTCGAAGTTCTCGATATTCTCGAGACGCCCGGCATGTACGATCGCATTCTTGAAAATGGTGCGCTCCTTAAGGCCGGCATGATCAAGCTCGCCCGCCGTCACAAATTCGTGAAGGAGGTGCGGGGCAAGGGCTTAATGCTGGGTATGGAACTCGACCGTCCCGCCGCGCCCGTATTCAACCGCATGGTCGAACTCGGTTTGCTCGCCAACGTCACCCACGACACCATCATCCGCATGTTGCCGCCCTACATCATTGAGCCCAAGCATGCCCAGAAGGCTCTTGGCATTCTCGGCAAGGCCCTGAAAGTCGTTTAAGCCGCGTACACGCGCTCGACGCGTGCTGACAGGCCGCACAGAATTTCATACGGAATTGTCGCCGCCCATTCCGCCAGGCGGGTTGCCGGCATGGCCGGCCCAAGCAAAACCACCTCATCGCCAATGTGGATCTCGCCGGTATCGGTTACATCCACGGTGGTCAGGTCCATGCTGATATTACCGATCACCGGGCACGCGACACCGCGGATCAATACCCTCGCTCCGTCTCCACCCGCCGACCACAAGTCGCGCCGATAACCGTCGGCATACCCGGCCGCAATCGTGGCCACGCGGGTGGGACGCATGGTGCGATAGGCCGGGCCATAACCGACACCGTGACCGGCGGGAAGCTGCTTGAGTGAAATGACGTGCGTCTTCCAACTCAGCGCCGGTTTCAGGCGTTCGTTGTGCGACTTGTCGGCGCTGTAGCCGTAGAGGGCCAGCCCCACCCGCGCCAGCGTCCCGCCCCACTCCGGATGCGCCAGCGCCGCCTCGCTGTTGAGCAGGTGCCAGGCTTCGGGTTCGAATTGCCGCGCCCAGCCGCGTGCCTCGCCCAGGGCTTCGAGCTGCCGGTCTTCGGTTTCGGCCAAATGGGAAAACACCGCTTCCACACGCAATTCGGGTGCTCGCGCCAATGCGGCCTCAATAGCGCCGTGTTGGTCGGGACGAATACCCAGCCGCCCCATGCCAGTGTCGAGCTTGAGATGAATGGCGAACCGGCGCCGGGCAGTTCCCGGCTGCATCGCCGCGCGCAGCCATTCGATTTGCTCGGCATCCCACACCGCTGGAGTGAGTTCGTCGGCCGCCATGGTGGCGGCTTGCGCGGCGGTGAAGCCGGCCAGCACGAGGATGCGGACGCCGATGCCAGCGCGTCGCAGCCGCACTCCTTCTTCCACCGAAGTAACCGCCATCCAGTTGACGCCCGCTTCCGCGAAAACGCGCGCGCAAGCCACAGCTCCGTGACCATAGGCGTCAGCCTTGACCACAGCGCAGACTTCCGTTTCGGGCGCGAGGCGCTGGCGCACGTACGCCAAATTGGCTAGCAGCGCCGCGCGCGAAATTTCAACCCAATTACGAGCCACTCGCTATGCGCCGCTGTCTTTTTGCAAATTACAGGCGAGGCCCGAGCCTTGTACCGACCAACTACCCTCGATCGTGTCCCCGGCGGCATTCAGCTTGCCGTCGTATGAAGTCGGAATCGAGGGTACGTCAACGTGCAACGCGCCATCCTTATAGGTGGCGCTGGCGTCGAGCGGCGCTCCGCCGCCCATGACATCGTCCAGGCTCGCCGTTAACGCGCCGGCTTCGCCTTTGGCAATATGCAGGCCCACCGAGATCGGCGTGCCCTGATAGTCCAATTGGCATCGCCAGGTCCCGACTATGTCAAACGCGGCTGCGGCGGGCGCCGGCTTGGCGGGCGCGGCCGCCTGCTGCCATCCCAGCAAGAACACCGCCGCCAGTAAATATTTGCCCATACCCGTTCCTCCCGCTTCAATGTAACATGAGGGAATGTACGAGGATTTTTCAGCCACCGATCCGCTCACCCAGCAGTCGTTTCGATGCGAATATCAATGCCTTGTCGTGGGTATCGCCACGCGGCATAGCGACACGGTGGACATCAAGTTTATGGTGAATGGACAGAGCGTATGGCTCGGCCTGCCGCATCCGGCCTGGGTCGAGTTTAAGCGCATCACTGGAGTGGCTCTGAGTGATCGCATGGCGGTGGATCTGGCCGGCTTCTATCTCAAGCGCGCCATCGAGAGCGGCCTCGGCGCCGATCGCAACCATTGGAATGACATCACTGTGAAGGATGTGCTGGGCCTCGCGCAATCGCTGAACTGGGTTCCTCAAACCGCCCTCACGCAATAATGAAAGATCCCACGCCCAGCGAAGCTGTACCCAAGCGTGACGCGCGGTGAAATCGCTCTGGGCCTGCGCCAAGAAATGTTCAAGAAAATTCTAATCGCCAATCGCGGCGAAATCGCAGTGCGCCTGGTGCGCGCCTGCCGCGACATGGGTATCGCCAGCGTGGCGGTCTACTCCGACGTGGACCGCTGCGGAATGCACGTGCTCCTGGCCGACGAGGCCTACCGGCTTGGTCCCGCTCCGGCCAGCGAAAGTTATCTTTCCTTTGACCGCGTGCTGGCCGCCGCCCGCGACTCTGGCGCGGAGGCAATTCACCCCGGCTACGGATTCCTCGCCGAGAACGCCGAATTCGCCCGCGCCTGCGCAGCCGCCGGAATCGTCTTCATCGGGCCCTCGCCCGCCAGCATGGACGCGCTTGGAAGCAAGACGGCCGCCCGAAAGCTCGCCCAGCAGCACAAAATTCCCATCCTGCAGGGGACAGTCGACGCCGTCGCCACCCTGGCGGAAGCGCAGAAGGTGGCGGCCGGCATTGGTTATCCGGTGATGCTCAAAGCCGCTGCCGGTGGCGGCGGCAAGGGTATGCGGCTGGTTGCCTCCGCCGCCGAAATGCCATCGGCATTTGCGCTGGCCGCAACCGAAGCCGCCAGCGCTTTCGGTGATTCCGCCGTTTTCCTGGAGCGCGCCGTTCTGCGGCCCCGCCACATCGAGGTGCAGATTCTGGGCGACCAGCACGGGCATTTACTCTCACTCGGCGAGCGTGAGTGCTCGGTGCAGCGCCGCCACCAGAAAATCATCGAGGAGTCGCCCGCCCCCCGCCTTCGGCCTGCCACCCGCGCCGCGCTGGCTTCAGCCGCGCTGGCGGCCGCGCGAGCGGCCAACTATTACAGCGCCGGCACGGTCGAGTTCCTGGTGGATGCCGATGAGAACTTCTATTTCCTCGAGGTCAACACCCGCCTGCAAGTCGAGCACCCGGTGACTGAGTTGGTGACCGGGCTCGATCTGGTCGCCGAACAAATCCGCATCGCCGCCGGCGAGCCGCTCAGCTTTACCCAAGACCTCGTCTCGACTCACGGGCATGCCATCGAATGCCGCGTTTACGCGGAGGATCCGGCGCAAAACTTCATGCCGTCTCCGGGCTTGATCCGCCGCTTGCAGGTTCCCTCCGGTCCCGGCATCCGCGAGGACAGCGGCGTTTACCAGGGCTGGAATGTGCCGCTCGATTACGATCCCCTGCTCTCGAAGCTCATTGCCTGGGGCGCTGACCGCGACCAAGCGGTCGCTCGCATGCGGCGCGCGCTGCAGGAATATGAACTGGCCGGCGTCGGCCACAATCTCGGGTTCTTTCGCCGTGTTTTTTCAGACCCTGACTTCATCGCCGGTAGAACCGATACCGGCTACGTGGGCCGGCTGCAGGCAATGCCCGAACCGGCCGCCGACCCCGAGCTCGAGCGACTTGCCGCCGTAGCCGCGGCGCTGGCCGCGGGCCGCGTTAGCGCGCCGCCGCCGGCTGTGACCGACGCCGGCGTGGCCTCCTCCAACTGGCAGCGCTCCGCGCGCCAAGCCGGATTGCGAGGGATGCGGTCGTGAAGTACGAGGTCCATGTCGGCGCCCGGGTGGTGAATGTTGACACCGACGACCTTGCCGCCTGCGACGTCGCGTGGCCCGATGAACACACTGTCTCGGTCATAATCGCCGGACGATCCTACACCTTCGGTGTTGAACGCGACATGGTCATAACCGCCGGCCGCGAGTTCGCCGTCGAAGTGCAGGATCCCCGCCGCCTGCTTACCCAGAGCCGCCGCGAGCATGCCGGCCGCGCCCGCATTAAAGCGCCCATGGCCGGCAAGGTGGTCAAGCTGCTCGCCGCCGTCGGCGACAAGGTCGAATCCGGCCAGCCCATCCTTGTGCTCGAAGCGATGAAAATGCAGAACGAAGTCCGCGCCCCGAAATCGGGCACCTTGATCTCGCTGCACCCGGACTCCGGCTCGACCGTCGCCACCGGTGAGCTGCTTGCCGAAATAGACTAGACTGTCCCGGTCATGCCGAAAACTTCAAGCGCGTCACTCACGTTGGCAGTAATTCTAGGATGTCTTTCGTTTTCGCTCGCCGCCCAGGGGCGTGGCGGGCCGGCCGCGCCGCCCGACCCGGCGGCGATCGCGCGCCAGCAACAGGCCAATCAGCAGGCGGCGTTTCAGGCGGTTCAGAAAACCGCCGATGACGTGCTCTGGCATCTCGAGCTCTCCGACATCGCCGATGTGGACAAGGTCTGGATCCCAAGCGACGCGCCCATCCGCATGGCCAATCCCACCGCGCAGGGCGCCGGCAATCCGCTGCTCTTCCACGCTTACACCTTCATTCCCAAAAAGCTGGCGCCTGATCAGAAGGCGCCGCTTTTGGTCTACGTTCACGAAGGCGTCCATAGCAGCATGGATACCAGTCAGGCCCACATTGTGCGCGAGCTGGTTGGGTTGGGCTATGTCATCGTCGCCCCGGAGTACCGCGGTTCCACCGGCTATGGCGCAGGTTTCGAAAGTCAAATTGACTACGGCGGCGCCGAGGTGGTTGATGTTCATTCCGCGCGCGATTGGGCGGTGGCCAACCTGGCCCACGTTGACCCGGCCCGGGTCGGCATCATTGGCTGGAGCCACGGTGGCTACCAGACCCTGCTCAATATCTTCAAATATCCAAAAGATTACGTCGTCGCCTACGCCGGCGTCCCGGTGAGCGATCTGGTTATGCGCATGGGCTACAAGTCGCAAAGTTACCGCGACATATATTCCGGGTTCCTCGGGAAAACGGCCGACCAGGATCCGATGGAGTACCGGCGGCGCTCCCCGTACTTCCATGCCGCCGAGCTGCAAACACCGCTTCTGATCCACACCAACACCAACGACGAAGACGTCAATGTGATGGAAGTTGAACACCTGATCGACGCCCTTAAGGCGGCCGGCAAGCAGTCTTTGTTCCAGTACAAGATCTACCAAAATGCTCCCGGCGGCCACTATTTCAACCGCATCGACACTGCCTTTGCCAGGCAATCGCGCCAGGAAGTCTACAAGTTCCTCGACGGCTACCTGCACCCCGGCCACTGAGCCAGACAGCACGCCGCGCCGCCTGCTAAACTATTGCTTCCCATGAAAATTGGCGTGGTGGTTTTTCCGGGCAGCAATTGCGATCACGATGCCCTGCATATAGCCCAATTGGCGGCCGGCGAGCCCGCGGTGCCTCTCTGGCACGAGAGCGCCTCGCTTGAGGGCTGCCAGGCGTTGATTATCCCCGGCGGCTTCAGCTACGGCGATTACTTGCGCACCGGTGCGATAGCCCGCTTTTCGCCGATCATGAAGCCGGTCAGGGAGTTTGCCGAGGCCGGCGGACCGGTATTGGGGATTTGCAATGGCTTCCAGATATTATGCGAAGCCGGCATGTTGCCAGGCGCGCTGCTGCGCAACGCCGGCACCGGTTTCGTCTGCCGCCCGGTCTATCTCCGGGTGGACAACAATCGCACACCCTTCACGGTGGGCTTTGAACGCGGCGAAGTGATGCGCGTTCCGGTGGCGCACGGGGAGGGGAATTTTTACGCCGACCCAGACGTCTTGGAAGAGCTGGAAGAAAAACACCGGGTTGTGTTCCGCTACTGCACCCATGGCGGCGCCATCGAGCCTGGGGCCAATCCCAACGGCTCGCTTAATAATATCGCCGGCATCTGCAATGACGCCGGCAATGTCGTCGGCCTGATGCCCCACCCGGAGCGCGCCAGTGAAGCGGCCTTGGGTTCCAGCGAGGGTTTTAAAGTCTTTACGTCGCTCTGCCGCGCCTATGCCACTCACGCCTGAAATCATCGCCCAACACGGCATCAACGCCGAGGAGTACGAGAAGATCCGCGGCTTGCTGGGCCGCGACCCGAACCTGACGGAACTGGGCGTCTTCTCGGTCATGTGGAGCGAACATTGTTCCTATAAGAGCAGCCGGTTGCACCTCAAGAACCTGCCCACCGCCGGCCCGCACGTCTTGCAAGGCCCGGGCGAAAACGCTGGGGTGATTGACGTTGGCGACGGCTGGGCATGCGTGTTCAAGATTGAATCGCACAACCACCCCAGCTATATCGAGCCCTTTCAAGGCGCGGCGACCGGCGTCGGCGGTATTCTGCGCGACGTATTCACCATGGGTGCCCGCCCGGTCGCGATCATGGATTCATTACGCTTCGGACCCTGCCGGCCGGATGCCGGGACAACCGACGCGTTGGCCATGCGTAACCATGCCATCGTCGAGGGAGTGATCGGCGGCATTGCCCATTATGGCAACTGTTTCGGCGTCGCCAATCTCGGGGGCGAGACCGTGTTCGACGCCGGCTACTCGGCTAACCCGCTGGTCAACGCCTTTGCCTTGGGCATTGCCCGTCAGGATGCACTCTTTTTTGGCAAGGCCAGCGGTGTCGGCAACCCGGTGATCTATGTGGGCGCCAAGACCGGGCGCGACGGCATCCATGGCGCCACCATGGCGAGCGAGGAATTTTCCGAAGCCAGCGCCGGCAAGCGGCCGAACGTTCAAGTGGGCGATCCGTTTCTCGAAAAGCTATTGCTTGAGGCCTGTCTTGAGGTCATGCAGACTGGCGCCGTCGCCGGTATTCAGGACATGGGCGCGGCCGGACTGACCAGTTCGTCGTGCGAGATGGGCGCGCGCGCGGGAACCGGCATTGCGCTCGATCTCGATCGCGTGCCGCAGCGCGAGACTGGAATGTCGGCCTACGAAATGCTGCTCAGCGAGAGCCAGGAGCGCATGCTGCTGGTCGCGCATAAGGGACGCGAAGCCGAGGTCTTCGCGGTGTTCCGCAAGTGGGGCCTCGATGCGGTCACAGTGGGCGAAGTCACCGCCGACGGAATGCTGCGCATCACGCACAAAGGAGAACTGGTCGCGCTTATTCCCAACACCGCGCTCACCGACGCCGCGCCCAAATACAATCGGCCGCAGCAGGCTCCGGAGCGAGCAACGCCGCTCGATCCGCCGCCCGCCGCGGCGGCATTGCGGGGGGAGCGCGACTGGTCGGGCGAGCTGCGCAACCTGCTGGGCTCGCCCAACATCGCCAGCAAAGCCTGGGTCTACGAAGGCTACGACACTATGGTCCGCACCAACACCCTGGCGGGTCCGGGCGGCGATGCCGGCGTTATTCGACTCAAAGGAACGAAGCGCGGACTGGCGATGGCGCTAGACGGTAATGGGCGGTACTGCGAACTCGATCCCCGCCTCGGTGCCCAACTCGCCGTGGCCGAAGCGGCGCGCAAAGTGGCGTGTGTGGGTGCGCGCCCGGTCGCCGCGACCAACTGTCTGAATTTCGGCAACCCGGAAAAACCCGAAGTCATGTGGCAATTGGCGCAAGCCATTGCCGGCATCGGCGAAGCCTGCCGTGCCTTGGGCACGCCCATCACCGGCGGAAACGTGAGCCTTTACAACGAGACATTGGGTCGCGGCATACAACCGACACCGGTCGTTGGTGTTGTCGGAACGATGGACGCGCCCTCCGGCGAGGTATCGCCATTGCCGGCACGATTCGACCAACCGGGGCGGACGATCGTGCTGCTTTCCGGCGCGCCCGCGACGACAGCCATCACCGGCTGGCGCGAGTTTGGCGCCACTGAGTTCGCCGATCTTCACGTCCACCAACTCTGGGGGCAGCCGCCGGCGCTGGATCTCAAGCGAGAGCACGGCTTGCACACGGTGCTGTACACGGCGCATGGCAAGGGCTGGCTCGACTCCGCCCACCAGGTAAGCACGGGCGGACTTGCCGTATGCCTCGTTGAGTGCTGCCTGTCGCATACTGTCGAGCGGTTGCCCGACGAGGTCTGCGGCGTGGCCGTGGATTTGGAAGCCGTTGCCGATCGAGAAGTCGACGATTGCCTGCTGTTGTTCGGCGAGCGCGCCAGCCAGGTGGTGGTCTCGTGCGATTCGTCTCGGGTCGCTCCCTTGCGGCAGGCGGCGCGCGCAGCCGGCATTGACGCAATTGCCATCGGCGTCACAACGGGGGACGGTTTTTCGATCAAGCGCGGCGAACGCGCGCTGGTGAAAGACGACCTGGAAGCCCTTGCCGAAGCCTGGGGGATGAAGCCATGAAACAGCTTCGAGAAAAATGTGGCGTGGTCGGCGTATGGGGTAACAAGGAAGCCGCCAATTTGGCTTATCTCGGTCTTTACGCGCTTCAGCACCGCGGTCAGGAATCGGCCGGTATTGCTTCCAGCGATGTGATGGGTGAGGGACAAGGTATCGCGGTTCGCCGAGCCATGGGGCTGGTGGCCGATATTTTTACCCCCAAGGCGCTGGCCAAACTTCCCGGAAGAGTGGCAATTGGCCACACCCGCTACTCCACCTCGGGCGACAGCGGCATCAGCAATGCACAGCCGTTGATGGTGGAATGCAACAAGGGACGCCTGGCGATTGCGCATAACGGCAATCTGACCAATGCCGGGGCCATTCGCACGCGCCTCGAGGCGCAAGGCTCAATTTTTCAGACCACCAGCGACACCGAGGTGATTCTGCATCTGATCGCGCAATCGCGCGCCACGAGTTTTGACGATGCCCTGGCCGAAGCGCTGGGCCAGGTCGAGGGCGCCTATTCGCTGGCTCTACTCACGCCCGACAGCCTATACGCCATACGCGATCCGTGGGGATTCCGCCCCCTGGCGCTGGGGACGCTGGCCGAAGGCGGCGCGTTTTTCGCCAGCGAAACCTGCGCCTTTGATCTGATTGGCGCTCGCTTCGAGCACGACCTCGAACCCGGCACCTGGCTGCGCATCAGCGGTGATTCGATTTCTCCGCGGCGCCAGGTACACCGCTTCGCCGCGCCGCGCCAGCGCCGGCAATGCGTGTTCGAGCATGTCTACTTCGCCCGGCCCGACAGCATGGTGTTTGAACGCAGCGTGCAGCAGAGCCGGGAGGAGCTCGGCCGTATTCTCGCGCGCGAGGCGCCGGCGCCCGCCGATATCGTTGTTCCGGTGCCCGACTCGGGCGTGGCGGCGGCGCTGGGCTACTCGGCCGAATCAGGGCTGCCCTGCCGGTTTGGCTTGATCCGCAGCCATTATGTCGGCCGCACCTTCATTGAACCCTCGCAGCAAATCCGGGACTTCGGGGTGAAGCTGAAACTCAATCCCGTGCGCCGGCTGCTGCAAGGCAAACGGGTCGTGCTGGTGGACGATTCCATCGTTCGCGGCACCACCAGCCGCAAGATTGTCAATATGATTCGCGAAGCCGGCGCGACCGAAGTCCACGTGCGCATCTCCTGCCCACCCACGGTTTCGCCCTGCTACTACGGGGTGGACACACCGTCGAAGCATGAGCTGATCGCCGCCAACCTTAGCATCGACGCCATCCGTGACGCGATCGGTGCGGACAGTCTCGCTTATCTTTCGCTCGCCGGTCTTGACCAAGCCGTCGAAAACCGCAACGACAGCTTCTGTACCGCCTGCTATACCGGTAATTACCCCACCCCCGTCAGTTAAACTTGGGGTCCATGCCGCCGCCGCGTCTCAGCTCGCTGCCGGAGTACATTGCGAGTCTCGCCGCCCTGGGGCGCCGCCCGGCCATTATCGAGCAGGGGCTATACCGCGGCGCCAGCATTGACTACGGCGGCCTTCTGGGCAAGGCGTTCGCATGGCGCGAGGAACTGCGCCGCCGCGGAGTAAAGCCCGGTGACCGGGTCATGCTGTGGGGCGCCTCGGGTATCGCCTGGGCGACGGCCTTTTACGGATGCGTGCTGCAGGGCGCGGTGCTCGTTCCGCTGGATGCGTCGTTCTCGGCCGGCTTTGCCAAACGCGTACGCGAGCAAACCGAGGCGGTGCTGCTGTGCGGCGACCACGAGGGGGCGGAGGTTTCCTTCGCCGAGATCGCCGCGCTCGCGCTCGCGCCCGGGCCGGAAGCGGCCATTCCGGCGCCGCCGCCGGAGACGTTGCTCGAAATCGTTTACACCTCGGGAGCGACCTCAGAACCCAAAGGCGTGATGATCACGCACGGTAATCTTCTCGCCAACCTCCGGCCCATCGCCCAGGAGATCGGCAAGTACAAACCCAAAGCCCGGCTCTTTCTGCCGCTGCGTTTTCTACATCTCATTCCGCTCAGTCATCTGTTTGGACAGGTCATGGGGCTGCTGATTCCGCCGCTGCTCGAGAGCGCGGTGATTTACCCCGAGTCGCAAGCTCCCGCGCAATGGGCGGAGACAATACATCGCCACCGCGCCTCGGCCATGATCGCGGTGCCGCAACAGATACAAATCTTCAGCCAATGGGCGGCGGGGCTCGCCGGGGTCACCCTCGGCGACGCCGCGAGCTACGGGCGCAGGCGGGGAGTCATGTGGAGTTGGTGGCATTTTCGCAAACTCCACCGTCGCCTGGGTTGGAAG
This sequence comes from Terriglobales bacterium, assembly GCA_035606395.1. Taxonomy (GTDB): domain Bacteria; phylum Acidobacteriota; class Terriglobia; order Terriglobales; family SCQP01; genus SCQP01. Next base: position 71,618 of record DATNFK010000060.1, on the reverse strand, counting down.
ATGTGGGCGTTCATCTCCGGGGGTGCCGCACTGGCGCCGGAGATTGAGGATTTCTGGAAAGCACTGGGTTACGCGGTGATTCAGGGGTACGGCCTGACCGAGACGGCGCCGGCGATTGCCATCACCCACCCCTTCAAGATTCGCCGCGGCGCGGTCGGGCGCATGCTCGCCGGGGTGGAGACGAAGATGGGCGCCGACGGCGAGATTCTCGTCCGCGGGGGGAATGTCTCGCCCGGCTACTATCGCAACGCCGAAGCCACCCAGGCCGCTTTCGCCGATGGCTGGCTGCATACCGGTGACCTGGGACGCATCGACGAGGAAGGCAATCTGCACTTTCTGGGGCGCAAGAAGGAAGTCATCGTTACCGCCGACGGCCTCAATGTCTATCCCGACGATGTCGAGCGCGCGCTCAATCAACAGCCGGACATCGCGGAAAGCGCGGCGGTCGAGAAAAAGACTGGCCAGGTCCATTCGGTCGTCGTGTTACGGCCTGGCTTGCCCCCCAGCGCGCTCGATCGCGCACTCGCCCATGCCAATGCGGCACTGGAACCTCATCAGCGCGTGCGCGGAGCGTCGCTGTGGCCGGAGGCGCAGCTCCCGCGCACCGCGTCCACCGGCAAACTTCAGCGGGTCGCCATCGCCGCCTGGGTGAACCGACGCGCGGAAGGCGACGCGCCTCCGGTCAGCGCCGCCGGCGCCGCTGATTGGCGCGCCTTTGTCGCCCAGCGTTGGAACATACCCAACGAGCGCCTGCGTCCCGAGGCCAGCCTGGACGCCGATCTCGGGCTTTCCTCACTCGACCGGGTCGAGCTCTGGTCGTGGTTGGAGGCTCATATCCCTGGCGCCGTGGACGAGCCCACCCTGACCGCCGCGCGAACGGTGCAGGATTTGGATCGACTGGCCGGTCGATCCTCCGTCCCCACGGCCGCCGGTTCCCGGCCCGCCGCGGCCGCCGCGCCGGCGCTGCTGACCAACCAGGCGGAGTGGCCGTTGCGCCCCAGTCTGCGGCGTTTCCGCGCGGCTGCCTTTCCGGCGCTGGTGTTTCCCGCCCTATACACGGCGGTGTCGCGCGTCGACATTGGCGGGCGGGAGCATCTCGCCAATTTACAGCGCCCGGTGTTGTTCATCGCCAATCATCAAAGCTTGCTCGACGTTCCAGTGATTGTGCGCGCGCTGCCCGCCGCGTGGCGGCCATGGCTGGCGCCGGCGATGGGCGTGGATCCATTTGCCGCGGCTCTCGATTCCCATGCCTCACGGTGGCGGCGCTTCCGCGCCTGGCGCCGCTTCGAACTGCTGCGGGCGTTCTTTAACGCCTATCTCCTCTCCGAGCGCGGTGCTGTGGCCGCCGCTCTCCGCCACACCGGGCGCGTTGCCGATTTAGGTTTCTGTCCTTTGATTTTTCCCGAGGGAAGGCGTACGCCCGACGGCCGTTTGCATCCCTTCCGCCCGGGCATCGGCGTCTTTGTCGCGAACTTGCGCTTGCCCGTGGTTCCCATTCGTCTAAATGGATTATTCGAAATATTGCCCTACAAGGCGCGCTGGCCGCGGCGGGGGAAGGCGCGGGTCGAGTTTGGAGCGCCACTCTATTTTCCACATCAGAGTCCTGATGAAATCACCACTGCGTTACAGACTTGGTTTAGAATCGGTCTGTAAGACCGCATGACCATCTGCCCCACCTGTAATACGCCGTCGATGCGCCGCACCGGCCGCACCTTCGGCGAACGCATCCATGGTCGTGCCGGCGCCTATCGCTGCAGCAAGTGCGGCCTGCGGAGAGCGGTCTCGGCGGTAAAGCATTGCTGGCGCTGCGGCACCGACCTCGACCGCCGCAAACGGCAGCAATTTTTCGACTATGCGGCCGCCGCCCTGGGCCTCTGGCCCTATTCCTGCCGTCGCTGTGGTGTCCGCCGTTACCGGTGGGGTAAGAAGTCAGGTTGAACGTACTCGTCACTGGCGGAGCCGGTTACATCGGCAGCATCATGACCGAGAGCCTTCTGGAGCAGGGGCATCGGGTCGTCTCCTACGACAACTTGTCTCACGGCTATCGGGATGCCGTTCACCCGGACGCGCTCTTTGTCGAGGGCGACGTCCGCGATCAGGAACTGCTCACGCGCACCCTGGGAGAGAACCGGATCGAAGGCGTCATCCACATGGCGGCCTTCATCGAAGTCGGCGAATCGGTCGCCGATCCATATAAGTATCTGGACAACAATACATGCCGCGCGGTTGGCCTCTACCAGGCCATGATGCGGGCGGGAGTCAGGTTGTTAGTGCTCTCCTCGACCGCCGCCCTCTACGCGCCGCAATCGACGCTCTTGAGCGAAACCTCCGCCGTGCGCCCGGCCAGCCCCTACGGACTAAGCAAGCTGTTCCTGGAGCAGACCGCCGCATGGTACGCCAGCCGTGGCTTGCGTTATTACGCATTGCGCTATTTCAATGCCGCCGGCGCCAGTGCCCGCCGCGGTGAGCGCCATCAGCCCGAGAGTCACTTGATCCCGCTGGTGCTTCAAGCCGCTCGCGGCGAGCGTGCGGCCATTGATATCTTCGGCACCGATTACGACACAACCGACGGCACCTGCGTGCGCGACTACATCCACGTGCGTGACCTCGCCGATGCGCACGTTTTGGCGCTGGAGGCGCTCCAGCGCGAAGCCGCCGCTCCCGGCTCGGCTCCGTTTATTCCCGACGTTTCCGAACGCGCCTTCAATCTTGGGAACGGCCGGGGCTTTTCGGTGCGCGAGGTGATCGCCGCCGCCGAAGCCGTCTGCGGCCGGACGATTCCAGTGCGCGAGCAGCCCAGGCGGCCGGGAGACGTCGACCGCCTGGTGGCTTCCTCGGCCAAGATGCGGGCGCTCGGCTGGCAGCCGCGCTTTCCCGATCTTGGCGATATCGTTCGCTCGGCTTGGGACCTACTGGCGCGGGGTTAGGCTGGACTAGCGACCGTGGCCGCCGCCGTGTCCGCTGGGGCGACTACCGCCGCCACCGCTCGGACGCGCTCCGCCCCCACCGCTCGGGCGACCGCCGCCACTGGAGCGGTATTCCCCGCCGCCGCCGCCACCGCGATAGGCCGGCGCCGACTCGCGGACCACGGGATGCCCCACTTCCAAGGGCGGTCGCGACACCGCTCCGCCGCCACCGCGCGACTCGCCATAGGAGCGTTGCGGCGCGCTATAACCGCCGCGCCGTGATTCAGGCGATGACGGCACGGACTCTTGACGTCCTTGGTAGCCGCCCTCTTGCTGCGGCGAGAACCGCCCCCAGCCAGGCGCGCCCCCGCGCTCGACTGGAGCGGATTCGCCCCCGCGGACGGAACTTCCCCCCCGTGGCGCTGGGCCACCACCGCGGATGGCGCCACCACCCACAGCCTCCGCGCCGCCATTAAAGCGCTGCCAGCCACTGCGGGGTTGAGTCGCATTCGCCGGCGCTGGGCTCATGCCCCTTGACTCCACAGCGCCACCGCGCACGGTGGCACCGCTGCGTATGCTTTCCCCGCCGCCGCGCAGCGCTGGGCTACCGCCCCGAATCGCGCCGCCACCCTCTGCGCCGGCGCCGCCATTAAAGCGCTGCCAGCCGTTCCTAGGTTGGTTCGCATTCGCCGGCGCCGGGCTCGAGCCCCTTGATTCCACGCCGCCACCGCGCATGGTTTCACCGCCGCGCATGCTTTGCCCACCGTTAACGCCATTGCCGGCGGGCGTGAATCGGGTCATGCCATTCGAGCCCTGACGAACTGGCTCTTGCATGCCGGATCGTTCTTGACTGAACCTCGACTGCGACGACGCCCGCGCGGTGCTACCGAAGAAATGGGTCGCCGTACGTTGCGGCACCGCATCAGGACCGGCCAGCCGATGCGTGGCGCTCATTGCGCCGCGCGTTGGCGCCACTCCCAACGAACCCCTGATCGGCTGGCTTTGCCGCAGATCCACAGCATTTACATGCTGCCGCGCGCTCATGACGCCCCGACCAAAGTCGGAGGAAGGCACGCGAATCAGACCGCGCCGTACAATTTCATTCCGGTTCAGGTTTGCGAGGTTCGAGTACACAACCCTTCCCCGCCCGACGGTCGCGAGGGGCGCGAAAATGCGGCCATTTTCGAAGCCGTGATCGAAGCCACGCCGGAAACCCTCTCCGCCCCACCAGGGATGGAATGCATCGCAGGGGCCAATCGGCAGCCAACCAATACTGCCCCAACCGCCGCCAAATCCGATGCTGACCCCAAATCCGCCGCCCCAACCGAAGAAGGATACATAGGCGGGAGCCCACACCGGCCGGTAATATGGTGTCACCGGTCCGGGCCACCAAACCCAACGGTCGCGATAGGGGAACCAGCGGCCATAATGATATGGCGCCCATCCCCACGGTTCATACCCAACCCAAGTCCAGCCCCAGTACGGCTCCCAATCCCAGCGTCCGTCACTATATGGCGTCCAGGATGCATTCTCATTCGGCACCCAAACTTCGCCGTAGCCGGGAACATCCGTCCAGTATCCGTAGTTATCCAGGTCGCCCGCGCCGGTGTAGTACCGGTTGGTGTGGTTATAGGCTTCGGCGACGTTTAGATGCGTGTTGCGATCCTTATTCCAATGATCCCAATCGTCCTGGCCGGGGGCATCGGCGATTTTATATTCGGGCGCGTCGGTGCCCTGCACGGTGATCTCCTCGCCCTTTTTCAACGGCGTGCTGCCCTGGGGAGTTGAAATGTCCGCTTCGCCTTCGCGCACGATCACTCGCGTTTCGCTGTCGGAGTTGACCTGAATGCGAAACACGCCCGGTCCGTTTGGATGCACCGCAACATTCGGCGTGTCAATCTCGGCCGTGGCTTGGGCTCCCTTGAGCACAACGTAATCGGCTAGCCCGGTGGCCAGTTGAATTTGGAATTGGTTGTTCGTAACACTGACCAGGTTGGCTTGACTGCCATTGCTGAGCCGCAGCACATTGGCATAGTCAAGCTGCACCTCGGTGCGTCCGTCGTCGCCGGTCGAAATCTTGTCGCCGCTGACCAGGGCAGAATTGAGGGCTGCCGCGTCCCACTCGCCCGTATCGCCACGCTGGGTTGAGACCGTGCCGCTGATGACGCTGACGCGGGCCACGGCCGAGTTGGACTCGGGTGGTATGGAATTATCGGCTGCCTGGTTGGGCGGGGGCGGTGGCACGCTGCCGGGTCCCTGATCAGGGGTCTGAGCACCCAGCATCGCGGTGCTGAATACAGCCAATACAGACCATAGAATGAGCCGTCGCATAGTAGCCTCCTACTTGCCTCTCGGCTCTATAACTGCAAGGCCGGTGCCAAAGTTAAGGCTATTGTTTGCCGAGGTTTGCGCGAGCGCCTCCGCACATAAGCGGCCGCCCTCGGCCAGGCATTGGTGGTTTTCAGCCATCTTCACCACTGTCTTCCCCCATCGCCGCGAGCCGGTAACGGAAGGCGTTCCGCGACAGTCCCAGCAGCCGTGCCGCCTGACTCTTGTTCCCTTTGGCCCGGTGCAGCGCATCACGAATGACCTCCTGCTCCCATTTCTCCAGCGTCCAGCCCTCCGGCAGGAGCGAGCCGCCCGGCGCCGGACGCTTGGCCGGCGAAAGGTCAAGCCGAATATCGGCAACATCAAGCTCAGTGCCATCGCTCAGAGCAACCGCGCGCTCAATAATGTTTTCCATCTCGCGAACATTGCCGGGCCAATCGAATGCAATCAGTTTGGCTATCGCGGCGGGCGTGAGACCGTGGACCGGTTTGCCCGACTCCCGCGCGAACTTGGCCACGAAGAACGCGGCCAATTCCGGTATGTCTTCTTTATGGGCGCGCAAGGGGGGTAGATCAATGGGCACCACATTCAGCCGATAGTAAAGGTCCTCGCGAAAGGTCCCCTCCTCGAGCGCGGTGCGTAAGTTCCGGTTGGTGGCGGCAATCAGGCGGACGTCAACCTTATGGGTTTTGGTCCCGCCCAGCCGCTCGAATTCCCGCTCCTGCAACACCCGCAGCAGCTTCACCTGAATGCCCAACGGCACGTCGCCGATCTCATCAAGAAAGAGCGTGCCGTGGTCGGCAAGCTCGAATTTGCCCGGCTTGGTGGATGTGGCGCCGGTGAACGCGCCCTTCTCGTAGCCGAACAATTCGCTCTCCAACAAGTTTTCCGGAATCGCGGTGCTGTTGATTTTTATGAATGGTCCCGACGCCCGGCGGGAATGCTGGTGCAGGGCTCGCGCGATCAGGTCCTTGCCTACGCCGCTCTCGCCACCGATCAGCACCGTGGTCTGCGTCGGCGCAATGCGCTCGACCAGGGCCAGCACCTCGCGCATTTGCGGTCCGCGACCGACAATGTTGGGATAATCGTAACGTTCGCGCAGCGCTTCGCGCAGGTTCTCATTCTCCTGTCGCAGGCCGCGCACGTCCAGTTCCTTGGCGATAACCAACCGAAGTTCGTCAAACCCAAATGGCTTGAGCAAATAGTCGCTGGCGCCCGCTTTCATCGCGTCGACGGCGGTTTCCACCGTGCCATGGGCGGTCATCACGACCACGGGCACGCCCGGCTGAAGGCGCTTGGCAGCCTGCAGAAACTCCAGCCCGTTCATTCCCGGTAACCGCAGATCGGTCAGGATGAGGTCCACTGGCTGTTGCTGAAGCAGCCGCAGCCCCACTTCGGCGTTCGCCGCCGTCGAAGTGGCATGGCCCTCCTGGCCGAGTTGCAAATCGAGCAGGCGCAGAATTTTGGCCTCGTCATCTACGATCAGAATGTTCGCCATACGGCAAAAGTACCTCGAAGCGCGCGCCAACGGAGGCGTCCGTCGCGTTGTTAACCAACATCAGCTCTCCGCCGTGCTGGTCCATGATTTTCGCTACGATGGCCAGACCAAGGCCGGTGCCGGCCGGTTTGGTGGTGAAGAACGGGTTGAAAATCTGTTCCCGCAACTCGGGCGGTACTCCCGGGCCACTGTCCTCGACCCACACCCGCACGCGTGCCGCCTCAGCCCTTGCGCCCACGGCGAGGCGTCCGCCCCCGGCAGGTGCCATGGCCTCGAACGCATTATTGATCAGGTTGGCGAAAACGCGCTCCATCAGCGTGCGATCCACCTCCATCAGAGGCAGTCCGGCAGGGAATGCGCGCGTCACCTCGATGCGGGTCTGGGGCCATTGGCGCTCCGCGTCCGCGATGGCGCGCTCGAGCAGCGCGGTGATTTCCGTGGGCCGGCGCTCCAATTGCAGCGGGCGGGCGAAATCCAAAAACCGGGTGACGAGAACGTTGACCCGGTCAACCTCGCTGGAAATGTAGCTGGCCAATTCCATCGTGAGCGCGCCCGCGCCCGCCGCCTCCTTGCTCAGCATCTCCGCCGATCCTTTGATTACCGCCAACGGATTCCGGATCTCGTGCGCCAACCCGGCCGAAAGTTGGCCCAAGGCGGCCAGCCGCTCAGCCCGCCGCGTGCGCCCCTGTTCAACCAGCAAGTCCGCGGCCGCCTCGCGCGATTCCACCACAAAGCGATTAATAATGAGCGCCAGGAGGAAAAAGAAAAAAACCCGCAGCACCAGCTCATTGCGCCCGTTTACGTCGAGTGAAAAATGGCGCAGCGCCGGCCAAAGGTAGGCGCAGTAGGCGCTCGATGCCACCGCCGTCCAGCCCAGTGTCCCGATTGGGCCAAACAACATGGCCGCGGTCACCACCGGAATATAAAAGATAGGGTAGTAGCTGCTGTTGATCGCGAGTTCCCCGGTATGGGCGATTAAAAGTGTGGCCAGCGCAATCTTGACCGCCATGGCCAGGACGGGACCATGCCGCGGCGAGTACAGAAGCACCCGCCCCTCAAAGAGCTGCCAGACGCCAAATCCGATTAAGATCAGCTGTTTGTGGATTTCACTTACCGGCGGCAACGCCGCCAGGCCGCCGAGAAACAGCAGCCACAGCAGGTCCATCCACGTCCAGCGCCATTGGCTTGCCACCACGCCTGAATCTACCATGTCGCTCCATGTCAGCAGTGGGGACGCCTGGCGGAGCCGGGCTGGGATTCGCGCCAATGTATGTGGCAGCCCAGCTCCGTTTGTGTCATACTGCGCCCAACGGCGTTAGTGCCGTAAGTAGTGTGGATGTGACTGTCAGGAGAACATCATGCTGAAACGCCTGCCCCGCGCGATTGTATTTTTTATTTTTGCCGGCTTGCTAGTGGGGGGAGTCGCGCTCAGCGCGCAAACCTCGACCACCGGTTCAGTTCTGGGTTCGGTCACCGACGGTAGCGGCGCCACCATCCCCGGCGCGCACTTGGCGTTAAAGAACAACGCTACCAACCAGACCGTGAATCAGAGCACCAACGCGAGCGGCGGGTACGTATTCACCGGGGTCGCGCCGGGGACGTATACTCTGACGGTCACAGCAACCGGCTTTCAGACGCGCGCCATCACCGGATTGGCAATCGAGGTCAACAAGAGCTTCACCATTAATCCCAAGCTCGCCGTTGGCGCGCAAACGCAAACCGTGGAAGTGACGGCTTCTTCGCAGGCCGAGCTGCAAACGATGGATGCCACGGTGGGCAACGTCATCAGCCAGGAAGGCATTGACCGGCTGCCCACAGTGCAGCACGATACGGTCGAACTTCTGGGTTTACAGCCGGGCGTACTCGGTTCCGGTTCCGCGACCCGCGTCAACGGCGCCATCGACGACCAGAACACCATCAAGCTGGACGGAGTCGACATCAGCGGTCACGTCATTGCCGGCGCCAACACTTCGGTCGAATCCCTGCCGACGCCGGTGGACAGCGTCGAGGAGTTCCGGGTCGGCGTCGCCAATAACAATGCCAGTTTCAACGACTCCAGCGGCGCCAACATCACCCTGGTAGGACGCCGCGGCAGCAACGACCTGCACGGCGCCGCGTATTTCTACAATCAGAATCAGCATTTCAACGCCAACACCTGGCAGAGCAACCGGCAGCATATCGCCATCCAGCCTCTGACCGACAACCGTTTCGGCGCCCGGCTCGGCGGTCCCATCCGCAAGAACAAGGATTTCTTCTTTACCAACTATGAGGGACGGCGCTTTCCCGCAACCAGCACCATCCTGCGCACCGTCCCCACCGCGAATCTGCGTGCCGGCATCCTGACCTTCAAGGACGCGGCCGGCAACACCGACACCTACAACCTGGCTACCGCCAACAATTGTGGTCCCAATGGCAACACCGCCTGCGATCCGCGTGGCCTCGGCATTAGCCCGGCGGTGCTTAAGCTGTACAGCGAGGAGCCGGTCGGCAACACCGCCAATGCGGGCGACGGCTTGAATACGACCGGCTACACGGCGCCCATCAAGGTTCCGGAAAACACAGACTACGGCGTGGTGCGCTACGACCACACCTTCACCACCAATTGGCAACTGCACACCAGCGCCACCTATTTCCGTGATCTGGTCAACAGCACCGGGCAGGTCAACGTACTGAATGGGGCCACCGCCGCCGGCACGCTCGACCAGCCGAAGCGCGACACCGCCTTCGCCGCCACCCTGGTCGGCCAAATCAGCCCGACATTTCTCAATACATTTACATTTGGATTCACCCGCGATTTCAGCGTTTCGCAGCCGCTCAGCCCGACCGACGCGGCGACACTCGAGGCGCTGCCCGGCACGAACACCGCCGATGGTTTTATTGCTCTGCAATCGAACGCACTTAACCTCCCTATTGATAACAGCGCCGGCAGCGCTCGCTACCAGTGGACGAAGGATGTCGACTTGCAGTTCGTGGACGACGCCACCTGGCTCGTCGGCAATCATACCTACCAGTTCGGCGCCGATATTCGTTCCTTCCCCACCACCCACGCCCGCAATGACAAGGTGGTCGCCGGCAATAGTTCGCTGGCCGCGGTGATTAACGGAGGCACGTTCATCAGCATTCCGAACGTGGACGCGCCGCCGACTTGCGGTAAGACACTAACCACCAATTGTCTGCCCGCCTCCAGCACCAACACATGGGATTCACTGTACGCCACCACCTTGGGGTTGGTTGACAACGTCAATATCGAAGCCGCGCGCGATGCCAGTCTCAACCCGCTGCCCTTTGGAACGACGCTTCAGGGCAACGCCAATTGGCAGGCTTATAACTTTTACGGCAGCGATTCCTGGCGCGCCACTCCGTCGCTTACATTAACGTACGGTTTGGCGTACGGATGGCAGACGCCGCCCATCGAGCGCAATCAAAAGCAAGTGCTGCTCGAGCAGGCCGGCACCGGGCAAGTGTTGACGGCCAGCGGTTACATGGGCGCGAAGGCCGCGGCCGCCGCCGCCGGAGCGTTTTATAACCCAACTTTGGCCTACGTCCCGATCCAATACACCGGTCAAAATGTGTTCAACACGGATTATGGCGATGTCTCACCCCGTCTGGCTGGGGCCTGGAATCCTTCTTTCACGCATGGATTGATGGGCAGCCTTTTTGGCGACCGCAAATCGGTGCTGCGCGGCGGCATGAGCATCGTCTACGATCGCACCAACATGGTGCAGAATGTCGAGATTCCCATGCTGGGCGTAGGCTTTGCCCAGACTTTGACTGTAGCTAAGCCGGAATGTACCGCGAGCGGCACGCCCGGTTCCGGCTGCAACGCCGCGATTGGCACCACCACCGACCCTGCCGCATCGTCGTTCCGCGTCGGCGTCGATGGTAGCATCCCGCTGCCAGCCTTCGCACCTACGCCCAATCCACAGAATGGGGTAATTCCCGGCATTAATGGCGAGCAAGTCTCATTCCAACTCGATCCCAGCAACAAGGTGGGGCGCAGCCTCACCGCCGATTTCACGCTGCAGCGGCAACTCACCAACCACATGCTTTTGGAACTCGGTTGGAGCGGCAATTTCGGCCGTGACCTGCCTGAGGCGATCAACTATAACAACGCTCCGATCGGTTTCCTTGACACTGTTTCCGGTCAGACCTTTGCGCAGGCCTATGATGCCATCGGCGCTCAACTGCAACAGGGTACGGCCCCTGGGGCTGTCGCCGCACAGCCATGGTTTGAGCACCTTGTTCCCGGCGGCACCGACGCGTTCGTTGGCAAGTTCAGCAGCCTGTTCAACTCCGCCAGTGTCAGCAATATCTTTCAAGACATCGACAACCTGCGTCTGGCGAACTCCCTGCCGACCTTTGACAACCAACAGGTCGGAACGCTGTTCCAGCGCACGCACCAGGGGCTTTCCAATTATCAGGCGTTCATTGCTACCTTGCGCATGAACCCCACCCATGGCCTGAACTTTGATCTGAACTATACCCGGTCGAAGCTGCTCAGCAACGGCTTGGGCGATCAGGACAGCGCCGGCTTTTTCGCCGACAGCTTTAACCCGTTCACAACTTACGGCTACGACAGCAGCGATCGCACCAATACTGTTAATGCAACGTATTCTTACGATTTGCCGCACATGGCGGGGAATGGTTTCATGAACAGACTGACGGCGGGCTGGTACCAATCCGGCGTATTCACTTACGCCAGTGGTGCGCCGCTCACGGTGAGCGAGGGCGGACAGGTCTATGGTGGGGGCAATTTGGGCCTGACGAATGGCGCAGCAGCCATCTTCACCGGCAACGCCGACCAACTTACCTCCCAAATCGGCGTGTACGCGAACAACAGCACGGCCACCATCGCCAACCGAGGCAATACGTCGGCGGGCGGCCTGGGGTTGAACATCTTCCCCGATCCAGCCGCCGCCTTCAATGCCTTTCGCACGATTCAATTGAGCACCGACGGCAGGAGCGGTAACGCCAATCCACTGCGCGGCTTTGGTTCCTGGAACTTGAACGGTGCCCTGGGCAAAACCACGAAACTCACCGAGAAGACCAATCTCATCTACACACTGCAGGTCTTCAATGTGACCAACCATCCCCTGTGGAGTACGCCCAGCCTGGGTCTTTTCGGCACCAGCCCGGCCAGTTTCGGTGTGCTCACCAGCAAATCCGGCAATCGCACCATGGAGATGGGCCTGCGGGTCGAGTTCTAAATCAGTTTTTATTTGTCTTCCGAGGTCATCGTATGAATACTCTTGACGCGCAACGGAGGCGATTTCTCGCCGCCTTCTCCACTCTGGGTATTTCCAGCACGCTGCTGCCAGGCCTGCTCTGGGCCAAGGTGGTATCCGGCGAAGCGGTGACCATCACGCCTGAAATCGTCGATCAAGCGGCCGAGCTGGCCGGTATTGAAATACCGGCCAACGACCGCGACCAAATCGTCCGTGCCATGGAAGGGCAAATGCGCAGCCTCGACTCGGTGCGCAAAATGCCGCTGGCCAACTCCGATCCGCCGGCCCTGATTTTCTCGCCGGTGCTGGCGGGAATGACCTTTGAGACGGCGCGCCGTCCGGTTCGCCTCGCGCCCGTTCCGGCTGTCGCCACGCCCAAGAACATCGAAGATGTGGCCTTTTACAGCGTGCGCCAACTGGGCGAGCTCATCCGCACCAAGCGCGTTTCGTCGGTGGCGCTCACCACCATGTATCTCGAGCGGCTGCGGCGCTACGATCCAATGCTGCATTTCGTTATTACCTATACCGACGATCGCGCCCTGGCTCAAGCCAAGGAAGCCGACCGCGACCTCGCGGCCGGGCGTTACCGCGGCCCGCTGCACGGCATCCCGTGGGGTGCCAAGGATCTTCTTGCCGTCAAAGGTTATAAAACGACATGGGGCGCCCAGCCCTACGAGGACCAGGTCATTGATCAGGACGCCACTGCGGTCAAGCGGCTTGATGCCGCTGGAGCCGTTCTGATCGCCAAGCTCAGCTTGGGCGCACTGGCTCAGAACGACGTCTGGTTCGGAGGACGCACTCGCAATCCCTGGAAACCCAGCACAGGTTCGAGCGGCTCCTCGGCCGGACCGGCCTCGGCCACGTCGGCCGGTTGCGTCGGCTTTTCGATTGGCTCGGAGACTCAGGGCTCGATCTCCAGCCCCTCCACCGTGTGCGGCGTCACCGGCCTGCGCCCGACCTTCGGCCGGGTGGACCGCAACGGCGCAATGACGCTTTCCTGGTCGCAGGACAAACTCGGCCCGCTCTGCCGAACTGTGGAAGACTGCATGATTGTGCTGCATGCCATCTACGGTCCCGATCGCGCGGACCCCAGTGCCGATCGCACGGTGCTCGACGTTCCGCTCAACTGGGATGCGCTCATGCCCTTGCATACGCTCCGGGTGGGCTACATTAAAGCGGCCTTCGATCAGGAGAACTCGCCGAACGCCAATGGGCGCGGCGGCGGTGGTGGGCGCGGCGGTCGCGCCATGACCGACGAGGAACGCGCGGCTTTTGCCAAGTCACGCGCCGAGCAGGCCAAATACGATCACGATGTGCTCGACGTTCTGCGCGGCATGGGCGTCAACCTGACGCCGGTCACGCTGCCCGAGCAGCCGCCGTTTGCCGGCTACGGTCCGGCGGTGAATTGCGAAGCCGGCGCCGCCTTCGATTCGCTCACCCGCAGTGGACGCGACAAGTTGATGGAGGCTCCAGTTCCGAATCCCTCCACCTGGCCCAATACCTTCCGCGTTGCCCATTTTTATCCGGCCGTGGATTATCTAAATGCGGACCGCATTCGCCTGCAACTGATGCACCAGATGGAGGCGATGTTCAAGGACTTCGACGTCGTTGTCACCCCGACCAGTGGCTCACAGCTTGCGATCACCAACCTGACCGGTCATCCGGCGGTTATTCTGCCCAACGGATTCAAGAGTGCCGACGGCACGCCTACCAGCATCACCTTCCTGGGCAAATTGTGCGGTGAGGAAAAAATGTGCGTACTCGCCCGTGCCTATCAGGAAAAGACAGGCTTTCATTTGAAACATCCCGATCTTGACGCGGAACTGGCGGCCTCCAAGGCCACCTCTTGACGCGCCTTCAACTTGCCGCTGTCATCGCCGCTGTCGCCGGATGCGCCGTGATGGCGCAGCAGCCCGGCGAGGTCTCTTTACTGGGTCGCAGCTTCGTCGCGCCTGGCAGCGGCCCGGCGAGCGTTCCGGTGATGGTGACCGATGAATCCGGCCAGCCGATCCCTGGCCTTACCAGCGCCGATTTCCAAGTGCGCGACAATGGCAAGCTGGTTAGCGTGACCGCGCGGGAACTGACGCGCCCGGCGGCGGACGCCGGTGCCGCTCCGCGCCAGAGGTCGATTGCACTGCTATTTGACGATCTAAGTTCCTCGACCGACGCGCTCAATTGGGCGCGTCGCGCCGCCGCCGATTACGTTGCCAAGGGCTGGGCACCCGGCGACCGGTGGGCGGTCTTGACTACCTCCCATACGTTTCAGCTCCCCTTCACCAGCGATCGCGCCGCCGTCGCCGCCGCGCTCGCGCAGGTGACCAGCCAAGGCACCGCGGCTCAAGCCGTTCAACTCAACGCCCGCGCCAAAACCAACGCCATGCACGGCGGCGGCAACGCCGACGAGCAGGCGCAAACCCTCTCCTCGCATACCTTGGACGGCATTGCCTCAGCCATTGACTATGCCGCCGCGCAACCGGGCCGATCGGTGTTGGTCTTCACCTCGACTGGCTTTGCCACCGATTTCGCCGCCAACGGAACCAACCTCAACGATCAGCTCGATCGCTTGCGGGTCAGCGCCATACGCAGCGGAGTGACCGTCGAGGGGATCGATCCCGCGGCGCTTGATTCCAACAACACCGCCCTACGTTGGCAGACCGAGACCAATGTGCTCTCCATGCTGGCCAACAATACCGGCGGCGTCATGGTCGAAAACCGCAATGAACTCGAGACCGCCTTCGATCACCTCGCCGGCGGCTCGACAGTGAGCTATGAATTGGCCTTTGCCCCTGCGGCGGCGAAGGCCGATACGAGCTTTCACCACCTCGAAATCGCCGTCAACGGCCACCCCCAGGCGCGCGTGCGTGCGATTCCCGGCTATTTCCTCAGTACCGGAGTCAACGATGGCGTGGCCGGACCACCAGCGCTAGAGAAAAATCTAGAACGCTCTCTCAACGGCGAGGCGATCGATCAACTCCCGGTCGAAGTCAAAATGGCCGCTTTACAACCTTCCGCCGGCGAACTGGGGGGCGTGCGGGTTGGCATGTTGATCAGCCCTCGGCAGCTTCCGTTCAAAACCGTTAATGGTAAGCAACACGACCAGTTGCGTGTGATCGCCCTGCTCGACGATGCCAAGGGTATCGCCGTCGCGCGCGAAGGCATCATTGACCTCAACCTGAGCCCCGCCACCCGAAAAAAGCTCGACACCGACGGCATCAATGCCGCTCTCGACCTTCCCGTGGCGGATGGCGTCTATCGCCTGCGCATTATTGTGCAGGAGGCCTCGACTGGCGCCACCACCGAGCTCACCCGCAACGGCCTCCGTCTGCAGCGGTAGGCTCAAATCCAAGCCGCACCGGCTCCATCTCCAAGCGCACCTGAAAGCGCTGCTCCACGGCGGATTGCAGCATCTGGGCCAGCGCCATCACCTCGGCCGCGGTAGCGCCGTCATAATTCACCAGGGCGAGCACGTGCCGGCTGGAGATGCCGGCCCCACCGGTGGGCGGGCGATAGCCCTTGTGAAAGCCGGCGCGCTCCAGCAGCCATGCCGCCGAAAGCTTACGCAGTCCGCCCGGAGCGGCGAAATTGGGCGGTACCTCGCCGGTCGCGGCCGCGATCGCTTCGATCATGCCCGGCGGCACCGCCGGATTCTTGAAAAACGATCCGGCGCTGCGGCTCTCCGCCTGCCCGGGCTCAATCAACATCGCCTTGCCGCGCCGAATTTCGAGCACCGCGGCCCGGGTCTCGGCAAGCGAGCCCGGCTTGCGAACGGCCAACTCAGGATAAGCGAGTGTCGGCGCGCCCTGCGGGCGAAGCCGAAAACCAACCTGGCTGATCACGAAGCGGCCCCGGTCGCCCTGGTTGAACCGGCTGGCACGGTAGCCGAAGCCACAATCACTGGCGCTGAGCTCGACCCACTGCGCGGCGACCGTATCCCATGCCCTGACCTGCTCGATCACCGGCGCCACTTCCTGTCCATAGGCGCCCACGTTCTGCACGGGCGTCGCTCCAACTGTTCCCGGTATGCCGCTCAGGCACTCGATACCGGCTAATGATCGCTCGACGCTCCACGCAACGAGACCGTCCCAGCTCTCGCCCGCCGCAACCGCCACTCGACCGCCACCCAAGTCGCTGATGCCGCGAAGCCCCATGTGAACGGCCACGCCGGCAAAGCCGCCATCGTTGACCAACAGGTTGCTGCCGCCACCCAAGGCAAACCAATTACACGCGTGGTCGCGGGCAAATTCAATCGCGACGGGAACGTCTTCTTCCCCCTCAGCCTCAATCAGCCAGCGCGCCCGCCCGCCCACGCGCAATGTGGTGCGCTCAGCCAATGAAACGTCGGCCAGTACTTGCACCCAAAAATAATAACAGCCTCAAACGTAGTCCGAGCACGACATATAGTAACCGCAGCGGGCACAACGCAGCTTGCACCCGCGTTCCTCAAGCCGCCGCGAGCAGTTGGGACAGTACAGCATTGGCTCGCCGGCCGCTTCGGTTGTTGTGGGGTTTGCTGCTGTCGGGTTGGCGGGCTTCTGCTCCGGCATTGGTTTTATCGCAGCGGCTTGCGTGCGTACCAAAACAGCGATGCGCACAAAACGACGAACATGGCCAGCGCGAATACGTTGCTGTTGGCGATGGCGGTGCCAAAGACGCGGGGACCAATGGCGAATTGATTATGGACGATCCGTCCGGTGGCTTCGAGGTAGGAAATGGCGGCGGCGACCAGGCCAAAAACGGCGGCTCCGGCGATTAAACCGCTCGAATACAAGGCGCCGCTACTTGTCTCACCCTCTCCTTCGGTACTGCCCGAACGGCGTTGCTCGGCCAGCCAGCGCAGCGCACCGCCGACGAAAATGGTGGCGGTCGTCCCAATGCCGAGGTAGCTGCCTACCGCAAAAGCCAGCGAGCGCACCCCCAACAGTTCGACCCCGATCACTAAAAAGACTCCAATCAATATCAGCGCCCAGGGAAGTTGGTGCCCCAGCAGACCGTTGATAATCGTCGCCATCAGGCGCGCTTGAGGCGCCGCCACCTGCTGCGAGCCGATGCCTTGCACCCACTGGATTTCGATGTTGCCGGTGGCCGGGTTGTAAAGATATTTCCCGTCGGGAATGGTATGCGAGCCGATGATGTTCAGCTCCCAATAATTGCGCAACGCGGTTCCGGGCAGCGATCCTTGCGGCAGGCTGTAGTTGGCGTTCTCAATTTCGACGCCGTTGACTGTCTCGTGGGAGGCCAGTCCGGGCAGGGAAATGGTTTGGGGCTGGAACGACGAATAGGCGACGTTGAGAAACGGAACCGTGAGCCCGACCACTAGCACGGAGGCCACCACGCCGACCATCAGCGTGACCTGCTGCTTCCAGGGCGTCGCGCCCACGAGGAACCCGGTCTTAAGATCCTGCGACGTGGCGCCGGCGATGGCTGATGCAATCGCCACCGTGCCCCCGACGCTGAGTGCCAGCGCGGCGTACAAATGCCCAGTCCAGCCGGCGGCAATGAAAAAGAGGCAGGTCACAACCAGGGTAGCGATTGTCATGCCCGAAACCGGGTTACTGGAGTTGCCGATCAGCCCGACGATGCGGCTCGAGACGGTGACAAAGAAAAATCCGAACAGCACCACCAAAAGCGCGCTCAGCACGTTGCTGAACCACGCGGCGTGGGTGTTGTAACGGAAGGCGAGAATGGCCCACATCAACAAGCCGAGCACAGCCGAGCCGGCGAGCACGATCCATTGCGGCAGGTCGCGCTCGGTACGCGGCAGCGCGCTCAATGCCACTTCAATGCCCGCCGCGCTCCGGCCGCGTACGCCACGAAACGCCGCCACGATCGTGGGCAGCGTGCGGATCAGCGTGATGAGCCCGGCCGCCGCCACCGCCCCCGCTCCAATGGGACGAATATAGGCGCTCCAGACTTGATCGGCGTTCATGTGCGCAATGGGAATGGTGGAGGGGAAGATCGCACCCGGAAATTGACCGCCGAAAAACTTGATTGCCGGCGCAATCACCAGCCACGAAAGCACCCCGCCGGCGAACATGGTCCCGGCAATGCGGGGCCCAATGATGTAGCCGACGCCCAGGTACTCCGGCGTCACATCGGCGCGCAGGCTCGCGCCTGGCAGCCAACTCGGATCATACGTCGCCGTACCCGGCCAAAACTTCAATGCATCCATCAGGAACTTATAGACTCCGCCCACGGTCAGCCCGAGAAACACCCGCCCGGCGAAGTTGCCTCCCTCCTCGCCCGCCCGCAGTACGTCGGCGCAGGCCGCCCCCTCCGGATACGGCAGCACGCCGTGCTCCTGAACAATCAAGTACCGGCGCAGCGGAATCATGAAAAGTATTCCCAGCCAGCCGCCGATCATGGCCAACAGGAAAATGCGCGAATATTCCAGGGGAAAACCAAGGAAAATCATCGCCGGCAGCGTGAAGATCACGCCCGCCGCCACCGACTCACCGGCCGATCCAGTGGTCTGCACAATGTTGTTTTCCAAAATGCTGGAGTGGCCCAACTTCTTGAACAAGCTGATGGTCAACACCGCAATTGGTATCGAGGCCGACACCGTCAGCCCCGCGCGCAACCCTAGATAAGTCGAAACCGCGCCGAAGAGAATGCCGAACCCAATACCAAGCACCACCGCCCGCCAGGTGAGTTCAGGCATCGAAGTCGTGCTGGCGACATAGGGAAGGAAGGCTTTAGCCGGAGCGGTGGGTGGCGTCTTCGTAGTCATCTGTTTCCGTTGTTGTGGGCGAAGGTAGCACGAAAAAAGGCGAAGAAGAACCAAAACCGGGTTCGGGCGAATTAACCCGGTTGGGTGCTTGAAGATTTCGCCCCACTCTGAGGCAACCTTTTAATAACCCCCGATTTTAAAGTGGAAACGCTCTTCCACGAGCCATGCCACCTGTTGAAATCTCCCAAAGCCCTTGCCAATTGCCTGCAACCGCTATGCGCACCCGCCACGAACCGCCATCAACAATAGCAAAGCTAGCAGAATCAACAAGTTGAAGATGTCTCTGCAAGCGAAGTGCGGCAAGTTTCCAAGAGAATTTAGGTCCTAATCACGCCCGTGCGCCCAGAGGATTTTCACCGGTTTTGCACAGTTGCTGGATTGCGCCCAGCGGGCGGGACGCTGGGTTGAAGTGCCGCCTCCCGATCAAGCCGAGCCACAAGCGCGTCGATCCCGGCGCCGGTACGGGCGCTGACCAGCACCGTATCCTCGGCCAGCGAAGCGGGCGGATGTGGCAGCAAATCAGATTTATTCCACACTTGGATTTGAGGGGTCTCCCCCACACCCAAGTCCTGGAGCACCTGCCGCACCTCATATAGATGGCTGTCACGGTGCGGCGCGCTCACATCGCTGACGACCAGAATCAAGCTCGCGCGTGTAACCTCTTCCAGCGTTGCCCGGAACGCGCTGATCAAGCCATGAGGAAGCTGCCGCAAGAAGCCAACCGTATCCGATACCAGTACCTTTCGCCGTGACGGCAGCGGCAAGGAGCGAATGGTCGGGTCGAGGGTCGCGAACATGCGCGCCGAGGCCAGTACCCCCGCGCCAGTGAGCCGGTTGAAGAGTGTGCTCTTGCCGGCATTGGTGTAGCCCACCAGCGCCACCGTGGCCAGCGGAACGCTCTCGCGCTGCGCGCGCTGCTGCGCCCGCTGCGCCCGCACCCGCTCCAGCGAACCGCGCAGACGTTTCATGCGCTGATGAATGCGGCGCCGGTCGGTTTCCAACTTGGTCTCGCCGGGGCCACGAGTGCCGATGCCCCCGCCCAGGCGCGAAAGGGCGACGCCCTTGCCGCTCAAGCGCGGCAACAAATAGTCAAGCTGCGCCAGTTCCACTTGCAGTTGGCCTTCACGGGTGCGGGCGTGGCGGGCAAAAATATCCAGAATCAACTGCGTCCGCGGCAGCACTCTGGCCTCCAACTCGTGCTCAAGGTTGCGCTGCTGGGTAGGCGCCAATTCACCATCAAACACAACCAGGTCGGCGCGGGTATCGGCCACGGCGCGCCGTAGCTCGTCCACCTTACCCCGCCCCATCAAACTGGCCGCGTCCGCGCGCGGGCGATACTGCAGCATGGTTCCCACCACCACCGCGCCCGCGCTCTGCGCCAGTTCGCGCAGCTCCGCCAGTGATTCTTCCGGATTGACCGCACTGGTGGGTCGGCTGTCGCGCCGGGCGCGACCGGTCAGCGCCACCCCCACCAGGAACGCGCGCTCCATTAATGATCGCTGGGAGTGGAAGCGCCCGCGGCAGCCGCCGTGTCGGGCTTCGGTGTTGTCACCTGATTTGCTGCCGGGTGGCGTAGCTCGCCCAATTCACGGAGCGCGGCCCGTTGCAAGCCAATGGTGGAGACCGCATGCTTAAAAATCATTTGCTCCTGGGTTCCGGTCTCCAACACCAGGCAGTATTTGTCGAAGCTTCGAATCCGGCCCGTGAGTTTCACCCCGCTGAGCAGGAACAGCGTCACTGGGAGCTTTTCCTTGCGGGCAGTATTGAGAAAGGAATCCTGAATATTCTGCGTCAACTTTTCCATGGGGTTGGCCCTCTGCCTCCTAGTCTGTCACAGAAGCCGACTTGCGGCGCAAAGCCAGAGGTTATTTCGGGCTGAGCGCAGACAGAACTGTCAAGGAAAAATGCCGGCTGGCTTTAGCCCCGATGGCGTCGACGACATTGATTGTGAAACCGAACGTCCCGGTTGTTCCAGCCGCCGGAATTCCTGTGATCTCGCCATCCGGCGCGAGAATCAATCCGTTGGGCAACGTTCCGACAATCGAAAACGTGTAAGGCGGTGTACCGAAATCGGCGTTCGCCTGTTGCGTATAGGCTTGGCCTACTTGCGCCGGTGGCAGCGCGATATTGGTGATGGCAAGGGAATGACCGTTGAACACCACCAGTAGCAAATTATTAGTGCTCACCAGGCCATTGGAATCGGTGACTTGCACGCTGAACGGATAGTTGCCGGCGCTGCCCGAGGCGGGGACGCCTGAAATTTCTCCAAATTGCGACAATGTGAGTCCTGCGGGGAGAGCGCCAGTTACCAGATTGAACGTATAGGGCGCCACTCCACCTTGCGCGCTGAGTTTTTGGTCGTAACCGCGGCCTTCCACACCAGCCAGCAGGACTGGGGGCGTGATTTCGAACGGATCCACGACCATGTGGAACGATTGCGTTGCCACTTGTCCACTGTTGTCAGTGATCTGTACGGTGAAGGTGTAGGTGCCGGCGGCGGTGGGGGTGCCCCCGATCAGGAAGCCAATCAACGGGGCCGGACCTTGCGAAACTGTGATGCCCGGCGGCGGCGTTCCACTCAGTAAGAGAGGGGTGAACGGGCCGGTGCCATTCGTCATCAGTATTGTCGCCGCGTAGGCCACGCCGACTTGGCCATCGGCCAATGTTGGGTCAGTGACCTTCAGGGGCGCAACCGTGATCGTTACAGGAAGCGTCGCCGACTGGGGCGGGGCTGAGGTGTCGGTGACCTTAAATACAGTAGTGGTCGTGCCGCTGGCCGTGGGTGTCCCACTGACCACGCCGGTGCTCGGCGCCAACTGCAATCCTGGCGGAAGGCTGTTGACAGTCGAAAAGGTATAGGGCGCCAGTCCGTTTGCCGCTGTGACGGTGAATGTGAACGGCTCATTCACCGCCGCCACCGGTTGCAGGGGTGGCACAATCGCCAAGTTCTGATTAATGGTGAAGTTAAGGGTTTGTTCGGTTTGGTCGCCGGCGCCGTCGAGCGCGCTGATCGTGACCGCAACCGTACCTGAAGCCAGCGGCGTACCCGTAATGTTGCCGGCGCTGTCGATACTCAACCCGCTGGGCAATGGATTGGAACCAGATTGCACCGAGAACGTGACCTGCGAATTGCCCAACGCACCATTAATGGCAGCAATGGTAGCTGAATACGGAACGCCGACGTTGCCGACTGGTACCGTGGTTGTCAAAATGGTGAGCCCAGTGGTCGGCGTTTCCCGCACGATCCACAGCCCTGAATTGATGTCCGACAGCAATATATAGGGTTGGCCCTGAAGCGAATATGCAGCTACGCCATAGACCATGGCCTTGGCAGGGTTATCCACGCCAGGCGTAGTCCCATTGGGGTCGGGCGTGTCGGGGGGATCAAAATTGGCCAGCAGCGTGGGCGGAGAAATCGAGGTCAGATCCAAATCCTCAACGCCGCTGGAGAACCATGCCACATACGCGTGCGGATGCACCGGGTCGCCATTCCAGGCCATGTTGTGGGCGGTGTAAATGCCCTGGTCGGGCGCGGGCGCGGACTCCGCCTGCGGGGTGGCGAAAAAGCTTTGCTGTGTGGCTGTGCCCGGAGTCGGGAGCGAGTAGGTGCGCAAGAAGCCCCAGCCGTGATCAAGATCGAGCGTGGCCGCGTTTTGCGGACCGCAAACCACTTTGAGCGCCGGATTCGCAGGCACGTTGACACCGGCATTGCCGGGACTTGGCGCCATCGCCGAGGCGCACACTTCATCGCTCACCAGCAACTCGGAATCGTTGACTACCGGCAGCGCCTGGTGGGTGTTACCTTCCGGACTCGACGGTGTTGACGTAGTCGCCGCGGCGGTCGTGGGATAAATAATGTGATCCAGGAAAATAGTTCCGTTGTTGGAAGCGATGACGGTTGGGTCGCTCACGTCCAGCACCACCACGCCTTCGTCCCAATAGCCAAGATATGCCGTTTTGTGATCGCTCGAGAGCTTGATCGAATCCAGAAAAACGCGTTGATCCTGACCCATAACCGCTTGCGGCAACTGGGTCTGGGTGGCCTTCAATACTCCCCAGTTGCCAACTTCGACCGGCAGCGCCGGGTTGGTGATGTTAACGACCCGCAAATCACCCTCGCCGCCGCTTGTCTCTGAATTAGGCACCGCGACCAGGACATAAAGTTGGGATCCGACCGGAACGAAAGCCACGTCCGATGCGCCTGCCACACCCGAATCCCACGATCCCAAAAGCGCCGGATGAGCGGCGTCGGTGACATCATAAAAGCGCACACCGGTTTGCGCCGCCGTGGCGTTGGCAGCGACGCAGGGCTGTTCCGTAACCGCCAATAAGTCGCCGCGCGTGCCAGGATGAAAACTGGCCGTGCTTACCCCCAGCGCCACTTGCGCCTCTTGTTGGGAGGCGCCGGTCACCGCTCCAGCACTCGCCACCACCTGGGGGCTGGCAATCTGGCTAAGATCCACAATCTTGACTCCGGTCGCGGGGCAATCGCCTTGCGAACCGCGCGTGCCTACATATGCATATGGAATTTTGCTTACACTGCCGACGGCAACTGAAACATCCGCATTTTGACCGCGTCCGCCCAAATCACTGTGCGCCACTTCGGTCAGGGTGCTTCCGGGTAGCCGGACCTCCAAAATGAACACCGCCGAAGCCCTGCGTGGCACAGGCGAGCTGTCGATCGCATTCAGATTGATGGAGTAGGATCCCGGCTGGGTGGGCGTGCCTGATAGCACACCTTGGGAGTCGAGCGTCATGCCCGCAGGCAGGTTCGGACTGGGCTCAAACGTCACCGGCGCCACGGCATTGACACCTGGCTGCCCGAGATTGGTCAGAAATCCGTAGGCGTAAGGCGAATTGGCCACGGCCACGGGCAAGTGCCCGGTCGAGGACGTGGACAGAATGAGCAGATTGGCGTTCGGCGTTACCGGCGTAACTGTAGTCTTCGGGGTCGAATAGCCGCCGCAACCCCCGAGACCAATCGTCGCCAGACACAATACGCCAAACCAAGTTTGAATGATGGTTCGCTGTCTCATCCGTTGAGTGGACCTGCGTTTCTGAACCACAGCCGCCTGCCTACCGCGGCCGCGCGCGTGCAGTGCTTCAGTTTACCTTAGAACCGCTTCCGGCTGCTGAGTTGGACGATCAGCCCGCCCAAGCGGTTCTACAATAATTTCAATAATGTTTCGTTCCCGCACCGCCGGCAAATCCCGATGGATTGTCCTGGTACTGCTCATCCTCATCGCAGTGGGAGGATGGTTTGCCTGGGGCCCAGGTCCCCGGCTCGACCCACCCGCCATGGTCCAGATCCCGGCCGGGAGTTCGACTTGGGACATAGCCAATCGGTTGCAGCAGGCGGGCGTCGTTCGCAGCGCCGCCGCCTTCACTGCCTTGAGCCTGTGGCCGCCGCGCCGCTCCCTCAAGGCCGGCACCTATCGCTTCTCCGGCGGTCAGACTGTCGCAGCCGTGCTCGACACCGTGGCGCACGGCCATTTCTATGCCGTCGCCCTGGTTGTGCCTGAAGGCTACAACCGGTTCGATATTGCCCGCGAATTGGAACAACGTGGCCTGGCCAGCGCCCAGGCCTTCCTTGCCGCCACCGCCAGCCCGGCCACGATCCGTGATGTTGATCCGGCGGCGGTGTCGCTCGAGGGATATTTGTTCCCGGCGACCTACAGCATCGCGCCACAAACCCCGGTTACGCGCATCGTGGCAATGATGATCGACCGCTTTCGTCAGCAGCTTCGCGAAACATCGCCGCCGCCCGCCGGTGGTAATCTGCACGACTGGCTGACCCTCGCCTCGCTGGTGGAAAAGGAAACCCCGGTTGCGAGTGAACGTCCGGTGATCGCGGGTGTCTTCCGCAACCGCCTGGCCAAGGGCTGGACGCTTGACTGCGATCCAACCGTTGCCTATGCGGCGCTGCTCGCCGACCGCTACACCGGCAGCTTGCACAAATCCGATTTGTCGTTCCCCTCGCCCTACAACACCTATCTCAACCATGGCCTCCCACCAGGACCGATTGCCAACCCTGGGGCGGCGGCACTGGCCGCTGCCGCCTTTCCGGCCACGACGGATTACTTGTTCTTCGTCAGCGACGGACATGGTGCCCACCGCTTTGCCCGCACCCTGGCTGAGCAGGAGGCGAATATTCGGCTCTACCGCGCCGCCCTGGGAGGCAATTGAGCCCGGCGTCGACGGCCATCATAGGCGCCGGTCCGGCAGGCGCGCATTTGGCGGCGCGCCTGGCCGGAGCGGGCCGCAACGTCTGGCTTTTCGATGAAAAGCAGGAGTGGGAGAAGCCCTGCGGCGGCGGCGTCACCGACAAAGCCCTGCGCGAATTTCCCTTTCTGAGTGACGCCGTCTACGTTCGCAATCAGGTGCGGGAATGTGACCTCACCAGTCCCCAGGGACGCACTGTGCGGCTGCCACTCGATCGCGCCGTCGCCATTTTTTCACGCACCGAACTCAATCGCCTGCTACTCGATCGTGCCCGCGCCGCCGGCGCCCAGTTCGTGCAACAGCGCGTGACCGGCCTCGTTGCTCGTGACAATGAATGGCATCTGACGTTAAAGGACGGTGGCGTTCACCGAGCCAAAGCCCTGGTGCTCGCCAGCGGCGCGCGGAATCCCTTCCGAAATCAGTTCGCGCACGGGCTCGGGCGCGGCGATTGGATGGCCACCGCCGGTTATTACATCGACCTCGCCAAACTGCCCTGGCCGCGCCAGCGCATGGTGATCCGTTTTCTGCCCGCGCTCGACGGCTATATTTGGAGTTTCCCGCGCCACGATCACGCTTCCATCGGCATCTGCGGCAAAATTGGGCAACTGCCGAGTACGGCGCTGCGGCAACAGCTTGAAACTTTTCTCAACCAGCAAGGCATAGCGTGGCAGGGAAGCGCCTTCTACTCCCACCTGCTGCCGGCTCCTTCCGTGGCGGCGCTGCGCGATCTCCAACTCGCTGGCCACCAGCCGGCGCCTTGGGCCATGGTGGGGGATGCCGCCGGACTGGTTGATCCCATCACCGGCGAAGGGCTCTATTACGCGCTGTACTCGGCCGAACTCCTCGCCCGCGGCGCGACCTTCGAACAGTACGCGGCCGACGCCCGCCGCCACATCGTCGCCGAACTGAGTGCCGCCGCGGGCATCGCGGATCGTTTTTACCGCGGACGTTTCCTCGGCGCCGCCGTGCTCGAACGCATGGTGCAGTTCAGCGCCCGCAGCCCCACTTTCCGCGCTCTCATGTGCGACCTGTTTTCGGGCAGCCAAAGTTATGGTGGGTTGCGGCGCCGGTTGTACCGTAATCTGGTTCCGACACTGGTGCAATTGAGCTATGGCAACCGATCGATCTAGCGAGCTGCAGCGCCGCGCCGAGCAGCGCATCCCCGGCGGCGTGGATTCACCCGTGCGGTCCATGCGCGCCGTCGGCGGCGCGCCGCGTTGGATTGCCAGCGCCCATGGCGCCTGGATGACGGATGTTGACGGCAACCGCTACCTTGATTTCATCGCCTCCTGGGGAGCGCTCCTTGGCGGCCACGCCTCTGAGCCCATCGTAGCCGCCATCAACGCCGCCGCCCGGCGCGGGACCAGCTTCGGCGCCTCCTCGCCCGGCGAGCTCGAACTGGCCGAGCGCATCCAGGCCCGCATGCCGTGGCTTGAGTTACTGCGCTTTGTCAATTCCGGCACCGAAGCCACCATGTCGGCGGTGCGTGTGGCCCGCGGCTTTACCGGACGCAACATCGTCATCAAGTTCGCCGGCGGCTACCACGGCCATGCCGACGTTTTTCTCGCCGAGGCGGGCAGCGGCGTAGCCACCCTTGGCTTGGCGTCGTCGGCCGGCGTGCCCGCCGCCGCGGTTGCCGACACGCTGACGGTTGAATATAACGACGCTGCCGCCGTGGAAACGGCGCTCGAGCACCATCGCGATCGTGTCGCCTGCGTGATCGTCGAGCCAGTGGCCGGCAACATGGGCTGCGTCCCGCCCGAGCCCGGGTTCTTGCGGGAGTTGCGGCGGCTTACGCAAAAGCACGCCGCTCTGCTAATTTTCGATGAAGTGATGACCGGCTTCCGCGTGGCCCCTGGCGGCGCCGCCGAGTTGTATGGCGTCACCCCGGACCTCGTAACATTGGGAAAAATTATCGGCGGCGGATTGCCGGTGGGCGCGTTCGGCGGCCGGTGCGACATCATGAGCAGGTTGGCGCCGCTAGGACCCGTCTATCAGGCGGGCACACTGAGCGGCAACCCGCTTGCCATGGCCGCCGGCATGGCCGCGCTCGACGCCGCGACGGCCGACGTTTACCCGGCTCTCGAACGGCGCGGCGCCGCTCTTGCCGCCACGTTGCGTCAGGCGCTGCCGCACTGCCAGGTTCAGCGGGTCGGCAGCATGTTGACAGTATTTTTCTGTGATCGCCCCGTGCGCAACTTCAGCGACGCGCGACTCTCTGACGTGTCCGCCTTTGCCGCCTTTCACGCCCGCCTGCTCGCGGCGGGGGTGATGTGGCCGCCTTCGCAGTTCGAGGCCGCCTTTTTCGGCACCGCCCACGGCGAAGCCGAACTGCAATACTTCGCTACGAATCTTCAGGCTTGAGCGTCGCCATCTTCCTCGCCAGTTCCAACACCCGCTTGCGGCTGGCATCGCTCATGCCGCCGACGCACTCCCGCATGGCGGTTAGAAACCCCAGGTCTTCCTGGGTTAACGCCCGCGGCGCCGCCGCTCCGTCGGCCTCGGCCTGGAAAAAATCCACCAGCGGCATGTCCATCGCGGTCGCCAGGCGAGCCAGCGTCTGCAGCGAGGGCTCGGTGTGGCCGTTCTCGACACGCGACAGGTAGCAGCGCAGCAGGCCGGTGCGGTTCTCCAGATCCCCCTGCGAAAGCCCCCGCTCCAGCCGTGCTTGCCGAATGCGTGCGCCGATTTGTTCCATGGCGGCTAGGTGGTGGCTGGAGTGCTGGCCGCGGGAGCGGTGCCCGCATTGACGCCGTCGCGCAGTTCCTTGCTCGGCTTGAAAAACGGCACCTTGCGCGCGGCCACTGCCACCGGCTCGCCAGTCTTGGGATTGCGCCCCATGCGCGCCTCCCGCTGCCGCACCCGAAAGCTGCCGAAGCCGCGAATTTCAATTTTATCGCCGGCCCGCAGCGAGGCGATGATGCTTTCGAAAATGGCCTCCACGATCACTTCGCTTTCCTTGCGTGATTGCGTGCCGGTTTTGGTTACCTCGTCAATCAGGTCGGCCTTGGTCATAGCTGCACTGTACCGCACTCGCCGCTCCAACGCTAGACTATTAACGTGACCGACCCCCGTCCCACTCGCGTTCGCATCGCTCCCAGCCCCACCGGAGATCCCCATGTCGGTACCGCCTACATGGCGCTGCTCAACCTGATCTTCGCGCGCCAGCGCGGCGGCAAGTTCATCTTGCGGATCGAAGACACGGACCGCGCCCGCTTTGTGGGAACCTCAGAGCGCATGATCTTTGACGCCCTGCACTGGCTCGGCCTCGACTGGGATGAGGGCCCCGACCGCGGCGGTCCCTTTGGCCCCTACCGCCAGTCCGAGCGCACCGCGCTCTACAGCGCCGCCGTCGCCGAGCTGCTCGCGTCCGGCCACGCCTACCGCTGCTTCTGCACCCAGGAAACGTTGGACGCCATGCGCCGCGAGCAGGCCGCCGCCAAACTTCCGCCCCGCTACGACCGCCGCTGCCGCGCCCTCACCGCCGCTGAAGCCGACAAGCAGGTGGCCGCCGGCGTGCCCTTCACCGTCCGCATGGCGGTGCCGCTCGACGGTTCGACCACCTTCCGCGACGAGCTGCGCGGCGACATCACCTTCGATCACAACAATGTTGACGATCAGGTGCTCATGAAGTCCGACGGATTCCCCACCTACCATCTCGCCAACGTGGTCGACGATCACCACATGCAGATCAGCGACGTGATCCGCGCCGAGGAATGGATTTCCTCCACCCCCAAACACGTTCTCCTTTATGAGGCGTTCGGGTGGCAGGCGCCCCGCTTCTGGCACATGCCGCTGCTGCGCAATGCCGACAAGTCGAAAATCTCGAAGCGCAAAAATCCCGTGTCGCTGATCTACTACCGCGAATCCGGCTACATGCCTGAAGCCATGGTGAATTTCCTCGGCCTTCTCGGCGGCGGCATGCCCATCGCCGAGGAAGCGGCGGCCGAAAAGTTCTCGCTCGCCGACATGTTCGAACGCTTTCAGTTCGAGCAGATTCGCCTCGGCGGGCCCGTGTTCGACCTCGCCAAGCTGCGCTGGCTCAATGGCCTCTACCTTCGCGCCCTCACGCCCGAGGAATTCCTCGCCGCCGTGCGCGAAGCCCTGTTCAGCGACGCCTACCTGCGCCAAATCACGCCCCTCGTTCAGGAACGCATCGAAACCCTGGGCCAGTTCCTCGACCTGACCGATTTCTTTTTTCTCGACCAGGTCGCGCCCGCGCCCGAAATCGTCGTCCCCAAAAAACGCACCCTACCGGAGACGGTCGAGACCGTCAACGAAATGCTCACCAGCCTCGAGACCGCGGTCTGGGATCATGCCGCTCTCGAAGCCGCACTGCGCGCACTCGCCGCTGCCCGCGGCTGGAGCGCCAAGGAAGTCTTCATGCTTCTGCGCGCCCTCGCCACTGGCAAGACCGCGTCGCCGCCCTTGCTCGAGAGTCTTCTGGTGCTCGGTCGTACCCGCACCCTCGATCGCCTGCGCCGCTGGCTCAGTGCACAAAAATAAGCCGCATGCCGCCCATCCTCAATGCCCAATCGCTGGGCATCGCCTTCGGCGTTCATCCCCTGTTCCGCTCGCTCTCGTTCACCGTGGCACCCGGCGAACGCATCGGCTTGATCGGCCCCAACGGCTCGGGTAAAAGCACGCTGCTTCGGATTCTCGCCGGCGAACTGTCGCCCGACGAAGGCGCGGTAGCGCGCCAAAAGCTGGCCCGCGTCGCCTACGTGCCGCAAGTATCGGAATTTTCCCCGGACGCCACCGTTGCCTCGTTCGCCGCCGCCAGCGTCGGCAACACCGCCGCCGGCATCGAATGGCTGGGCCGCGCCGGCTTCACCGACTTCACACAACCTGCCGCGACCCTCTCCGGCGGATGGAAAAAGCGCCTCTCGCTCGCCGCCGCCCTCGCCCAGGCGGCCGATGTCCTGCTGCTCGACGAGCCCACCAATCATCTCGACATCGCCGGAATCGAGTGGCTCGAAACCAGTTTGATCGAAGCCCGCAAGGCGCTCGTCGTCGTCAGCCACGACCGTTATTTTCTCGAGAAGGTCGCCACCGCGGTGGTCGAGATCAACCGTGTCTACCCTGACGGCGCGCTCCGCGCCGAAGGCCGCTACAGCGACTTCCTCGAGAAAAAGGAGCTCTACCTCGCCGCTCAAACCCGCCGCCAGGAAGCCCTCGAGAACCGCGTCCACGTCGAAATGGAGTGGCTGCGCCGCGGTCCCAAGGCCCGCGCCACCAAGGCCAAGGCCCGCATTGATACCGCCGAAGGCATGATCGCCGAACTCGGCGCCATGCGCGAGCGCGGACGCGCCTCCAGCGCCCAGATCGCCTTCCAGGCCACCGACCGCCAGACCAAGCGACTCATCGCCCTCGAAGGCGTCGCAGTCGAACGCGGCGGACGCACCCTCTTCCGCGACCTCGATCTCGTCCTGCATCCCGGCTCGCGCCTCGGCGTCGTCGGCGCCAACGGCAGCGGCAAGTCGTCCTTGTTGCAAATCCTCGCCGGGCAGCTCGCCCCGGCCGAAGGCGCAGTGCGCCCCGCCCCTGGCCTGCGCGTTGTCAGCTTCGAACAAAACCGCCGCCTCGACGAAGGCGCCACCCTGCGCCGCGCCCTCGCCCCCGACAGCGACTCGGTGATCTACCAGGGCCGCGTCATCCACGTCGCCGGCTGGGCCGAACGCTTCCTCTTCACCAGTGAACAGCTCAACCAGCCCGTTTCCCGCCTCTCCGGCGGCGAGCGCGCCCGCGTGCTGATCGCCAAACTCATGCTCGAGCCCGCCGACCTGCTCCTGCTCGACGAGCCCACCAACGACCTCGACATTCCGACGCTCGAGATCCTCGAGGAAAACCTGCTCGAATATCCCGGCGCGCTGGTTCTCGTCACCCACGATCGCTATCTCCTCGACCGCGTCTCCAATGCCGTGCTCGGTCTCGACGGCACGGGCAGCGCCGGAATTTTCGCCGACTACAGCCAGTGGGAGGCGTCGAATTCCGGCCTTGCGGCGCCCGCCCCCGAGCGCCGCCCCGCCGCCGGCGTTTTCCCGAGCGTGGCCGCCAAAAAACGCCTCGGCTACTTAGAGGAGCGCGAATACGCCACGCTCGAAACCCGCATTGAAGCCGCCGAATCGGCCCGCGTCCGTGCCCAGGCCCGCCTCGAAGATCCCGCCGTGGCCAGCGACCACGCCGCCCTGCTCGCCGCCATGAACGATCTCACCGAAGCCCAGGAGGCGGTTGACGCTCTCTACCGGCGCTGGTCCGAGCTCGAGTCCAAACGCGGTACTTAAGCTGTCCGCGTCTCCGTCTTCGAACTCATGAAGTAGTAAACCACCGGCGTAATCAGCAGCGACAGCACCATCGAAATCACAATGCCGCCAATCACCGCGATCGCCAGCGGTTGCAGCATCTGCGACCCTGCGCCCAGCGCGAACGCCAGCGGCAGCATTCCGGCAATCGCCGCCAGCGCCGTCATCACAATCGGACGCAGCCGCCGCCGCCCCGCCTGAACCATGGCTTCCATGGGAGTCAGCCCCATGCCGCGGAAGTTCTGATCCGCGTCGAGCAGCAAAATTCCATTCTTGGCGACGATGCCGACCACCATGATCAGCCCCATGAACGAGGCCACGTTAAACGTCGTTCCCGTGACCAGCAGGGCGAAGAAAACCCCCGAGGTTGACAGCAGCGCCGAAGCCAGAATCCCGACCGGCGCCGCGAAATCGCGGAACTCGAACAACAGCACGATAAATACCAGCACGATCGCCAGCACCAGCACCACTACCAGATCGTGAAACGACTTCTGCTGCTCGGCGTAGGTGCCGCCGTACTCGACCCGAATCCCAGGGGGCAGGTGCAGGTTGGCAACCGCGCGTTGCACCGCCGCCACGCCCGTGCCCAGGTCGACCCCTTCCAGCCGGGCCGAGACCGCCACCCGGCGCTGCAGGTTGTCGCGCAAAATTTCCGACTGACTGTCGAGCTCGGTGACCGTGGACAGCGCTCCCAGCGTTGCGGTGTGCCCCGAGGCGCTGACCAGCACCGTGTTCCGCATGTCGTCGAGCGTGGCGCGCGCCGACTCCGGAAAGCGTACCCGCAGCGTATAGGCGCGGTCGTTGGCCACCACCGGCACCGTCGCCGGCTCGCCCTCGAGCAGCGCGCTGGCGTCGGTGGCGACCTCCTGCGCGGTGAAGCCGGCGTGCGCCGCCACCGTCGGGTCCACTCTAAACTCCACCGCCGGCCCGCTGGCGACATCCTCCACTCCATCGAGCACGTCCACCACTCCATGTACTTTGCCGATGGCATCCGCCACCTTCGGCGCCCACTGGTTCAGAAGATCGCCATTTTCGTTGAAGAGCTTGATCACCACCGGCTGCGGCGCGCTGGTCAAGTCGCCAATCATGTCCTGCAGCACCTGGGTGAAATCAATATCCAACTGCGGATACTGCTTCGAAACCTGCGACCGCACGTCGTCAATGACCTCGTCAATGCCCCGGTCGCGGTCCTTCTTCAGCAGCACTGAAACGTCGCCCGTGTTGGCTTCCGTGACCGCCGCCAGTCCGAGTTGCAGCCCGGTGCGGCGCGAGGTGCCGGCGACTTCGGGCACATTCCGCAAAATATTCTCGACCCCGGTCAGCACGCGATTTGTCTCCGCCAGCGAGCTGCCCGGCGGCATCACATAGTCGAGCACAAAGCCGCCTTCGTCCATTTCCGGCAACAGGTCCGACCCCAGCGCGTTGTAGCAGAGCCACGACGCCGCGATTAGCACAACGCTGAATGCCACCAGCCACAGCGGACGCGCCACCACGCGCCGCAGCCAGCGCTCGTAGAAATCGACCACCCGCGAAAAGAAGCGGCCCAGCGAAGCCTGCTCGGCCGCCAAAATCTTTTCCGCCGGGTCCAGCGTGCCAAAGTTCGCCGGCAGGTGCCCGGTGGCGCGTTTGCGCAGAAAAAACTGGCTCAGCACCGGCGTCCAGGTCAGCGCCAGCGCCAGCGACGTCAGCAGCGCCACGCCCACTGTTACCGCCAGCGCGCGGAAGAAAACCCCGGTTACCCCGGTGATCGAAATCAACGGCACAAACACCACGATCGGCGTGATGGTCGAGCCCACCAGAGGCTTGCTGATCTCCCGCAGCGCCGATTGTATTGCCGCGATGCGACCCTCGCCCGCATCCCGGTGTAGCACGATGTTCTCGACCACCACGATGGCGTCGTCAATCACCAGCCCCACCGCCGCCGCCAGCCCCCCCAGCGTCATCAGGTCGAAGCTCTCGCCGAGCAGTCCCATCACCACAAACGTGATCAGGATCGTCGCCGGTATCACCAGCCCCGCCACCAGCGACGATCCCCAGTCGCGCAAAAACAGCACCATTACGATCGACGCCAAAATCAAGCCAATGATGATCGCGTCCCGCACGCTGGTGATCGATTCGCCTACGATCGTCGATTGGTCGTAATACGGCTGCAGGTGCACGCCCGCCGGCAGCGACTTTTGCAGGTTCGCGACCGCGGCGTGTACTTCGTGCGCCACCTCCATCGTGTTGCTCAGCGGCTGGCGGTTGATCGAGAGCAGCACCGCCGGCTTGCCGTTGGCGTTCACCAGCGTATACACCGGCTTCACTGAACGGCTGACCGCCGCCAGATCGCCGACCCGCACCGGCACCCCGGCTTGCGTGGTCTTGACCACGATCTGCCCGATTTGGCTCGGGTCGGTCACCTGCCCGTTCACCAGGCCAAGAAATAATTGATGGTTGCGCTCGATCAGCCCCGGCGAATCCACCAGGTTCGTCGCCTGCACCGCGTCGAGCATCTGCTGCACCGTCACTCCGGCCGCCACCAGCTTTGCCGGGTCGGGCGTGATCTGAAACTCCGGCTCCTGCCCGCCCTGTATCAGCACCGTGGCCACGCCGTCGAGCCGGTTGAGCCGCGGCTTCATGTCGTAGGTGGCCATCTCCCAGAGCTCGGTCTGCGGCACCGTGTCCGACGTCAGGCTGTAGCCGAGGATGGGAAAACTCGCGAACGTCAGCCGGTGCGAGTCAATCGTCGCCGTCGGTGGCAGCGACCCTTGCGCTTGCGCCATCGCCGCGTCCACCAACTGCAGCGTGGTCACCATGTCCACGTTCCAGTTGAAAAACAAGTCAATTTCGGCCGAGCCCCGGCTGGTGATAGATTGCACCGACTGCAAGCCCGGCACACTGTTCACCGCCTCCTCCAGCGGACGCGTAATCGTCACCATCATCTGGTCAATCGGCATCACGCCGTTGTCCACCCCGACCACAATGCGCGGGAAATCGGTCTGCGGAAACACCGAGATCGGCAGCCGCAGCGCCTCGTACCCGCCCACCAGTGCCACGGTGATGATCAGAAACACCAGCGGACGCGAAAACGTCGAGAGCCAGCTTGTCTCCCGCTCGCTCGACGGTGCGTTCGCCGCGCTCAACTCCGGGTCGATCTGGCTCACGGCTGCTTGTCACCATCGCCGGCGCCCGCCGGCGGTGCCGCCACGATCTTCACCAGCGTGTTATCGGGCAAGCCGAAGGCCCCGGCGCTGACCACCTTGTCGCCCACCTTCAATCCCTTGGTGATCTGCACCGTGTCCGGCTCCTTGACCCCGGCCTCGACCGTGGTCTGGTGCGCCTTGCTGTCGGCGCCCACCACCATCACCGAAGTGCCGCCGCTCGGGTCGGTGAGCAGCGCGCTCGCCGGCACCGTCAGCGCGTCCTTGATCGTCTCCGCCAAAATCGCCACATTCACCGAAATCCCCGGACGCAGTTTGTCGCCCGGGTTAGTGGCTTCCACCCAAACCTCGATCGTCGTGCTCCCCGGGTCGGTCGCCGGGCTGACCACCGTCACCCGTGCCGGCAGCGGATCCCCGCCGGCGGCGTCGGCCACCGTCGCCTTATCGCCCACCTTGAGCGTTGCCGCCTGGTCGGCCGGCAGGTGCGCGCGCGCCACGATGTGGTCGAGATCCATGATCGTCATCAGGGGCGACGAGGTGGTTGCCAGCTCACCCTGGTAGACCGGCCGGTCCGTGACCACGCCGTCGATCGGGCTCTTGATTTCCGAATAGCCCACGTTGGCGCTCGCCGCCGCCGCGTGGCCTTCGGCTTGGGCCAGGTCGCCTTGCGCGGCCTTCAGCGCCTGGGCGTGGTCCACCGCTTCCATCGCTGCTAGGCGTTGTTGCGCCATGGTGGCGGCGTTCTTCGCGTTGGTGTAATCCACCGCCGCCTGGTCACGGTCGCGCGCCGCGATCGCTCCCTGTTCCAGCAACTGCTGCCGGCTCTCCAGTATTTTCTGCGCGTTGTCCGCCGCCTGCTGCGCCGCCTTGGCGTCAAGCTGGGCCTTCAGCAAATCGCCGGGGATGGAGGTTTTGGTCGCGGTTTGGTACGCCGCCTGCGCCGCCTCGAGCTGCCCCTGGGTTTCCTGCTCGCTGGCCTTGAGGTCGCGGTTCTCCAGTTCCGCCAGCAGTTCGCCGGCGTGCACGTGGTCGCCGCGGTTGACGAAGAACCGGCTTACCGGCGCGCTGATCTTGGGCGTGATGATCGCCTGCCGCAGCGGATACAGCACCGCCTGCGTCCGCACCCAGTGCTCGAGCGGACCCTGCGCCACCGTCGCCACCTGCACCGCCACCACCGGAGGCGCGTCCTTCGCCTCCTCCGAGCCGTGGCAGCCCGCCAGCGGCAGCAACGCCGCCAGCGCGGCGCTCGCCACTAAAAAATTAATACCGGAAACTCTCTCCATTAAAAGGCTCCCGTCAGCGTTTGCAAATTGGCCAGCGCCACCCGGTAGCGCACCAAGCCGTCATCATACGCGTTGCGCGCCTGGGTCAGCGTGTTTTGCGCGTCCACCAATTCGAGGATGGTCGCTTCGCCGTTCTGGTACCGAAGCGCCGACAGCCGCTGCGCCTCCTGCGCCAAGTCGCGCGAACTGGCCAGCGTCGCCAGCTCCGCCCGCGCCGTGGCCGCCTCGGCGTAAAAGCCTTGCAGATTGGCCAGCAACTGCCGCTGCGCCAGGCTGAGCGCGCGTTGCGCCTGCTGCGCCCGCAAATCCGATTGGTGCAGCTTGGCCCGGTTGGCGCCCCAGTCGAAGATGGGGATGTTCAGCGTTCCGATCGCCACCGAGCCCAGGTTCGGCTGCCCCAGTTGGTTGCGTGTGGCGAACTGGTTGGCGTCGATGCCGTAGAAGTAATCGAGCCCCAGGGTGGGCAGGAAATTCGCGCGCGCTATGCCGATATCCTGGCGGGCTTGCGCGAGCTGCGCTTGGGCGGCGGCCAGCGCCGGGTTCTTGGCCCCTGCCAGCGCTTGTATCCGCGCCGTGTCCGGCAGCGGCGGCGCTTGCTCGAGATCGTCCACCGCGGTGAAGTTGAGGTTGAAGTCGCGGTAGAGCAGCACCGCCAGCCCGAGCTGCGCCTGCTGTTGGGCAAGCTTGGCTTCGTCGAGATCGCGCTGCTTCTGCTGTGCTTCGATCTGCGCCTTGACGACGTCGGCGTGGGCGGCTTCGCCAAGGTGTTCCCGCTGCTGCGAAACCGTGAGGTAGCGGTTGGCGTCGGTCAGCGCCTGCTCGGCGGTGGCGGCTTTGTGTTCGCTGGCGATCAGGGTGTAGAAGTCGTTCGTCACGGTCGAGGCGAGGCCGCGGGCGGCGATCTCGGTTTGTGCCCGCGCCAGGGCGAGGGAGGCGTCGGCGCGCTTGAGCGCCGCCGTTTCCCCGAGCCCGATCGCTTCGTGGACGTTCCCCTGGCTCAGGTACTCGTGCACGCCGTTGTTGGCAATGGCCCGTCCGCCCTGGGTATAGGTGTAGGTATTTAGGTAATTAACCGAGGGCAGCAGCGCCGCCCGCGCGATGGTCTTGTCGTCCTGGGCCACGCCCTCGGCCACTAGCGCCGCCTGAAAGTCGGGGCTGTTGGCACGGGCGAGAGCTAGCGCCTGCTGCAGCGTGATGGCCGGGGGCGGAGGCACGGGTGCGACCGCCTGGGCGGCTAAACCCATGCCGAGCAAGCCCATTAGGAGGACGGAACATCGCATGGCAGAGACATTAGCCTACCGCAATTCAGCCTGAATCTTGGCTTAAGAACGTGGTGGTCCGCGCTGCGTTGCCTTTTCGAAGGCGCGTTGCCGCATTCCAGATGACGGGATTGGGGCTCTGGCTGGGCGCAAAAAAAAGCGCAGTCAAAGCCACAGGTCAGTTTCAACATGTACTGACCTGATACCTGGAGTGGGGTCTCTGGGCACCTAGGGTATTAGACTTAGGGTGCCATGCCAAACACCCTCGCGATATAGAAAACATTGCCTTTTCGGGTGGGTTCAGCTATGCTGCAAGGCACAGGTTTGGGTTGGGGAAGTACGGCTCGGGCCAACGGAAAGGGGCATTTTTGATAGAGTCACCATGTGATTCACAGGCCGGAGGTGTAGAAGCGGATGGACAGAACGAACTTCGCTGGCTAGCTGCCTACACACGCCCGAAATTCGAGGCCACGGTCGCCGAATACTGCCGTCAGCGCAGCATTGAAGCCTTCCTCCCCAGCCACAAGTGCTGGCGGCGCTGGAGCGACCGCAAGAAGCTCGTGGACCTGCCCCTGTTCCCGTCCTACGTTTTCATGCGGGTAGACGAGAATGAGCGTGGCCGCGCCGTGCAGGCCCCCGGGTTGCTGTGGTTTGTCCACAATAGCTTCGGCCCGGTCAAGGTGGAAGATGCCGAGCTCTCGGCCATCCGATCTCTGACCGAAAGTGGCCTGCAATTCGACCCCATGCCGAACGTGCCGCTCGGCGCTGAAGTCGAAGTGGTGCGCGGCGCGTTGCAGGGCCACCGCGGCCGGCTACTCCGCAAGGACAGCGGCGTGATTGCTCTGACCATCTCCGCCATTAACGGGGCGGTCCGCGTGAATCTGCCCGATCCCACCTGGGTGCGTCTGGTGCGGCAACGCCGTCCACAAGGAACTATTAATTGACCAGTCTCTATCGGTTGCTAAGCACCGGCCACGCGTCCGTTTCTTGGATCATCGGCGAGGCTGCACTTGGCCGAGATGCCCCATCTACCAGGCGGGTGGAAAGCGGAAATTAGATGAAAGCGGTGATACTTGCAGGTGGCCTTGGCACGCGTCTCAGCGAAGAGACCAGCGTCCGGCCCAAACCTATGGTCGAGATCGGCGGCCGGCCGATTCTCTGGCACATCATGAAATCATATGCGGCTCACGGCATCCATGAATTCATTATCTGCCTCGGCTATAAAGGCTACGTCATCAAGGAATATTTCGCCAATTACGCACTGCATCTTTCAGACGTCACTCTAGATTTACGCACGGGCCAAACTGAAATCCACCAGAATCAAGCCGAGGCATGGCGCATTACCCTGGTTGACACCGGTGCGGGCACGATGACTGGCGGCCGCCTGAAGCGCATCCGCGCATTTTTGGGCAATGAGGATTTCTGCTGCACTTATGGCGATGGGCTCGCCGACATTGACATCACCCAGCTCATCGCCTTTCATCGCCGCCAGGGAACTCTGGCGACCCTTACCGCAACCCAACCGCCGGGCCGCTTTGGTTCGCTTCATGTAGCGGCGGAAAAGGTCCAAGTCTTCCAAGAGAAGCCAATTGGTGATGGTGGCTGGGTCAACGGCGGATTCTTCGTGATCTCACCTAGTGTGCTCGACAAATATATTGCTGGCGACACCACAATCTGGGAGCGCGAGCCGCTGGAATCTTTAGCGCGCGAGGGTGAACTTTCGGCCTTTCTGCACGATGGCTTTTGGCAGCCGCTGGACACACTGCGAGACAAAACGCATCTCGAGGCGCTCTGGGACGGCGGCCATGCGCCGTGGAAGGTGTGGTCGTGAATTTATCGTTTTGGCGCGGTAAGCGCGTCCTGATTACCGGGCATACCGGCTTTAAAGGCGGCTGGCTTGCGCTTTGGCTGCAGCACGTCGGCGCTGAAGTGGTCGGCTATTCGATGGCACCGCCCAGTGAGCCGAATCTTTTTGGCGCGGCGCGGGTGGCCGAGTCGATGATTTCGCTATCTGGCGATGTGCGCGACCCCGTCACCTTGCAACAAACATTCGCGGAACGCCGGCCGGAAATCGTTTTCCATCTTGCCGCGCAGGCGCTGGTGCGCACGTCGTACGCGGATCCGCTTGATACCTATAGTACGAACGTGATGGGTACGGCAAATTTGCTCGAAGCCGTCCGCGGCGCCGGAGGAGTGCGGGCAGTGGTCATAGTGACGAGCGATAAATGTTATGAAAACAGGGAATGGTCTTGGGGTTACCGCGAACGCGATCGATTGGGCGGACACGATCCCTATAGCAACAGCAAGGCATGTGCCGAACTCGTCACGGCCGCATATCGTGATAGTTTCTTCCCCGCCGGCGATTATCACCGCCATGGAGTCGCATTGGCCTCAGCGCGCGCCGGGAACGTAATCGGCGGGGGTGATTGGGCAACGGATCGTCTCATTCCCGACGCAATTCGGGCATTAGCGTCAGACCAACCGCTGCAAGTCCGGTCACCAAGCGCCGTTCGGCCATGGCAACACGTGCTCGAGCCGTTGAGCGGTTATCTGCTTCTCGCCCAGAGTCTCTGGGTCTCGGGAACCCGCTTTGCCGGCCCGTGGAATTTTGGCCCGGAGGAAACCGACGCGCAGCCTGTTGGCGCTGTATTGGACAGATTGATGCAACTTTGGGGCCATGCCGCACCACCCTGGCAGCGCGCAGTGGCCTCGAATCTTCACGAAGCTTCGTGCCTGAAACTGGATTGCGCCTTAGCCCGTAACGAATTGGGCTGGCGCCCAACCTGGAATCTGCAGTCTGGGTTGGCTGCTGTGGTCGAGTGGCACCATGCTTTTCGGGGAGGTGCCAATATGCGCCAATTCACTCTCGATCAAATTCAGCAGTTCGTCGCAGCATCTCAGCTTGCGGAAGCTGCCGGTGCTGGAGCGGCGGTTTGACCCAGATCGGCGCGCCCGCAACGATGTTGGTCGTGCCAGGCATGGTCCTGTTGCTGGGCGCCGCCTGCCCAGACGGTCCCGCTCGCCAGGTGCTGGCCTTGTCCCGCCCCGATTCCCAGGGATTCGTCCGCACACTAACGTTTGCCGGGGAACCGGCCGCGTCTCCGCATCCTGCTTTGAATTTGCCGGAGGACGTGTGGGCCGCCGGCAGCCAGGCCGCCCGCGATGCGGGTTTGAATTATCTGGTTCTTACACCGGAAGAACTGATCCACATCGAGAAAATTCTGCGGCCACTCGGAGCGCTAACGCCCGCCGGCCTCGAACATATTCTCCGCCGGAGGCTCCATTCGCAAGTGGCGCATTACTGGGAGTGCGTTCATCCTGAAGCCGCGTTTCTTCCCGACGTCAGCCTTGTCCCCGTTTCAGGGAAAGTAATCGGCACCAGCGAGATCCAACACTTGGTCGACGCCGCGCTCGATGGATGGCTGACCACCGGACGATTCAACACCCAATTTCAGCGCCAACTGGCACGGTTTCTTGGCGTGCGCCACGTATTGACCACGAATTCGGGCTCATCCGCGAACCTGCTGGCAATCTCGGCTCTTACATCGCCACTCCTGGGCGATCGCGCACTGCGGCCCGGGGATGAGGTGATCACCGCGGCGGCTGGATTTCCCACCACTGTCAACCCCATCCTGCAGCACGGGCTGGTTCCGGTATTCGTAGATGTCGAAATTCCGACTTACAACGCGACACCGGCCGCCATTGAAGCAGCCATCACACCGCGCACCAAAGCAATTATGTTGGCGCACACGCTCGGCAACCCCTACGATGTCGCCGCCGTTAGCGCCATGGCCAAGACCCGCGGTCTGTGGCTGATCGAGGATTGCTGCGACGCGCTGGGCTCCCAATTCGGCGGCCGCCTGGTCGGCGCTTTTGGCGATGTGGGGACCTTGAGCTTTTATCCGGCTCACCACATTACCATGGGCGAGGGTGGTGCTGTGTTCACCGGTAACGGCCACATCAAGCGCGCACTCGAATCCATCCGCGACTGGGGCCGCGACTGCTGGTGCGAACCAGGCAAAGACAATACCTGCGGCAAACGGTTCGACTGGGAGTTGGGAGAGCTTCCCTGCGGCTACGACCACAAATACACGTATTCGCATCTCGGCTATAATTTGAAAATCACAGATATGCAAGCCGCTGTTGGGCTGGCGCAACTGCAGCGCTTGCCCGAATTTATTCGCGCCAGAAAATCCAACTACGCGTATCTGCGTCAAGCCTTGACGCCTCTGGAGGAATTCCTCATCTTACCTCGGGCCACCTCGGGCGCCGATCCCGCTTGGTTTGGCTTTCCGGTACTGCTGCGCGAAACCGCGCCTCTGTCCCGCGATCAACTGGTGCGCCGCCTCGAAGCGGCTCGCGTGGCCACCCGCCTGCTTTTCGCCGGCAATTTGATCCAACAGCCTTATTTCAAGGGCCGTACATTCCGTGTCTCCGGAGCATTGACCGCGACGGATCGGGTCATGCGGCAAGTTTTCTGGCTGGGCGTCTTCCCCGGGCTCACCCATGAAATGTTGGATCACATGGCCCGCTGCCTGTTCGCCGCTTTCGATCGAGGAAAATCAAATGCGGCCTGCCATTAGCGCCGCGCCCGCTCCCCCGCCGGCGGCCGCTGCCGCGGTAGTAAGGGAAGATACGGAATCGATTCTTGCCGCCTGTTCCGCCGATCTGCGGCTCCTGTGCGGGAGGACCTTGCTGGTCACCGGCGCCAGCGGCTTCGTGGGCTCTTATCTGGTCGAGAGCATCTGTGCCTGGAACGCCGCCCAGTCAAATCCGTGTACACTTTTATTTCCGGTACGCTCCCCCGCGGCCGCGCGGCGGCGGTTCGCGCCTCTTTTTCAGACCGATGCAACCCCATGGATTGCCTGGCCGCCGGGTCGCGATCTGTGCCAAGTCATTGACCGCGACGCCGATTTCATCATCCATGCTGCCTCTCCCGCCGACCCCGCCGGCTACAGGCAAGACGCGCACGGTTGTCTGGTATCGATCGCGGACCTCACCCGCCAGGTAGTGGAGTATGCCAAGCGCGCCTCAGCCCAGCGGATTTTATACATCAGCAGTGGCGCCGTCTACGGCCAACAACCCAGCCATCTCGCCGCCATTCCGGAATCCTATACGGGTTCGCCCCACCTCGGTAGTCCCTCCGCCTGCTATGCAGAGGCGAAGCGCTATTCGGAACTCTTATGTCAGACCTCCGCGGTTGATACAGTCGTCGCCAGGCTGTTCTGTTTCCTCGGCCCATACCAAAGCCTGAACGCGAGCTTTGCCGCGCCCAATTTCCTGTGTCAGGCAATCCGCGATGGCCAAATTCGGCTCGATTCCGACGGCAGTGCGCTGCGGACATTTTGTTACTCATCCGATCTCGCAATCTGCCTTTGGAAACTCCTGCTTCGGGGTCGCGCCGGTGACATCGTTAATGTTGGTTCCGGCGAACCAGTAGTCTCCATCCTGGAATTGGCCCGCGCCATTGCCCGGCACGTGGGCGGCGTACCGGTCAAAGTCCTCCCGGCGGGGAAGGATGAAACCGCCGCCCACTCCCGCTATATCCCGGATATTACCCGGCTGCATGCCTTCTATTCCCCTGCCGTAAGCCTCGATGACGCCATTGCACGAACCGTCAGGGCGCACGCAACCGAAACGCAAAGGAACCTCTAAGTGAACGCATGACATCAGCCGATTACATCGCGGCGTGGCTGGCGCGAAAAGGCATCACTGCCGTATTCGAGCTCTCCGGCGGCATGATCACGCACCTGCTCGACTCCCTCGGTCGCGCCAAGCAGATCCGTATAGTCAGCATGCATCATGAACAGGGCGCCGCGTTCGCGGCTGACGCCTTCGGGCGCATCACAGGACTTCCGGGGATCGCTTTCGCGACCAGCGGGCCGGGTGCGACGAACCTCCTTACCGGTATCGGCAGCTGTTATTTTGACTCGAGCCCCGCCATTTTCATCACCGGCCAGGTCAACCGCGACGAGCAAAAGGGAGCGCGCGCCATCCGGCAGCTCGGTTTTCAGGAGACGGATATTGTTGCCATGGTCCAGCCCATTGTTAAGCGGGCGTGGCGTGTTCGCGAGGCCGATCATCTTACGGGAATCTTGGAAGAGGCGTGGACGCTTGCCACCTCCGGGCGACCGGGACCAGTGCTCGTTGACATTCCGATGGATATCCAAAGACTCGACGTCGGCAACGATTTCGCTTTGTCGCCGTTGCCATCGCCCTGCGCCAGCGTGGCGCGCGCGCAGTGCGCCGAGATTCGTGAGGCGTTTGCTCACGCGCAACGCCCCCTGATTCTTGCCGGCGGTGGCATTCGGTCAGCCCGCGCCATCAATGCTTTCCGCGCTTTCGTGACGGCAGCTGCCATCCCGGTGGTGCACTCCCTAATGGGTGGCGATGTGTTGCCCGCCGGCCACCCCTTGAACGTCGGCCTCATCGGGAGCTACGGCAACCGATGGGCCAACCTCGCGCTCCATCGCAGCGACTGTGTGCTCGTGCTCGGCAGCCGCCTCGATGTGCGTCAGACGGGTGCCGACACGGTGGGGTTCAAGGGCACCAGGCCCATCTTTCACGTCGACTGTGAGCCCGGCGAAATGAACAATCGCGTTGTTGGTTGCCGCGCGATAGTGTCCGATCTGGCAACGGCGCTCCCGCTGCTCGAAGCCGAATTCAATGCTTCCGAATCTACGGTTCACCAGAGCCTGCATTCGTGGCAGGCGGAAATCGACGAACTGCGCCGAAGTTGGCCCGACGCTATGGAACTGGATGGTGTCGAGGGAATAAACCCAAATACCTTTATGCACCAATTGTCGCGGGCCTCGGAATCGGCGGCTGCGTTTGCCGTTGACGTTGGCCAGCACCAGATGTGGGCCGCTCAGTCGCTCCGGTTGGGGCCAGAGCAAAGGTTCTTGACCTCCGGCGGCATGGGGTCAATGGGGTTTGGCTTGCCCGCCGCGATTGGCGCAAGCGTGGCCCTGCCCGGTCAGCCGGTTGTGGTGATTGCTGGCGACGGTGGCTTCCAATGCAATATCCAGGAACTGCAGACTGTCGTGCGATTGGGGCTCCCGTTAAAGATCGTCGTGCTGAACAACCAATGCCATGGCATGGTCCGCCAATTTCAGGAAAGCTACTTTGAGGGCCGCTACCAATCCACGCTCTGGGGCTACTCAGCCCCTGACTTCAGCCGTGTCGCCCAGGCCTATGGGATTCCCTCCCTCACGATCGAGGCTCCTGAGCAGATTCCCGCCGCCATGCATTGGCTCTGGTCCGGAAACGAGCCGTCAGCCGCCTTGCTCCAGGTGATGATCGCTCCCGGGGCCAACGCTTATCCCAAGCTCGCATTCGGGCGCGGGATGGATGCCATGGAACCGCACGTCCAGCCCACCGCGATGGAAAGCACATAATGGCG
The DNA here is from genome assembly GCA_035606395.1 of Terriglobales bacterium. Lineage (GTDB taxonomy): Bacteria > Acidobacteriota > Terriglobia > Terriglobales > SCQP01 > SCQP01. The sequence continues at coordinate 27,323 of DATNFK010000060.1, read as the reverse complement.
GCGTCCCGGCCGGAGTCCTCACAGCATTCGTCTCCGCCCCGCGTCACCATTTGCATTCCCGTCCGGAACCGGCCGGCATTGATCAGCCGCGCCATGCACTCTGCCTTGGCCCAGGATGCGCAGAGTCTCGAGATCCTGATCGTCGACAACTGCTCTACCGATTCAACCTGGGACGTGGCGACCTCGTTTGATGATCCCCGCCTCCGCTGCGTAAAGAACGAATCAAATCTCGGCATCATCGGGAATTTCAACCGCTGCTTGGAACTATGCAATGGTGAATATATTCGCATCCTCTGTTCCGATGACCAGCTCGCGCCCGGCACAATCAAACGCGAAGTCGCTCTTCTCGATGCGCATCCCGAGGTGGCGCTGCTGTGCAGCCCCAGCATCGAGCGGCTTCCGAACGGACGTTCCCGCATTTTGCAAGGATGCTACTTGGCTGAGGGCATTTACGAGGGCCGGACGGCGATTGCCAACTTACTTTGGCTCTATGCGCTCTCGCAAGCCAATCCGCTCAACCTTCCCTCCGCGATTCTTATGCGCGCACGGGCGGTGCGGCAAGCTGGTTTTTTTGATGGGAGTTTCGTTTGCGCCAGTGATCTCGAGTATTGGTTTCGGCTTCTGTCGCACGGTGATCTGGGTATAAGCCTCGAACCTGCATGTGAGGTGAGCCTGCATCCCCATAGCGAGAGCAGCCGCCTTTGGGAGTCAGGGACGGCCATGAAGGACCTATTCGAATTGGCGCGGCGCTGTCGGTTGCAGTTGGACGAGCACGGACTTAGTAAGGCAATTTCACGCCATTTCGCGGGAACCTGCTATTTGCACATGGTGAAGGCGATTCTCCTAGGCCGGCCCCGTGCCGCTCGCAATTTCTTTAATATTCCGAGGCGGCATGGTGCCAACTCCGCCCTGGCCATCCCGGCGTTGCTGCGATCCCTCCTGCGCCGCGCTTTGCCCCGTGTGCCGGGCGCCGGTTCGCTCCAGCAACCTCGGCTTTGGCGGGCACCGGAAACCGACATCCACCTTGACTGCGCCTAGACCCAGCGCCCGCGGTTTCAGCTGCCCTCCGAGTATTCGCTCGAGGCGCTCGTGAAAACTGCCATTGCCGCGGCTGGCGCCTCCCAGCCGTCCGATTCTGTGACAGCAGCGCGGTTGTGGCGCGGCTTGCGCGCGCGCGCCTGGTTTAATCTCAATGACCGGCGCAGGCGCGCCGAATTGCTGTGGACCATCGCCGCGATGGGCCTCCAGATCAGCGGCCAAATCGCCCTGGTCAAGCTGCTGACGGCACGGATGTATCCTGCCGAATACGGAGTCTTCGGCCTGTTCAGCGCCGCCGTGCAATTGCTGGAACAAGTTTTTTTCATGCCCTTTATTCAAGGCGCCATTCGATTGGCGCCGACCGGCGCCCACGGCCAAGTCAGTATTGGTCCCTTTCGCGCGGTCCGCGGTTACTGGGGGCGGTTGGCCGTGCTCGCGTTGCTGGCGTCCTTAATGGCAGGCTTGAGTGCCTGGTATCTCGGCTACCACGGATACGCCCTTCTGGCCTGGGGAGTGAGTCTGCTGTTAGCGGCGGAATTGCGCCGGGAATACTGGATGGGCATTGCCGCGGTCGGAAGACTGAGGAGCACCATGGCCTTTGTCTACGGTGCCGATAGCTGGGGTCGCTGTTTTATTTGCTTCATTGCGTTGGCTTATTTCCCCCGTATTGCGGTTGTCGCTGTCGTCGTACTGATTCTGGTTTCTGCCTTTACCGGCCAAATCGCGGAACGGATCATGCGACGCCGGATGCCTTCTTTTGTCCAGATGGGGCCCGGTTTCGAAGACCCCGCGACCCGAGCTCACATGTGGGAGTTCGCCGCGCCTTGGGCGACCATCAGTGCCTGCGTCTGGGGCCAGCGCTTCGCCGATCGCTGGATCGTGGCACTCGTCATCTCGACCTATGCGGCAGGTCTTTATATCGGCGCGGCGCAATTGGGCGTAGTCATCTTTCAATCGCTATCGGTTTTGGGCATTAGCTTCGCCGCTCCCATCCTGTACCACGAAATGGCGCGGGGTGTTCAGGCTGGCTCGTTGGTGCGTGTTCGAAGGCTATTGTTGGCGACCCACGCCACCTACTGGGGGCTCGGTCTTGTGGGCGTCATGCTGCTCGCTGCGTTTCGGCGCCTGGCGGTACACTTGCTGCTGGGACCCCAATACAGCGATACAGTGGCGATCGTTGTGATCATCGCAATCGGCTCCCTCATTCAAAATGGGTCTCAGATGCATGTTCTTTCTGTTATGGTAACCGGTCACACAAAATGCTTGCTGTTACCCGAAATCGCCAGCGGCGTTGCCGCCCTCGGCCTCGATTTCCGGTTGGTTCGGCACGATGGAATCGTGGGCGCCGCCTATGCGTTGGTCATTACCGCCATGCTGCGAACGGCGCTGATGGCTTGGGCTTCCGCGCGAGCATGGCGGAAAAATCCACTCGTGCTGCCGGCGCCACTGGCGGAGGGATGTAGCTGAAACCCGTTCGAATGCGCCCGCAAAGGTCGCGCCGAACCCCAACCGAACTCGCGCGCCGCGCGCGCAGGGATCTAATCGATAATCATGCACAAAGCACTTCTTGAAGGCCAGCCTCTCGCGTCCGAGGATTTTCCGCTTCTGCCGCGAATCGGTCCCACTGAGAATGCGGACGGTCCTTTCGTCGGAATGTCGCTCTCTTTTTATTGGGGATTAATTCGACGCCACCATTGGAAAATCACAACCTTCGTCCTGCTGGCGACCGCCATCGCGACCCTCGTCTCGCTGTCGTTGCCGAAACAGTATGAAGCGACGGCGGTGCTCCGAATTGATCCCTCCGGCCAGCGCACCGCGGTGGACGCGAGCAACAGCCAAAATAGCACGCCTCCCAGCGATAGTCGTCTCCTCACGACGGAGGCCCGTGTCTTAACCAGCCCCGCGGTTGTGTCCAGAACCATTAACGAATTGCATCTTTATCAAAACCAGGAGTTTAGGCCCGCGCAGCTCGCTTCCGGAGACGCTGCCCTTTCTCCGGACCAGACAAACCGCGTCCTCACCAAGGTCACGAGCTTGATTGGCGTGGACCAGCCGCTTGATACCTACCTTCTCCGGGTCTCGTTCCGATCATTGAATCCGCAGCTCTCGGCGCAGGTCGCCAACAGCCTTTTGGGGAGCCTTATACAACACGACGCCGAAACCCGGGTGAATGCGCTCATGGCCTCCACCCATTCGATGCGCGCGCAGTTGTCAAGCCTCAACGCCGAGATGGAGAGCAGTCAGGAAGCCTTAGTCAAATATGAGAGCGCTAACGACGTGCTTGACCCGGATTCCAAGACTAACATCATGCAATCCCGGCTATCGCAGATCAGCCAGGATCTCGGCACTGCCCAGACCAAGCGCATGCAATTGCAGGCCGATGAGCAAACGATTCAGTCCGGCAATCTCGATGCTCTTGCGGCTTCGGATACTGGAAAGGAGTTGCTGCCCCTCTACACTCGTCTGCAAAATGATCAGCGCGACTTGGGACGCATGAGCCAGGTGTACGGGCCCAATTATCCGCTCTACCGTCAGCAGCAAGAGCTGGTCAAAAACGACGAGGCCGTCTTGCAGACTCAGGAACAACATCTGGCTAGTCAAATCAACTCGCAATATGCCAGCGCCGTCGGTTTCGAGAATTTGCTCAGTGGTGAGTTGAACTCTCAAAAGCAGCGCATGGACGTATTTAATCTAAAGGCGATTCGCTACCACTCCTTGCAAGCGGCGGCGGATAGTTTTACCAAGTTGTATTATCAACTGCAGCAAAGCATCCAGGATGCCGAGGTGGCCGCCAATCTACAAACCGAGAGCCTGCGTGTCATCAGCGCTGCCGAACCGGACGATCGCCCCGTTTATCCGCGCCCGCTCTTGACTGCCATTATCGTATTCTTTTTCTCCAGCCTGCTTGCCGTGGGCCTGGCGATCGCGATTGGTAGCGTGAACAAGACAGTGGCCAGTCCTGACGACGTCGAACACTGGTTTGGCGCCCGATCGCTGGCTTCGTTGCCTCTCGTCACCAACCGCATGCGCACCGGCCTGACTCCAGCTGCCTATACCACCCACCTTCTGGAACGTGGCTCCGCGGCGGACCCGGACGCCGACGCGCAAGCCCATTCGCCCTTCCGGGAAGGAATTCTGACCCTGCGCAGCGCGATCTTGTTGGCACGCGAGCAGGAAATCAATTCGCTGGCCATCTGCAGTTCCCTCCCCGGAGAAGGCAAGAGCACCGTGTCCGCCAATCTCGCCTGTGCCTTCGCTAGCCTCGGCCGCAGCACTGTGCTCGTTGACACTGATATGCGAAAGTCTAACGTGCATCGCCTGTTCAAAGTACAGAATCGGCGAGGTTTGTCGTCCTTATTGCGCGCCCAGTACGGCTTGGATCAGATTCTCGTGGAAGCCCCCGGCGTCCCCAATCTCTCATTGATTCCCGCCGGCCCCTCACCCGCCAACCCGGGCGAACTGATGCACCGAGGTCTGGGCGATCTGCTTGAGCAGCTGCGACAACGATTTGACTATGTCCTTTTTGATTGTCCGCCCGTACTCGGTTTTGCCGATGCATTGGTGGCGACCAATCTTGCCGACGCGACGCTCCTGGTGGTCCGCGCCGGAAAAACCGAGCGCCAATTCGTGGCGGGCGCGCTCCGGCAACTCCGCGCCGCACGCGTCAATCTGCTCGGTACTGTGCTCAATAGCGCCTCGCAAAAACTCGATTCCTACTACAGCTATTACGAATATGGTTATGCATACCACAATGCCGATGAGGAGGTTCACAATGACGCCGACAATAGTGCCAATTAGTCGTTCCACCGCGCTGAGCGCCTATTGCGCTGCCTGGCTGCTCCTGCTGGGCTGGGCGTGCCTGAATCCCTCCTTACTCCGGGCACAGGCTGCGGCTACATCCGCCGCCGAAAATCCGCAGCTAACAACCCTGCCGCCGCCCCCCTTGGCGTTGCCCAACAACGCGGTCGCCGATCTGGTCGCTCCCGCCGCCCCCGACAGCTATTTGATCGGCGATACCGATCTGCTGTCGGTCTTTGTATACCAAATGCCGGAACTGACCCGCCAATTGCGTGTCAGCGCGGATGGCACGATCACGCTGCCGTTTCTACGTAAACCGTTCCGTGCAGCCGGAAATACCGCGCCCCAATTGCAGCGTTTGATCGCGGATGAACTGGTGAGCGAAGGACTGGCGCGCTCTCCCGCCGTGCAGGTCGTCGTCGTCCAGGTCGAAAGTAAACCGGTGGTGGTCTCCGGCGCGGTCAAGAACCCCACGACGATACAGGCGGCCCGCCCGCTCCGGATGCTCGAGGTGCTCGCGCGCGCCGGGGGTCTAGGCGACCAGGCTGGCGATCAAGTCATCGTCTCCAGTAGCGAGGGTGTCACTTCCTATAGCTTGGACAGGTTACTCACCGTCCATGCGGCTGACAGCGATCCACTGCTGGTCGGCGGCGAGACCGTTACGGTGGTCCCTGCCAAGCAAATCTATGTCGTGGGAGCTTTTGTCAAGCCGGGCGCATTCCCGTTGCGCATGGGGGAGCCGATCGGTGTAATCCAAGCCATCGCGTTGGCTCAAGGCATGAAGTCCACTCCAAATCGGCGCAACTCGGAAATTATTCGCACCCTCGATGATGGCTCCCGTCGCGAACTGCCGGTCAACCTCGATCGCATTCTCGACCATAAGGCCCCCAATCCATTGCTGCAAGCCGGTGACATCCTTTACGTTCCGGAGGACGGCAAGCGGGCGGCCTTGAACACCGCACTGCTCGATCTTGGACAGCTGATCACTCTCGGTGCCGCCTATCGCTTCCCATAACTTGTGCCGCCGCCGGCGCACCCAGCGCTGCGCAGCGCCCGCGCGGACCGCGCTACTTCATGATCAAACGAACTTGGATCGAACGTGTTTGCTTTCCGGAATACGACTTCGGCGGCTACACGCGGCGCGATGGCACCGTCGCTTTTTATTCCCGCGTTCACTCGCTGCTGCGGCCGGACTCGGTTGTGCTGGATATTGGGTGCGGTCGCGGCGAGTATGCCGACGATTCGATTGCATTGCGCCGGCATCTGCGCATTCTGAAGCCCCACTGTTCCCGGGTTATTGGTCTCGACCCCGACCCCGATGCCGAGCGCAATCCTTTCATTCATGCCTTCTTTCTTTTGCGTGGTGACACATGGCCCGTGCCCGATGCGAGCATCGATTTGTGCTTGGCTGACTGGGTGTTGGAGCACGTGGCGGAGCCGGACCGCTTTTTCGCCGAATGTGCCCGCGTGCTCAAACCCGATGGCGTTTTGGCGGCGCGGACTACGAACGCCGCAAGTCCTTTGGGGCTGGCCTCGCGAATCGTTCCCAACCGCATGCACGCCGGTTTGCTGCGCAAGCTCGGGTCGGGCCGCAAGGAAGCGGACGTATTTGCCACCCTTCACCGCTGCAACCGCGGTGCGGCGCTCCGGCGTTTGCTCAAAAAGCACCAGTTTGTTGCGACGGTGCAGCACCACGAGGCCGAACCGGTCTATCTACGCCGCTCTACTTGGTCGTACTTGCTCGAGTTTCTCTATCTGAGGCTTGCTCCCGCGCGCTGGCAGTACACCATTTTTCTGTTTGCTCGTAAGCGGGAAACCACTGCGCCCACCACCGACCGTTAATGCGAACGATTGGTTTCGGGGTTCGCCCTTGCCTCCCCGCTTTATGCCGCCCAAGTTCCGGGGCGCCTCATGACCCGCCTGCCGCACCGCCATTCCAGCCACCAAGCGCCGCAATGAAACTCCTACCGGCCTCCCAGATCGCAGGCGCCCTGTTGCTGACCCTTCTGCCTATTTCGATTTACGGCCGTCTGGAGGCAATGTACTTCCTCGCGGCAATGACCATCGCCATGCTCGCCGCCGCTTTCCGCAACCTGCGGAGCTGGCTCATCCTGCTGGCGCTCCTGCTCACCTTGGCTCCCGGTCTCGACTGCATTCTCGTGCTGACATTGCGGAGTCTTGGTCTACACGCCTACCTCACCGGCTCCTTGTTCTCGCCCGATTCGCAAATCAACTCGCTCCTCTTCATGGCGGCGGTAAGCACCTTCATTTTCGTCCTAGGTCTTTGCGCGGGATGGTTGCTCCTTATCCGGCAGCGCGGCCTTCGCTCTGACTATACGCCTGTTTCTCTTTCCGCAGCCACTCGCTGGGTACTGTTCGCCCTCTGGAGCTTTTGCCTGATCAGCTTCTATTCGGAAATGGGCGGTCGTACTATTCTATCGGCCCAATACGGTCAAAGCACTGGCAATGCCCTCATTTATTCGGGCATGTACGCCGTCATAGCGAACATGGCGCTCCTGACGGTGGAACTGAGTCACTGGGGTCGCAGTCGCCGCATTGCCATGAATGCGCTCTGGGCGGGGGAGTGCGTGGTGCTGCTCCTGCTCGGTAATCGTGTGGACGTTCTCTTCGCCCTCCTCCTCTTATTGCTCGTCCGAAACCGCAATTTTTCATCGCAGGCTAGGGTCGCCGCGGTTGGCGTACTCGTCCTTATTCCGTTATTCACGTTTTGGGGCTTCTATCGCCAGATCGCAGCGTTCGATCTTCATCAAGGAGGCCTCATCAGCTACACTGTCTCCACTTCGCTTGAAAGCCTACCCACATTGGGCGGATTAGGTCCTGCTGCGTTAACCACCACCGATGCCATCTATCTTCAACAGAGCGGCCAATTCCATTACATGTATGGCAAAAGCTATCTGGAATTTTTCGCTCGAACCGCTCCTCTCGCGCTGGATCCCAATCGTCCCGCCTCCGTCGCTGACCTCTTTGGCCACTATGACTTGCCCACCCTGGGTGGCGTTACTCCCGTCGCGGAGGCATACCTCAATGCCGGACTGTGGGGCCTTCTCCCAATAGGCCTCATGTTTGGTGCGGTGCTCGCCTGCTTGGAAAACTTGTGTGTGCGGTCTGGTTCAGGATGGCTTTACGCCACCTATTGCATAATGGTCGCTATGTCGTTTCGCACGTGGCTCTACGAAACTTTCAGTCTGTATAAGGGGTTGGTTGTATTTTTTCTTTTCGTCGTCATCGTCATGTCACTGCATCGGTTGACGAGCCCAAATGTGCGGCTAGTTGACAAGCTTCCAATTGTTCCAGCCTAGGCAATGACCGAGCTCCTCCCGCACGCGGCCATCGCGCCGCGGCATCAAGAAGCCGACCGTCCGCGCGATGGTTGGGCTGTCATTAATGCAGCCAACGCCTATGCCGGCGGTGGCGCTACCTTGGCGCAAAACTTCCTGAGGTGGCTGGCGCCTCGCGCCATCGACACCATGGCCATTGTGCCCGACCAGCCCGGATTTCGCTCGCTGACCTGGTCACACCATCTTCAACCTGTGTATGTGGCGCCATTCAGCATGAAAGGATTGCGGCGCCTCGGATATGACGAAATCTGGCTGCCGCGCTTTTGCCGAAGGCTCCGCGCGCGTGTCCTATTTACATTGGGGAGTATTGGTCCAGCTCACACAGAGTGCCCACATTCCGTTCTCTTGCAGAATTCTTATTATGCGTACGGTGATTGTGAGGCGCGACGCCGCCTGCCGTTTAGCCTTCGCTTGCGATTACCGTGGGAAGAGCGTTTGTTCGCGCGTTGCGCCCGCAACTGCACGACCCTAATTGCGCAAACCCCAGTCGTAGCAGAGCGACTGCAGGCCCGCTTCGCATTGCCGGCCGCCAAGATTGAGGTTGTGGGAAACGCCGTGGACGCCCAGCGTCTCGTACCGTTGCCGAAAGTTCCGTCACGAGCGTACCGCCTTCTCATGCTATCGCGTTATTACTCGCACAAAAATTTTGAACTCTTACCTCTTATCGCGCAATCTTTAATGCGAAGAGGGGCTCTCAATATTCGCTTCATCACTACCGTGGCCAAGGCCGATGGTGCGGCGGGGTCGCGCTGGCTGCGGAGCCTCGATCGCCACGGCGTGGCACATATGTTCGACAATCGCGGATTTGTCGAATACGAACAATTACCCTGCCTTTACGCAAACGCCGATGCTGCAATCCTTCCTTCCCTGTTGGAGTCCTCGACGGCGACATATAGTGAGGCTGTCCACTTTGGCCTGCCGATGATTACATCCGACCTTGACTTTGCACGCGGCAGTTGTCAGCGGGCGGCATTGTATTGCGACCCCCTCGATCCGGAGGCATTTGCTGACGCAATTGTAAGATTAATGGAGAGTCCGGCTCTGGCGGCGGAACTCGTGGCGGAAGGCCGGGTAATGCTCAAACACGGTGACCTCACATGGGACCGCGCTGCCCCACGGCTCGCTGCCGCCGCCGGAATCAAAGTTCTTGATGCACCTACGGCCTAGTCCAAGTATTTGTTCCCGAATAAGAATTTGATCTAGGTGGCCAATAGGCGCCCTTTGTACCTCCCTATGTGCGGCATTTACGGAAATATCGCGGCCAAATATTCGAGCGACCCCGCCGAGCTTTTGGCGCACCGTGGGCCAGATGGCCACGGCGCGCGCCAGTTCCGCGCCTCTCCGTTGGGGCCCACGGTAACCCTGGGGCACCGCCGCCTCGCCATTCTCGACCTGAGCGCGGCCGCGACCCAGCCGATGGCCAATGAGGACGAAACCCTCTGGGTCACCTTCAACGGCGAGATATACAACTTCCAGGAGCTCCGATACAAACTGCAGCAGGCGGGGCACGAATTTCGTTCGCAGTCCGACACGGAAGTGTTGCTCCATGGGTATGAGGAGTGGGGCGAAGCACTACTCAATCGACTTGACGGCATGTTTGCTTTCGCGCTCTGGGACAGCGGCCGCTCGCGTTTATGGCTAGCACGCGACCGCCTGGGCAAGAAGCCGCTTTTCTATTATTTGGACAACAGGCACCTGGTTTTCGGTTCAGAAATCAAGGCCGTCCTCGCCGCCTCGGTCGTTCCCCGCGATCCCGATCCTGAAGGCTTGGATCATTTTCTAACCTATTTCTACTTCCCCCATCCCCGGACGGCTTTTCGTGACATTCACAAATTGCCGCCCGGGAGTTCGCTCCGGATTACGATTGCACCTGACGGGACACTGACGCAACAGTCAAATCGATATTGGGACCCGATCGAGTCAGCCTGTCGGCAACCACGGTTAGACACGGCGGAGGCGTCTAGCCAAACTCGCGCGCTTCTCTGCGAGGCTATCCAGAAGCGATTGGTGAGTGATGTGCCTCTGGGAGCCTTCCTCAGCGGCGGACTCGACTCCAGCAGCATTGTGGCACTGGCCGCGACCGACATCCACCGGCCTCTGTCGGCGTTCAGTATCAGTTTCCCCGGCAATTCGCATTATGACGAGACCACCCTGGCCTCAACGGTGGCGCAGCAACACGCTCAAAATCACACCTTGCTTCCCGTTATGTTTTCGGCGGCCGAATGGCTCCCCAAGGTTGTGCGGCACTTTGACGAGCCCTTTGGTAATCCCACCGCTGTACTCCAATATCACCTGACACGCGCCGTGCGCCCCCACGTAACGGTGGCGCTTTCGGGCGACGGCGGGGATGAGGCCTTTCTCGGCTACTACCGCTATCAGGGCGCACAATGGGCCGAAAGGTACCGACGTTTGCCGGGCATGCTAACTAGTACATTGCGTTTCGCATCAACCCTCATGCCCGAAGCTGCCAACGGTTGGCACACTCCCCGCCGCGCGCGCGAGTTTCTCGAATTCGGTGGCCTGCCGGAGGTGGATACATACCTTCGCTGGATCGGATATTTCGGAGCCGAACAAAAAAGTAAGCTTTACACGCCTGCCTGGCGCAGCAGCTTGAATGGTTGCGACCCAAGCCAGTTTCTGCGCCATCTTTACTCCCAAGCCGCGCCGCTCGACGGCGTCAATCGCCTCAGCTATGTGGATCTTTTGTCGTTTTTGTGTTGTAACGTTCTGGAATATTCCGACCGCATGTCCATGGCAAACTCGGTCGAGGTGCGATGCCCGTTTACCGATCCAGCGTTGGTCGAAATGGCCCTAGGGCTGCCTGTCGCCGCCAAACTACACTCCGGCCGCGGCAAGTGGCCGTTGCGCCAAGCAGTGACCAACTGCCTTCCCGCTGCCATCTTAAATCATCGGAAGCAGGGTTTCAGTCCACCTTTGGAACGGTGGATGAGTACCGAACTACGTCCTTTATTGGATAAGTGGCTTGGGCCCAAAGCGATTGAGCGCCGCGGGATGTTTCAGCCCAATGCCATTGCCAGCCTGCGTCGCGCTCATGAAAGTGGTCGCCGCGACAATTCCGTTCATCTCTGGGGGCTCTTGGCGTTGGAGGCGTGGTTCCGCATCTATTTCGACGGTGTCTCGGAAGCAGAGCTACGTAGCGAAATCAGGTCTGTCATTACCGTCGCCTAGCTCTTGTTCTGCCAAAGTTTGGTAATTAAGTGCGTATTCTCTACATCAGTCATTTGTATCCACCCGAGGTCGCGGCGGCAGCGGCGCGGGTATCGGAACTTTCGCAACGCTGGGTCACAGCCGGACATGATGTCACCGTATTGACTGGATATCCTAACCATCCCAACGGCAAGGTGCCGCCGAACTATTCCCGCGGCCATTGGTGGCGGGTTCGGCGGGAATGGCAACATGGTGTCAGAGTTGTGCGCGCACCCTTACTTCCCGCCGCCAACCGTGGGACGGTACGGCGCAGCGTCGCCTTTATGTCCTCCGCGCTCTCGACCGGACTCATTGCCCCCCTGTTGAAGCGCTCGGACATAGTCATTGCCACCAGCCCGCAGCCGCTCAACCTTTTGCCTGGATTGCTGACTCAAGCCCTGCGCCATACACCGTTGGTGTTCGAATTGCGCGACCTTTGGCCTGAACAACTGGGAGGCGTCGGCTACTCCATGGACTCTGCCATGGTTCGGCTAATGCGGCAATGGGTGGCGTGCGGCTACCGTCATGCTCGTCATATCGTGACTGTCAGCCCCGCGTATGGACCCATTTTGACTGCCCAGTATGGTGTTCCGCCGGAGAAAATCAGCCTCGTTCCAAATGGCGTCGATACCGCAATGTTTCGACCCGGGGTGCAACCCTTGCGAGAACAATTTGGGCTCCTTCCCGATCATTTTGTCGTCGGCTTCGTCGGGACTCTGGGCCTGTCCCAACGCTTCGACCCCATATTCGCGGCCGCCGAGGTCTTGCGCGACCGAAGTCCCAGCGTCCGATTCCTCATCATCGGCGACGGCGCCAATCGCGCCCACCTCGAGAGCCAGATCCAGCAAAGAGGCCTGCGCAATATCCAAGTCTTCGGCCTGCAACCGCGCGCCATGATGCCGGGAATTCTTGCCGGACTCAATGTGGCGCTGGTGTCGCTCGATGATAATCCCTATTTTCGAGTTGCTCTGCCGTCGAAGATGTTCGAACTCATGGCCATGGAGATCCCCATCCTGCTCATGGCGCAGGGTGTGTCCGCCGATCTCCTGGCCCAAGCGCGGGCGGGTCTGGTCGTGCAGGACCAACTTTCACTGACCGACGCCATATTGCGCTGCCGCCATGAAATTGACTGGGCGCGCTCGCTCGGGGCGCAAGGGCGAGAGTTCGTGCGCGCACAATTCGACCGCGATCATCTCGCGCTCCGCTACCTCGATATTTTGCGGGCGATTACGGGCCACCCCGCGGGCCAAACCAAGGCCGCGCGCGCCGGCGTTGCCTAACCAACTTTCCTATCAAGAGCCATCGAATCATGTTACAACTCTGCTGGAATTCCTCCGACCGAAAAGCTGAAGTACTCGAACTACCGAACATCGGCGTCGAACCGGGTTTCGTTCGCGTCCGCAATGCATTTTCAGTGATCAGCGCCGGGACCGAAAAGAGCAACACCGAACTCTCGCTCGCCCATCCCCTGAAGCTGATGCGCAGCCGCCCCGACCTGGTGGACAAGGTAAAACGAATGGCTCGCAGCCAGGGGCTGCGGCGGACCTGGGAGGCGGTGCAGAACCGCGTCGGCGGCTTGCAGCCGGTCGGGTACAGTTGCGCCGGCGTCGTCGAAGCCGTCGGCGATCCCTCCTGCCCTTTTGCGGTCGGCGACGCCGTGGCCTGTGCCGGCGCCAATTACGCCGTCCATGCCGAGCAAGTTCTGGTGCCTTACAATCTCTGCGCGTTAGTACCGGCCGGTTGCGAAATGGAAGCCGCTGCCCTAGGCACCCTCGGCGCCATTGCATTGCAAGGCTTTCGCCTTTCCCGTGCCGTCGTTGGCGAGCGCGTCTTAGTCATTGGATTGGGTCTCATTGGCCAGCTCTCCGCCCGAATCGCATTGGCTGCCGGGTGTACCGTGGCTGGCCTTGATCCCGACCAGTTTCGCGGTGGTCTTTTGGCTGCACAAGGACCCGTTACAATTTGGACTCCGCTTTCGGCGCCCCAAGAAGCCGATTTCGACGCTGTCTTGGTGACCGCGGCGGCGCCGAATGCCGATCCCGTCGTCGTGGCCGGCCGCTTGGCGCGCAGCCGCGGTCGCGTCGTGGCCGTTGGTTTGTTCCCACTCGAATTGCCCCGCGAAGTCTACTACCACAAGGAACTGGAATTTGTCGTTTCGCGTTCGACCGGGCCGGGCCGCTACGATCCAAACTACGAAGAGCTGGGCCACGATTATCCAGCCGAGTACGTCCGCTGGACCGAACAGCGCAATATTGGCGCCTACCTCGATCTGGTCGCCAAGCGGCTGGTGCGGGTCGACGACCTGATCACTCACCGCTTTGCCATCCAGGAAGGTGCGCGAGCCTACACTCAGATGCTCGCGCCGGCGCCTAACCAACTTGGATTACTGCTCAGCTATCCGAATGCGAGCACCTTGACGCCAGTCTCGGTTCCGCCGAAGCTATTGCACCATGAGGCCCATGACCTGCCCAGAATCGGCATGATTGGCGCAGGCAAGTTTGCCCGAGCCGTTCTGCTTCCCGCGCTGGCCAAAGTGGCGGCCGAACGAGCCGCGATCTGTACACGGCGACCGCTTGAAGCCCATGCCGCCGCTTCAAAATTTGGCTTTGCTCGAGTCGTTGCCGATTCTGACGAGATTGTGCGCGATGCTAACCTTCAGGCGATTCTCATCGCCAGCCGCCACGACAGTCACGCCGATTTGACCTGCCGCTCGTTGCAAGCCGGCAAAGCTGTTTTTGTGGAAAAGCCGTTGGCCATCTCCGCCGAGGAATTGGCGCGCGTCGAATCCTGCCTTTCTGTGCCGCAGGCTCGCTTAATGGTCGGCTTCAACCGCCGCTTTGCGCCGCTGTCACTGGCAGTGCGCCGGCACTTCGAAGGCAATGAGGATCGCTTGGTCATTCACTACCGCGTCAATGCCGGCTTTATTCCCGCGGAGGACTGGATCCAGAGTCCCACCTTGGGCGGAGGCAGAATTGTTGGCGAAGCGTGCCATTTTGTGGACTGGATTTCGTTTGTGACGAATTCTCTACCCGCCAGCGTCTATGCCGCGTCGAACCGCCGCTCCGCCTGCCAGGACGAAGTTGCACTTACGTTAACCATGGAGAATGGAGCCGTCGGCGTCATTACCTATGTCGCCTCTGGCAGCACGTCGATGAGCAAGGAACGCATTGAAGTTTTTGGCGCTGGCAAGAGCGCGATTGTCGAGGATTGGCAGTGGGCGGAGTTAGCCAGTGGTAGCCGCAAGAAAAAAATACGTAAGCCGGGCAAAGGTCATGTCGAGGAAATTCAGTCATGGGTCGCCGCGCTCCGCGCCGGAAGCGCAATGCCGATTGCGCCGGAGTCGCTGCTGCGAACAACTGCAGCCACACTCGCCGTGCGGCAAAGTTTGACGGAATTGCGGGCCATCAACCTGCTGCCCGTCGCCGAAAATCTCTCTCACGCGCTTGTCGCGGAACGGTAAGCGCGTGATTGCACGTTGGCTGCAAACAACGCGGCGATTGGCCCCAGCGCAATTAGCCTGGCGCGCCTATCGCATGATCCAAGCCAGGCTGGGTCCGTTTCCGGAAGCGCCGCTCGCGGTTCCGACCTGCCGCCTCCCTCTGGATATATTTGCAGCCCACCATTGCGGCCGGGATCAGGATGGCCTTTGGCGCCAGCGCCTCAGCGCCGGTCGTGTCGAATTCCTGCACCAACAACACCAACTGCGAACTGCAGACGGTGAGTGGCGTTGGCGTTTGGATGCCGAGCCCGCGACCGTGACACCGAGCCGGCTTTGGCAATTTCAATTGCATTCATTTTCCTTCGCTGCTCCCTTGGCCCGCGGCGGCGATGTTGAACTCCTGGAAAGCTTGATCACGAGCTGGATTGCCGCCCATCCCGTAACGGCGCGTTCGGTGCGGGTATCCTGGAATAGCTACACCATCTCCAATCGGATTGAAAATTGGGCCTATGCCGAAATGGTGCTGGACCGATCTTGGCCAGCGCCCATCCGCGCCTCCCTTCGCCAGCAAGCCGCCTTTCTCGCCAGGCGGCTTGAATATGACCTTCGGGGAAACCATTTGGTGCGCAACGCCGCCGCCCTCCTCTTGGCGGCATCTTGGATCAAAGCACCAGAGGCGGTGCAATGGCGCCGGCGAGCCCTACAAGCACTGGATACTTGTCTTCGTCGCCAGGTATTGCCGGACGGCGGGCATTATGAGCGCAGTCCAATGTATCACTTGCTCGTAATGGAGGATTTCGTGCAGAGTCTCTGCCTGCTGCGCTATGAGGAGTTGTCCTCGCCCGTGCGGTTGCGGCTAGAGGAAACGCTGAGCCGCATGGCGGACTTCGCCGTTGCGATGCAGCGCGGAGACGGGGCGATCGCGTTAATGAACGATTCGGTGCTTGGAATCGCACCCGCGCCGCGTGAGCTTCTTGGAAGAGTGTCCCGGCTTCTCGAAGGACGGCGTGAGCTACCCCAGGCTCGACCCGACCGCCTTAACTTGTTCCCGGACTCCGGCTTTGCGGTTGTCGCGGGCGGGGGCTGGCGCGCGATCGTGGATGGCGGACCTCTCGGCCCCAACGAGCAGCCGGGGCACGCGCATTGCGATTTGGGTTCAGTCCTGGCCGATCTTGAAGGCGAACCGATCCTCGAGGATACTGGCGTTTTCGAATACCAAGCTGGTCAACGCCGCCATTATGCCCGCTCCACAGCCGCCCACAATACCCTCCAGGTCGACGGCCTGGAGCAAGGCGATGTTTGGGGCGAATTTCGCCTCGGCCGCCGGGCACGGCCGATCGCGCTGGCCGCGCCCAACGAACATTTGTGTCAACTGCAATTTGCATGGCCCGGTGCTCCCGTGCGCCACAAGCGCACCGTCGAGTTGGGCAGTCACGGCCTGCGGATTGACGACGAGATCACAGGGCGTGGCATGCATGCCTTCACGTTGCGATGGCACTTCGCACCAGACGTGGTGCCAGTCCGGCCCGACGAGTTGAGCCTCTTCGTTTCAGCGAACGGTACCCATTTCCAAACGCATTTGGATGCCGATTGGGATTGGAAGCTCGAACTGACTCCGTTTTACCCGGAGTTCGGACGCGAGCGGCGGCGCTACTGTCTATTGGGTCGGCGCAGCGCAAAGCTTCCCGTACGAGTTTCAACCCGGTTTGAAGCTCTCGTGGTTCAATGATCAAAAAAATATTATTGGTTGCCGGCGCGCGCCCGAATTTCATGAAGATAGCGCCCTTAATGCGGGTCTTGGCGCGAGAACCGGATTTTCTCCCATTGCTGGTGCACACCGGGCAGCATTTTAGTTCGGAAATGTCAGCCATTTTTTTTCGCGATCTGGAGATTCCCGAGCCCATCGCCAATCTCGCCGCCGGCGCCGGTAGCCATTCTCGGCAGACGGCTGAGATTATGTCGCGTTTCGAGCCCGTGCTTTTGGATACGCGCCCCGATTGCGTCGTTGTAGTCGGCGACGTCAATAGCACGCTCGCCTGCGCCCTGGTGGCGAAAAAGCTGCAATACCCCGTGGCGCACATTGAAGCCGGTCTGCGTAGCTTTGATCGTAGAATGCCGGAAGAAATCAACCGCCTCGCCACCGATGCGGTGTCTGATCTTTTTTTCACCACCGAGGCTTCCGCCAATGACAACTTGCGCCGCGAAGGTGTCCCTGACGATCGGGTCCACTTCGTCGGTAATATAATGATTGATAGTCTGTTGGCCTGCCGCGCTCTCAGTTCCCAATCGTCAATTCTGGAGAAGCTCGCTCTGGCGCCCGGCCAGTATGCCGTTCTCACCCTGCATCGTCCTGAAAACGTTGATCAACCGGCTCCGCTTTTGGAGCTTTGGTTGGCGCTGATTCATATTGCCACCGAGATGCCTTTGGTTTTTCCGGTCCATCCACGTACCAGGCACGCGTTGGGCAAATTGGGCCTGGACCACCCGCGGGTCCGTTTCGTCGAGCCAATGGGTTACCTGGATTTTGTTCAACTGCTCGCCTCTGCCCGCGCAGTGCTGACCGATTCCGGGGGTATTCAGGAGGAAACTACGGTCCTTCAAATCCCCTGCCTCACTCTGCGTGACAACACCGAGCGCCCCATCACCTTGACCCACGGTACCAATCGTTTGGCTGGCACCTCCGCGGCCGGAATCGTGCGTGCTTGGGAGCAAGCTATCCGTCAGCCCGTTTCACCCGCCACCCCGCCACCACTCTGGGACGGCAAGGCCGCGCTACGGATTGCCGACGTTCTGCGTGGCTAGCACGTGCTGGCGGCTCACTAGCTCGCCCATGCCCCCCAAAATTACGGATTCTTATGAATGCCACTGGAACTAAGCGTCAACTAGCGCCGGACGTGCCCCGGCCAGGAATGCCGATGCATTCCCGCCGCGAGCATCGCCTCAATCGCCAGATTGTCCTTTCCATTGATCTTGCCATGGGCGTGGCCGCATTTCTCCTGGCCGCTTCCGCGCGCTCCGTTCTTCCAACCCTGCACGGGGCCATGAACGATGTCACGCGCATCGCCTGCGCCGCCCTGTTTGTCCTCACCCTCGGGTTGGCCCAGATTGGCAACCGCCACGGCCGCAGTTCCTCGGTGCTTCCGGCGGTGCTTCGTTCCATAATCGTCGCGGAGTTTTTGCTGATTTCATGCTTGTTCCTGCTTCGCATAGGAAACGAAGTTAGCCGGCCGATGTTACTTTTTTACGGCGGGTTTCTCACCGCGGGATTGTTGACAGTGCACGGATTCGATAATCTGTGGCGTCAGAGACAAAGTGCCCGATCACCCCACCGCCTCGTAATCGTCGGCGATTCTAATCGTTGTCAAAGCCTGGCGCGCAAGATCTCCTCCTCGCCCAACTGGCGGGTTCTCGAAATAATCACCACCTTCGCGTCCCAGGACACCGCGATGGCGATAGAACGCCTGAGCCGCGCCATTCGCGAGTTGGCTGTGGACACCGTAATCCTTAGCTCCGTTCTCGCCAATGCCGACTCAGCCACCAACCGGCTGCACCAAGGCACGGTCCAACTTTGCGAGACGACTGGCACTCGCTTGCAGATCCATGCCGACTGGCTTGATGAATACAGCAACGTCTATGTAGATCACATCGGCTCCGAGGCTGTTTTAACCTATTCGTTTTCGCCCGATCTGTCCTGGCCACTGGTGGCCAAGCGCGGCATTGACATTCTGATCTCGGTGGCCAGCCTCATTCTGTTGTCACCGCTGATGCTCCTCACGGCGGTGGCGATCAAATTGGACTCCCGCGGCCCGGTTCTTTTTTCCCAGGTCCGCAATGGCTGCCGTGGTCGCCATTTCAAGATCTACAAGTTTCGCTCAATGGTGCACAACGCCGAGGCGCTGCAGCCCGCGTTGGAGGCTAACAACGAGATGACCGGCCCGGTATTCAAGATGGCGCGCGATCCCCGCATGACACGCTTGGGCCGCTGGCTGCGCAAGGCAAGTATTGATGAACTACCGCAATTGTTCAATGTGCTTCGCGGCGACATGTCGTTGGTGGGGCCGCGTCCGCCGCTGCCATCAGAAGTCGTCCGTTACGGCGATAAGCATTTGCGCAGGCTTTCAATGAAACCGGGCATTACCGGCCCCTGGCAGGTCAGCGGGCGCAATCAAATTACGAGTTTCGAAGTCTGGGCTCACATGGATGCCGATTACATTCGCAACTGGTCGCTCTCGCGTGACATCCTGATCTTATTGCGAACCGTTGGCGCCGTTTTGAAATTGAACGGCCGCTGAGTCGCTTTTCTGGCATGGTGCAAAAAAAAAGAGGGCTGATGCGGCTCGCGCAATGGGTGGTCACGCTGCTTGTGACTGGTTTGCTGGCAGGCCTTGGCGTGGCGGCGGTGCGGACGGCTCGGATGGACGCGGCCCTGCAGCCTGTGCTAAAACTTCAGGATTTACCCGGGGGAGCGGCCCAATCCGACTTGGACCTGGCGATTCGGATGCGGCCTGATCTAAGCCAGCCCTGGCAATTGCAGGCGAGCGGCTTGAGCACTACCGATCCTGCCAAAGCTTCCCTGTTGGCGGCCAGAGCCACGCAAATAGACCCGATGAACTGGCAAAACTGGCAGACCTTAGGACTTTTAGACTATCAATTGGGCCGGATTGGCGCTGCGCAAGACGCTTGGAATCGCGCGGCGCAGCTGAATACCGGCTACGATGCGCATTTTGAAGCGGCCAACCTGGCCTTTCTTTTGGGTGATTCGGCTGGTTTCTGGCGTGAAATGCAAGCTGCCATGCTCATCGCCCCACCCGGCGAAGTGATGCTTGCCCTCCAGAGCATTGCTCATTTGCAAGGCGATGACCCCGAGCCGATTTTACGAATACTTCCCCGCAGCAGGGCTGACGTCGGCAGCGTCGCCATTGATTTCATGATACAAATGCATCAGCTTGGCGCAGCTACGGAAATATGGAATCGTCTCGATTGCCCCCTCTACCAACACGAGGACTGTAAGCGTGCGGCGCTGGATTTGGTGACTGCCTGGCAGAAAGTAGCCCTCGCGACCGAGACGCAAGATCCCGCCCCCACTCCTTCGCGCATCCAGCCAATCCCCGGTAAAAAAAGGCTCGCTGGCGCCGCTCCCGGCCACGTTGCGATCGCTGCTGCCATGGCGGTATGGAACCACGCTGTTCAGGTTGGGATCATTCCGGCCGTCCCTGTCAATGTCGGCGCAATTACCGATTCGAATTTTCAATTTCCCGACCTGGGCGGGTTCGCCTGGCAGCGGGACGAACCCACCTTTCGCCTCCTGCCGGCGAGCGGCGCCAGCAGCGGCAACATTGTTGATTGGTTGCTACCAGGCGATCAGCCCGATCATGTGCCCTTAATGGGTCAGTGGATGGCCATATCTACAGGGAACGCATATCGCTACACTTTTGCCTCGCGACTTGACTCGACTGCAGTCGGCTCCGGCGTGCATCTGACAGTCACGGCGCCCGGCCCTCGCCCCATCGTGCTCGCTTCCGCAGAGGCGGCACTAAACGGCGAATGGCATGAGAATACGGGAACCTTCACTGTTCCCGCCGGCATTTACATTGTGCGCGTGGAATTCGACTATGACCGACCGACGGGTTCACCGCTTTTGCAGGGGCACGTTTTCTTGCGCGGCCTCCACATCGAACCGACTTCGTCATTGTCGAAATCGTCGCTAAGTAGGGCCGCCGGAGCCGGTTCATGAGCACGGGTGCGGCTGTGGAGCGCGGACGTGCCGCGCCCGCTAACATTCCGAGTTGGGTCACGCTGGCTGCGCTCGTGCCCACGCTGGCCGCCGTCATCGGCTTTGGCGGCGCATACAGCTATGTTTGGGCTCCTGTGGATTGCGCGCTTTTTGCCGGGTTGTTGGCGTTCCTGTGGCAGCGGCTCCTGCGCGGCCAGACTTTGGCCTTTAGCGCGCTTCTTCTGCCTATGGGCGCCTTCGGTGCTCTGGTGATTGCGCAATGGCTCCTCCATCTGTCGGTCTACCCCGGCGCAACCCTCACCGAATTCATCCAGCTTGCCGGCTGTGGCTGCGTGTATTATTTGATGTACAATGCCGGCCGCGACAGCAACCAGATAAGCAGCCTCGCTTGGATCCTGTGGTTGTTCACGGGCCTCGTCGCTACTGAGGCGATTTTTCAATATTTCAGCGCGAATAAACAAATCTACTGGTTCCACAACGCCAGCTATGCCGAACCGGTGGGGCCCTACGTCTACCACAACCATTACGCAGGCTGCATAGTTCTGCTGCTCCCGATCGCGATCGCGGTCGCATGCCGCCCTCAGAAATCGCGCGATCCCGATTGGATTACATGGATGCGGCGCGGTATCGCGCCGGCGCTTGGGTTCGCCTCCGTGGTGATTGCACATTCACGCGGCGGGATTCTCGCCTTGGCATTCGAACTGGCCCTCACTCTGTTCGTTTTTTGGCGCAATTTGCGCCAGCAGCGCCGCGCCCGCATCCTTCTGCTATACGGGATCGCCGTGTTGCTTGGGTTCGGCTTTCTTACCAATTGGGGGGTGCTTGCCCAGAGTTTCTCCCGCCTTGGCGCGCACGATATGAGTTACTTTGATCGCCTCCAAATCGCCAAGGCGTGCTATCACATTTTCCTGGACCATCGCTGGGTTGGGTCTGGGTTCAATACGTTTTCCACCATCTATCCGGCATACCAAACGTTCGCAACCGGGCTTCTCGTATTGCAAGCTCACAATGAATATGCGCAGGCGCTTGCCGAAACTGGTTTGTTCGGCGCCACCTGCGTTGTTGCATTTGTAATCTTGTGGGGTCGAGCGATCTGCCGTCGTCATCGTCAGAGTGGCGCTGTCCGTTCCAGCTTCGTGCTGCAAGACGCGGCCTTCATTGGTACGGCTGGTTTCATGATCCATTCAGTGATAGACTTCCAGTTTCACTCGCCCGCTAACGCGCTCCTCTTCTTCCTCCTGACCGCGGTCGCTACTGCCCAGAGCCGCAGTCATTTTCCTCCTGGTCCGCGCCGCCGTAATACCGATTCGGGCGGGACGAATGCGCGTGCCAGTCAACCTAAAAGCGAGCTGCGCTCGGTTCGGATTTTTCCATCATGACCCATTCATCCCTCCTTGAAAAAATTCAGCGGAATCAGGCTGAGATAGGCATTATCGGCCTCGGTTACGTAGGCCTCCCATTGGCACTGGTGTTTTGCCAAGCTGGATTCCACGTAACCGGTTTCGACGTGGATGAAACCAAGGTAAAGCTGCTGGGCCAAGGTAAGAGCTATATCCGCCATATTGGTGAATCTGCCGTGGCGGATTCCTGCCGTACCGGTCGTCTTAGCGCCACAACCGATTTTGCCCGTTTGGCGAAGATGGACGCGATTTTGATCTGCGTTCCAACTCCACTCGACCACAAGCGCCAACCCGACTTGAGTTATGTTGAAAATACCGCGCGCATGATCGCTGCCAACCTGCGCCCCGGTCAACTCGTTGTTCTTGAAAGCACAACTTACCCCGGCACCACGGACGAGGTTCTCGTCCCCATCCTCGAGAGCAGCGGGGTATTATGCCGGGCTGTGGTAAGGCCGCAATCGGCCGCGGCGGGCGGCGGCGAAGCACGCTCCGCTTCCTCCGGCGACGCGCGTGCATTTGTGGCCTTTTCCCCCGAGCGGGAAGACCCCGGCAACCAGCGCTTCACAACTCGATTGATTCCCAAAGTCATTGGCGGCATCGACTCGGAATCTGGCGTATTGGCCGCCGCCCTCTACGCCGCGGCGTTCGTCGAAGTTGTTCCTGTGAGCAGCGCCCGCGCCGCGGAGATGACCAAAATTCTCGAGAATACATACCGCTGCGTGAATATTGCGCTGGTCAACGAACTCAATCAGCTTTGTCGGCGCATGTCTATCGACATTTGTGAGGTTATTGACGCGGCCGCCACAAAGCCGTTTGGGTTTCAGCCTTTTTATCCCGGGCCGGGCATGGGAGGCCATTGCATTCCGATTGACCCGTTTTATCTATCTTGGAAGGCCCGGGATTATGACTTCACAACCCGCTTCATTGAACTCGCGGGCGAGATTAACGTCGAGACCCCTTACCGCGTTGTCGAGGCGATCACGGCGGCGCTAAATCAAACCGGAGCTGCCGTTAAACAGGCGCGGATTTTAGTCCTGGGCGTTGCCTATAAAAAGGACATTGACGACCTGCGGGAATCGCCGGCGCTGAAAGTTATTGACCTCTTGCTCCAGCGGGGGGCGCACGTCGTCTATCACGATCCGCATTGTCCCCATGTGCCGCCCACGCGCCACTATAGCTTCTCAATGGATTCAATATCGTTTGAGCCCATTCACGCTCGCGATTACACCTGCGTCGTCATCATGACCGACCATGCCGCATTTGATTATCCGGCCATCGCCGAACACGCGCGCCTAATGGTCGATACGCGCAATGCGACGCGCGGCATCGACAAGGCATGCATTGTCCGCTTCTAGGATGTGCAATCGTACGCGCGGGCGCCTCGCCTTCCCGAAGAAAATAGCCACTTGGCCTGATCGTTGTCTACTGTTGTACCGTCACGTTATACGCTTTGCTCGGCGGCGTACCCGTACCACACACATAGACGGTGACCGTACCGGGCGCTGTGACCGACCCTCTTACGTCAAACGCTCCCCCGATGTCGCTGCCGTCCGTCGTCGCGACGCTGACCACGCTCCCCACTCGCGCATTCGGTACGCTGACCGCGCCGGTGTCGCACGATGCGCTCAGCCCCGTACCGTTGATCACGCCAGTCGTGGCTGTCATCGGCAACCCGGCAAGCTGAAGAAAAGTTGCGACCGGTTCAGGTGTATATGGACTCACGTACCCGAGCGTCTGACTTGCCTCGCTGCCGACCGACTCCACCGTCCACGTGCAGGTACCGTCTGTAGTAATCGCGCCGGCTCCCGTGCTGCTATTCACTGCCGTTTGCCACACCGGCGCGGTTCCGCCTGACGTGCACGCTGATCCGCTGCCCACGCCTGAGACGTAGAACGAATAGGCAGTCCCCCCGACCGTGGCTTGTACAAAGTCGGCACCCTCACCGGCGGCCGTCGTTGCGAGTGTGTACGTATGTGCCGCTTGCCAGGCCGGCGCGGCACGCTCCCCCACCAGGTTGGGCCCGGCGCCGAGCGCGGCGACCCAACCCATCGGCGCGCCCGGCGAGGGCATCGCGTTCATGATCGGCACAACTGAATTAGCTCCCACCGACCCGCCTGCGGTCCAGACCCCTGCTGTTGGCGCGGCCGCAATCTGGCGACATTCTCCACTCTCGACGAAGGGAAGCAACGCCGGCTGAAGTCGCCCCGAGACGCACAGCGGCCCAAGATTGCTCGACGTTTCGGCTCGGATGCGATACAGATCGGGGCGGCCGAGAGCACCCTCGGCAATCGTGTCGAGGTTGGTTCCGCCGAATCCTGCCGGTAAGGCGCACGGCTCAGTGGCAAACGTCCCGTCATTCACGCCGGAACAGGTATCAACGATACCGCTGTTAATGCTCCAGTAATTCGACCCGAGCGTAAGGTTTTGCGGGAATGAATTGTTCAGAGCCGTCACCACCCCGACGTTGGCGGAGTTCTGCATCGAGTCCCGAATGACAATACTTGAGCCCAGCCAATTGAACGGTGCTCCCAGCCCTTGCGTGGCCAAAGCGCTATGGAACGCCTGGCCTGCGCCGTATCCGCCAAACATGTACACCGCCGACATCCCGCCACCTTCTCCCCCCAGTCGCGAATCCTGGTCAATCACAACGCTCGCGGCCGACCAGTCGTCGACCCAGCGGTCATAAGGCAACACCGAGGGCACGCCCACCACGCCGTGCAAGGCGACACTGGCGCCGGCCGCTGCGGTCACTTCCGCCTCATACGGCTGTTTGTTTGCGGGGAAGTCCTCAACCCAGGTGTTGGGGATGAACTGACCCCAATCGCCGCCCAGGTAGGCGAGGCGCCGGTCGCCGTAAAAACTTCCATCTACCGACGCAGACATCCCGGCCGCGGTCAGGCCCGCACCGCCCCCTTCCTGCGTGCCGAGCGAAAGTGCGTAACCGGTTGTGAATCGCACAGTAACACCGCTGATGCGCACGATGCTGTTGTCTGACGCGGCGGACCGAACATAGAGCGCGTCCAGTCCGCCCTGCGTGTGCAGCGACGCAAAATCAATGCCCGATGCCGCGGCGCTGCTAAATAAAGGCTGAAATGGCTCCTCTCCATTCACCCATGCCGTGCTTTCACCGGTAATCCTCAGCCATAAATCGAACACCAGCGGCGCGGTCGTGTTGAAATTGCCTGCCGGAATCCAGACTGAACGGCACGCCGCCGCCGGCGACGATCCCGCCGGCTGGTTGGGAACGCAGCCCGCATTCTGCGCCGCGAGCGCCGCGCTGAGCGCCGCGGTGTCGTCGTGAACGGTCAACCCGGCCGCCGCAGAAGTAACGGCGGCGGTACCGAGGGTCAGGCTCGTCGTGCCCCCGCCTGCGGCGACTGTTGTCACCAACGCATCGGACGCTCCTGCTCCGGGTGGCGTCGTTGGAATCCAAGCGGGCTGATAGTTGACGGTGTTGCCCACATCCATCCAACTAAAAGGCTGGCGTTCCCACGTGACACTGCCGTCTATAACCGCACAGGTTGCCGAACTGGTGCACCAGTTGGGTTCACTGCCCCCACTCGTGCCGCCCGTCACAGCCACGTAAAAGGATCCGTTGGGCGCCGCTCGTGGCGTGACGTAGCTCCCATTGGGATAAGCGCGCGCCGCAAACCAGGGTATGGCGTCGCCGGGAATTGTCGCCATCCCGATCAGGTTCCACGCCCCGCTTCCTTTCTGGCCGTACACGAAATAACCATAGGAGTTGGTTGTGAGGTTGGCCGGCGCACTCCAGGTCAAATAGTTGGCGCCGCCCACTTGATTACAGCATGAGGTGGCCAACGTAGCGGCCCCGGTCGTTGTGGTCCCCGCCGCGCCTGCCGCCGTATACCCCTCCGCGCCGTCATCCACGGCGATTTTGTAGTTGTAGCTTGTCGCGCCCGGCGCGTTGGCGCAGGCCATCTGCCCGCCCAGCCCGCACCAGTTGACCACCGTCGGCGCCGGCGCGGTGATCGAGGCGCCGCCAAACGCAGCAGCGCCGCAACCGCTGAGCGCGATGCCGTTGCCATTGGCAAAGTCCTGCGCTGCTCCGAGCGTCACAACTGTGCTCGCTGCCGTGCAGGTCGCCGTCGTGATCGCCGCGCTTCCCGACGCGCCAAACGCGCGAACATCGAGCCACGGCCCCGCGCTCACCGCGTCCGCCAGGCGCACCGCGCCTCCTCCGATGGAGAGCAGCGTGCTAAACGCCGAACCATTCCATTCCCACCAATTGAAGCTGCCGCCCCGCCGATCCTCGATTAGAACCCCGCTGCGGCCCACCAATGCCAGCGCGCCAATGCTTCCGCCGGACCAGGCCGGGGTGATCACGACCGTCCCCCCAGCCGCCGGCATGGCGTCAATTGCCTCTTGCAGACCGCCCGTGGCCGAGGCAATGGCGAACCGCGCGCCATGGGCGTGCTCGAACCGCGCCATGAAGGAGCACACCGGCCCACCCGGCGGGCAGTCAACCGCCGTTGGCACCACCGTCTCCGCCTGGGTGCCACTGTCAACAGCCAGCGCCCGCCCCAACCGCAACGGCGTAAACGCCGCGCCGTCCGGCAGCACGAAATCGCCAGGCTGCAACGACACCGAGGCAATCCCTGCACCCTCGACCGCCGTCATCGCCATTCGGCTCCAATTATATTGATCAGCCATCGCCTCGCCGCCGAGCGCCGGCTTTTCGAAATTCGAAAGCGGCGCCTGGCTGCACAGCGTGCCTGGCCGAAGAAAGCAGAGAATGCCAAGCGCCATGCCTGCCAGGGCTGACCGGCGCTGAACCGTCGGGGTGAATGGATAGCTCATACAGACAGTAGGATGACAGTAACCTGGCGAGTGAACCGATCGCTTCTGTGACATTCTGGCGCCGGCGCGTAATATTTCAGTCACCAAAAGGTAGTCATCCCTCCGGCCACCCAATCCCCTAGGTCCCGAATCGAATCTGGTGAGGACGAACTATACGCGTGACCTGTAAATATCATGACGACCCAACCCGAAACTCGGCGGCCGATCGCCAAACGCCGCCTGCCGACCGCAGGGCGAATGCAGCCGCACCGGGCGCAAACCGTCTCACCGGGCGCAACCCCCGGCCGACTAAACCCAATCCAGAGCAGGAGTTAAATTGTCTCACTGAGACAGTTTGGAGTGAGCCCCTTTTTGGCGCACGGATAATGTGGGACACTGAATCCGGCAGGGGGCTGAAATAGGAGATCCTACATGATCGCACGCGATGAAAATGGGCGCCACACTCCGCAGTTTCGCGCTTTTGCTGTGAAGAAGGCTCTCAGCTCCGGCAATGTCCGCCGAACCTGCCAGGAGCTGAACGTAGCGAGCAG
>DATNFK010000059.1:0-35677 GCA_035606395.1 Terriglobales bacterium | reverse complement strand
CTGGCAGCCGGTTTTTGCGAGGTCAACGATCTCGCCGGCGATGGCGCCCATGCGTTCGGGATCGATGCCCAATTGCTGCGTGCCGGCGAGAGCTTCGCCGGATAATTTGAGCAGAACGCGTTGAAACGCGCTAGGCATCCTCGCCCACTTTGAAGCGCGTATAACGGCGGACCTGGATGTTCTCGCCGAACTTAGCGACCTTGCTGGCGACGAGGTCGGCGATGGTGACTTTGTCGTCCTTGACGAAGTGCTGGTCGAGCAGGCAATTCTCCTCGAAGTACTTGGCCAGGCGGCCCTCGACGATTTTCTCGAGAACGCCGGCGGGCTTGCCCTGCACCTCGGCCAGCACCTTGGCGCGCTCGGCCTCGAGGGTTTCGGGCGTGACTTGCTCGCGGGTGAGGTAGCGCGGCCCGGCGGCGGCGATGTGCATGGCGAGATCGTGCAGAAGCTGCTGGAACTCGTCGGTGCGGGCGACGAAGTCACTTTCGCAGGCCACCTCGACGAGCACGCCCAGCTTACCGCCGGCGTGGATGTAGCTGCCGACCGAGCCTTCGCTGGCGGCGCGGGTCGCCTTCTTGGCGGCGGCGGCTATGCCGGAGCGCAGGAGGACGATCTCGGCCTGGGCAATATCGCCATTGGCCTGGGTGAGCGCGCGCTTGCACTCCATCATGGGAGCGCCGGTGCGGTCGCGCAGGGTCTTAACGTGAGCGGCAGAAATTTCCATGGTAAACGTAACGATCTCTCGATCTTGCTCTCGATCTTGCTCTCGATTCTGGGGCGGAACTTACAGCGCGGCTTCGTGGGCGTCGGGCAGCGGGGCCTCGAAGTAGGCTTCGGAAGCCGGGCCGAATTCGGCCGGGGCTTCCTCGTCCGCAGTCTGCTCGCCGGTGGCGTCAGCGCCGTCGGCGCCAGCAGCGCCTTCGGGCGCTTGTCCGCCGGATTCGAGCATGTGGCGGCCTTCGGCGCAGGCATCGGCGATGCGCGAGGTGAACAGGCGGATGGCGCGCAGGGCGTCATCATTGCCGGGGATCACGTGGTCCACTTCGGTGGGGTCGCAGTTGGTGTCGACCACGGCGACGACCGGGATGCCGAGTTTGCGGGCTTCGGCGACGGCGATCTGTTCCTTGTTGGAGTCGATCACGAAGATGACGTCGGGAAGGGCGGGCATATCCTTGATGCCGGCGAGGTTCGAGTGCAGGTGCTTGCGTTCGCGCTCGAGCTTGATGACTTCCTTCTTGGGCAGCAACTCGTAGCGGCCGTCGGTGGCCATTTCGTCGAGTTCCTTGAGGCGCTTGATGGATTTCTGGATGGTCACCCAGTTGGTGAGCAGTCCGCCGAGCCAGCGCTGGTTGACGTAGAACATGCCGGCGCGGCTGGCTTCCTCGGCGATGGCATCCTGGGCCTGGCGCTTGGTGCCGACGAAGAGCACGATCTTGCCGCGGGCGCATTGATCCTGCACGAAACGCGCCGCGTCGCGGAACATTTTGAGCGTCTTTTGCAGGTCAACGATGTAGATGCCGTTGCGTTCGCCGAAGATATATTCCTTCATCTTCGGATTCCAACGCTTGGTTTGATGCCCGAAGTGGACTCCCGCTTCGAGCAGTTCCTTCATGCTGATAGTGGCCAATGAACCTCCTCCAAAGTTTGCAGCGTCGCCGCTTGCGGTCGCGGCATCCGCTTTCTCTCCTGTCGCCGATGGTTTAGCGCTTGGAGAATTGGAAACGCTTGCGCGCCCCCTTCTGTCCGTACTTTTTACGTTCCTTCATGCGCGAATCGCGGGTAAGCAGGCCGGCGGCGCGGAGCTTGGCGCGCAGCTCGGGGTTGAGCAGCAGCAGGGCGCGGGCAATGCCGAGAGACACGGCGCCACTCTGGCTGGCGACGCCGCCGCCGCGCACGTTGGCGAGGACGTCGAACTGGTCGGACATCTCGACCGCGGCGAGCGGGCGATGGGCCAGCACTTCGCGGGTGGGGGTGCCGAAATAAGCCTGGAAGGGCTTGCCGTTGATCTGGCGCTGGCCGCTACCGGGGCGAAGAATGACGCGGGCCACGGAGCTCTTGCGGCGTCCGGTGGCTTGGTATTGAACGGGAACTGGCATGTGAATGTTTCCTACTCTACTTTTCGGCGCCGGCGGCGCGGGCTGCACGGGCGGGGCGCGGCTTGGTTAATTGGATGGCTTCCGGCTGCTGCGCCGTGTGGGGATGATCGGCGTCGCGATAGACCTTGAGCTTGCCGTGCATTTGCTTGCCCAGCTTCGATTTTGGGAGCATGCCCTCGATGGCGAGACGCAGGATGCGCTCGGGGTGCTTTTCCATTTGTTCGCGCATGGTGACCGATTTCAAGCCGCCAGGAAAGCCGGTGAAATGGTGGTATTCCTTCTGCTCGAACTTCTGGCCGGTAAACTGGATTTTGGCGGCATTGATGATGACAACGTGCTCGCCGGTATCCATGAACGGAGTGAAGTGGGGATGTTCCTTGCCTCGAAGGAGGCTGGCGACGCGCGCGGCGAGGCGGCCAAGGACCTGGTCAGTGGCGTCGACCAAGTACCACTTGGGCGTGACCGTCTTGCTGCTGGGAAAATAGGTGCTCATAGCTAAATTAGGCTCTAAATTTCAGTTCTGATCGTAGTCCCTCAAGGGGTCACAGCCGACACCGAAATGCCACGTCTACCAGAGGGAGGCACGAGGGCAGGACAAGCTAAAAGAATAGTGGAAGCTGTGAGGATTGTCAAATTGGCCCAGGTGGCCCACCAGGTGGCCCAGGCGAGCCAGCCTCGAGGCGGCAAAGCCCGCCGGCGAAATTCTATTGATTGGCGCGGGGCCTCGCGCGGCTGTCGCCGCGCGACCCGCTTAGGCGCGACGCCGGAATGGGGACCCCTGTGCCCCAATCCGGCGTCGCGCCACGCGGGAGACGCGCGAGGGTGAGGGGATGCCTTGAAGCGTGTGCATGAATTCCGTGCCTCAGTTTTGGGGTGAAGGCCAACGGACAAACTGCGCAAAATGTCCAATTTGGGGCTGGATTTGCTAGTGGCGCAGCGGTCGAGGGTTGCACACGTGTGAGCTTGCCCGCGCGCTGTACCAGTCCAAATGCGAGACAGTTGGCGATGATCGTTGGCGGTAAATTCAAGGCTGAGCGAGTGCCTACGGGAGACGGAAGTTGTCTCAGTGAGACAACTCTATTGTTCCAAACGCCGGGGCAGAGCTCGTAATTGTCTCGGTGAGACGATTTAGATCGTGTTTCAGGTTGGGCCCGGGCGCACTGGGGGCGCCCGGGCGATGAAACGCACCCTCGAATACGGCGGGCTGCCCGTTTTTACGGTGAACTAATGACGATCTAGTTAAGATGCAGGGCGGAGCTGGCGGGTTGGCCTTTGAGTCGGCGTCTGGCGGACCAATGAGAGCGCAACCGGTGGGCTGAACAGGCCGTCTGATAATGTGAATATGATGAAGATCTGGGCATGGTCGGCGGTCGCGATTGCACTGGTAATTCCTGCTGGAATTTTGGCGCAGGGAACGCAACAGACGCAGCAGGTGCCGCAAGTGCCCACCATTGTTGCCAATTCCGACCTGGTCAACATGACCTTCAGCGTGCAAGACAAGCATGGGTCGTTTGTTCCCGGCCTGAAGCAGTCCGACTTTCAGGTAGCCGAGGACGGCAAACCACAGCAGATTAGCTTTTTCTCGGTGGAAGACGAACTGCCGCTCACGCTTGGATTGCTGCTTGACACGAGTCCCAGCCAGGTCAACGTGCTGGGCGAGGAGCAGCAAGTGAGCGACCAGTTCTTCCGGCAGGTGATCACGCCCAAGGACCTGGCTTTTGTCATTGGCTTTGACGTGGATGCAACGCTGTTGCAGGACCTCACCAGCTCGCAGTCATTGTTGAGCGCTTCGGTTGACCATGCCCATATCGGCGGCACGGATGGCTCGAGCGCCAGCATCAACCCCGGGCCGTTCCCCACCCACTCGAGCGGCGGTGCGACGCACCTGTGGGATTCGATTTACCTCGCCTGTCACGACGAGTTGGCGCATCAGGTGGGACGCAAGGCGATCATCGTGGTCACGGATGGCGGCGAGCAGGGCTCGACCTATACCAACCAGGACGCGCTGCATGCGGCACTCGACAGCAATACGATCGTGTACGCCGTGATTGCCGCCGACCGGAATTTTTATGGCGGAATGGCGTTTGGCGCCGGCCCCGGACCGGGGCAGTTGGCCAAGATCGCGGAAGAAACGGGCGGGCGGAGCATCAACGCCGGCCGGAATATCGCCCAGGCGTTCGACAAGATTCAGCAGGAGCTGCGCAGCCAGTACACGCTTGCCTACCGCTCGACCAACACGGATCGTAATGGAAAGTTTCGGGCGGTCAAGATTACATTGGCCAATACCGCGTCGAAAACCAACGACGGTGCCAAGGTACACGCCCGTACCGGCTACTTCGCTCCGCAGGGATAGGCCGCCTATTGCTGTTTGAGGACGGGGGCGAAGCTGCGGCGGTGGAGGGGCGAGGGGCCGTGGCGGTCGAGGGCGGCGAGGTGGTCGGGAACGCCGTATCCTTTATTGCTGGCGAGTTGATAGGCGGGGAAGACGCCGTCCCAGCGTGAGACTAAATCGTCGCGGTAGACTTTGGCGACGATGGAGGCGGCGGCGATTGAAATTGACAGCGCGTCGCCGTGGATGATGGCCTGTTGCGGACCTTGCCAATCGAGCGTGACAGCGTCCACGAGAATGTAGTCGGGCTGCAGCGAAAGCGCTTCGAGGGCCATGACCATGGCGCGGCGCGAGGCTTGCAGAATATTGACCGTGTCAATCACGGCGGCATCCTGCGCGGCAACGGCCCAGGCGAGGGCGCGGGCGCGGATGCGGCGGCTCAATACCTCGCGCTCGTCGGGCGTCAGCAGCTTGGAATCGTTGAGACCGCGAATGCGGTCGTCGGGATTGAGCACGACGGCGGCGGCCACGACGGGGCCGAAAAGCGCGCCACGACCGACTTCGTCAACGCCGGCGATGCAGCGAAAGCCGGCAGCCATGGCCTGCTTTTCGAACTTGCCGCTGCAGGGCATGGCCGAGGATGCTTAGGCCTTGGCTTTTGCCTTCGCCTTGGCGGTGGTGGCGGCGGCTTCGGGGCTTTCGACCTCGCGGATGCGGGCGGCCTTGCCGCGGAGTCCGCGCAGGTAGTACAGCTTGGCGCGGCGCACGCGGCCGGAACGAACCAGTTCGACCTTGTCGAGCACCCGGGCGTTGACCGGGAAAATACGCTCCACACCCTGGCCGAACGAGATTTTGCGGACGGTAAAGGAGTGGCGGGCACCACGATCGTTGCGGGCGATGCAAATCCCCTCGAATGCCTGGACCCGCTCCTTGTCGCCTTCCTTGATCTTGACGTGGACGCGAACCGTGTCCCCCGGACTAAAGGGAGGAAGGGGGGCGCCGGCTTGTTTGTCGGCGTATTTCTGCACTGCGGGTTTCAGGCTCATGGTGTACTCCGCCCTACTTGGGCCTTCGAAATCAAGGATTTAAGTGTAGCAGAAAGCGTGAATCTATTTCACCAGCGCGGCCAGGGCGCGGGTTTGTTCGTAATCGCCCATGGTGCGGGCGGCGCGGACATATTGGTCACGCACAGTTCCTGTCAGGGTGTACTGGGCCGCCAGCTTGCGCAGGGCGTTGGACCTTTCATAATCCGAGCCGATGCGGGCCGCAGCGGCGAGGTAGAGTCCGAGACCGGAATCGTCGAGGTGGTCATGCTCGAGCAGGGCAGCGAGTTCGCGCCCGCGTTCGTAATCCGATCCGACCGTGTCGGCCAATCCAATGTACGCCTCGATGCCGCGGCTGTCCAAAGCGCCGGCACTGGCGACAGCGAGCGCAATCTGCGACTTCTCATAATCAGAATGCAGCTTGGCGGCGCCGTGCAGTACCGCCGTGAGCTGGTCGCCATCGAGCCGAAACCGCTGGACTAGTGCTTGAAGATCGCGGGATTTCTCGTAATCAGAACCCATGCCGTTGACCGCGTCGAGGTAGGCACTCCAGTCGCCAGTCGCGAAGGCAGGCTGCGTCACCACGTGCTGCAACACCTGCGAACGTTCGTAATCGCCGTGGATTGATGCCGTCGAGCTGACGACCTGATCAAGCTCGCCGCGGTTCAGGTTGGGCTGACTCAGGAGCACGATCAATACGCGCCCATGCTCGTAATCTCCGTGGATGTGTTCGGCCGCGCCCAAATACGCGGTGCGCAGGGCCTCGCTTCCCGAGGGGAAGCGAGCGGCGGCAGCCGTCAGTACCTGCGCCAACTCATAGTCGCCGCCAATCAGAGTTCCCGCGCGTTCCAACGCCATGACCGCGGAGTCGGAGGTGAGGTCGGGCTCGGCCAGCAGCTTTTTGAAGTAAAGGCCGCGGACGTAATCGCCGTCAAGGTTGGACATTTCCGCGAGTACGGCGCGCGCACCACCCTGACGCCACAACACTTTCTCCCGCTGGTCGGCGGCAAACCCAGTGCTGCGTTCGAATTCCAGAAGAAAATCGGCGAACCAGGCTTGGGCAGCGGCGTCATAGGGTTTCGATACGCCACCAACCTTGTAGTTGTACTGCAAGCCTGTGGCTGAGGGGGTGATGCGCAGATCACGCCTTTCGCCATCACGGCGCAGATGGACTTCAAAGTAGCCATCCGGGTCGAGACCAGAGATGGCGGTGGCGTCGGCGTTAAGGCTGACATTGCCCTCGCTCCTGACTTCGATGTCACAATTGCCGCCGCTCCAGGAGGCGGAATAGCTTAGCGTTCCCCCGTGTTGGTTGCCACTGACATTCATGCTCCGGTTGCCGCCGCGGCATGGCTGCTGCTGGGCTGGAAGGGCTGAGACCGGCGCCGGGGGAACAGGAAGGGGCAAGGGCGACCTGTCCAGAGAGGCGGCGGTGGGGACAGGCGAATCGATGGCCGGGACGGTTTTGGCCGGAGGCACTGCAGCCGCCGCTGCCTGAACCGCGGCCAGTGGTATTACCAACGCGGTCGCCAGTCCGATGACTGCCAAGGTTGCCCTGCGCGAAAGGGGCCGCCGGCGCCGTTTGGCATCGAGAAGACAGAGCACGCGCTCTTCGATTCGTCCTGGAACCCGGCGCGGCCACGCCATGGCCAGCGCCCCTGCGGGCGGCATTTCCGTCAACGTTGCCACGATGCCGAGAAGTTCACCGGCGTACACCCAAGCCGGCATGCCGCCCGCCAGGACGCGATCGTCGCAAGCGCGCTCACAATTGGCTCGTGCTGAGCGGACAGCAATCCACAACAGTGGATGGAACCAGTACGCGGCCAAAGCGGCGTCCGCGAGAGCGAGGCTCAGACCGTCATGGCGGTCGATATGTGCCACCTCGTGGCGGAGCGCCGCCTGGCAGCGGTCCGCGGTCCAGGTCTCAGCTTCGCTGGGTAATAGGATCGCCGGGGAGCGGCGGCTCAAGGCGATCGGCACTTCGATCTCGGGGCTCAGCCGCAAGGCAATTTCTTTGCCAGCGTTGGGGCGGGCGGCATCGAGCTTCGAAGCCCACTCCTCTCCAGCCGGAAGCCCACGCTGGTAGAGAGCCTGCAACTGAATCCGGTGCAGGATCGCTCTGCCTGCCAGTAATAATGTGCCGAGAAGCCAAAGCAGCAGAAACGCGACCGACCAATTTGGCGCGCCTTGCGAAGGCTGCGTAAGCGGCAGCGTCACCCCCGCAGGCGTTGCCAGCGACGCGGATGATACTCGTTCAAGCGGTGTTGTCGGAAGCGACTCGCGGGCATGCGGGGGCAACAATCGTTGCGCTTCCGTGGCAGTGACCGGCGCAAGGGTTGCGGGCTGGATGCTGGCGGCAGCCTGCGGTGGCAGCCAGTGCAGATTCCAGGCGGGTAAGACCACTGCGAGTAGCGGAAGCAGCAGTACCGCAGCGAATCCAACTACCAACAGGCGATGGCGCGCCGCCGCCGACCGGCAGATGGACGCCGCCAGCAGGATAACTGCCAGAACAGTGCTGACTTTCAGCACCAGTAATGCCGAGGGTGTCGCCAAATCTATTGCCATATTGATCGCCATAATTATCGATCCTCTCTTTGCGCTTGTCTTTGCGCTTGGGCAATGCGTTGCTCGAGTTTGCGGCGCACCGCCGGACTGAACTTGGCATCGGGCAACGCCAATAACGCGGCCGCAGCCTGGTCGCCCGAGCTGCCAAAGAAGGTGCGAACCAGATGTGCGAGGGCTCGCTGCCCGGCGCGCTTGGTGTTTCCCGCCGGGCGATATACATAGTTCAGCCGCTGCTGCACATGGTACAGATGGCCCTTCGACTCGAGAATACCGAGCATGGCCCGCACCGCCGAATAGCTCGGCGGGTCGGGCAGGGTTGCCCGCACCTGGGCCACAGTGCCCTCGCCCAAGCGGTAGACCGCCTCCAGAAGCTGCCGTTCGCGACGTCCAAGTTGCGCTGCCGTTTGATCATCATCCTGCTGTTCCATTAGCACATGCTAATCCACTAGCAGCTCGGGCGTCAAGGGTTGGTTGGGTTCAGCGCGAACTTTTGGTGGAGCACGGCGCGCTTTATCCAGCATTTAGCGGCCAGCATTGTACCGGCCGGCATTGATTGGCGCGGGGCCCCGCGCGGCTGTCGCCGCGCGACCCGCTTAGGCGCGGCGCCGGAATGGGGACCCC
The DNA here is from genome assembly GCA_035606395.1 of Terriglobales bacterium. Classification (GTDB taxonomy): domain Bacteria; phylum Acidobacteriota; class Terriglobia; order Terriglobales; family SCQP01; genus SCQP01. The sequence continues at coordinate 27,023 of DATNFK010000059.1, read as the reverse complement.
TGTGCCCCAATCCGGCGTCGCGCGACAAGGCGGCCCGCATTTATTCCCGCCTTACTCTCAAAGCGTAGAAGTCCTTGGGTCGTAATATAAGGCACGAGGATAAACAATGCAGAAGCGATGGCTGGGGAAAAGCAACCTCGAGGTATCAGCGATTGGGCTGGGCTGCATGGGGCTGAATTCCGGCTACGGAACCCCGTTGGAGAAGCAGCAGGCCATCGCCCTTATCCGCGCAGCGGTCGAGCGTGGCGTGACCTTTTTCGACACCGCGGAAGTCTATGGTCCGTTCATCAATGAAGAATTGGTGGGCGAGGCGCTGGCGCCCTTGCGCAGCCAGGTGGCGATTGCGACTAAGTTTGGATTTCGCCTCGAGAGCGGCAAGGAGACCGGATTGGACAGCCATCCGGAACACATCCAGCAGGTGGCGGAGCAATCGCTGCGCCGGCTTAAGACGGATGTGATCGATCTCTTCTACCAGCATCGCGTGGATGACTCCGTTCCCATCGAGGAGGTTGCCGGAGCAGTCAAGGATTTAATTCGACAGGGAAAGGTCAGGCATTTTGGGCTGTCGGAGGCGGGTTCGAACACGATCCGGCGGGCGCACCGCGTGCAGGCCGTGACAGCTCTGCAAAGCGAATATTCCATCTGGTGGCGCGAGCCGGAGCGGGAAATCTTGCCGGTGCTGGAGGAGCTGGGCATTGGGTTCGTACCCTTCAGTCCGCTGGGCCGGGGCTTTCTGACCGGAGCGATCGGCAAAGACACGCAATTTGACGAGGGCGATTTCCGCAACAAACTTCCCCGCTTCTCGCAGGAAAGCCGTGAAGCCAATCAAGGCTTGGTCCAATTAATTGGCGAGTTCGCCCGCGAGAGGCACGCAACACCGGCCCAAATCGCTCTGGCGTGGCTGCTGGCGAAAAAGCCCTGGATCGTGCCCATCCCAGGAACGACCAAACTGAACCGGCTGGAAGAGAATATCGCCGCCACCAACTTGACGCTGACGCCCAGTGGCCTGAGCCAACTGGAGACGGCCGCCGCGAAAGTACCGGTCCAGGGCGCGCGCTATCCCGAGCACTTGCAAAAACTAGTCGGGAGATGAGACGGTCGCCTCGCTCTGCTCGAACCGCAGCCGGCTCGGGCTCAGATCTCAGCGAGAATTTGCACGGCCTTTTGTAGGACGGCGAGATCGGCCTCGCTGCACGAGCCGATGCGTTGGGCGAGTATGCGGACGCGCCGGTTCCGGCCTCGAAGCAGCAGCCTTCGTCCGCTGGGAGTTGCCGCGATGCGCAAGGAACGGCGATCGGAGGCCGCAGTTTGCCGCTCTGCCAGGCCCTGGTGGACGAGGCCATCCACGATGCGGCTCATGGTGGGCGATTTGACCTGTTCCGCCGCCGCCAGCTCGCCTAGGGATTTCGGTCCGACAAAAACCAGCACTGAAAGGGCGGAGAGCTGCGCCGGGCCGACGCCGGCTTTGGCGTCCGCGACCCGGACCATGCGAAGGATGCGAATCGCCACAGCGTGAATTGCCTCGGCGGCGCCCAAGGATTTCTGGTTTGACATTGGCGGAAAGACCGATACTATTGATTAGCTATGCTAACTGTTAGCATAGCTATACAAGGAGCATACCATGGCAAGCGAACTGACAGGAATCCAACAAATCGCGATTCCGGCGAAAGATATCGTCCGCGCCACCGCGTTCTACCGCGACGAGCTGGGCTTCCAGTTCCTCATGAACGGACCGAACATGGCGTTTTTCGATTGCGGCGGCATCCGCCTCTACCTGGATGCGAATCCAGGGAATGCCGAGACAGGAAAGAATTCAATGATCTACTTCCGCGCCGAAAACATCGAACGCGCCCACGCAAGCTTCCGCGCCATGGGGGTTGGCATCCATCAGGCTCCGGGCATCATCGCAAGCCTGCCCGATCGCGACGTCTGGCTAATGTGGATTCGAGATTCGGAAGAAAACCTGCTCGGTGTTATGGAGGAACGGCGCAAATAGCGGGGTCAGGGCGGCAGGGGACCAAACCAAATTGCCGCAGTCCGCTACCCGCCTGCTCGCAGTGCTGCCGTCAGTGGACCGACCGATGCTCGCAATGCGCCAGGAGTGAGCCGCAATAATGACGGCAAGCGCTTGATCCGCCGCGATTGGCGCATCACCTCGTTCCGTATAATGGATCGATGCTGCCAAACGGAACCCGGCTGGGACCGTATGAAGTCACCGGCCTGCTGGGAGCGGGCGGCATGGGCGAGGTGTATCGGGCCAGCGACAGCCGATTGGGACGCGAGGTGGCGATCAAGCTGCTCGACACGGCGGTGGCGGCCGATCCGGAGCGGCTGCGCCGTTTTGAACAGGAAGCCCGGGCACTGGCGGCGCTGAACCATCCCAATTTAATGGCGGTCTTCGACGTGGGCACGGCCGCTGCGCCGATCGGCGCTCCTTATCTCGTCACCGAACTGCTGGTAGGAGAGTCGCTGCAGGCCCGCTTGCAAGCCGGACCGGTGGGCGCACGCAAGGCGGTGGAGTGGGCGCGTCAAATTGCGGCCGGCCTCGCCGCCGCGCACGAACACGGCATTGTGCACCGCGATTTGAAGCCGGCGAATATTTTTGTCTGCCACGACGGCAGGATCAAGATTTTAGATTTCGGCCTGGCCAAGGTGACGCAGCGGACAACCAGCGGCGAGGACGTGACCCTGGCCTCGGGCGCGACCACGCCAGGCATGACGCTAGGAACCGTCGGCTACATGGCGCCGGAACAGGTCCGGGGCGAGCCCGCGGACGCGCGCGCCGATATTTTTGCCTTCGGCGTGGTGCTGTATGAAATGCTCACCGGCACCAAACCGTTCCACCGCTCGACCAGCGCAGACACGATGACTGCAATTTTGCGGGACGATCCCGCCGAGATGGCCGGCGCAGGCGCGCCGGTGCCACCGGGCATCGAACGGATCCTCCGCCGCTGCCTTGAGAAGCAGCCGCAGCAGCGTTTTCAGAGTGCCAGCGATCTTGCCTTTGCCCTTGAAGATCTAAGCGCCGGCTCGCATTCCGGCGCGCGCCCGGCGCTCTTCGGCTCAATGCCGCCTCAGGCAGCCTCGGCGGGTACGATGTGGCGTTGGTTAGCGCTGGCGGCGATCGCCGCGCTGGTGACGGGCGGCGCTCTGGTGTTCATGCTCTGGCCGCATCCGGTCAATCTTGGACTATTGCATTACACGCCCTTTTCTTTCGAACCCGGCGGGCAAAGTCATCCGATATGGTCGCCCGACGGCAAGGCGGTTGCCTTTGCGGCAGGTGCGGCGGCGAATGCGCCGCTCCAAGTGTATCTGCGTTACGTGGCGGCGGAAACCGCCACTCCACTTACTCACCTTGATCAGAGCGCGGTGCCGATCGGCTGGGCTCCGGATAGCAGCCGCATCTATTTCGCCGACGAAAACGGTGTCTATTTCGTCTCCGCCACCGGCGGCCAGCCGACGTTGGTGCTCGACACCACCCAAGGATCCGGCAAAGGATTCGGGAATGTCAATGGAATTGGCTCGCTCGCGCTATCACCCGACGCCGCGGCGCTGGTGGCATCGTGGAAGGAGCCCAACGGTAAAATTGGCGTCGGCGTTAGTGCGCCGCCCGGCTCGGCGCCAGTTCCCTATCCATCCCAGGCATTTGCCTCAGCCGACATTCTGAATCAGCCGCTTGTGGCCTTTGCGCCTGACGGGCGAAGCATCCTGCTCATGCAGCACTCGGCTGACCGCGGGCGCGATGAAGCCTGGCTGCTGCCCTGGCCGGCAAGCAACGGCAAACCGCGCCCGGTATTGCCATGGCAACCACAACTGGGGATCACGCCGACGTTTTCATGGATGCCCGACAGCCGCCACCTGCTGCTGAGCCTGTATGAACCTGGCAGCCTGGAAACGCGGCTCTGGCTGGCAAGTATTGACAACAACCAGCGCATTGCCCTCAGCGCCGGCGATCGCGCGTTGCAGGAGCCGGCGGCAGCCCCCAAAGGCGACGAGTTCCTCTATGCCGACGAAGATATCAATTACGACGTGGTCAATATCAACCTGACTACCGGCACGGTCACGCCGTTGCTGGCGACGCTGCGCAACGAGTCGTCGCCGGCATGGGCCGAACATGCTCCGGTGCTTGCCTATAGTGGCAACCGAACCGGACCACAGCAAATCTGGCTGCATGGCTTGAATGGACCCGATCGCCCGCTCACCAGCGCCGCCATCGGATTGGAACTCAATCCCAGCCCATCGCCCGACGGCTCACGCGTGGTGTATGCCCGGCTCGACAATGTGTCGAGCGATCGGCGGTCGCGCTACCAACTCTGGATCGCGGCCGCGGGCGGCGGCAGCGCGGTGCGACTGACGAACAACGCCGCCGACGTTTTCGAAATCGGCGGCGCCTGGTCGCCCGACGGCAGCCAGTTCGCGGCGTTGCAATTCAGAAATAGCAAGGCGGAACTGGTGACGCTCTCGACCGGCGGCCAGGCGACCCCGAAGTTGCTCGCCGCCAACCTCGGCACCTACCTGCCCAGTTGGTCGCCCACCGGGGACTGGATTGCCTATCGCGATCAGGATGACGTCTGGAAGCTCATCGCGCCCGACGGCAGGAAGAAACTGAACGTGGGCAAGTTCGATACTCCAGCCCTGGCGTTTTCCCGCGACGGCCGCACCCTGTACGGCGTTGAGGGTGCCGCTGCCGAGCTGTTCTCGGTACCGGTGGCCGGTGGTCCGAAGCACGTGATTGCCAAGCTCGGAGCGGCCAACAAACCGCAGTCACTTTCGAATCCTGGGATACGTTTTACCATGGCGCCGGACGGGCAGACGCTGACGTATAGCATTTCAACTTCGACTAGCAATCTATGGCTGGTCAACGGTTTGGCGCAGGCAATCAAGCAGTAGCGAAGTGTGCTCAGGCTTGCGTCACTTCGCTCCAACCCGCCGCGACTCCGCGATGCCGCGTCGCCTTCCTCCTCGATCTTCTCTCAAGGAGGACTCGGTGGCTGCCTGCGTCGTGGGCTTTAGTTGGCGACTCCGGCGGCTTCGAGCGGAAGTTGGGCGAAGGCGATGAGCGACGGCCCTGAAAAATCGCGCTGGGCGAAATGGGGGAACGCGGCGGCGGCGATCATGGCGGCGTTGTCGGTGCAGAGCGCCATGGCGGGGGCGAAGACGCCGACGCCACTTCGGGCGGCGTCAGCGGTGAGGCGCGCGCGCAGGGCGCGGTTGGCAGCGACGCCTCCGGTGAGAAAGACGCTCTGCGCGGGGCGACCCTCCTGGGCGCTGAGGTCGACCGCGGCCAAAGTGCGCTGGACCAGATCGGCTACGACCGCGGCTTGGAACGACGCCACGAGATCGAGCGTGGGCTGGTCGCAATGGGCGCGAACCGTTTCGAGCGCGGGCGGCTGGGCGGCGGCAGCGAGCGCGTCGCGGCGGGTGGCGATCGAGCCGGCCATGTTATGCGTTTGGACGTAGCGGAGTACCGCAGTCTTGATACCGCTGAAAGAAAAATCGAGCTGATTGCCCTTGAGGCGAATTGGACCGAATGCGACAGCATTGGCGTCGCCGAACGGAGCCAGGCGGTCGATAACTGGTCCGCCGGGATAGCCGAGACCGAGAAGCTTCGCGACTTTGTCGTAGGCCTCCCCGGCGGCGTCGTCACGGGTCTGGCCGAGCGTTGCGTAGCTAAACACGCTGTCATGGCGCTCGATGCGATAGAGCTGGGTGTGGCCGCCGGAGACGACCAGGGCAATCGCCGGCAGCGGGGGATCCGGCCGTTCATTGCGGCGTTCCTCGAGCAGCACCGCGTGAAGATGGCCTTCAAGATGGTTCACGCCGATCAGCGGTATACCGGACGCGCCGGCGATGGCCTTGGCATAGGTGAGGCCGACAAGGAGCGCGCCGACGAGACCGGGTCCGTGAGTGACGGCGATCGCGTCGAGATCATGCCAGGCGAGCGAGGCCGCATCCATCGCCTGGCGCACGATGGGTACGATGCCGCGCAGATGCTCGCGGCTGGCCAGCTCCGGAACGACACCGCCATAGAGGCGGTGGACAGGAATTTGCGAGAGGACGATGTTCGAGAGAATGCGGCCGCCGTCTTCAACCACGGCGGCGGCGGTTTCATCACAGGAAGTTTCGATGCCAAGAATGCGCGCCATTGCCAACTTTCATTGTACGGCGGCTATAATGTGCGCTGAGTGCACTGGATCCTATTCATCGTGGTGGCGCTGTGCCTGCTGGTATTGTTGTCGCTGGTTGGCTATGCCACCTGGCGGCTCAGGCGACACCTGCTGAGCGCGCGGCAGCCGCCGCGCCCGCCGGGGGGCGGCGATTAGCATGAATGAATCTCCACTGTGTCTGACGGTAAAGCTGCTGATCCGAGCCGGCGAGGAGGAGCGCGCCGAACGGTGTCTGGCGGCGCTGGCGCCAGCTTCGCGCACCGAACCTGGATGTTTGGCCTATAACGTTCATCATTCGACGGAGAATCCGCGACAGATTTTTATTTACGAGCTGTACCGGGACCGCGCGGCGCTCGCCGCGCATCAGCAATCGGCGCATTTCGCGCGCTATGCCGCAGGCGAGTTGTACGGTTTGGTGGAGGAACGCGCGGCTGAGTTTTATGCGCCGGTGGCGGTGGCGCCGAGCGAGTAGGATGGCCTTCGACCTGCAACCGGCGGATTTGCGCGGCGCATTGGTCGCGCTGCGCCCGCTGCGGCCGGATGACTTCGACGCGCTATTCGCGGCGGCCAGTGACCGGCTGATTTGGGAGCAGCATCCGGCCAGCGACCGCTACACGCAACCGGTGTTCCGCAAGTATTTCGATGGCGCGATCGCCTCGGGCGGCGCCTTCCTGGTAAGCGACAGCAAGACGGGCGAGATCATCGGCTGCTCGCGATACCATGACTTGAACGAGGCCGAAAGCCGGGTGGAGATTGGCTTCACGTTTCTGATCCGGTCGCGCTGGGGCGGCGCGTACAACGGCGAACTGAAGCGCCTCATGCTCGACCATGCTTTCCGTTTCGTAGAAACCGTGGTTTTCACCGCCGGGCCGACGAACTTCAGGTCGCGGCGCGCGCTGGAGAAGATCGGAGCGGTGCTGCAAGGCCCGGGCGTCAACTCGAACGGTGACGCCTGCGTGGTGTTTCACCTCCACCGCCCCTAAGTCTGGTTTTACGCGCCGATGGCGGTTTCGCTTAGGGAGCGGTAGAGGGCGATGGTTTGGTCGGCGATGGCGCTCCAACTGAAGAGGGCTTCGACGCGTTTGCGGCCGGCTTGACCCATGCGGCGCTGCATTCCCTCATCGGCCAGCACTTCGGCTACACGGCTTGCCAGGTCGCGGGCGAACTTATCCGGATTTAACGGCTGATTGGTCGCTTCGTCCTGCTCGAGAGGAACGAGGAAGCCGGTTTCACCGTTCACCACGACTTCCTTGATGCCGCCGGTGGCGCTGGCCACGACCGCCGTCTGGCAGGCCATGGCCTCGAGGTTGATGATGCCGAAGGGCTCGTAAATTGACGGGCAGCAGAATACGGCGGCGTGGCTATAGAGCTGGATCACCTCCGGCTTCGAAACCATTTTCTCGATCCAGATTACGCGGGGATGGGTGCGCTTCAGGTTCGTCACCTTGTTGCGCATCTCCTCGGCGATCTCGGGAGTGTCGGGGGCGCCGGCGCAGAGCACGACCTGGGTGTCGGCGGGGAGGTGGTGAATAGCGTCCACCAAATGCGTGACGCCTTTCTGGCGGGTGATGCGGCCGACGAAGAGCACAAAGGGACGCGAGGGATCAACGCCAAAGGCCTCCAGATGGTTGGTCGCCGTATCGCGGCGGTACTCCTTTAGGTCAATGCCGTTGTAGATGACGTGAATACGGGCGGGGTCAATTTCAGGGTAGGCGCGCTGGATATCGGCCTTGGTGCCGTTGGAAACGGCGACGATGGCGTCGGCGTTTTCGATCGCGGTCTTCTCCATCCAGGAACTCATCAGGTAGCCGCTACCGAGCTGTTCGGCCTTCCAGGCGCGCAGCGGCTCGAGGCTGTGGGTGGTCAGCACGAAGGGCACGCCATAAAGTTTTTTGGCCCAGAAACCGGCCATGGAGGCGTACCAGGTGTGGGTGTGGACAACCGTCACGCCCGCGAGGTTCTTGATGGAATCAAGGTTGACGCTTAAGGCTTCGAGCGCGCCTTTGAATTTTTCCTCGGTACCCTGGGTGATCTTTGACCAGGGTTCGTGGCCTTCGACTTTTAAATTGCCCTGACTGGAGTTCTGATCGCCGAAGCAGTGAACTTCGACTTCGACCTTGCGCGCGAGCTCGCGGCAAAGGTATTCGACGTGGACGCCTGCTCCACCGTAAACGTGGGGTGGATACTCACGAGTGAAAATAGCAACGCGCATATTCCAACGTAGCACGCGCCGTGAGGCAACAAATTACCCCAAAAAGGATGTAAGGCGTTGCCCCTAGGAAGCGATTTAATTTTCGACGCGGATGAAGGCTTCAGTGTCGGCCATGCGCGGGCGAATCCGGCGGGCGGCGCGAGTGAGAATATCGTCGACTGCCAGGTTAGAATCGCCGGTGATAATTTCGTTGTCGAGTACCTGGCGGTTGGGACCGAAGTACGCGTGCAGGATCGTAATGGACTGCACGGCGGCGTTGTCGGGCGGGTGCATGGTCAGGACATAGGGCGGCGTCAGCACGCCCGGGCTGGGCCGCGCGGCGGCTAACTGGGACAAGTCGGTCGAGCTGGGGGCACCGAAGCGGTCAAGCTGGATGCGCAGTACGGCGCGGTCGCCCTCGTAAGCGGTGATGGCGGAGGCAACCGTGTGTCCGGCGAAGATAACCGGCTGGCTATAGTCGTAGACGAAGAACAAGCCGGGAGCGGGCGACATGGTGCGCAGCAGACCGGTCGCGGTGATGCAGTATTCGGCTTCACGCCAACCGCGGCCTGCGGCTGGAGCCGGCACGGCGGCGTGGGTGACAAGAATGCAGGTCACAGGAGTGCCGGCGAGGGAAGCCCGGGCGACGCGGATTTCGCGCGCGACAGGAATGGGGCCGACAGGCCAGAGGAGCGCATAGCGGGCCATGGCCACGCGGAATGGAACTGGGTTGGATACGATGTTTACGGCTTTTCCGCTGTTGACGCCGGCAAAGTCGGAGCTCCAGGTATAACGGAGACCGGACCAGATATCGAGCATCGTCCCCGAGCCTTCAATATGGGAGCCGCCACTCGATTGCAGCGAGACCTGCAGGACAGTGTCAGGACGGCCCTGCTGCCCGAAGGTGTAATTCTGGCCGGCCAAGGTGAGGAGATCCAATCCCGCGGCGCGGTCGGTGGGCGTGGAGAGAATTTGGGCGCCGGCATCGACCAGTTCATAGGGATTGGACGGGACAGGCGGCAATGCGGGCGGAGTCTGCGCAGCGAAAGGAAGCGCCAGAGCCAGCAGAGTCATGGCAGGTAAAAGGCGATGAGTCATTGCCATGAGGTAAATACTAACGTGAAAAAATCCCCGCGACAACTGCGCGACGTTAATTGGCAGGGGCAGTGCGCGGCTATGCCGCGCGTCCCGCTTGGGGTGGCGCAGGCTTGGGCTTCGGCAGTCCCAAACCTGCGCTCAGTCACCAACTCCCGCCGGCGGGTTGGCGGGTAGTGACGTTGATGCGGTTGAAGACGTTAGACACGGCGATGGCGAGGACGAGAGCGGCCAGGCCTTTCTCGTCATAATGGCGGGCGGCTTCGTTCCAAACAGCGTCGGGAACGGGATCGGGTTGGTCGGCGAGGCGGGTGGCGGCTTCCGCCAGAGCCATGGCGGCTCGCTCGGCTTCGGTGAAATGAGGGGATTCGCGCCAGGCGGCAACGGCAAAGAGCCGCTCGTCGGTTTCGCCGGCTTTTTTGGCGCCCTTGACGCCGCCCTCGACGCAGAAGCTACAGCCGTTGATCTGACTGCAGCGAAGATGGACAAGACCGATGGTTGTGGGCGGAACACCGGCGGTGTGAGTAATGGCGTACAGTTCCTGAAGCGGTTTTACGGTTCCGGGAAGCAAGCTGGCTGGGTGTTTGATGCGGGCGGGCATGGGTCAAAATCTCCTTTTCAGTCACGGGAGCTGCATTTCGCTCGTCATAGTGATGACGGAACGGGAAAGGGAGATGTGACCGATGGAGCATTCGGAATGGCTGGCGCAGCAGTTTGAACAGAACCGCGGGCACTTGCGCGCGGTGGCGTATAGGATGCTTGGCTCGGCGAGCGAGGCGGACGACGCGATCCAGGAGTCGTGGCTGCGGCTGAGCCGGAGCAATGCCGATGCGATTGAAAATCTTGGCGGCTGGCTGACCACCGTCATCGCGCACATTTGCCTCGACATGCTGCGGACGCGCGCGTCGCGGCGGGAGGAGGAGCTACCGGCGCGTGAAACGCCGAACGCGGAGGAGATGAATGCGGAACAGGAGATGGTGATTGCCAATTCGATCGGCGCGGCATTGCAGGTTGTGCTCGATAGCCTGGCGCCGGCGGAACGGGTTGCATTCGTCTTGCACGACATGTTCGATATTCCTTTTGAGACAATTGCGACCATCGTGGACCGCACGCCGGCAGCGACGCGCCAGCTCGCCAGCCGGGCGCGCCGGCGAGTGCAGGCGGGGTCGGATCGCCAAGGGACGGCTCGAGTTCAGCAGCAGGTTGTAGAGGCGTTTCGCGCGGCGGCGCGGGATGGCGACTTCGAAGGTCTACTGCGCGTGCTAGCACCCAATGTGGTTCTGCGTTGCGACAGGGCGGCGGTGGAACTCAGCACCGCGCGGCGGAATCAGGGGGCGCCAGTGCTGGAGCCCGAGGTGCGCGGCGCGGCGGCGGTGGCGGAGACATTCAAGGGGCGCGCGGCCGCGGCCCAGCCGGTATTGATTGACGGCGTGGCCGGACTGATGTGGGCGCCGGGCGGGAGGCCAATGGCGGTGTTCCGGTTCCGGCATGAGGGTGGGCGAGTCGCCGCGATTGATTTGATTGCCGACGCCAACACAATTAGCGGATTAAACCTCGAACAGTTGGCTTAGACCGAGTGCCGGGGCGTGTGGCGGCGCTGAGTAGGCGCCGCCACTACCTCCGTCCGGGTTAGAAGACGATTTTTGCGGTCAGTTGGATGATGCGCGGGGAGGCGTCGCCACCCAGGAAGGAACCGAGTATGCTGGTGGGCACGCTCACGGTGTTGATAATGGTTCCGAACTGATCGGGGTTGCTGACGTCGCCGACAGGCTGGTCGAAGTTGGGATGGTTGAACAGGTTGAAAGCCTGAACTCCCAATGCCAACTGCCCTTTTTCCCAGCCGGGAAATTGGGTATTCTTCATCAGGCTCACGTCGGTATCGAAGAAACGCGGGCCGCGGAATTGGTTCCGGATCTGATTGCCAAACCCGGTCGGCGTTGCAGTCGAGGGCGAGAATGCGGCCAGATTCAGGCAGGGTGTGTCAACGTTCTTAAGGTTGCAGGTGCCGATCTGGCCTTTGCCGATTTGATTGGCAAAGATTACGTCGTCGGGTCCGTTATTGTTGGCGGCGAGGGCGCTGGTGGCGTTGCCGTCAATCACCGTCAAGGGCAGGCCGCTGCGGGCGAAGAGGGTGCCGGAGACGGTCCATCCCTGCCAGAGTTGGTTCGCGCCCCAGCCAAAGAAACTCTTAAAGGGCACGGTCCAAACATAGTTCAGGCTCACATAGTGGCGGACGTCGTAATCGGCGTTGCCATAGTTGAAGCCGTGGATGTTATTGGGATCCTGCACGCCGAGAACACTAGTGTTGGTGTTGTTGTTGAAGGCCAGGAATCCGCCGTTCGAGATTTCGTCGAGGGCATGGCTCCAGGTGTAGTTGACCTGCAGGTCGAGGCTGTGGGAAAACTTGCGTTGCGCCGACAAGGTCAGGCCGTTGTAGTTGGAGACGCCGCCGGTGACGAGTTGCACCACGGGGCCGAAAGCCGGGTCGGGAGCGGCGGCGGGGAGGCCAGCAAAGCCGGGCGCGAAGGCGTTGAAGCCCTCATCGCGGATCGGTTCATGAATACCGTGATTGCCGACGTAGTTGGCGCTGACGCTGGTGTTGTTACCCAACGAGCGCTGCACTTCCAGATTCCATTCCTGATACCGGGGCGCACGGATGGTGCGGTCGGAGGTGAACAACTCGGGAGCGGAGAAGCCGGGATTCGAAGCGGAGATCGAGGCGAATGTGCCGCCGCTGTTGAAGGCGGAGTGGAAGGCGGCGTTGTCGTTGGCGGCGGCTGTGAAAACGCCGCCGGGGGCGCCGGGGGCCAGGGGTCCGCTGACGACGAAGGTGTTGTCGAGCGGCGAGTTCTGCGCAAAGCCGTCGACCACGGAGGCGGGGAAGACATCGTTGAAGATGCCGAAGCCGCCGCGAATGACGGTTTTTTGATCGGCCATGGGAGTCCAGGCAAAGCCAATGCGCGGCTGCCACAGGATATGCATGTACGAGGGATAGGCTTGCGACAATCCGGACTGGATGATCGAGTTATAAGGAACGCTGGGATCGTGAGACAACTCGGTAAAGGGGAGGATGCTGCGGGCAATACAGTTATGGGTGCAAATCGGATTGGAGTCATGTTCGGCGCGAATGGCCAACGTCATTTGCAGGCCGCGGCTGATATGAACGTCGTCCTCCGCGTAGGCGCCCAGAGTGTAGAGGCGCACCGGCTGGTTGAGGGCGCTGGGGAAGGACTGTTGCATGGCGGTGGCGGTGCCATTGAAGAAATCTGTCAGCGAGGAGCTAATGAGCGGCGTGGTGAGGATGCCAAAGTCATAATCGTTGACATAGTTGATCTTATAATTGGCCCCTACCTTGAGTGTGTGGGCGCCGGCGTTCATTGAATAATCGTCCACCAAGCCATATTGGGCCACGTTGCGGCCTTGCGGGAAGATGTCGTCCAGACCGCCGAGGGCGGAGAACAAGCCGCCGGAGATGCTCACCACGCCGGGCATCGCGGCGGTTCGGGCGGCGGGGTTGCTGCCGAAGAGCGCCGTGTAATGTACGGCGCTGCCGACGAATTGATTGACGGCGGCAGTACCGAACGAGTGGGTCCAGTTCAACTGACCCTGGTACTGTGGTTGCACGCTGTCGACATTGAATACGGAACTGATGGGATCGGTGAAGGTGGCCTGGGTGCCGTGATCGGTGGAGAGTTGGAGAAAGACGCGGTCGTTGGGCCCGAAGATTTGGTCCACGCGACCGACGAGATTCCACTCGTGGGTATGGTTGCCGGCGCTGGACTGAAACTGCAGGGCGCAGGGGCCGCCGCCGGGCAATCCGGCGAAGGTGCCGCAGCCGCCTCCGGTGACGGGAGTGGCGTGGGCGGCGCCGGGCGCGGCGTTGTAGAGGGCGAACATGGACTTGTAGAACGGTACTTGCGCCGACTGTCCGTTGGCGGCGAGGTTGGCCAGCGTGGCGGCCTGGAAACCGGGGCTGGGGATTTTGGCGAGCGTGTTGGTGGGCAGCACGACGTCCACGCCCTCGGTGTCAACGAAGAAGAAGGTGCGGTTCTTGACAATCGGCCCACCGAACGACGCCGCCCATTGGTTGGCGTTGTCGAAGGGGCGCGGGGTACCATTCTTGTTGTTGAAGAAATTGTTGGCGTTGAGCACGCGGCCATTCCAGTTGTAGTTGGCATTGCCATGCCAGTCGTTGCCGCCCGACTTGGTCACATAATTCACGTTAGCGCCGCCGAGCTCGCCGTACTGGCCGGAGTAGCCGTTGTTGGTTACGCTGACTTGCTGAACGTCGTTTTGCCCGAGCAACAGGTTGCTGGCGCCGCTGTTGTTGAGGTTTAAGAAGGGATCGTTGTCATCCTGCCCGTTGATGGTGAATAGGTTCGAGGTCGCGGGCAAACCGAAGGTGCTGAAGTTACCATTGCCGCCCTGGGTGTTCATGACCGCGCCGGGCGAAGCCTGCACGGTGTTGGTAAGATCGCCGCCGCCGTTGGGAACGAGAGCGACTTGATTGGAACTAAATCCGGTCGAGACATTTCCATTCGTGGTCTGCACCGGCGCCGCCTCGGCGGTGACGGTGACGGTTTGACTGGCGGTTCCCACCGAGAGTTTGAGGTTGGCGTTGGCGACCTGGCCAACGGCGACGGCGGTGGAGATGGTCTTCGGCATGAACCCGGTCTGGTGCACGGTCACGGTATAGCTGCCGGGAGGCACGAGCGCAATGCGATAGTCGCCGCGCACGTCGGTTTGCGCGGTCATGGTGTTCCCGGTTGCGTTGTTCTTAATGGTGACCGTAGCGCCGGGGATGGCGGCGCCGCTGGGATCGGTGACAATGCCGGCGATATCTCCGGAGGTGGTGCTCTGCGCCCGCGTGATAGCGGGCAGCAGAGCCAGCAGGGAGGTGGTGGCGAGTAGGGCAACAAAAAGCATGATGTGGCGCTTCATGCTTTGGTTAGTTGCCCGGAAGCTATAAGATGGTGGCCTGCAAGGACTTATTCAAAAATTTGGAATGGAAATTATGAAAACGCAGATGAATTACGCCGCCTTGGCGGCCGGCGGGAACGCGTCGCGGATGGCGGCGGGCTGGCCGCTCTCGATGAAATCAGCCATGTCCTGCTCCTGCTGGCGGATGATTTCAAAGCGGGAAGCGTGCTGCGGGTAGCCGACGTTGCGCGCAATTAACATGAGCGCGCTATACAGGCCAGTCTCATAATTTTCGACCGCGAAGTCGGCGAGATCCTCGCTCAACAATCGGTCTTCCTTTTCGCTCTCGAGCGCGGTCATGACCTTTCCGAGAATGCCGGGCGTGATGGGCGGCTGCACCACAGCTTTGGTGGTGGTGGGTTCGCCGTTGACCAACTTGATGATCTCGTGCACGGTATCGCGATGCTGCATGGTCTCGTCGCGATGCTGAAGAATGCGCTGCCGGACGTCAGGATTGGGCACGGCTTGGGCGCGCTTCTCGAGGTGATCGACGAGCGCGGCTTCCATGGCCAGGGCGTGGTTGAGGTGAAGGATGTAGCGGTCGAGTTCATTGGACGTGGTGGGCATGATCGTTTTTTCCTCATTTCCCCCGGAAGGGGATTTGTGGTTCGATGCCCGCGCCGAGGGACGCCGTTGTCGAAAGTTTTTTTTGAGGCGCGGCGAGCGGCTGAATTCAGTTTGGAACGGCAGTAGTGGCCGCGCCCCCCCATCGGGGCGATTGACGCCGTAGTGGGGTTGGCCGCCTGCTATGGCGATGCGCAGATCGATCCTGGTTCCAGCAATCTTGGTTTGGGCGTGCACGGTGTTGGCGGCGCAAACACCGCCGCCGGAGGGGCAACGTTTGGCAGCCGGCGATCTGGTGGAGGTAAGTGTTTTTCAGGCGCCGGAACTTACGACCGAGGCGCGCCTGGATGTGACAGGCTCGTTGAGCATGCCAGCGGCAGGCACGGTCAAGCTGGCGGGCGACACGACGCGGGAAGCGGAGCAGGCGCTGGCGGCGCGGCTACGCGCCGATTATCTGCTGGCGCCGGAGGTGCATGTACTGGTGCGCGATTTTTCGCCGCTGCCGGTAACCGTGTTGGGGGCGGTGAAGACGCCAGGGGTGTATTCGGCGCGATCTTATCCCAATCTGACCGGCATGCTGGCGGCGGCTGGCGGAATTGGAACGGGGGCGGGCGAGCGCGTGCTGCTCACGTCAACGGAGGGGGCGACGACGCGCACGCGGACAGTGGAGTTGTCGCAAGTGGAGCGGGGCGCCGCCTCCGCCCCGATTGAGCTGCACAGCGGGGACGTGGTACGCGTGGTGCCGGCGGCGACGGTGTACGTGGGCGGGGACGTGGTGAAACCGGGCGCGTACGCGCTGCCGGCGTCGGGCTTGACGCTGCTTGAGGCGATCACGCTGGCGGGAGGCGTGGTGCGCGACGGCGCCGCCGACCATACGCGAATTGTGCACAGCGACGAACTGGGGCGGACGACGGTGGCCCGGGTGAATGCGCGGCGGGTGATGCAGGGCCGGGCGGACGACCCGGCATTGGCTCCCTTCGACCTGATCTACGTGCCGCACAGCGTGGGCCGCGCGACGGTGTTTCGCGGTTTGGAAACGGCGCTGAACGTGAGCACCACGATTTTCACGGGCGTGATTATTTTTCACTAATTCATTTATGCGGCGACCATTGCAGCGGGACTTGTTTGGCCAGCAGAGCCGGCGCGAAGGATCGAGCGCGCGCCCGTTGCCGGCGGCGGCGGGTGCGCGCGCGGTGGATTGGGGACAGGCGCTGCGGCGATGGTGGTGGGCGCCGGTCGTCTTGTTGTTGGCATGCGTCTTGGCAGGATTAGCGGCGGAGGCGCGCATGGCGCCGGCGTACGAAGCGACCGCAACGGTGGAGGCGCCGCCAGCGACAGCGGCCGACGGCACCGGCGACAACGAAACGCAGATGCAGACGCTGGCGGAGGAACTCGGCAGCCGCGCCTTGGTGGCCGAGGCCGCGGCGGCGGTGGGCCCGGCATTACAGACGCACCTGTTGAAAATGCCGGCGCCATGGCGCGGGATCGTGCGCCGGTTCGGGGCGCCCGCACCCGAGCTGGGCCGAATCGCAGGACGGCAGTTGCAAGTCGCCACGATTCCCCGCAGCCGGCTGATTCGACTGCAATTCACAGCGGCCCGCCCGGATCTGGCCGCAAGCTACCTGGCGCGGCTGATCGGCGATTACGGAGACCAGGCTCGGGAGCGGCAGCGGGAACAGCAGCAGACCCAGGTTGACCAGCTCTCGCGTGAGGCGGAAGCGGCGCGGCGGCGGGTGATTGCGGCGCAGAGCCGGGTGCTGGCGCTGGCCGCGAGCCATGGCGTGGCGAACGCGGCGACGCAGACCACTCTCGCCGCGCAACGCTGGCAGCAGTTGGCGAGCGCGGAAACAACGGCGGAGATCAACGCGCTGCAGCCGCCGGCGGCGGCGGAATCGGTCAGCGGCCTGAGCGCCCCCACGACGCCGCCGGAGCTGGCGGCGAAGCGGGCCAGCCTGGCGGCGGCGGTGGGGCGCCTGGCGGCACAGTACCAGCCGCAGGCGGCGCCGCTGGTCGAGGCACGCCAGGAGTTGGCGGCCCTGGACGCCAGTTTGAATGACAGCCAGCAGCGGTCGCTGGCGGCGGCGAACCAGTGGCTGGACGCGGAACGGCAACAGGCGCGGGCGCTGGATGCCGCCATCAGCCGGCAGGCGGCACGGGAGACAACGTTGCAGCAAGGGCTGGCGGCGCTCGATCCGGCGCAGCACGATTTCCAAGCGGCGCAGGCCGGCTACTCGTCGGAGCTGCAGCAGTTGCAAGCCGCGTTGGCGGCGGCGGGCGTGATACAAGAGCCGCTGCACGTGGTCGACCCGCCGTTCGCGCCGGCGGTTCCGGTGCGCCCGCGGACAATCGTGACGCTGGCGTATGCACTGGCCGCCGGATGCGCCCTGGGGGTGATGGCGCTGTGGTGGCTGGAATTCACCGACGACTCCCTGCGGGTACAGGATTTGGAGGCGGCGCGGTTGCCGATCGTGGCGATGCTGCCCAAGCTGCGAACAAGGCCGGAGCCGACGCCGACGGCCTACGAGCGCGGCATCAATCACGGCGCGGCGGCGCTGATGATGGCCCAGGCGGAAGCCGGGGTGCGCAGCGTCTTCATCACCAGCCCGCTCGGCGGAGAAGGAAAATCCTCGATCGCCAGAGCGTTAGCCGCTTGTTTGCACACAGCGCAGCAAACGGTGCTGGTGCTCGACGGCAATCCGCACCGGGAGGCAGGTGAGGAGCCGCGGCGAGAGGCCGGGATCGTCGAACTGCTGGCGGGCGAGGCAACCGTGGAGCAGGTGCTGCGCCAGGTCGGGGAGGGGCGCGGGGAGCCGAGGGCGGGCGCCTACGCGATTGGACTGGGCGGCGACAGCGGCGATCCGAAGCGAAACGCGGCGCGGCTGCCGCTGCTTCTGGCAAGCGCGGCGCAGGAGCTGATGCGGGCGGCGCAGCAGCGCTACGACTGGGTCATCATCGACGGTGGCGCGGCGCTCGCCGGGCCGGAAGCGGGATTGTGGGCGAGCCTGTGCGATACCAGCTTGTTGGTGGCGCAGCCGGGGAAAAGTTCGCGGCTGGGTTTGCTGCGCGCCGCGGATGCGATGCGGGCCAGCGGCACACCGGTTGCGGGCGTGATGCTCAACCAGGTGGCGCGCCGGCAATGCGCGGCCCAGGCGGCAGTGTGGCCTGACCAAGCCATGGCGGCTGGGTTGGGAACGCTATCCGCAAGCGGCGAGAGCGAAACAGCGAGGCGATGGGCGTGAGGGGAAAGGCGCGCCGCAGCCGTGCGTTGGTGGGATTTTATTTGCTGACCGCGCTGGCGCGCGGGCTGAGCGCGGCGAAAGAAGTGCTATTGGCGGCGGTGCTGGGGACGTCAGTTTGGAAAGACGCGCTTGTGATTGCCTGGACGGTGCCGACGCTGGCGTCGAGTTTTAGCACTGAAACTTTTCCAGCATTGCTGACGCCGCGCTGGGCGCAGCGCCGGAGCCACCCGGCGCCGCTGCTGGCCGCCATGGCGATGGGGCTGATGGGCGTGAGCGCGGCGGCTATGCTGTGGCCAGGGGTGCTGGTCGGCTGGGTGGCGCCTGGGTTGGCAGCGCGGCCAGGCGGCGCGGCCACGGTTGCCATTGCGGTCGCGCTCGAGCGCTGGCTGGCGATCAACGTGGCGCTGCTCGGCGGGCAGTCGCTAGTGGCGGCGCGCCTGAACGCGGAACGGCGTTTTGGCTGGCCGCCGGGCGGGACATGTGTCGCCTCGTTGTGCGTTCTAGCGGCGCTGGCGGTGACGCGGACGTTGCCGCTGGCGCGGCGCATCACCTGGATCGCCGCCGGGATCACGGCCGGCAATGCTGTGGCGCTGGCGCTGGGCATGGCGGCGTGGGCAGTGCGCTCGCGCGGCGTGCGCGCCAGGCCTGAAGGCGAACGCGACGCAAACACGGCGACACGCGGGCTGCGGCCCCTGGCCGCGATGACGCTGGCCATGTTGATTCTCAACCTGGTGCCGCTGGCCGAACGCATGGCGGCGGCGGGACTTCCGGCGGGTTCTTTGGCCGCTTACGATTATGCCGACCGGCTGGTGCAGTGGGTCTTCAGTTTGTCGGTGGCGCCTTTCACGGCGGTGTACTTCACGCGGCTGTCGGAGCTGGCGGGGCAGGCATCAAACCCGCGGGAACTGGGCCGCGATGCGGAATACGGATTGCGCCTGCTGCTGAATATTGCAATTCCGTGCGGCGTGTTGTTGGCGGTTTTCCCGCGGCTGCTGACGCGGTGCGTTTTCGGCTGGGGACAATTCCAGGCCGCCAGCCTGCTGAGCACAGCGCCGGTGGTTGCAATTCGCGGCGGCGGCATGGCGCTTGAAGGGGCGGTTTACTACCTGCTGTTTGCCAGCTATGCCACGGGCGGCGCAGGCGAGAAACTCTCAGTAGCCACGCTGCTGGCGGCGGTAAACGTGCCGCTGGCGTTTTGGTGGTCGGCACGATGGGGCACCGAGGGGCTGGCGGCGGCGCATGTGTTTGCCTATGGGGTGGCGTTGCTGTGGCTGCTCCGTGCTTCGGCGGCGGGCGCGCGCTGGCAAGGGGCGGCGTGGGAAGCGGCGCGCGCCGGCGGCTTAAGCCTGGCACCGGCTTTAGGAATGCGGGCGCTGCTGCCGGAGGCGGCGGTGGCGGGCCGCATGGGGGGCGCGGCCAGTTGCGCCTGGGCGGTACTCGCAGTCAGTGGGTCGTTGGCGCTGGCGGGAGCGGCGGCCTGGCGCTGGGTGCCGGGCGTTGCTCCCCAGGCGCGTCAGTTGTGGGCGGCGCAGGGGGTGGCATGACCAATACATCGACACTGGTTCCCTTCCCGGCTGGACGCGCGCGGCGGCCGACGACCCTAGTAGTGGGCATAGCGGCGACAACCGCCGCTGGAGGTTTGGCGGCGGCAGGCTGGGGAAGATTCGAACTAGCGACACTGGGCGCATTGCTGCTGGTACTGGTGGGCAGCCAACTTCCGATCGCGCGCACGCGGGCGATCATTTTGGCGACATTGCTGCTGGTTCCCGATATTCCATCGGGGGCTTCGGCTGGTTTTTATGTCCGCTGGTCACGGGGGCTCACCTTGTCGAATTTCGTGGTACCAGTGGTGGCGGTTCCGCTACTGCTGGGCGCGACACTCGCTGGGAATCGCATCATGCCGGCGCGGTGGCCAGGGCTGGCGCGCTGGTGTTACTGGTTGCTGGCCTGGTGCCTGCTCACGCTGCTGGTTCCGTGGGCGAGGGGCGAGGTAAGTGCGGCAGAGGGAACGACGCTGCTGGCGCATTTGGGAAAACTCGCACTCTTCATTTGGATAGGCGTGGCGATGGCGGGTGAGCTGAAAGAATGGCGGGAACTGCAACGGGTGCTGTACGTCGGGATTGTCGTTAATACCGTGGTCGGACTGATGCAGGCGGCGGGATGGCTGGCGGTTTACAGTCCCCTCGGAGAGTTACAGCCAGGCCTTGGGGTGAGGGTGAGCGGCCTTTTTTACGACGCCAACATGTACGGCGTTCTTTGTGCCTGGGCGCTGCTTTGGCTGGCCAGCGTTCAACCCGCGCCGGGATGGCGCCGGCGTACGCACCTGGCGCTCCTCGCCGGAGTAGCGGTGAATCTGCTGGCGGCGGGCTCGCGAGCCGGCTATCTGGCGCTGGGCGCGGGGGCTGTGGTGATGGCTTGGTACGGCGGCGCGCAGGCCGTGCGCCGGGCGGCGACGGCCCTGGTGCTGCTGGCGCTGGTGTTTCCGATCGAGAGCTGGCAGCGTCTGGCGGCGGCCAGCGAGACGGTGCGCCAGAGTTGGGAACACCAGACCGTGGTCGAGCCGGATCCGAACGACGTTAGCACGCAGGAACGATTGACCAGCATGAGGGAGGCGCTGCGGCAAATTGCGCGGCATCCGTGGCTGGGGCTGGGGTTTGGCCGGGCGCTTTATCTGGGAGTGCCGGCGATCAGCGATGGCGCGTCGGTGCGCAGTGCCGGGGAGGCTTCGTTCAACGGGGCGCAGGACATGGGGCTTTCGGTGTTGGCGGAAACCGGTCCGATCGGCCTGGCGATGTTTCTTATCGCCATCGCCGAGCCCTGGCGCAGGTTGCGCCCCCACTTCGTGGACGAAGATGTAGCGCGCCTAGCAGGCTTTGCCGGCTTGCTCGCCGCCTGTTTCACCATCGAAGCGCTGTGGAATACGAGGCTGCTGGCGCTGGTAGTGCTGTTGACCGCGAGCGGAGGCGGCGTATGAGCGAGTACTTGGTGGTGAAACTGGGAGCGGCAGGCGACGTGCTGCTGACCACGGCACTGACGCGGGCTTTGCGGCAATCGCCGCGCGCGAGTTGCCCTACTTGGGTGGCGTGGCTCACCTACGAGGCGATGCTGCCCTTACTCGAATCGAATCCCGACATTGACGAGCAGCTCGCTCTCAAGCCCGCGGCGGGCGCGAGGGAAATGGCGGACTGCTTGCGCCGATGGCGGCACGCGCACCCCAAGGGCACGATATTACTGTTGCACCGCTCGCGCCGGATGCAGGCGCTGGCCTGGTTGACCGGGTTCCGGCGGGTGCTGCGCTGCGACCCCACCGAGCGGCCCTCGGTGAACGGCCACCGTCTGCACCGACAAGCCGTACTGCTCGCTAAGCTGGGCGTGGCCAATGTAGAGGTCAGCCAGTTGCGCCCGCGCCTTGAGCTGACACCGCAGGAGCGAGCCGAGGGCGAGGCGGTGTGGTTCCCGAGCCGAGGCGAGCGCTGGGCGATCGCGCCCGGCGGAGCGGCGAACAATTGGGCGACCATGCCGCAGCGGCGCTGGGCGCGGGAGCGATTCGTGGAACTCGGCGCCCGCGCGCTGGGCGCCGACATCGCGGTGCGCTGGCTGGGCGGAAGCGAAGACCGCGCTCTCACGAACTGGATCTGCAGCCAGCTAGGCACACCCCGGGACAACTATGCGGGGCGCTTGTCGCTGCGGCAGTCGGCGGCGGTGGCGGGAGCGGCGGATCGGGTGATCGGCAACGACTCGCTGCCGCTGGTCATGGCGCATGCGCTGGGCAGCCGGAGTTTCGGACTCTATGGGCCCACGGCGGGGGAACTGATTCATGCCCCTGGCGAGGACTACTTGCAGGGGCGCGTGGGTTGCGGGCCGTGCTACCAACCGCAGTCGGGTACGAGAGGGCGCGCGTACCGGTGTCCGCGGGCGCGCTGCATGGAGAGCATTTCCGTGAACGCTGTGTGGGAGGCAAACCATGTTTGAGCAAAGTTATGGGAGATGGGGAAAGCGCGCCTGGGATGTTCTGGGCGCAGCATGCAGCCTGGCACTGGCAGCGCTGCCACTGGCGGCTTGTATGGCGCTGATACGGCTGGAAACCGCCGGGCCGGCGCTGCTGAGCCAGTGGCGCATCGGGCGGGACGGGCGCCCTTTCCGATTGTGGAAGCTGCGCACCATGCGCCTCGACGCCGAAGCGGACGGGCAGCCGCGTTTCGCGGCCGAGGTAGATGGGCGCGCCACCCGCATCGGCGATTGGCTACGCGCCTGGCATGGCGATGAATTGCCGCAGCTCTGGAACGTGCTGCGCGGCGACATGAGCCTGGTTGGACCACGTCCGGAGCGATCCTGCTTCGTTGAACACTATCGCCAGCACATCCCCGGGTATGACTTGCGGCACCGAATGAGACCGGGCATTACCGGGCTCGCGCAGGTGAACTGCGGCTACGCCGCGAGCCTGGCGGCGGCGCGGGAGAAGACGGCGTTCGATCTGGAATACTTCGCGCTGGCGAGCTGGGGTATGGATTGGCGGATTTGGTGCCGGACCTGGCGAGTTGCGTTCCACTCGTTGCGGCGCCGTCGCGAGCGGCGCCAGAGGCAGGCGGCCACTGGCTTTCAACATGCACGCCCACATTGGCCACATCAATAAATACTGGGGACGCGACCGG
This sequence comes from Terriglobales bacterium, assembly GCA_035606395.1. Classification (GTDB taxonomy): domain Bacteria; phylum Acidobacteriota; class Terriglobia; order Terriglobales; family SCQP01; genus SCQP01. Next base: position 4,135 of record DATNFK010000059.1, on the reverse strand, counting down.
GGCGGCGTGGAGGCGGTGCTGCACGCGCAGGCGGTGGATCTGCGGCGGCGCGAGTACGCCGTTTCGGTGCTCGCCTGCCGGCGCTGGGGCGGCGCGGCCCGGGAATTTCCGATGGGAATCGCCGGGCGCGAGTTAGTGGCGCCGGTGGTGGCGTCGATGCCGGTGCATTTTGGATTTGCCCGCGCCGTGCGCGGCCTGGCGCGGGAGTGCGACCTGCTGCACTTTCACCTGCCGTTTCCGCTGGCGGAGGCAGCGGCGCTGCGCTTGGACAAGCGCATCCCCTGGGTGGCAACGGTCCATGCCGAGGTGCTCGGGCATTCAGCCTGGATGCGGTACTTGCAGCGTCGGGTCACGGAGCGATTCTTGCAACGCATGGATGCGATCATCGTGAGCTCGGCGACCAACTCGCAGGTAGAGACATTGAAGGCGCATCAGCCGCGGATTCGCGTGCTGCCGTTTGGCTTTGACCTCTCGGCCTACCTGGTGTTGAACCATGTGGGGGCGCGCGCCGGGGGGCGGCTGCGGGTGATCTTTCTGGGGCGGCTGGTGGCCTACAAGGGAATTGATGTGCTGCTGCGGGCGCTGGCCAAGATCGAGACCGGCACGATCGAGGCGGAAGTGATCGGCATCGGCGTTGAACTGCAGCGGCTGCGGCGGCTGACGCGGGAGCTGCGCCTCGAAAACCGGGTGGCGTTCGCCGGGCATGTCGCCGACGCGGAATTGCCGCGGCGTTTACAGGCGGCGGATGTTTTCGTTCTTCCGTCGCGCAGCGCGGCGGAGACGTTTGGCGTGGCCCAGGTCGAGGCCATGGCAGCGGGGCTGCCGGTGGTGAATACGGCACTGCGCACCGGCACCGATTGGGTGAGCGTTCATGGATTGACCGGCCTGACGGTTCGTCCCAACGATGTGGAGGATTTGGCGGGGGCGCTACGGCACATGGCGAGCCAGCGCGACTTCCGGCTGGCGTGTGGACGGCGGGCGCGGGCGCGGGTGCGCGAGCTGTTCAGCATTGAGCGCCGCGGGGCGGAAATGGCGGCGCTGTATGAGGAGTTGCTGGCGTGATGCATTATGCCGTGACCAGACCATGGCACGGGCGCGGACTGGCGCTGGTAGACCGCCTGGGTGCGCGCTGCTGGCCGCGCCCGCGGCGCCGCGAAGCCATGGTTCGCAGCGTGTTGATTCTGCGGCGCGGCAGTTTCGGCGATTTAATTACGGTTCTGCCGGCGGTGGCGCGGTTGCGTGAGCTGTACCCGGAGGCACGACTGAGCTGGATGGTGCAACCGCAATATCGGGATTTCTTGGCCGCCATCGGCGCGGCAGATGAATTTTGTGGAAGGCTGAGCGGACACCGGCGCTTTGATCTGGCGATTGATTTCCACGCCGACCTGCGCATGATCGGCTGGGGACGGCTGCGGGCGCGACGGGTAGTTGGCCATGGAATTCGCGGCGGAGGGTTCTTGCTCGACCCGGCGGCGCCGTATGACTGGAGCGAGCCGGCCGCGACGCGCCACGTCCGGCTGGTGGAGGCCGCCGCCGGCGCGCCGGCGCAAACACCACGGCCGGCGCGCTTCCGGCTCGTTCCGGCGTGGCGTGATTTCGCCGCGCCGCTGTTGGCCGAGCTGCCGTTGCACTTCATCATTGTGCATCCGGGATGCGGGCAGGCGAGCAAGCGCTGGCCACTGGAGCGCTGGCGCGGGCTCATCGCATCGCTGGGCGCGAACCAGGTGGTGCTAACCGGAGTGGCCGGCGACTCTGGGGCGTGCGACTGGCTGGCGGCGGCGACCGGGGCGATGAATCTTGCCGGACGCACCAACTGGGCTTCGCTCGCCGCCATCGTCGCGGCGGCGGCGGCGGTGATTGCGCCCGACACCGGGATCATCCATTTGGCGCAGGCACTGGGCACACCTTCGGTGGGACTTTTCGGGCCCAATGATCCGACGGTGTGGGGCTATGCGAATGCGCGCCACCGCAGCCTGGTGTGGCGGCTGCCCTGCAGCTTTTGCGCGCGAGGGCGCTGCCCGCGGGTGGCGGCCACCGCCTATAGCCCCTGCATGCAAGGCGTGAGCGAGAGCGCGGTCCTGGCCACATACCATGAAGTTGTGGCTGCGGCATTGATTGGCGCGGGCCCCGCGCGGCTGGCGCCGCGTTACGACCGGCGCAGGATGAAGTGAGTGGCGTTTTCGCCCGCGGCCGTTTCCGCCACGGTGAATCCCAACTGGCGAAAGTTCAGCCCGGCAAAGAGTGGCTCGCCTTCTCCGAGAAGCACGGGAGAGAGGGCCAGATGTAGTTCATCGATGCGCGTTAAATACTGGCGGATGGTCGAAGCGCCGCCTCCGATCCGCACCCGTTTTCCGGCGGCGGCTTGTTCGGCCTGGCGCAGCGCCGCATCGGCGCCATTGGTAACGAAGTGAAACGTGGTGCCGCCCGCCATGACGAGCGGCGGGCGTGGGTGGTGGGTGAGGACGAATACAGGCACGTGGTAGGGCGGATTCTCGCCCCACCATCCGCGCCAGGCCTCGTCGGGCCACGCGCCGCGGATAGGACCGAACATGTTGCGGCCCATGACCCAGGCGCCAACGTCGACGAAGGCGCGGCGGGCAAATGCGTCGTCAACGCCGTGTGATCCACCGCCCTCGCCGTGCATGCGCTGGAACGTTTCGGTGGCAAACGCCCAAGTGAACATGCCCTCGCCGCCGATGCCGAGGGGATTTTTCAAATCCTGACTGGGACCGGCGGCGAAGCCATCAAGGGAGATGGACTGGCTGGCAATAATCTGGCTCATAAATTTAATTCCAGCATGGCTTCAGCAATCAGCTTGTCCACGCCTTGGCGAAAGATTCCGGTGGGCTGCAACAGGCTGAGCACGAGAAAGCTGCCCGATTGGAATTCATAAAAATGTCCGGGGTGAGTGAGTACACCGGCGCGGTTAAGGAGCAGTTCCGCCCACTCTTCGTCGCTGTGCACGCTGGGCAAGCGAACAACCGCGCTCCAGCCGCCTTCCACAGCAAGGCGCTCGAGGGCTGAGCATGGGGCGAGCGCGCGGTCGAGCTGATCGAGGTTGGCTTGGAGGCGGGCGCGGATTTGATCCTGAATTCCGTGGCGGCGGGCGAGGATTCGCGCGGCAGCATGCTGAATGGGGGCATCCACGGAGAGGTAGAGGTCGTTGATCACTTCGAGGCGGGCGAAAGCGTCCTGGCGCGCCGCATCTTCGCCGTGGACGGAGACCCAACCCAGTTTCATTTGCGGCAGGGCAACGATTTTTGAAAAACCATTAAGAAGAAAAATCAGCGGTCCGTCATCGAGTGCGAGCGGGACGGCGGTCGCCGGCGCGATGGCATAGTCGTAGAATACTTCGTCCACCACCAGCGCCCAGTTGCGTTCGCGGGCGTGTTGGCGGAGTGTCAGCCATTCCTCCGGTTTAATGTAGCTCCCGGTCGGGTTATTGGGATGAACCAGGAGCACGGCCCGCGTGCGGGGCGACGCGACGCACAGAAGCGCATCGAAATCGAGATGCCAACCGCCGCTGTAGAACATGGGGCAAGCGGCGAGGCGGACATCGTGAAGGCCGGCCAGCATTTCGAAGAGCGGGTAGGTGGGCGCGGGCATGAGAACATCGTCGCCGGCATCGCAGAGCAAACGGAAGAGGTGGGAGTAGGCTTCGCTGGTGCTGGCGGTGAGCAGAATACGATCCGGGGCGATCGCGAGCGCGCGGGCGGCGTAGTAGGCGCTGACCGCTTCGCGCGCGGCGGCCAAACCGGCGGGCGAAGGCCGGTATTGGAGCGCGGCCGCGTTGCCGAGCGCGGCAATGATTTCATCGCCGGGGTAGGCAAAGCCGCAGTCGGTGGGATTGGAAACGGTGAGGTCAATGAGGGTACCGGCGGCACGGCGAGCGCTTGCAATCTGATGTAGGCGATTGACATGGAGGGGCCATGATGCGCGGCGGGAGAACACGTAGCTTCTATTGAAGCCGCTGGCGGGCGGGCAAGTCAAACCGATTGATTGGCGCGGACTCCCCACCTTTGAGTCAAGCCGAAAAGGGCTGTATGGCGGGTCACGCGGCCAGCCGACGACGGTCGGGTTGATAGAGCTGCTGCTGGCGAAGCATGGCGCACAACATGCGTAATTGGCGATCAGC
>DATNFK010000058.1:0-80221 GCA_035606395.1 Terriglobales bacterium | reverse complement strand
TGATCGCCAATTACGCATGTTGTGCGCCATGCTTCGCCAGCAGCAGCTCTATCAACCCGACCGTCGTCGGCTGGCCGCGTGACCCGCCATACAGCCCTTTTCGGCTTGACTCAAAGGTGGGGAGTCCGCGCCAATCAATGTGTCGGCAGTATTGGATGCCGCCGTCAGCTAGCTTCAGGTCAACGCAAGCACAACTTGCTCGAAGACCAAACGCGGCGAAGGTGGCATCGAGCGTAGCTTGACATCGGCGGCGTGCAGAAGCTGCAGCGCTTGTTGCAATTTCACCAGCGGCATCGAACGCGCCAGGGCCAGTATGGTGTCGGCCGCGAATCCCGGAGGCCGCAGTCCTTCCGGCAGCGCGCGGTAGATGCCATTGCGATCGCTGACCCGCTCCTGCTTTAGGATGAGTGCCATCTGCACCGCGCGGCTGAGCTGAAAGACGAGGCCGATCGCGCCCGCTTCGCCCTCATCCGCCCACACGCGCCCGAGCGCGGCCAGGCAGCGCGCGCGCTCCGCCTTGGCCATGGCGGCGATCAATTCGTAGGCCGAACCGATGCGCGAACCCGCGACCAGGCTGGCGATCGCCTCCGGCCCAATCGCATTACCCGGCAGCGCATGCAGGCACAGCTTCTCGATCTCGACACTGATCAGGCCCAGGTTGCCGTCGAGCAGTTCGACCAATTGGCGCGCCGCCTCCGGCGCCAATTCACAATGTCGGTCGCTCGCCAGTTGGCGCGCTATCGCCACCGCTTGCGCCGCCGCCGGGCGGGCGCATTCGATGATCGGTCCGCAGGCGCCCAGCGTGGCTTCGATCCGCTGCAGACGAGACTTGTCCTCCAGCGACATCCGTTGCCGGTCCGAAGGCAGGTGTAAGTGGTCGGCGACAAAAACCATGACCGCCATTGGCGGGGCCGGCGATTGCGCGGCAAACGCTTCAATATTGGCCGGAAATTTTCCGTGCTTTTTTTCCCCTCGCCCAAACAGCTCTTTCACGCCGCGCACGTAAAAGACCTGCAATGGCGCCATCAACGACGGCGTGCGGGCGCGGTCGAGAATGTCGTCGAGCGGGGTCGTGGCCAGGTCCTCATCAAACCAGGCATAATCGCGCTCCGAATCGGGGATGCGCGCGGCGAGTTCCGCCCGGTAGCGGTCGCGATAATAGCTTTCATCGCCCACCAGTGTGACCACCGCGTGCGGCGTCATCGCTTTCCCGCTCAGAAGGCCTCCTCGATGTCCGCCACCAGCGTTTGCGCAATGCTGTGGCTCAGGCGTGCAAAAGCGGTCGCGTCCTCCTCGAAGAAGTTTTGTTGTTGCAGGCTGATTTCGTACTGGTCGTGGAACACCATGTCGTCATTCCGGAACAACTCGATCGGCTTGCCGCCTGGGGGCGGCACGGTCTCCAGCCACGCCTTCAAATGCACAACGACTTCGACCGTGGTGGCCCTTCCGCTGGTCGCGTCGAAGGTCACCGGGTTGAGTTCGACGCTGAGCACATCGCCGTGAAGCGCCACCACCGGCCCATTGGCGTCGGCTGGAGTCAGCGCCGGCTCGATGCGGTAATGGGTGCGCCGCGCGAACTCCTGTGCCACGGCGGCGCTCACGGCCTGTGAAAGCTGCGGTTGGCGGGTATGGTTCGCGAACGGCAACACCGCCACCGTCGTCGTGGCCGCGGGAATCACGCCGCCATGCCCGGCAATGTGGTACCCGCATCCAATCAAGCCTATTGATGCGATCAGCGCCACCGTAACCAGTGCCGCCAGCGCCGCGTCCACCGCGCTGCGCGCTCGCCGGCGGAGATTGTCGAGTGTCAGAAATAAATTGAACCCGCGGTTCCCGGCTGGGTGCGGGGGACCAACCTGAATCGCATCCTGTCCGGCGCAATCGAGCAGATCGGGTTCGCCCATGCCTGGGTTGATCCATTCGCCGGCGTTTTCCAGTTGCGGTTGCGCCGGCGCGGCGTAGCGCACATAAAGCGCCAATCCACAACCGTGAAAAACCGGCGCTTGGACCAGTTGTACCGCTATCTCCTCCGGACGTTCGTCGCCAAGAAGCTGCCGGCTTTGCATCTCAATTTGATTGCGAATGTCCTGCAACCGCGGTTGTGCCTGCTCCCCCAGCCGTGCGCATAAGTTGAACGCTACCTGGCAATCAAACACTGTTTGCGGCTGCGATTGCAGCGCCAGCAGGCGCACCGTCTGCTGCTCGAGCTCCTGGATCCCGGCCAGGCCGCGCTCGCTGGCGGGCTCGAACACGCATGCGGAGCAAACCTCGATGGCACCGGCGCGGCCCAGCAAGGGCAAGACCAACCCTAAGGCCTGGGCGGCGGGGTGGGCGACTTGTACCTGCTTCGTTTCATGCCGGGCGGCCGAAAAGCCGGTGAGGTGTGCTGTTGCGTCGGCGCCGGTGAGGTGAATCGCAATTCCGGGGAACGATACCGCCTCCGGCGGAGGAGCGGCGAAAAATACAACGTCCGCCTCCGCCAGAGCCTCGGAACGATACGGCTCCAGCAACATAGCCTCATCTGCGAACTCGGTCAGGCTGCGACTCCCCAGCTCCGGGTTGCCTTTTCCGCCCGATGGCTCCGTCGCCGCCGGAAGTTGCAGTAGTGCCGTGGCGCGCGCCGGAAAGTGCCGCTCGTACAGCACTGTGCCCAACTCCTTGCCCAGCAGCGTGTCGGCGCCGACAATCGCGATGCGATAGGACTTCACGCCGCCACCCGGCGCCACCTATGCAAGTAATACGTCAACCGCCAAGTGACCGCCGAGCCTATATAAAGCACCACTACCGCCATCAGCACCACTTCCGAGTAGTACCACAGCCCGGCCATGAGCGCCGCGAGCACCACCATAAACACATATGGATGCCGCCGCCCGAGGTCAATCTCTTTGAAGCTATAAAAGCGCCACGTGCTGACCATGAGCGAAGCCAGCGCGAGCACGAACAGCAGCCACACCACCGCCCAACTCGGCGAAACGTTGATGGTGGTGAAATAAAAAGCCGGCGAGGCGAAGAAGTGAACCACGGCGGCAACTCCGCCAGCCGCCCCTGGAATAGGCATGCCGACAAAATAACGCTTGCCGGGTTTGCCCGGGTTTGACGGATGGCTGTCGTTGGTCGCGATATTGAAACGCGCCAGCCGCGCCGCGCCCGCCACTACAAACAGAAAAACGATAATCTGCGCCGCCCGGTTGAGCCCCATCTCCACCGCCGGTGTGACCGCCAGAAACCTCAGACCCCAGACGTAGGCCAGCAATGCCGGTGCCACACCGAAGCTGATGACGTCGGCCAGGGAATCGAACTCCCGCCCAAACGCGCTGGTGGCGTTGGCCATGCGCGCAATGCGGCCATCCAAACCGTCGAGCAGAATGGCCCAGCCGATGGCTTTCGCCGCCGTATCGAGCATCGCCGCCGGATCGCCCCCTGTGCCCACCGCCTGCAAAGCGAGAACTGTTTGCTGAATGGCGATCCAACCCATGCCCAGGTTGGCAATGGTAAACAGCGATGGCAGCAGTACCACGCCGCGGCGCATCGGGCGCGGCGTGCGCGGACCGGGGAGTGGTGCGGAGTCGGACATGGCAGCCGTCACGCCAAATTCCGCTAGTTCCTCTTCTCCTCCTCGGCCTTAAACATGTACTTGATGGTGTCCTTGTACAACAACAGGTTCGGTTCGCCGGTACGGTGCACTTTCAGGCAGTGCCGGTCATACCATTCGATCACCCCGCGGATCCGCTCGCCATCGCGCAGCACAATGACCATGTCGGTCTTCGACTGCATCTGTTTCAGAAAATAGAAGCTCTCGGCGTTGGTCTGGTCCGGCGGCACCGGCTTCTTCGGAGCCCGGGCGGGCGCGGCGCCCGCCGCGCCTGCCGACAGGTGGGCGGTGGTCGGTGCCGGCGGCGGCGTGGTGCGTGCCATTTGATCGCGAACCTCGGCCAGCGACGGCCTGATCAATTTGCGGTTGGCAGTGAGGTCCGGTTCGGGGGCGCGTCGCGCGGCGGTGTCATTGAAGGTCGGAGCCATAGGAAAGCCTGTATTCACTCTGCACTCCTCTCGGAACTCAGTCCCAAAGCCCAGCTACTGAGGGCCAAGGGGCGGAAGACATTTCTGCCCGCGGCGGCTGATGCCCGGTCCAGGCGCTCGACCGCGTCGGGAACCCACCGGGGCGGGAGCCGTTCGGCCAGCTTCTGAAGTTCAGCCATCGAATCCACGTTTCTGACCGCATCGGAGAATCCCGATTGGAGATAAACAATATCTTGGATGACACTATAGAGAATTTCGAGCAGAGTTTCAAATTTTTCTTTACCGGTCCGCGTAGACTCACTCAGGCGAAAGACTGAGAGAGCATCCTGCGCCAACCCCCCGCGCAGCAGCGAAAAGGCTTCAGCCCGCATCTCCCGGTAGCGTTCCAGGTCCAGACCCAGCGCTCGGCCGGGGCATCCCTGCGCCAGTTTCGCCAAGAGTTGGGCGTCCGCATGCCCCGCCTGTTGCAGAGCCAATTGCAGTTCGGCCAATGGTACTGGAGCTAAATTGATCATCAGCGCCCGCGAGCGCACGGTGGGCAGCAGCGCCAACGGGTTGCGGGCCAGAACGACAATTGTCGTCCCCGCAGGGGGTTCTTCCAGCGTCTTGAGTAGCGCTGCTTGTGTCGTCCAGCGCGCGCGATCGAAATCAGGGATGATGAGCGTCCAGCGCGCGCCCGCGTCTGGCTGCATCTCGCTTAGGCGAATCACCGAGCGCGCCTGCGCCATCGTCAGGAAATCTCCATCGGGTGGATACAGCCGTATGGCCGGATGCAGCGCCACCTGCAGCGGCGCGGCTTCGCGCGCCTGCGTCTTAACCTCTGCTTCGCGGTACTCCAGCGCGGCGGCGATTAATTCCGGCACCGCCTCCAGCTCGATCACCCGGCTACAGCTCGTGCATGTTCCGCAAAAACCGCCTGGCGCGGGCGGCGCTTGACAGTTCAGCGCTAAACCGAGCCGCACTGCCAGCGTGGTCTTGCCCACTCCTTCCGGTCCCGAGAGCACGATCGTACGCTGCGCCCGCCCCTCCGCGACCAGGCGCTGCAGTTGTTGCTGCGCGGGGGCGTTGCCGATGAATTCAGTCTTAAGCATCGAGAAGAGGTCCCAGGGCTTTTTGGATGCGCTCGGCGACTTCGCCAATCGAGCCTTCAGCCGGAATGAAAAGGCAGCGCCTGGGCTCGCGCCGCGCAATGCCGCGGTAGGTCTCGGCGACACGTGTGAAGAAGGCTGCGTCTTCGCGCTCAAAGCGAGGCGTCGCGGCGGCCAGCCCGCGGCGGCGCGCGCGTGCCATCGATTGCTCCACCGAAAGATCGAGAATAATCGTGCGGTCAGGTTGCAAGTCGCCGCACAGCATCCGGTGCATCGCGTGGATGGCGTCTACGTCCAGTCCGCGGCCGCCGCCCTGGTACGCCTCGGTGGCGTCGTGAAATCGGTCGCACAATACCGCTGCGCCTCGCGCCAGCGCCGGACGGATTATTTCGCTCACGCTCTGCGCCCGCGAGGCGCACATCAAAGCCAATTCCGTCTCCGGCGCCGGGCGCTGCCCCGCGTCAATCACCAAACTCCGAATGCGCTCGCCCAATGGCGTCCCGCCCGGTTCGCGCGTCGTCACCACCTCGCGCGCCCGATCCCGCAGCCGATCGGCCAGCAGCGCCAATTGCGTGGATTTTCCGCAGCCGTCAAGGCCTTCGAAGGTGATGAACATGGCTGCTGGTGGATAATAACATTCCATGGAATCGGCCCTCGCCGAACAAGTCGCCACGGTCCGCGCCAATATGGCCGCCGCCTGCGCCCGCAGCCACCGGCCCGAAAGCTCGGTGCGCTTGCTGGCGGCGACCAAGACCGTCGCGCCCGGGCGGATTCGCGAGGCCTACGATCTCGGGCTCCGCCTCTTCGGCGAAAACCGCGTGCAGGAGCGCGCCGCCAAACAGGCGGCCCTGACTGACCTTGACGGCTGCCAGTGGCACCTGCTCGGCCCCCTGCAAAGCAACAAGGCCGCGGCCGCTCTCAGACTTTTCGACGTCATCGAGACGGTGGATTCCGTGGCTCTGGCCCAGCGTCTCTCGCGCCTGGCCCAGGCCACCGTGAGGGTCATGCTCGAAATCAACATCGGCAGGGAAGCGCAGAAGCACGGCTTCCCGCCCGAGTCTTCCGCGCCCGCTCTGGCGGAGATCGCCGAGCTGCCGCACATCGAGGTCACCGGCATCATGACGGTGCCGCCACAAGAGGCAAGCCAGCAAGACATGCGCCGGCATTTCGCAAGCCTCAAGGAACTCTCCGAGCAGTTGCGCGGTGGCCGCGCCAACTGGGAACTGTCCATGGGAATGTCACACGACTACGAAGCGGCGATCGAGGAGGGAGCGACCATCGTGCGGTTGGGAACAGCCCTTTTCGGCGCCCGCGGGACGAAACTATGAACCTCGAATCCATTCAGCAGGAACTGCAGGCCGCGGGCCTCGCCGGTTGGCTCTTTTTTGATCACCATCATCGCGACCCCATGGCTTACCGCATTCTTGGATTGCCCTCCGATGGCATGGTTACCCGCCGCTGGTTCTATCTCATTCCGGCGAGCGGCGCTCCGCGCAAGCTCGTCCACCGCATTGAAGCCGGAGGTCTCGACCCGCTGCCCGGCGAACGCGCCGTGTACTCGCAATGGGGCGAGCTGCGTGGCGAGCTGGCGAAAATGCTGGCCGGCCTGGGCGCGCATCCGAAGATCGCGATGCAGTACTCTCCGGGCGGCGCCATCCCGGCCGTTTCCATGGTCGATGCCGGTACCATCGAAATGCTGCGTGAACTCGGCGCCGAGGTGGTCAGCTCAGGCGATCTAATCTCCCGCTTTGACGCCACCTGGAGCGACGCCATGCTGGCCAGCCATCGCGCCGCCGGCCGCGCCATCGATGCGGCTATCACCGGCGCCTTCGCCCATGTCCGCGAATCGCTCGACAACGGCGGTGAGTTGACCGAATACGCCCTGCAGCAATGGCTCGTCCAGCGTCTGCAAGCCGATGGATTGGATATGGACGAGGCTCCCATTGTCGCCACCAACGCTCATGCCGGCGATCCGCACTATCTCCCCGCCAGCTCCGGCTCGTCGGTGATCGCGCCCGGCGACGTGCTGCTGCTCGACGTCTGGGGCAAGCTCGCGCAACCGGGCAGCGCCTTTTACGACGTGACGTGGATGGGCTACGTCCTGCGTCCCGGCGAAACGGAAGTGCCCGCTGAGTTCGCACAAACCTTCGCCATCGCTCGCGACGCCCGCGACGCGGCCATCGAGTTGGCGCTCGCGCGCATTGCCGCCGGCGCCGAACTGCGCGGCTTCGAAGTCGACCGCGCCGCGCGCGCCGTCATCGCCACCGCCGGCCTCGGTGAATTTTTCGTCCATCGCACCGGGCATTCGCTCGGCCTCGACGTCCACTCCACCGGCGCGAATATGGATGACTTCGAGACCCACGACGAGCGCCGCGTTCTGCCCCGCACCGCCTTCACCATCGAGCCCGGAATATACTGTCCCGGCGGCCGCGCCTTCGGTGTCCGCACCGAGGTCAACGTCTATGTTGGCGCCCGTGGCGCCGAGGTAACCGGGCCGCGGCAGCGGGAATTCGTGAGAATATAAAAGGGAATGGCCACCGGTGAAATTGCAGCCAAACGTGTGTCCGCGGCGTCCCCGCCGCGGAGTTTAATGGCGGCTGCCGGGGTCATGGCCTTGGGCTGGCTGGTGCCGGGTGTCGGCTATTGGGTCAGCCGTAAATGGATTCGGGGCGCGCTGGTGCTGGTTTCCGTGGTGGCCATGTTCGCCATTGGCCTCGCGCTCCATGGCGAAACCTACACCTTTAACACCGGCGCCATCCTCGACATTCTCGGGTTTGTCGGTGAATTGTGTGCCGGCGCGCTCTATTTCATTCTGCGCCTCGCGGGCGGGACGGTGGCCAACTATTATTCCGTGGGTGGGGACTACGGCACCAAGTTCCTGATTGCCGCGGGATTGCTCAACCTTCTCGCCGCCTCCGACGCGCGCGATATTTTTCTGGGAAGGAAGCGTTAGGCGATGTCCCTTTCCCACTTGGCAGCGGTCGTGCTGTTCTCGCTCTTCGCCTCGATTGTATTCGGCATCACGCTGCGCGAGGACGTGCGCGAACAGGTGCGCTACGGCCTCACCGCATTCGCCTGGTTTGTCGGTGGGACCATCGCCACCGCTTGGGTCCTTTATTTTCTGAATCGTCACTAAGCTCGCAAGGAGACACAATGTACCCGGAATTCATGATTGCTTCAATGCGCGAAGAACTCACCCGGCTGGGCGTCGAAGAAGCGCGCACCGCGCCAGCCGTTGACGCCGCCGCCGCCAAGCCCGGTACCACACTGGTCGTGGTCAACTCGGTCTGCGGATGCGCCGCCGGCAAGGCCCGCCCCGGCATCGCCCAGGCGCTGCGGCACTCAGCAAAGCCCGATCGCGCTGTCACCGTGTTTGCCGGCGCCGATATCGAGGCTACCGAACGCGCCCGCCAACTCTTCACCGGCGTCGCGCCTTCCTCGCCCTCCGTCGGCTTATTGAAGGATGGCAAACTCGTTTTTATGCTCGAGCGCCACCAGATCGAGGGCCGCACCGCGCCCCAGATCGCCGAGGTGCTAACCGGCGCCTTTGATCAATTCTGCCGCCCGGCGGCGGAATGAAGGCGGCCTCATGGGTTGTCGCCGCCAACCAGCCGGATAGCGACTTCCCGCTCGAAAATTTGCCGTACGGCGGGTTTGCGATGGGCGGACGCATCCACCTCGGCGTGGCCATCGGCGATCAGATTCTCGACCTGAACGCCGCCGCTGACCAAGGTGTCTTTGCAGCCTTACCCGAGCCCCTGCGTGGCGCCTGCCGGGCCGAGGCGCTCAATCAACTCCTGGAATTGGGCCCGGCCATGCACGCCAGACTGCGCGCCGCGCTCACTGCCTGCCTGGCCGCTGACGCTCCCGGCCGCGAGCGGACCGCCGCCTGCCTGCGTCCGATCGAAGGCGTCGCGCTCAAGCTTGCGTTCACGATCGGTGATTACACCGATTTCTATGCCTCGATCGACCACGCGCGCAACGTCGGTGCGCGTTTCCGCCCGGACAACCCACTCTTACCCAACTACGCCTACGTCCCCATCGGCTACCACGGGCGCAGCTCCTCCATCGGCGTGAGCCCGGCGGAGGTGCGCCGCCCCCAAGGTCAGCAATCGCCTCAGGGCTCGGCGACCGCCCCCGGCTTCGGTCCCGCCCAACAACTCGACTACGAAGTCGAAATCGCCGCCGTCATTGGCCGCGGCAACTCCCTCGGCGAGCCCATCCCCATGGCCGCCGCCGAGGACCACCTGTTCGGCTTATGTTTGCTCAACGATTGGTCGGCGCGCGACATCCAACGCTGGGAGTACCAGCCGCTGGGTCCATTTCTCGGCAAGAACTTCGCCACCACGCTTTCTCCCTGGGTGGTAACCATGGCCGCGCTCGAACCGTTTCGCGTACCGGCGCGTCCCCGAGGAGCCGGCGAGCCCCAGCCGCTCGCCTACCTGAGTTCCGCGGCCGATCAAAAAGTAGGCGGATTCGATATCACCGTCGAAGCCTATCTCAGCAGTCGCGCCATGCGCGAACACAGTATGGAGCCGGTCAGGCTGAGCCAGGCCAATGTCAAGAACCTGTACTGGACTTTGGCCCAGCTTGTGACTCACCACACCAGTAATGGTTGCAATCTCCGCTCCGGCGACCTGCTGGGCTCCGGCACGTTGTCGGGCCCCACGCCTGGCGAACGCGGCTGTTTGCTCGAACTGGCGACGCCGCAACAGCCCGTAGTTCTGCCCTCGGGCGAAAAACGACAGTTTCTCGATGATGGCGACGAAGTCATCCTAAGGGCCTACTGCCAACGCCCCGACGGCCTGCGCCTGGGCTGGGGCGAATGCCGCGGCACCGTCCTCCCCACCGCCCGCAATTAGGACCCGTAATTGGGAACCTGCGTAAGCGGGCGGCGCGGCGGAGCCGCGACAGGCCCGGCGCCAATATTCGTGTGGCGTCGGCGTGGGGCAATGGGGCCCCCGCGCCGACGCTACGCGTAAGCGGGTGGCGCGGCGGAGCCGCGACAGGCCCCGCGCCTATTAATGTAACGGGCACACGGCTGCCACATCGTATTAGGATGGTACATGCCCGAACCTTCAGCGTTGGTCGACGACGACCTGGGTTTGGTGCGACGGGCCTGTGCCGGCGAGCGGGATGCATTTTATGCCCTGGTCAGTCGCTATGAACGCCCCTTGTACCGAACCGCGCTGGCCATTACCCGCAACCCGGCCGATGCCGAGGATGTGGTGCAGGAAACTTTCCTGCGCGCCTACGAACATCTGGCCCAGTTTCGGGGGGAGGCCAAGTTTCAAACGTGGCTGACCCAAATTGCCATCAATACCGCGCGCATGAAGTTGCGCAAAGGCCACGGCGCCCTGTGGGAGTCACTCGACCAGCCGCGCGAGACCGACGATGGCATGATGCCGCGCGATGTCACCGAGTGGCGGGAGAATCCCGAAGAGCAGTTTACCCGCCAGGAAATGGAAAATTTGTTGCATCAGGCCATGAACGGCCTGCCTCCGGGTTACCGCGAAGTTCTTACTCTGCGCGATATTCAAATGTTGTCAACCGAGGAAACGGCGGAAGCTTTGGGTCTTACCCAGGCCAATGTGAAAACCCGGCTTCTGCGCGCGCGCTTGCAGTTGCGGGAGCGACTGGCGGGGGCTTTAAGCCATAAACGGGGAAACGGTCACCATGGATTGTAATAGCTTCTTGGATTCGGTTTCAGACTACATCGACGGTGATTTAAACCTCGATGTGGCCGAGGCGGCGCGCTTGCATGCCGCCGAGTGTTCTCACTGTCACATTGTGCTTACGACTACCCGGCAAACGCTGTTGTTGATCGGTAGTCCGGATATGTTTGCCCCGCCCGAAGGCGCGCAGGCTCGCCTGCGCCAGGCGTTGGAAGCGGGCTTGGGCGAACCGCTGATCCCGGAACAGTTACGTCCCGCGCGCGTCGCCGTTCAATCCACCCCGCCGCCCCCACGGCGTTGGTTTTCCATCCCCTTCTTGCCGGGCCGCGCGAGCGCCTTGTCGGTCGCGTTGGTGCTGTTGGTTCTCGGCGCAGGCATTATTCGCTGGCGCGCCAGCGCCAGTACCATGTCCGGCTGGTTGTGCGACCGCCATTGCTTCACCGCCTTTCAGGGCAAATATGGCGAGCATCCCCGCGACTGCCTGATGAAGTGCGCTGATACCGGCTACGGATTGGTCGATGCCAAAGGCCACTTCACCCCGCTCGACGCGAAGAGCAATGCCACCGTCCTGGCGGCGCTTAAGCAATCCCGTAAACCCGACCACATTTGGGTCACTGTGCACGCCAAGATGACTTCGCAAAACTCGCTCGCCGTGCAAGAGTTGGAGTTGACCGACCCCACGCCCGCCGCCGCCGCCACGTCCCGCTAGCTACCGGGAAAGTAGCTGCTGGAAAAAATCGAGCGCCCGCGGATCTTTCGACTGGCCCAGCCAGAACATCGCGCGTTTTCGCACCGCCGGATTGGTGTTCGTTTCAGCCACATGGATCAACAACGGCACTCCTTCGCCGTTCGGAAGCTGGCTGAGGCCGAACACCGCCCGCTCTTTGACCGACGTGACCGGGTCGTTCGCAATCGCATCCGTAATCGCGCCTTCCGCCTTGGCTCCCGCCCGCTGCGCCACCCAAAACAGCGCCTGCCCGCGCACCGCCGGCGAGGGATCGTCCTTCGCCAGCCGGATGAGCGCGTCCACCGCCGCCGGCGTGTCGGTCATGGCTATCGCGGCCAGGGCCCCGTTCCCCAGCCCACTCTTACTTAAAAAGGCCACGCTCTGCTCGGCGCTCACGCCACTCAGCAACACCACCGGCAAGCCACCCGCATCGATGGCGCAACCATCGCTGACGGTGCGCACATGTTCGATGGTTCCCGCACTAATTCGATACAGGATGGTCTGCGTTCGGGGCGATTCGAGATCGGCCGCTTCGGCCGCCGCATAACGGCCGTTATTTTCAAGGTAGGCCACGCCGCAGCTTTCCCCGCGCTCCGCGACCCGCGCCACCTGGTAGCCAACCCAAAGCGGCCCTGGGCGCTTCTCCAACTGCTGCATTTGGGCCGCGAGATCGGTGCCGGCGGCGATGGCCTCGACGTTGGCATGGATAAACCGTGGCGTTTGCGCCACCAGTGCGCTGGCGCACGCAAGTAGAACAAGGGTGTTTTTCATAAAGTGACCTCAATTCACTAAGCGGGGTCCGCGCCAGGCAAACTCGCGCAGCGCCGGATTGGGGCTTTGGGGTCCCCTTCCTGGCGCTGCGCGTAAGCGGGGCGCGCGGCGGCAGACGCGCTGGGGCCCGCGCCCATCATTGATTGAGCAGTTCCATCAAATAGGCCTCCGCCACTTTGGAATGGGTGAGCGAAAGTTCACGGACAATCGAGCGTTTGAGCTCCGGGTCCTGTTCCTTGCGCGCCAGCGCCACCAACTGCTCGGCGCCGTTATGCAAAAAGAGTCCGCGAATCACCGCCTCGCTGGTGGCGCGATCGCTCGGGCCGGCGTAAAGGCTGACCAGATCGGTATCGTCGCCGATCAGGCCCAGATCGCGAATCGCCGACTGGCGCAGCTCGGGAGAGGCGTCCGACTTCGCGACCGCCAACAAACGCGTCTTGTCGCCGCCCAACATGTAGGAGCGAAGAATGCTCGCCTTCAGGTCGTTGCTACTGGTCGCGGCATAGACCTTGGCCAGCGCGTCGCGGCCCGAAGCTCCGCCCGACATGCCCAGGTAGCGCACGGCTTGTTGGCTCAATTCCGGATGCTCGCTGCCGCTCGCGATATGCACCAGAATGTCCTGCCCGGCCGAGCCGCCGTTCTGGGCGACGACAAACAGCGCCCGGCTCTTGACCGGCTCACTGGCATTTCCGTTCAAAACTTTCTCCAGCATCGGCAGTGCCTGGGTTGCGTCGGTGCCCATCAGGCTGTTGATGGCCAACAATTTCAAGTCGTCATTGGGCTGCATGCCCGGCTGCACCTTTTGCCCGGCGTCGAGTTTCGACTGCAGCGCCAGCGCTTCCGCATCGGCTCGAAACTTGCTTTCCGGGTATTCCGATTGCAGCCGGTTGAGCGTGGCCAGCGCTTCCGTGTTTTGGCGGAGCTTTGATTGCGCGTAAGCCTCCCAGTACAGCGCGCCATCGCCGTCTTTCGAGTCCTGCAACCCCTGCAACTTGGCCAGGGCCGCGTCGAACTTGGCGGCATTGATGTCGGAGAGCGCGGCTTCATAACTGCTGTCCGTCGCGGTCTTGGCCGGTGCTTTGGGCGCGGCCGAAGCCTGGGCGAAACAGCCGGTGGCGGCGATGGCGGTGAGTGCGAGAAGGGAAACGGTTTTCATAACGCTTTGTGTTGCTCCTGGTTGTGTTGCTCCTGGTTGAGAAGTGACTTGCGCAGTGTGGCTTGTAAATTTTCGTCGGCCACGCGAACCTGAAAAAGAATGCCGCTCTCGGCGATGCGGTCCTCGAGCTTCGTCCACTCGGCGGCTGTCACCCGGTCCGGACTTTGCGCGATCTGCAGCAGGATGGGTTCCAACCCGGCCAGAAGTTGCGCAATCTTTCGGTCCCCTGACCTGTCGGCGCCCTGCTGGTACAGCCGGTTCGAAGCCAGCAGCTCGCGCGCACCACTCTGCTGCAAGCTCAAATCCACGGTGCGCGCGCCTGGCGCCGCCAGGGGGTGTTCCAATTCAACCAGCAACGCCTGCGTGCGGTCGAGATGATCGGCCACCACCACGAGCAACACGCGCGAGGGATCCGCATTGGCGGTCGCGGCGGGCTTTGCCAGAGGCGCCACCGGGCGGCTGAAGCGCCCCAGCGCGAAGGCCGCGATCAGCGCGGCCGCGATCGCGCCCGCCCAAACGCCGGCCCAAAGCGGGCGCCGCACGCCCCGCGCCTTCGGTTCCGGCAAAAGAATTGGCCGTTGCGAAATTTCCGGCACCTCCCAGCTTGAGAGCGTCGCGAGCGTAGCTTGGATTTGCGCCAACTCCCGCTGGCAGTCGGCGCAATCACAGATCCGCTCGTCACCGTCGTCCAGGCCCATGGCATGGGCAATCAAAGCCTTTTCATCGGCATGCTTCATAAGCACCCCTTTTGCAGCGGCGCCAACTCCCGCCGCAGCTTCTGTACTCCACGGAAAATCGTATTCTTGGTGGCATTGGCCCCAAGCCCCAGTGCCGCGCCAATTTCGGCGATGGATAGCTGTTCGTAATGGCGCATGGTGAAGGCCGCGCGTTCGACCGGAGTCAGCCCATCGAGCGCACGTGTAATGGCCATCTGGGTCTCCCCGCTCGCCGCCAGCCGTTCCGGCGTTGCCGTCGCGCTGACATAGTCATCTTCGATTGGTACCTGGGCCCGCTCTCGCGGACGGCGCTGCCGCAAATGATCGAGGGCGGCGTTTGTGCAAATGCGATAGAGCCAGGTGCCCATACTGGCTCGCGCGTCAAAGCGGGCCAGATTGCGGTAGGCGCGAAGGAAGGTTTCCTGCACCAGGTCTTCGGCGTCTTGGGTTTGTCCAGTCATTCGAAAGGCAAGGCGAAATAAGCGATGGCGATAGCCGTCCACCAGAAGACGAAACGCCTCCGGGTCGCCGGCCAAAGCGGTCACACTCAACTCCGCCGTGTTGGTCATCTGTTGCATTAGACGGGCCTACCGTTTCGCGGTTAGTGCCGTACGGCAATACCCCCGGGAGTTCCGGGTGGCGCACATTACCACGTCCTACTGTAACCTTGGGCGATTGGAGCGGTAAATTAGGCAAGGAACGCCTCCCATGCGGCAATTTGCCTGGTTCGACGATTTCTGGCGCGATGTCCGCTACGCCCTGCGCATGATCGCGGCCAAGCCGGGCTTCAGTGTGCCCGTGCTGCTCACCCTGGCGCTCGGCATCGGCGGCAACATCGCCATCTTCAGCGTCGTTTATGCCGTTTTGATTCGTCCTTTGCCGTATCCCCAGCCCGAGCGGCTGGTGGGCGTTGCGAACTCCGCCGTTTTTTCCGGGAGCACCGTGCCCGATTGGCCGCTTTCCCTGGAATCCTATGCGCGCTATCAGCAGGGTGCTCACAGCTTCTCCGCCTTCGGTGCCTGGACGGCGAACACGTCGGCGATCACAGGCACTGGCGAGCCCGAGGAACTGGCCACCGTGTCCATGACTCACGGTGTGTTGCCCGCCTTGGGCGTGAAGCCGGTGGAGGGTCGCTGGTTCTTGCCCGCCGACGAATTGCAGGGCGCGCCCAGGGCCGCCATCCTTTCCTACCGTTACTGGCTGCGAAAATACAACGGCGACCCGGGCGCGCTCGGGCAAACCGTGCAGATCGATTCCAATCCCTACCACATCGTCGGCGTGATGCCCAAAGGCTTCGCCTTTCTCAATGTCACGCCCGAGGTATTTCTTGCTCAGACAGTCGCGGCCGGCGCTGCCGGTTCACAGGATGCCGACTACAGCGGTGTAGCTCGGCTCAAACCAGGTGTAAGCGCAACCGCGGCAAATCAGGACCTGGCGCGCGTGCTGGCCAATGCCGCGGCCCAGGACGGCCATTGGAAGAATTTATTACAACAAATTCACCTGCGGCCGAACGTTCATCCCCTGCGGCAGGACGTGATTGGGGATGTCGCCGGAGTTCTACGCATCTTGATGGGAGCGCTGCTGCTGGTTTTGCTATTGGTCTGCGCGAATGTCGCAAGTCTGGTGCAGGTGAGAGCGGAAGCCCGGCGTAATGAATTCGCCGTCCGCGCCGCGCTCGGTGCCGGGCGCGGGCGCTTGGCCCGTCAGCTCATGTGGGAGAGTCTGATGCTCGGCACTATGGGCGGAATTGCCGGTCTGGCGCTCGCTTGGCTCGGCTTGCCGCTGCTGGTGGCTCACGCGCCCCTGGATCTGGCGGGGGCTGCACAAATCTCCGTCGGGGCAGCCGGCGTTGGTTTCGCGGTGCTATGCGCCCTCGGTTCGGGTGCGGCATTCGGCTGGATTGCCATTGTCCGCCTGGGCTCCATCGGCAAACTTCAAAATACCCGCGGCGCCACCCTGGCCAAGGAGCAGACGCGCAGCCAGAACGCGCTGGTCGTGGCCCAGGTCGCTCTCGCCCTGGTGCTGCTCGTCGGTGCCGGCTTGCTGGTGCGCAGCTTCCTGGCTATGAGCCGTGTGCAACCCGGATTTAACCATCCCGAGACGTTACAAACCATCCGGCTCTATATCCCGCCGGCCCAGGTTTCCTCCCCCGCCCGTTTGGCCCAAATGCAGAACGATATTCTCGCCCGTCTGGCGGCGCTTCCCGGCGTGGAGCGGGCGGCGTTTGCCTCGGCCTTGCCGCTCGAGGCTGAATATCAGAACGGTAATCCCATCGCGGTCGACGGAAAGACCCCGGCCGGCGGCGTGCCGCCCAACCGCACCATCGAAATCGTCTCACCCGGATTATTTGCGACGCTGGGCACGCGCCTGCTCGCAGGACGCGACTTCACCTTGGAAGAGCAAAGCGATCAGCGCCCCGTCGCAATTGTTTCGCTCAACATGGCTCGGCAATATTGGGGTTCGCCGCGGGCCGCTCTGGGCCACCGAATCCGCGTCAACGGCGGCGCCACCTGGAGCGAAATCGTGGGCGTGGCGGAGAACGTCCATGCCGGCGGCCTCGATAGGCCCACGTCTAGCCTGGTCTATTTCCCCGGAACCCGGCGTAATTTGAGTTTCGCCTTGCGCACCGGCCGCGCCGGAACCGAAGGCCTGCGCCAGGAAGTTGCGGCGGCTGTCCACGCCGTGGATCCGGATTTGCCACTGATTCAGGTGCGCACCCTCCGTGACCTCTATCGCCTCTCCGTCGCGCGCAAGTCATTCGCGCTGCTGTTGATGGCGATTGCCGCCGCCATGGCGCTTGCCTTGGCTGTGATTGGCGTCTACGGAGTGCTCGCCTACGCGGTCAGCCGGCGGCGCAAGGAAATTGGTATTCGGCTCGCGGTCGGAGCCGAACCCCGCGCCATTCGAAGGCTCATCCTGCGTCAGGGCCTCCTCGTGACCGGCGCCGGCGCACTCTGCGGCCTCGTCGCCGCCTTGTTGCTTGCGCCGGCCATGGCCTCGCTCTTGTTCGGTATTGCGCCCGCCGATCCCATAACAATGATTGCGGCGGCGGCCGCTATCCTATGCGCGGCGGTTGCCGCCAGCTATGTTCCGGCGCGGCGGGCGGCGTCGCTGGACGCCATCGAAGTCTTGCGGAACGATTAACCAGCCAGCGCGGCAACAGCCGCGCGGAGCCCCGCGCCTAGCAACGCCCGCCAGCGCGTGCCGGGAGCACCTCGCGCATTATGCGCCGCCGCTCGCCTTCGCTCAGCCTTCCCCAGGCGGCAATTTCGGCGAGCGTCCGATGGCAACCCAGGCACAGACCGTTCGCCATTTGGCAAACCCCGATACAGGGTGAAGATGCGGCCGCTGGCTCAGCGTCCGGCATGCGCTTTCCTCTCCTCCAAAACATGCCGTACCTGCCGCGCCACGCCCAGCAGCCTCCGTTCCTCGACCGGCGTCAGACGCCAGCGCACCAGCATCTCTCGCAGCACCCGAGTCTGGCTAGTCTCGTGTCCCGGCTTGACCGCTCCCAGCTCGGCCAGCAGCGGGTACCACGCCGCGAGAATCCGCTCCCGCGCGTCGGGCGCAATCACCGGCGGCGCATCAGCCGCCGGGGGAGGGAACTGCCCCGTAATCGCCCACTGATAGGCGCAGATCGCCACTGCCTGTCCCAGGTTCATCGACGGCGCCCCGGCGACGGTCGGCAGTCGGACCAGTCGATCGCAGCGGCTCATATCGTCTTGCGAAAGCCCGGTGCGTTCGGAACCAAAAAGCAGCCCCACCCGCTGGCAGGCGGGCAATGTCGCAATGACCGCGCGCCAATCTTCCAATGGCAATTCCGGAGTGCGCGCCGTCCCGGCCGTGGTGCCTATGACGTAATCGCAACCTTCGATTGCCTCGGTCGCGGTCTCGACCCTCCGCGCCCGCGCCAGCAGCGCCGCCCCCGCCCGCGCCGACCGGGCCACTTGCCAGGCATCCCCAAACGGTGCCACCGCGACTAAATCCTCCAGCCCAAAGTTGGCCATCGCCCGCGCCGCCGCCCCGATATTCAGCGAGTTGCGCGACCGCACCAGGACTATACGAAGCGAAGTAGCCACTCTCCGATTCTATGGCCAAAACTAAGAGCCCCGCGATTGCCTCTGTCGGCGCACTCTCCGCGAACCCGCCTCACCCCGCGTGCGCCGCCATGCGCCCGGTCAGCCGGCGGTAGAGCGAGCGGTAGTTTGCGACCATGCGCGCGCCGTCGAAGTTGGCCTCCGCGTGCGCGCGGCAGGCCTGCGGTGCAATACTGGCCAGCCGGGAAACGTACTCCGCCAGGTTCTGCCAGGTGTCGGCCAGAAAACCGGTGTGGCCGTGCGCCACCACTTCCGGCAGCGCGCCACGCCTCAGTCCCAGCGCGGGCACCCCTGACGCCGCCGCCTCCATAGCCACCACCGAGCTCGTCTCCTCGATTTGCGATGGAATCACAACCGCGGCCGCCTGCCGCAGAAATGCCAGCTTTCCGGCCACCGAGGGCGGCGGAAAATGCCGAATCTGCTCATCGAGCTGGGGCGCGATTTCCTTTCGGAAATACTCTGCATGGTAGGGGAACGGCCCCGGCTCGCCTACGAGGTGCAGCCGTCGCCTTACCGCCCGCGCCAGCCGGATGGCCAGATGGGGCGCCTTTTCAGGACATATTCGACCCAGAAAAAGTAGTGGCGCGTCTGCGTCGCCAGGCTCCTGCCGCGCGTGGAATCGCCGCAAGTCCACGCCGTTGGGCACCACGGCGCAAATTGGCTGGTCGGGATACTCCCGGGTCTGCGTCTGGCTGACGCACTGCAAATGCAGATGGCGCGGCCGGCAATTGAGAAACCCGCGCGGGTAGAGCCGCCTCGCCAAGTGAAGTGTAAATAGAACCGGGGTCGAGACCCGGTCGGCCACGGCGAAAAACGGCGCCCCCTGCACATGAATCAGATCCACGGGGTGCTTCTCAAGCCACTCCAGCGCCCGCTCATTGGCGCTGTGCTCGCGCGCTTCGCGTTCCCCATCGCTGACCATGTTCATATGTGCCGGTAATGAAATGCCCGCCGGCAGCCAGTAAAACTCAATCCCCGGCCCCGCCCCGCTTACCAGTTGATGTGCAATCTGCTCGCACCCGCCACAGGCGGCGGCGGATAGTGGTGCCAACGGATAGGTCAAGGTGAGCACCCGTAGCGGCTGCAATGCTAGAATCGGTGCAGACAAGTTTCTCCCCTCCCCCGCATGAGCGATCACTTCCCCGCGCTAGATTCCGCCATCCGGCAGCACGCGGATATTCTGCTGGCGGAGCTCCAGGCCCTCCTGCGCATCCCCAGCATCAGCACCTTACCCGTCCATCGCCCGGACGCCGAGCGTGCCCTCGCGTTTTTGTCCCAAAGTCTTTCCGAAATCGGCTTCGAGAACATCCAACGCATCGTTCCACCACAGACTCCAAACGGCCTTCCTCTCCTTTATGCCGATTGGATGCATGTTCCTGGTGCTCCAACAGTGCTGTTTTATGGCCACTACGACGTCCAGCCCCCCGATCCGCTGAACGAGTGGGTCACTCCTCCTTTCGAACCCACGCTTCGCGACGGTAATATTTATGCCCGCGGCGCCGCTGACGATAAGGGCCAGGTGTATGCGCAGATCAAGGCCATGCAAATGCTCATGCGCACCCAGGGCAAGCTTCCCGTAAACGTTAAATTCTTGATTGAAGGCGAGGAGGAGGTCGGCGGCGAGGCGGTTGATGCCTACGTGCGCGCCAACCATCGCCCCCTCGCATGTGACTGCGTTGTGGTGAGCGACACCGCCATGTTCGCGCCCAACCTTCCTTCACTCGACGTCGGGCTGCGCGGCATGGTCTATGCCGAAATCGAGATGCAGGGCGCCGAGCGCGACCTCCACTCCGGCCTCTATGGCGGCGTGGCGCCCAATCCATTCATGGCCCTGGTGCAGGTCCTCGCCGGCCTCAAATCGCCGGACGGCAAGATCCTCATTCCCGGTTTCTACGACCGCGTGCTCGCTCCCTCGCCCGAGGAACAGGCGGCCTGGAAGCGTCTGCCTTTCGATCAGGACGAATACCTGCGCACCGAAGTGCGCGCCTCGGCTCTCACCGGCGAAGCTGGCTACTCGGTTTTCGAACGCACCTGGTCCCGCCCCACGCTCGACGTCCACGGCATGCCCGGAGGTTTCACCGGTCCCGGCTCGAAGACGGTCATCCCGGCCCGCGCCTCGGCCAAGGTCAGCATGCGCCTCGTGCCCCAGCAACAGCCGGCCGAGATTGCCCGGCTCTTCGAAGCCGCCGTGAAAACGCTCACCCCCGAGGGCTTTCAGAGCCAGGTTAAAATCCACAGCGTCGCCGATCCGGTGCTGGTCGATCCCGGCAACCGGTTCATCCGCGCGGCCGTGAAATCCCTGGCCCGCGTCTTCGGAGCCGAGCCGGTCTTCGTACGCAGCGGCGGATCAATTCCCGTGGTCGCGCTCTTTTCCACCGAACTCAACGTTCCCATCGTAATGATGGGCTTCGGCCTTCCCGACGACGGCCTGCATAGCCCCAACGAAAAGTTCGCGCTCTCGAGCTACTACGGCGGCATCGCCGCCGTCGCCCAGTTTCTCCTCGAACTCGCCGACGGCCGTTAATAAACTGAAGGCCGGCTTGGGGTTCCGCGCCCGCAAGCCGGCCTCGTGTATTAAACGGGACGCGCGCCGACGCGCTCAGCCCCGCGCCTACTAGTGACTGACCACCAGGTCGTTCTGCACGCTGAACACGCCCGGTATCGAACGGACTGCGTTGCCGGCAACCGCCTTATCAACCTGGCTGTTGACCACTCCGGCCAGAATCACGTGTCCATTGTTCACCACAATGCGGATGGTGTGCGCGGGATCATTGGCGTAGGGAAGCAGACTCGGATTGCCGTAGATGGCCCGGGCAGCCTCCAACCGGATCTGGTCGTCCATGGGGGAGAGTGGCGCAACTTTAATTTGATCGTTCACGCCCCGCACCCCCGCCGTGTCCTCGACCAGCGCCAGCGCCGAATCACGATCGGGATAGTCGCGTACATTGCCGCCTACTGTCGCCACGCCGTTATGAACCTTGACCGTCAGCGCGTTGAAAGCCTGGCCCATGCCCATGCGATCGTAGGTCAGCTTGTCGGCCAGGGTTTTCTCCAGTTGTTGGTCGCTCACACTCGCGCCGGTTACGCTGAGGTTGTCGACAAAGCCATTGACATTGTCAAACCCGCGCGCCTGGTGCTCGGCTTCCATCTTTGCGCGATAGTCAGGCACCGTGCCGTTCAGGGTGACAATGCGGTCCTCGACCGTGGGATGAACGTTGACGAGTTTCTTTTCACCGGAGAATTTCTGCTGCAACTGACTCTGGATTTGTTGATCCAACGCGTTGCCGCGCGCTCGCCTTGCAATCTGAGCGCTCGCCGAAGAGACTCCCAGGCTCAAACCCAACCCCGCCGCCAAACCCATTACCATGATCTGCTTCCGCATAACCACCTCCATTTTGTGAGATGACTATGCACGCGGTGCAGTTGCAGAATGTGGCTATGCCGACTTCGCCCTTCGCCCCGCATACAGCGGAAATGCGTGCGACAAATCCACCACTTGGCGCTGGATTTCGGCCAGTATCGCCGGCTGCTGGCGATGGTGCAACGCTCTTGCGATCCATTGGCCAATGGTGCGCATCTCTGCTTCACCCATGCCCCGCGTCGTCAGTGCGGGCGTACCCAGCCGAATCCCACTCGGGTTCAGGGGCGGATTCACGTCGAATGGGATCGCGTTCTTGTTGGCGGTAATGTTCGCGCTGTGTAAAGCGTTTTCCGCTTCCTTGCCCCGTATCCCCTGGCTGAAAACGTCAATCAACATCAGGTGGGTGTCGGTGCCTCCGCTGATGACGCGGAATCCTTCGGCCTGCAACTGCGCCGCCAGCGCCCGCGCGTTCGCCACCACGCGCAGAGCGTAATCGGCGAATGCCGGCTGCTGCGCCTCTAAAAAACAGACCGCCTTGGCCGCGACCACGTGGACCAGCGGGCCGCCCTGGGAGCCGGGGAATACCGACTTGTCGATCGCCGCGCCATGCGCCGCGTGCGCCAGAATTAACCCGCCGCGCGGACCGCGCAGCGTCTTATGCGTTGTGCTCGTGACAATGTGCGCGTGCGCCACCGGATTCGGGTGTGCGCCGCCGGCTACCAGTC
Source organism: Terriglobales bacterium (assembly GCA_035606395.1). Classification (GTDB taxonomy): domain Bacteria; phylum Acidobacteriota; class Terriglobia; order Terriglobales; family SCQP01; genus SCQP01. The sequence continues at coordinate 57,885 of DATNFK010000058.1, read as the reverse complement.
CGGCAAAATGCGCCATGTCCACCAGCAGCAGCGCTCCGACTTCGTCGGCGATGGCGCGCATCCGCGCAAACTCAATCACCCGCGGATAGGCGCTCCCCCCGCCAATAATCATTTTCGGCTTCGCCTCGCGCGCCGTCTGCGCCAGTGCGTCGTAATCAATACGCTCGGTTTCTCGGTCCACCCCATAGGGCACAATCTTGTAGGTCTTGCCGCTGAAGCTGAGCGGATGCCCATGTGTCAGGTGTCCGCCGTGGGCGAGGTTCAATCCCATCACCGTGTCGCCCGGCTGCAGCACCGCCGCATAGGCCTCCTGATTGGCCTGCGAGCCCGAGTGCGGCTGCACGTTGGCGTATTCGGCGCCAAACAACGCGCAGGCCCGTTGCCGCGCCAATTCCTCCACCCGGTCGGCATTCTCGCAGCCGCCGTAATAGCGTTTGCCAGGGTAGCCCTCGGCATACTTGTTGGTGAAGACCGACCCGGTCGCCTCCAGCACCGCTTCCGAAACGAAATTCTCCGAGGCGATCAATTCCAAATGTTCGTGCTGGCGCGTCGCTTCGAGCGCGATCGCCTGTGCGACTTCGGGATCGACCTGGCTTAACGGAGCGCTGAAACTCGCGGGTACTCTCATGCTTCAATCTTAGCGACTCGCAGCGCGTGGCGGCCAGCCAAAAAAGGCGTGGCCAGCCAAAGCCCGAGTAATTCTTCCGCCTGCTCCACCGTCAGCAGGCGCGCTCCCAGCGTTGCCACGTTGCTGTCGTTGTGTTCCCGGCTCAGGCGCGCCGAGGTGGCGTCGTAGAGATTCGCCGCCCGCACCCCCGCGGTTTTGTTGGCGCTGATCGCCATGCCAATGCCCGTGCCGCAGACCAGCACGCCGCGTCCGCATTCACCCCGCGCCACCAGTGTCGCCACCGGCCGCGCGTAGTCGGGATAATCGCACGATCCATCCGTCGCCGGCCCGCAATCGGAGACCTCGTGCCCGCGTCGGCACAATCGCTGGTAAAGTTCCTGCTTTAATTCGAATCCGGCGTGATCACTGGCCAGGGCGATTTTCATGGCACCATCATGCCTCAAAAAATCGCCGGGAGACTGTGTTCAATCTCCCGGCCATATTTCGTGTCCCTTTGCAGAGGCACGGTCAAGTGTGTGGATAAACTCAGTGTATGCCCCACTTCTACAAAAAACAATAATAAAATTTTAAATTTTTTCAGATTCTGGAATCCGCACCGCCAGGTGGGCCTCCAAACCATTGAAACCACATGTCTTATGGGTTCCGTCACAGAATGGTTTGTTGGCCGACTGGCCGCATCGGCAGAGCGAAATGACGGGTTTGTCCACTGCGATATCGTGGCCGTTCGAGTCAATTAAGCGGAAAGGCCCTTCGACTTTGAGCGAGCCATTGGGGCGAACCGTGATGGTGGTGATATCGGACATTGAATATTTTATAACTCCTGATTCTCCGGATGCCGCTTGCGCGAGCGTGCCAGGAGCTTATCCAACCGCGCCGCGCGTTCCTCCCGCTTGTCGAGTTCGAAGCGCAATTCCGGGACCTTCCGCAACTGCAGCCGGCTGCCGATCTGGCTGCGCAAAAATCCGCGCGCCGCAATCAGCCCGGCCAGCGTGCGCCGCTGTTCCGTGTCGTCGCCGACGACGGATACAAATATATGCGCCACACGCATCTCCGGCGCCAAGTTCACTTCCGTCACCGCCGCCAGTCCAATACGCGGGTCGGCGAGCTCGCCCTCGACCAGCTCCGTGAGCTCGTCGCGCATCATCTCGGCCAGTCGTTCAGGGCGGGGCGGCATGTCAGGCCATCAAGGGAGAAACTTTCTCTACCGTGAATGCTTCCAGAATGTCGCCCGGTTTGATGTCGCTGAAGTTGGCCACCGAGGCGCCGCACTCCATGCCGGCGCGCACCTCGCTGGCGTCATCCTTGAATCGCCGCAGCGAACTCAATTTGTTGGTGTAGATCACCGCGCCATCGCGGATTACCCGCACCTGGCTGTCCCGCACCAGCTTGCCTTCCTTGACAATGCAGCCGGCGATCGTGCCCGCCTTGGGAATTCGGAACGTCTGCTGCACCTCCGCCCGTCCCAGCGTCGTCTCCTTGAAGGTTGGCTCCAGCAAGCCGTGCATTGCCTTCTTGATCTCGTCCGTCAGTTCGTAAATGATCGAGTGCAGGCGGATATCCACCTTCTCCTGCTCGGCCAAATCGGTGGCCTTGCGCTCCGGCCGCACGTTGAATCCGATCACCACCGCGCCCGACGCCGAGGCCAGCAAAATATCGGTTTCGGTGATCGCGCCCACGCCCGAGTGGATAATGCGGAGCTTGACCTTGTCGGTCGAGAGCTTGTTCAGGGTATCGACCAGTACCTCTTCCGATCCCTGCATGTCGGCCTTGACGATCAGGTTGAGTTCCTTCACGTCGCCGGCGGCGAGTTGCTGACTCAATGCCTCGAGGTTCAAGCGCGACGAACGCGCCAGCGCCGCGTCTCGTTCCCGCAACTCGCGGAACTCGACGATCTGCCGTGCCTTGTTGCGGTCATTGACCACCAGCCACGTATCGCCAGCCGAGGGCATCCCGTCCAGTCCGAGCACCTCGACCGGGGTTGACGGTCCGGCCACCTCGAGCGGACGCCCGCGGTCGTCGAACATCGCCCGCACCCGGCCCATGACTGAACCCGCGATGAGCGTGTCTCCGGCGCGCAGCGTGCCGTTCTGTACCAAAATGCGGGCCACCGGACCGCGTCCGCGATCGAGTTGAGCCTCGAGCACCACGCCTTGAGCGGCTCGCTCCGGGTCGGCGCGCAGCTCGAGCAGATCGCTCGTCAGCAAAATCATTTCGAGCAGCAGGTTGAGGTTGGTCTTGGCCTTGGCGCTCACCGGCACCATGACCGTTGAGCCGCCCCAGTCCTCGGCCAGCAGGTCGCGATCGCCGAGTTGTTTCTTGACCCGGTCGGGCACCGCGTCCGGCTTGTCCATCTTGTTGATGGCCACCACGATCGGCACATTGGCGGCCTTGGCGTGGTCGATGGCTTCGAGCGTTTGCGGCATCACGCCGTCGTCGGCGGCGACCACCAGCACGACAATGTCGGTCACCTTGGCGCCGCGGGCGCGCATCCGGGTGAAGGCGGCGTGGCCCGGCGTGTCAATGAACACCACCTGGCGTCCGAATGCCGGCGACACCGGATCGGTAATCTCGACCTTGTAGGCGCCGATATGCTGGGTGATGCCACCGGCTTCACCGGCGGCAACGCTGGTCTGGCGAATGGCGTCGAGCAGCGACGTCTTGCCGTGATCAACGTGGCCCATGATGGTGACCACCGGCGCGCGCGGCGCGAGCGTCGCTGATTCCTTCGCCGCTCCGTCGCCGGTGGCGGCGGCATCGGCGGCCGCATCGGCGTTGGTTTGCGCGATGGCCTGGCCCATGGCTTCCTGTTCGAAGCTGACCGTCTGCGCCTCGGCGCCGAAATCCTTGGCGATCTCGGTGGCGATTTCGGTATCGAGCGATTGGTTGACGGTCACCATCAAGCCGCGGTCGAGCAGTTTGCGGATGACATCCTTGGCGCGCAGACCCAATCGTTCCGCCAAGTCCTTGACCGTAAGACCTTCGCTAATGGTGATGTTGGTTGCGGTGGCGACCGGGCCCACCGGCGCGGTGCGCGGCGTGGGCTGGAATTTTTGCGCGCCTTCGCGTGTGCGCGGCTCACGCCGCCCATGATGAGCTCCGCGCGGTGGCAGGTCGCGGCCCGCTCCCGGACGCGTTGGGTGCATCGGGCGCCGACCCTCGGGCACCACACCACCGGGCGTCGGGCGAGCTCCTGGACGTGCTCCCGCCGGCGGCGTGCGCTGGTAGATCGGGCGTCCCGCGACCGGACCGCCAGGCTTGGCTCCGACCGGACGCAAGGGGCGATCGGGCGCAATGTAGGTCGGGCGCTGCGTAGCCACAGGGACAATCACCCGCCGCGGCGCATCGGGCGCGCCCGCCGGCGGAGGCTCCGCCCCTGGCGTTGTCGATGTAGGCGCGGCAATATTCAGTGTGGGCCGCCGTATGGTCGGCTGCGGACGCTCGGGTTTCGCAGCCGTTGGCGCCGTCGGTGCCGCGTCGCGCGAAATGAACGGCTTGAAGGGCGCGACCGGCACCGCCGGCCGCTGCACATAGGGTGTGGCCGGCGTGGGCGGAGGCGCCGCTGTCGTCGGCGCGGGCGGCGGAGCTGGGGGCGCGGCGGCGACCGGAGGCGTCGGCTTGGCCGCGGGCGGCGTCGCCGGTGGCGCCGCGGGCGGATGCACCGGAGCGCGATAACTGGGCCGGGCGCCGGCAATCGGCATCTTCGGCGCGGACGGCGGTGGCGCCGCCGGTGGCTCACCCGCTGGCGCGGTTCGGAGCTGCGGCGTGCGCCGCACTGGCGGTGGCGCCGCCGGCGGCGTTGCCACCTCGGCGCTGGGCGCTGTCGGTCCAGCCGCGGGCGGCGCGGCGGCGACCGGCGCTTCGGGCGCGGCGGGAGCCTCGGTTACCGGCTCCGGGCTGGCGGCGGCCGGCTCCGGCTCGCCATGCTCCCGGCGGCGTACGCGGTCGGCGATTTCCACATCCAGATTGCTGGAGTGCGTCTTCTTCTCGGCATAGCCCAGCTCCTGCAGCAAGTCGAGAATGCGCTTCGACTTGACTTCGAGCTCGCGGGCTAGGTCGCTAATGCGGATGGTTGCCATTCGTGGTTTTACTCTTCGGTCTCGATCGTTTCGGCTTCGCTTCCCGTCTCGGTCGTCGCCTGCGAGGCGTCGGGCACGGGTGTCGCTCCGTCCTCGACCGACAACTCGCCGCCTGCCGCCTCGGCGACCTCCACTTCGCTCGCCGCGCCTTCGGCCGCCGGCGGCGTGAAGAAGTCGTTGACGGCGACGAAGATCTTTTCCACCGCCTTGGGGCCAATGCCGGGGATTTGCTGCAACTGCTCCGGCGTCTGGCTGCCCAGTTGTTCAATGCTGGTAATGCCGCTCTCGGTCAGCGCGGCGATGATGCGCTCGTTCACCCCGGCCAGCTGGGTCAGGGGCGTCTCCACCGCTTCGCCTTCGCCCACCAGTTGCGACATCTGCTCCTCAACCTCGCGCCGCTTCTCCTCTTCGCTCTTGATGTCGATCTTCCAGCCCAGCAGCTTGGCCGCGAGCCGCACGTTCTGGCCCTTCTTTCCAATCGCCAGCGAGAGTTGGGTGTCGTCCACCACGACTTCCAGGTGGCGGGATTCGGCGTCAATCACCGTCACCCGGCTAATCTTGGCCGGGCTCAGCGAGTTGGCCGCGAACTGGATCGAATCCTCGCTGAACTCGATAATGTCAATCTTCTCGCCGCGCAGCTCCCGGATAATGCTCTGCACCCGCATGCCCTTCATGCCCACGCAGGCGCCCACGCAATCCACGTCCTTGTCGCGCGAGAACACGGCGATCTTGGTGCGCTCGCCCGCCTCGCGCGCCACGCCCTTGATCACCACCGTACCGTCGTAAATCTCCGGAACTTCGCCCTCGAACAAGCGCTGTACCAGCGCCGGATCGGCGCGCGAAACCTGCACCTGCGGCCCCTTTGCCGCCTTCTCCACGCCCCGGATCACCACCCGGATGCGCTCGCCATTGGCGAACGACTCCAGCCGCGATTGGTCGCGCCGTCCCAGCCGCGCCTCGGTGCGCCCCAGGTCGACGATGATGTCCGGGCCCTCGACCCGCTTCACCACCACGTTGACCACTTCACCCACCCGGCCAATGAACTCGTTATAGACGGTGTCGCGTTCGGCCTCGCGCACCTTCTGGAAAATGATCTGCTTGGCCATCTGCGCCGCAATGCGCCCCAGGCCCTCAGTTGATTTCTTGATGCGCACGTCGCCGCCCACCTCGGCCGCCGGTTCGATCTCGCGCGCCTCGGCCAGCGAGATCTCGACCGCCTCGTTGGTCACCTCGTCAACCACCTTTTTGACCGCGAACACCGATATCTCGCCGGTGTCCTTGTCGAGTTCGCTTTCGAGTTCCTCGAGCGTCTTGAGGTGCTTGCGGGTGGCGGCGAGATACGCGTCCTCGACCGCGCTGACTACGACCGAGGGATCAATGCCCTTGTCGCGGCTGAGTTGTTCGACCTGTTGATAGAGTGCGCTTGCCATAAAGCTGTTTCCAGTTGCCGGAATGTCCGGCTATTTTGCCCGGGCCGGGATTTGCGGAAGCGGCGCCAGCCGTGCCTGTGCCAGGTTGTCCCAGGCCACGACCACGCTCGCGCCGTTTTCAAGCTTCACCCGCACCCCGGCCGCGTCCGCGCCATCGAGCGCGCCGACGAAATTCCGGCTGCCCTCGATCGGATTGCGGGACTGCACCTTGGCGCGCCGCCCGGCAAAGCGTTCAAAATCCTCGCGCTTTACCAGTGGACGATCCTCGCCCGGCGACGAAACCTCCAAATTCCAATCCTCCAGCTCGGTGAGCGCCGCTCCCAGTTCCTTGCTGACCCGCTCGCAGTCGTCAAGACCCACACCTTGCGGCTGATCGATATAGACCCGCAGCGTGTCGCCATGCTGCTCGACTGCGACCAACTCGGCCGCGGCACGGGCCACCACCGGCCCCAGCCGATCCTGCCAAGCCTGATTCGAATTGGTTAGGTTGGTCATCTTGCTTGCGGCAAACAAAAAAGTGGGCTTGCGCCCACGGTTGAGTCCGCCATAATTCCGTCTTTGTATAGTAACGCAATCGCCTGCCTATAATCAAGGAATGCCGCAGTTGGCACTTCCCGCGGGACTCCACCCTTGCGCCATGCGCGAGTCGGATGCCCGTGGACGCCGCCACCCCGAGCCCCGCCACCCTTACCGGGGAGAATACCAGCGCGACCGCGACCGTGTCATCCACGCGCGCGCCTTCCGCCGCATGGAAAGCAAAACTCAGGTCTTCTCCCCCCGCTACTCCGACCACTTCCGCAACCGCCTGACCCATACTCTCGAGGTCTCGCAAATCTCCCGCACCGTCGCCCAGGCCCTCGGCCTCAACCACGATCTCGTCGAAACCCTGGCTCTCGCCCACGACCTCGGCCACGCCCCCTTCGGACACGCCGGCGAGCACGCGCTTGATGAAATCATGCGGCGCTTCGGCCAGCGCTTCGACCACAACCTCCAGGCCCTCCGCATCGTCGAGAGCTTCGAGGTGCGCTACGCGGCTTTCCGTGGACTCAACTTGACCTTCGAGGTGCGCGAGGGATTGGTCAAGCACTCGCGCGACTACACCGCCCTCGAACACCCCGAACTGGCCGAGTACGAACTCGACCTGCGCCCCACCCTCGAAGCCCAACTGATCGATTTGACCGATGAGATCGGCTACTCCGCCGCCGACCTCGACGACGGCTTCGAGGCCCGCCTGATCACCGTCGAGGCCATGGCCGACGAGGTGCCCATCTTCCGCCGCCTGCTCGCCGAGGTGGATGCCCGCTTCGGCAAAATCCCGCCGAAGCTGCGCTTTAACGAAACCCTGCGCCGCGTGCTGGATTACTTCGTCACCGACCTGATCACCACCGTCGCCGCCGGCATGGAAGGCTTCGCCAGCTCCGCCGCCGTTCGCCGGCATCCTAAACGCATCGCCTCGTTCTCACCTGGCGCCCAGCGCGATCGCGAGGAGCTCAAGGCCTTCCTTTTCCGCGCCCTCTACCATCACCCCCGTCTGGCCGATGAAAACCGCAAAGCCGAGCACATGGTGACCCAGGCCTTCGAGCGTTACCTCGCCCACCCCGAAACCCTGCCCCCGCGCTACCGGTCTCAAATCGAGGCCTCCGTCCCCGCCCCCCGCGTCATCTGCGATTACCTCGCCGGTATGACCGACGACTACATCAAAGCCTTGGCCGCCCGCGGTTAGCTCAAACTGTCCGTAGTCCCCGGCCACCGCGTGCCCCCGTGATCGGATTGAACCAACGCACGCCGGGAAACCGCAAGAAATCGCTGTCCGCCGTGTGGACGACTCCTTTCAACTCGAGCGCCGCCGCCGCAATCTGGGCGTCGGTCACCAAATTGCCTCCCGCCCCGAGTTGTTCCAGTACTCCGAACACGGTTGCGAGTTGCGCTGCGCCGAACTCCGGCAATTCGACTACGGGGCGCGCTTGCCAGGAACGCACAAGCGCCAACGCCTGCGCCAGCCGGAGGCAACGACCGAGCACCCGCGGATTGGTCGTCAGCCGGACAAATCCCAGCGCCACAGCCGGCAGGAGAGCGACCGTTTCATGGCCGGATAGGCAGGCCTCCCACCACGAACGCGCGGCACTATGAAACTCGGAATCGCCGTCGTAGGCGTCAACCAGCAAATTCACGTCAGGCACGATCATGCCCGCGTGCCACGCTTGCGTTTATGACGCCGTGCCTTCTCCAGATACCCGTCAACCTCTAGTTCGTCTACCAACTTGTTCAACTGGGTCGGATCAATGCCGGCCCGCAATTTCAGCCGGTAAGGCCGCACTACGAACCGTGGCAGTTTGGCGGAACGCGCCGCCGGCGCGAGCGCCTCCCGTATCGCTCCATTTAATGTGTCTTTGAACGACTTGCGCGTGCGGTGCATGGCATCCCGCAGCAGGCGTTCGGTATCCGGATCGAGCGTCACCGTGGTACGCACGCCTACATCATGATGCGTCACCAAATTGCTGTCAAGATGCGCCGTTACAAGGCGGGCTTGGGTGCCCGCTTATAGAGGCCAACCAGCGTCGCCTCGCCCAGCGTCTTTCCCTTAATCGCCGCCAGCACTTCGTCGCGCGTCGCGCCCGGCGCGAGCCCCAGCGACGGCACGCTCAGCGCGTACAGCGTGAACGTGTAATGATGCGCGGCGTCGGCGGCCGGCGGGCATGACGGTATAAAGCCTAGCGTTCCCCGCCCGTTATTGCCCTCGACTCCGCCCATGGGAAGCTGCGCCTCACTGTACTTGCCGCTTGGAATGCCGGTGACGGTGGCCGGAATGTCGTACACCACCCAGTGCACGAATCCGCGCGGCGGCCGCGCGTCCGGGTCGAACAGGACCAGCGCCAGGCTGCGCGTCCCCTCTGGCAGCCCGCTCCAACTCAGCGCCTCGCTCGTCCCCGCTCCGTCGCAGGAGTGTTCGGCGGCGATCGCCTGGTTGTTGGAGAAATCGCTGGAAGTGAGTTGCAGCCCGCCCTGCGGGGCGAGAAAAAATGAAAGCACAATGACGGCAATGAAATTCATGGTGTCTCCTCTGAATTGTCGGCTATCTGTTCAAGCGCCCAGCGCGCGTGTTCGGCCACCATCGCATCCTCGCCCCGGGCCCAGCCCTCGAGCCGCGCTCGATGACGCGGGTCCCCGCTGTTACCCATGGCGACGGCCAGGTTACGCATGAGTCCAGTGTACTTGGCGCGCTTCACCGCCGAGCGCCGGAATTTCGCCCGGTACTCCTCCTCCGTCAGCGCCGCCAAAGATTCCAGCAGCGGCGCGTACAGCCCCTCCCGCGGCTGGAACGCGGCCTCGTGCGTGACTGCCGCCCGCCGGTTCCAGGGACAGACGTCCTGGCAAATGTCGCACCCCAAAATGTTGTCCCCCATCGGCGCCCGCAGCGCCTCGGGAATCGTCCCGCGCAGCTCGATATTGAGGTAGGCGATGCAGCGGCTCGCGTCCATCGCATAAGGCGTCAGCGCCGCGGTCGGACAGGCGTCAATGCACCGGGTGCAAGTGCCGCAGCGATCGGGGACCTGTTCGAGCGCCGAGTCAAGTTCGAGCGAGCTGACGATCGTCCCCAGGAAAAAATACGATCCCAGCCGCGGATGGATCAGGCATGTGTTCTTGCCCTGCCACCCCAGCCCCGCGCGCAGCGCCACGTCGCGTTCGACGATGGGCGCGGTGTCGAGTGTCGTCTTGAATTGCGCTCCGGAGTTCTCCACCAGCCGTTGCGCCAGCGCGTCGAGCGAAGCGCGCATCGTCTCGTGATAGTCGTCGCCCCAGGCATAGCGCGAGATCCATCCCCGCTCCCGGTCGCGTTCGCGCCCGGTCGAGCGCGGCAGCGGGGCGTTGTAGACCTTGGCCACGGCCACGATCGAACGCGCCCACGGCCAAACGTTCAAGACCTGTTCGCGCAGGTAGCGCCCATCCTCGCCCCGCCGCGCCAGGTAATCCATGGCGCCGGCCCGCCCCTGGGCAATCCAATCCGAAAAGCCCGCCAACCGCGCCGAGGGAGCGATCGACGCCACCCCCGCCAGCTCGAACCCCATCTCCTTGGCTACGGCGGCAATACTTTCCGAGGGCAACACGTGGAATTTATCCTACCCCAGACCGCGACCGAGTCCCGTAGCATCGCGGCGCGCCCCACTTTTCCGCGACTGGTATAATTCCGCTCCAGTATCGAGGATCAAACTGCATGCACATCGAGGACGCGCAACGCGACGTTCGGACTGTATTTGCCGGCGGCTTCTACGGACAAATGGTCTGCGCCGTCATTTGGCTTGCGTCGGCCGCTCTCGCCACCTGGGTTAGCCCCAAGGCGAGCATTACCACGGCCGTCGTCGGCGGTTTTTTCATCTATCCACTCACCTTGCTTTCCCTGCATGTGAGCGGTCGCTCTGCCGCGCTCGCATCAGGCAATCCTCTGGGCCAATTGGGTATGCAGGTGGCCATCGGGGGCGCGATTCCCATGCTCCTGTTGGTGCCCGTCGCGCAACTGCGCCTGACGTTGTTTTTCCCCGCGCTCATGATCATCATCGGCGCCCATTACCTGCCCTTCATCTTCCTTTACGGCATGCGCGCCTTTCTCCCTCTCAGCGCCGCGCTGGCCGGCGGCGGCGTCCTGCTGGCCCTCTACGCCCCTCACTCCTTCAGCCTCGGCGCCTGGATAGGCGGCGCCATTCTGTTTGTCTTCGCCTGGGTCCTGCGCTTCTCCGTGCCCGCCTCAGCGGGCAACGCCTCATCCTACTAAGCGGGGCCGGCGGTTGCCGCCCTGGAACCCACGCCCATCAACGCCTGCTGCCTCTCCCCCTCGCCCGCCCCCAAAAGCGCGTTCTGGATCTCCGCCATCGTGGCGTCACGGTGGACGTGGGCGAAGCTCCGCGCTTCCGCTTCCGTCGCCTGAGGATAAAATCGCCGGTGCAGCGCCATCTTCTGCGCATCTCCGGCCGCCGCGAGAAATAAGCGGTAATCAATCCTCCCCGGGCGCAGCAGCGCTGCATCCAGGCGGTCCAGCGCGTTCGTGGTCATCACAAAAATCACCTCCTGCGGAGCATGCAACCCGTCCAGCGCGTTGAGCAATCCCGAGAGCGTCACGCCTCCGTGCGCCGCAGCCGCGGGTTTTTCGCCGGCCTCCGCACCCGTCGGCCGCCGGCCGCCGAATGCCATTGCGTCAATGTCCTCAAACAGAACCACCGAGCGGCGTCCCACGTCAAGCATCGCCGCCTTCAGCGTGCGGTCGTTAAAATCAACCAGGTTAATGCAGTACACCGACATGGCAAAGTGCGCCGCCAACGCGGAGACGAGGGAAGTCTTGCCCGTCCCGGGTGGCCCAAAGAACGCGTATCCGCGATGGTAGGGAATACCCAGCCGCCGATAGCGCTCCTGCGAACCAAGAAACCTAACCATGTCCTCGAGCAGCCGCTCCTTCTCGTTCGGCGGAAGGATCACCGCCTCGAGCGACCGCGGCAAGTACCCGGCGACTCGCTCCCAGCCGTCGTTGAAAACGTACAGATGCGATGTGCCCCGCAACTTGCGCCGGTGAGCGGCGGCGATCTCCTCCACCAGTGCGCGCAGCACCTCCGGATTCCGACCCGGCGTGCGGAACGTGAACGACTCCTCGACGCGGGCGCGACGCGGCGCATTCGCCGCCTCGCGCGCCACCGTGACCTGCACCGGGCGCCCCCTGCGCCAGAACCAGTAACTCCCCGGCGCCGGCAATAGCGCCATTTCCTCGCCCCGCAGCGTGGTGTCAAGATCGAGACTCCGCACCAGCCGAATGAAATCCTGCTCCAGCAGCCACTCCTTCACCCATGTGAAGGCGGTGTCGTCGTTCTTCACTGTAATAGTCAGCGTGGTCTGGCGCAGCCCAGCCTCCGCCAGCCGCGCGGGCAGGGCGCGCAGCCAGACACCAATGCCCACCAGCATCATGCCCCCGTATGTCAGGGCATCGCTCGGGCTCAAAATGTGGGCAAACGAAGACACGAGTGCGAAAAAATCCTTTTCCCATCAAGAAAATAGAACACGGGTGTATGCGCGCCACAGGGCACGCACGTGGACTAACTGCGATTGAAAATGCGAGGGCGCCGGCGAATGCTAGCGGGGAAGAAGAGAAGACGCCCGCTGCTGTTCGCGCGCGCTACGAAGCTGCGTCTGAAGATCGCGACCTTGGTTGTGCATAGTTAAGCGAGCATCCTTTCGTAAGAAGTGACTGAAGTATCGCACACTGCGGCGGGAGGCGCAATACAGAAAATACCGTTCAATGCTATATTCCCGCGCCGCGCCTAAGCATCTTCTCGCGCCGCGCCGAAGCGGGGCCCGCGCCAATTAAACGCGAGCGCCGGGGTAAACTAATCATTCATGCTCAAGAGTTTCCAGCACCGGCACCCGAAAATCGCCGCCTCCGCCTTCGTCGAGGATTCGGCGCAAGTGATCGGCGACGTGCTGGTCGGTGAGGACTCCAGCATCTGGTTCAACGCCGTCGTCCGCGGCGACGTGAATTCCATCCGCATCGGGCGGGAATCCAACGTCCAGGACAACTGCGTCCTCCACGGCTACAAAGGCAAGTTTCCGGTCCTCGTCGGCGACCGCGTCACCGTCGCCCATTCCGTCAACCTCCATGGCTGCGTCATCGGCGACGACTGCCTGATCGGCATCGGCGCCATCGTCATGAACGGCGCCACTGTCGGCCCCGGTTCGATCATCGCCGCCGGCGCCCTGGTCACCGAAGGCACCGTGGTCGAAGCCGGAAGCGTCTACATCGGCGCTCCCGCCCGCCGTCTGCGCGCCTCGACCGAAGCTGATCGCGCCATGATCGCCATCCACGCCGCCAACTACGTCGGCTATAAGAACGAGTACCTCGGTTCATGAAGATCACCGCCATCCGCGGCATGCGCGACCTGCTGCCCGAGGACACCTTCTGGTTCGAAAAACTTGAGGCCGCCGCCCGCCATGTCTTCGGCCTCTATAACTTCGACGAAATCCGTACCCCGGTGGTCGAGCCCACCGAACTCTTCACCCGTGCCGTGGGCGAGGAAACCGACATCGTCGGCAAGGAGATGTACACCTTCGCCGACCGCGACGGCGCCTCCCTCACCCTGCGTCCCGAAGCCACCGCCTCCGTTGCCCGCGCCTACGTCGAGCACCGCTTGTGGTTGCGCCCCGGCTTGGCCAAGCTCTACTACATCGGCCCCATGTTCCGGCGGGAGCGCCCGCAGCGTGGACGCTACCGCCAGTTTTATCAAATTGGAGCCGAGATTATGGGCGGCAACTCGCCCTGGATCGACTCCGAGTTGCTGGCGATGCTTCAACATTTACTGGACGTGTGCGGCATAACCGGCGCGGAACTCGTTCTGAATTCCGTAGGCTGCGCCCTCGACCGTCCCACCTACTACGCCGCGTTGCGTGAAGCCCTCTCCTCCAGGCTCAGTGACATGTGTGCCGACTGCCAGCGCCGCGCCGTGTCGAACCCGCTGCGGGTTTTCGATTGCAAGGTCGAGCGCGACCAGCCCATCATCGCCCAACTACCCTCGATCGAGAGTTTCCTCGAGCCCAACTGCCGGAACCATTTCGCCCAACTGCGCCAGCTTCTCGACCAGCACGCCATCGCCTACCGGATTGACCCCCGCTTGGTGCGCGGCCTCGACTACTACACCTCAACCGCCTTCGAATTCGTCCATGGCGCCCTGGGCGCCCAGAACGCCCTGCTCGGCGGCGGACGCTACGACGGACTTACCCAGGAACTGGGCGCGCCCGCCGAAGCCGGCGGCGGAATCGGCTTCGCCATTGGCGCCGATCGCTTCGTCATGGCCATGCAGGCCGCCGACCGCGCCGCTACCCTCGCCCGCCTCCAAGTCATGTTGATTCCCATCACCCCCGCCGAACTGTCGCCCCTGCTCGCTCTGGCCCAGCGCTTGCGCCGCGCCGGCGTGCGCGTCGAAGTGGCTGAGCCCGGACGGAAACTCGGCAAATCGCTCGAACTCGCATCCAAGCTCGGCGCCCCCTTCGCCCTCGTTGCCGGCGCCGACGAGATCGCGAGCGGCAAGTGGAAGCTGAAAACCCTCGCCACCTCCGCCCAGGTCGACGTCACCGACGACGAACTGCTGGCGCGCCTCCAGGCCAAAGGGGCGGGAGCATGAACGAGCCCGCTTCCGCCAACGGCGCCGTGCACCAATTGGCCGTCGAGCGCCGCAGCTTCATCATCGGTACGCTGCTGGTCTGGGCCGTCATCGTCTCCACCGTCATCATCCTGTTCGCGTCAATGGAGCCGCAACTATTTCAGGCCGCCTCCACCACCGGCCACGTGCTCACCCTGCAGCAGGTGTCCGATCAAATGGCGCGCCTCGCGCCCCTGACCATGCAGCAGCAGCTACTGCTCGACCTCGTCGTCTTGGTCGGATCGGTGGCGCTCTTTTTTCTCAACTACCGCTTTAGCTTCCTCATTCGCCGCCCTCGCGGCGCCTTTCCCGCGCCTACCGGCGCCGCGCGCCCCGGGCAAGTCACCACCGCGCGCTGGCTCTGGTGGATGCTGCTCGCTCTCAACTCCATGTTCTACGTGACGTTCCTGATCCCGCAGTTGATTCTCACGTTCCTATTGGCCCGCTGGGGCAGGGAGGAAATGCGCCGGGCGGCGAGCCGCGACAGCGGCCCCGAAGACGGTGCCCAGGTGAGCTCATGAGCGCCGCCGCCAACCCACGCTACGCCGGCGAGTTGAGCACGAGTGACATCGGCCAAACCGTGCTGCTGCGCGGATGGGTGCACCGCCGCCGCGATCTCGGCGCGCTGCTCTTCATCGACCTGCGCGACCGTACCGGGCTGGCGCAAATCGTTTTCGACCAGGCTCAGGCCCCGGAGCTGCACCAGCGGGCGACCGAGCTGCGCAGCGAGTTTGTGGTTGCCATCGTCGGGCAAGTCGTCGCTCGCAGCCCCGCTACCGTCAATCCCAATCTGCCCACCGGCTCCGTCGAGGTCGTCGCCTCAAGTCTCGACATCCTCAACGACGCCCGCACCCCGCCCTTCCCGCTCAACCTCGAATCCGGCGCGGAATCGGTCATCTCCGAAGAGACCCGGCTCAAGTACCGCTACCTCGATTTGCGCCGCCCGGTGATGCAGCAGAATCTGCGCCTGCGCCACAACGTCACCATCGCCATCCGCCGCGCCTTCGACGCCCAGGGTTTTCTTGAGGTCGAGACTCCATTCATGACCCGCAGCACGCCGGAGGGCGCGCGCGACTACCTCGTCCCCAGCCGCGTCCAGCCGGGCTCCTTCTACGCCCTGCCGCAATCGCCGCAGCTCTTCAAGCAACTGCTCATGATTGCCGGATGCGACCGCTACTTCCAGATCGTCCGTTGCTTCCGTGACGAGGACTTGCGCGCCGACCGCCAACCCGAGTTCACCCAGATTGACGTCGAAATGAGCTTCCCCGACCAGGAGCGGCTCTTCTCGATCGTCGAGCGCATGCTCAGCGACGCCTGCCGCGCCGCCGGCTTCGACATAACCCTCCCCTTTCCCCGCTTGACCTGGGAAGAGGCCATGCTCCAATACGGCAGCGACAAACCCGACCTCCGCCTGCCCCCGCTCGCCGATGTTGCCCCGCTCCTGCCCGAGGACGCTGCGCGCCAACTGCAGTTGCAACCCGAAGCGCCGCTCCTCGCCCTCCGTATCCCTGCCGTGGGCGCGCTCTCGCGCCGTGAGCGCGACGAGTTGCGGCCCTTAGCCGAAGGCCGCCCCATCCGCATGTTCGAGGATTTTGCCCGCATCGAAAAATCCTTCCCGGCCTTCGCCGCCGCCATCCGCGATAAATTCGCCGCGCAACCAGGCGACCTCATCGTCCTCATCGCGCCCGCGCCGGCAAATAATGCCACCCAGGCGCCCCGCGATCGCTTCGCCCTCCATACCCACGCCGGCGCCCTGCGCCTCGCCCTCGCCCAGCGCTTCGCCGAGCGCCACCACCTCCTCGATCGCAAGGATTTTCGCTTCCTCTGGGTCACCTCCTTCCCCATGTTCGAGTGGGACGCGGAAGCCGCCCGCTGGTCGGCCGCCCACCATCCCTTTACATCTCCACTCGCCGAAGACGTTCCGTTGCTCCAGGCCGACCCCGGCCGCGCCCGCGCCCAGGCTTACGACGTCGTCCTCAACGGCATCGAATTGGGCTCGGGTAGCATCCGCATCCACCGCCGCGAGCTGCAAGCCGAAATCTTCCGCCTGCTGGGCATGAGCGACGACGAGGCCCGCGCTCGCTTCGGCTTCTTCCTTGACGCCCTCGAGTACGGCACCCCGCCTCACGGCGGCATCGCTCTCGGCCTCGACCGCCTGGTCATGCTGCTCGCCGGCGCCGACTCAATACGGGAAGTTGTCGCCTTTCCCAAAACCGCACGCGCCATCGACCTCATGGTCTCCGCCCCCACCCCCGTCGACCCAACCCAACTCAAGCCTCTTGGCATCGCCCTGCTGTAATGGCCCTCATCCGCGTTCTCACCGACCAGATCGCCAACAAAATCGCCGCTGGCGAGGTTGTCGAGCGGCCGGCGTCGGTGGTCAAGGAGCTGCTTGAGAACTCGCTCGACGCCGGTGCGCGCTCCATCGACATCGCCGTCGAGGCCGGAGGAAAGTCAAAAATCCGCGTCACCGACGACGGCTCGGGTATGCTGCGCGACGACGCTTTGCTCTCGCTCGAACGCCACGCCACCAGCAAACTCAGCGACGAGGAGTCCCTCAGCGCCATCTCCACTCTCGGCTTCCGCGGCGAGGCGCTCCCCGCCATTGCCAGCGTCTCCCATTTCATCCTCGCCACCGCACCCGCCTTGAACGCCCAGGGCGATGCCGGCGAAGGCACCCGCATCGAAGTCCGCGCCGGCGTGATTGAATCGGTCAACACCGTCGGTCTCCCCGCCGGCACCTCAATCTCGGTTAGTAATCTTTTTGCCAACATCCCGGCGCGCAAGAAGTTCCTCAAGAGTGACGACACCGAGTTGGGGCACATCTCAACCCTCGTCACCCATTACGCCCTCGCCTATCCGGAAATCCGCTTCAAGCTCTCCACCCCGCACCGCGACTTGTTGTCTCTGGCCCCAGTCCCCAGCCACGCCCAGCGGCTTGAGCAAATCTTCGGCGAGGAAACCTTCGGGCAATGCATCGAATTCAACCATACCGCCAATCTCACCCCCGAAGCCGACGTCGGCATCTTCGGCTTCGCCTCCCGCCCCGAACTACAGAAGCTCAACCGCAACTCCATTTTCATCTTCGTTAATCGTCGACTCGTCCGCGACCGGCTCTTGCAGCACGCCGTCTCCAGCGCCTACTACAACCTCCTGCCCGCCGAAACCTACCCCGCCGTGCTCCTCTTCCTCGACTTGCCCTTCAGCCAGGTGGATGTCAACGTGCACCCTTCGAAAACCGAGGTCCGTTTCCAGGGCCAGAGTCTGGTCCACGACGCCGTCCGTGACGCGATTCGCTCCGCCCTCTCGACCAACCGTCCAGTGCCGTCGTTTCTGCGCGAGCGCACCGCCCACCCGACGGCTGCCGCCAGCTTCAGCCAGCCCCAAACCAGGCCCTGGTCCGACGCGGTTGCCATGCCCTACTCGCCCGGTGCGGCCGCCGATCTTGGCATCGCAACCGAAGACCTGCCGCGCGGCTTTCACCTGGTCCCCGCCCCGCCCGAACCCCAGCCCCAGCGCTTCGCCTTCCCTCCGTCGGCGGTTCATTCTTCCACGCAACCCGCCGCCCTACCCTCAACGCAAGCTCAGGAACTCGGCGAGCTCCAACCCCTCGGGCAAATTCACGACAGCTTCATCGTGGCGAGCGGTCCTTCCGGCCTTTGGCTGATTGACCAGCACGTCGCCCACGAACGCATCCTCTTCGAGCAGATCGGGCGTGACCGCTTGGCCGGCTCAATCGAGAGCCAGCGCCTGCTGGTGCCCGTCGTCCTCCCGCTCGATGCCGCGCGCGTCTTGAGCTTCGCTGAATGCGCCGATGAATTGGCCGCCGCTGGCTTCGAAGCTGAACCCTTCGGACGCAACACCATCGTGGTCAAGGCCACCCCCGCCGGCATCACCGCCGACAAAATCGAGCGCCTCCTGCAAGAGCTGCTACAGGCCCCGGGCGTTACCCAGCACTCCGAGGCCATGACCACGCTGCGGACGCGCATCACGGCCACCATCGCCTGCCACGCGGCAATCAAGGTCCACATGAAACTCACGCCTGAGAAAATGACCTGGCTCCTCGACGCCCTCGCGCAAACCGAATACCCCATGACTTGCCCCCACGGCCGTCCGGTGATGCTGCGCTACTCGACCGACGAAATCCTCCGCGCGTTCAAGCGGTTACACTAGAAGTGGTCTCACAATTGGTGCGAGGTTTTAGGCAAGGGGATCGCATGCTGCTTTTCCCCAGAAAAAGCAGCATGCGGCACGCCGGCGCCGCCCCCCTGCGGCATTATGAGACCGGTTCTAGAGTCCGCTTTGAATAACGAAGAAATCACTCTCGCCCGCGCCCAGCGCCTCGCCGAGTTGCGCGAGGCGGCCAACGCCGCCCCCAGCCCCGCTCTCGCCGCCGTTGGCCTTCTGGGCTTCGCCACCTGGCCCGAGTTGCACGCACTCCTCTCGCCCGACGCCGACGAACGCAGCTTGGCGGCGTTGGTGCATGCCGTCGAAGGCGCCCTCGCCGCCGGCGAGGCATTCGAGATCAATCTCTGGCCCCACGAACTCAGGATCGTCCCGCGCGAGCTGATTCAGTACTTCTTTAACGCGGTTGGCGATCGCCATCCCAAGCAGGATTTCCGCCGCCAGGCCGACGCCGGCAAACTCAGCCCCCTCGCCGCGGCCGTGTTCGAGGAAATGCTCCGCTCGCCGCGGACTCCCGTCAGCGCCGAAATCCTGCGCGACCGGCTGGGCGCCGAGCGCACCTCGGTGCTGGGCATCGAACGCTCACTTGCCGAATTAGCCAAAACCCTCAAGGTCTCCCGCGTCGGCCGCGCCTCATCGGGCGAACGCTTGTTTCAACCCACGGTAGCACTGGTACCCGCTATTGCTAGCTCCACCAGCCAGCTCTCGCACGGCGAAGCGGCGGCGGCGCTCATCACCGTGCGCCTGCGCCTCACCGTCTGCGATACCGAAGAAGGCCTCGCCGATTTCCTTGCCCCCATTTTCACCCGCGCCAAAATTCATGAAGCCCTCACCGCCCTCGACGCCGCCCGCCGTCTCGCCCAGGCCACTCTCGACGGCCGCAAAGCCTTCCGCCTGCCTTAGCGCTCCACCTGTTTGTGCCCGCTGCGCCGGATAATAGCCAGCGTTTCCGGGATCGGCAGCGCCTCGACCGTGCGCCCGCGCCCGGTCGTAGTGGTTGCCATGAACAGGGAATTGTAGATCGCCTCCTCGGTCGCCTCGATTACCGCCAAAAACAATGGCGACATGGCGTCGTTTGTGACCAATGGCGTCTGGTGTACGGTCGAAAACGCAATCGCGTAATCCCCCGAACCATTGCTCCCGGCCGAGCCGGTGCGCGCCAACCCCATCATCGCTCGCGCCGCCATGCGCTTCAAGTTGCGGCTGTCCACCGGAGCGTCGGTCGCGATCACGATCATGCACGAACCGTCGGGGTTCGACGGAGGCAGCGCCGATTTCAAATAGTACTGCCCCAGTTCAATCCCCACCGGCGCGCCGTTGATCGACAAAATGCCGCCAAAGTTGGTTTGCACCAGAACCCCCACCGTGTAGCCGCCCAGCTTTTCCGGCAGCCGCCGCGATGAAGTGCCGATCCCGCCCTTCCAGCCAAATGCGATCGTCCCCGCCCCCGCGCCCACCGCGCCCTCCTCGACCGGCCCCCCATGCGCTCCCGTAATGGCGGCATCGACCTCCTTCTCTCCGACGTGCCGCCCGCGGATGTCGTTCAGTCCGCCGTCATTGGTCTCCCCGACGACCGGGTTGATCGACTGCACCCGCTCATTGCCCGGCAGCGCCAGCATGTAGCTGATCAGCGCGTCCGCCACCCGTGGAACATTCAGCGTTGACGTGAGCAGAATCGGCGTTTCGATCTCCCCCAGTTCCTCCACCTGGGTCGAGCCCATGAGCTTGCCGAAGGCATTGCCGACAAACACCGCTCCCGCCACCTTGTCCTTGAACATGTTTCCCGCGTGCGGCAAAATCGCGGTCACCCCGGTGTGAATGTCCTTGCCGTCGTCGAGCGTGGTTTGCCCCACCTCGACGCCGGGTACATCGGTGATGGCATTGAGCTGGCCAGGCGGCAGAATGCCCACCGTGATGCCCAGCGCGCGAGCGCGTTGGCGGGGGGGAGTTTGCGCAGCCAACAGCCCGCCTCCCACGAAGAAAAGGCACATCACTAGCATGCGGTTCGACATGCCGTGAATGCTACACCGTCCGGGCGCCAATTGCATCCAAGGCCGTGGAGTTTTCATCCTTCAGCACTGAACGCAGACAGCGACCGAGTCCTCCGCGGAGGAGATCGAGGTAGAGGGCCGGGAAATCCGAAGGGCGGTCTCCTGTCGTGGATCGAATTTCGCCAGACTTCGCCCCGCCATCGCCGAAGACGAGGGTCGGCACGCTCCGATTATAGCTGCCCGGAAAAATAGTACGAAGATTTTCGTTGACAATTACGAATTTGTTCGTATGATGGGTATATGGCACTCCCACGGAGCCCGCGGCCAACTGAATCGGAGCTGGGAATCCTGCGCATTCTGTGGGCGCAGGACGGGGCCACGGTGCGCGAAGTGCACGCCGCGTTGGGAACCTCCACCGGCTACACCACCGTCTTAAAGCTCATGCAGATCATGGCGGAAAAAGGTCTGGTCGAGCGCGACGAACAGCAGCGCGCCCATATTTATCGCGCCCGTCTGCCGCAGGGCGAGACCGAACGCCTTCTGGTCGGCGACCTCGTTACCCGCGCCTTCGGAGGCTCGGCGGCAAGAATGATGATGCACCTGCTCGACAGCCAGCCGCCCAGCCCGGAGGAACTCGCCGCCTTGCGCAAACTACTCGACGATCAGGAGGCGGCCAAGCGATGAATGCTTTAGGACAAGCTCTCGGCCAGGCGCTCATGACCTTGAGTTGGCAGGCCGCTCTGATCGCAATCGGCGTCGCCATCATCGAGACCATGGCCGGCCTTTCGGCGCGCGCTCGTTACCTGATGCATATCGCCGCGCTGTTTTCATTTCCGCTTCTTTTTGCCGTGGCTTTCGCCTGGCCGGCTGCCATGCCGCAGGTCGTCACACTCGCCTCGCCACCCTCGGCTTGGCTGCCCTACCTGGCTCTGGCTTGGGCGGTGGGTGTCGGCGCCATGGCGCTCTACATGGCCGGCGGCGGTTGCCTGGTCTGGAGTTTGCGCCACCGCGCGCGCCAGGATTTCGGCGTTCTCCCCGAAGCCTGGCGCGCGCGTATGGATGAACTCGCCCAGCGCCTGGGCGGAAGCTGCCGGCGCGCCCGCCTTGCCCTCTCGCACTCGATCGCGACCCCCTGTACTATCGGCTGGATTCGCCCCCTGGTTCTGTTGCCCGCGAGCGCCCTCGGTGGCCTCGCGCCCGATTCCATCGCCGCCTACCTGGACGCGCTGCTCGCCCACGAACTCGCCCACGTGCGCCGCTACGATTACCTGGTCAACCTCCTCCAGCGCGGCGTCGAGACTCTCTTCTTTTTCCATCCCGCCGTGTGGTGGCTTTCCAACCGCGCCCGCCAGGAACGCGAACACTGCTGCGACGACATCGCCGTTGCCCTGTGCGGCAGTGCCGTGAATTACGCCCGCACCCTGGTGGATTTGGCCGAAGCGCAATCCGCTCCCGTCGTGCCATCCATGGTCTGCGCCGCCAACGGCTCTCGGTTGAGTCTCCGCGTCACGCGCCTCCTGGGGCAGGGAACCGCCACTCCGCCATGGCGCGTCTGGATGCTGGCCGCCGGCCTCATGGTCGTGAGCGGCTTGCTCCTGACGCCCGTCGCGGCGCGGCCGAAACCGCGCCCGTCGGCGACAACCGCCGCGCCGGTAAAAGTTGCACAGCCTTCAACTGTTTTAGCTGTACGTCTCGCACGGCCGGCGGCCGCCTCCAAGGCGCGGCCAGCCACCGTAGCGCACGCGAAATTGACATCACCGGCAAGACCAGCGCAATCGGCGAGAGTTTCCTCCTCGCCCCCATCGGCCTACCAGCCGGTGCAACTGCGCTGGAAAATGGAAGAAAAACAACAATGCGCCCCGCCCGACTGGCAGTGGGTGCGTGTCGTCTCACCCGATGGCGAAGTGTGGATGGTATTTGAACCGGTCACGCACTGCGAATTGGTGCTGATCACCTGACAACCCTCAACTGAATTGGCAAAAGGAGCATACCAATGAATGCGAAAACCCGAAGTGTGTCTGTCGTAACCAGTTGCCTCGCCGCTTGCGGATTGGGCGTGGCGCTGATGGCCTCGAGCGGCCCCGCCGCCCGCAGTGTTATGTCCAGCAACATGGCCCCCTTCACCGACGCCGCCGTGGCGCCGCTGCTGGCGCTTGATCGCGCCACCGAAGCGGTGGCCGAACGTATCACCCCGGCCGTCGTTAATATCCAGGTCGTCGGCCATTCCTCCCCCAGCATCTCCCAGCAGCAGGAACAGATTCCCGAGCCCTTCCAGCAGTTCTTCAACCAGTTCCAGGGTCCCCAATTCGAAATGCCTCGCCAGCCGCAGGTCTTTGAAGCGCTCGGCACCGGCGTGATCGTTTCCCCGGATGGCTACATCGTCACCAACAACCATGTCGTCGATGGCGCCAACCAGGTCGAGGTCACCCTTAACGACCGTCGCCGCTTCACCGCCAAGGTGATCGGCACCGACAAGCCGACCGACCTCGCCGTCATAAAGATCAACGCCAGTGGCCTGACCAGCGCCGCATTCGGCGACTCCAGCCTGCTCAAACCTGGCGAAACCGTGCTCGCCATCGGCGATCCGATGGGCATGGACTTCTCCGTAACCCGCGGCATCGTCAGCGCCGTCAACCGTTCCCGTACTCTCTCCGACGGCCCCGACGCCCGCGGCGCCTTCATTCAAACCGACGCTCCCATCAACCATGGCAACTCCGGCGGACCGCTGGTCAACGCCCGCGGCGAAGTTGTGGGCATCAACACCGAAATCCTCTCCAGCTCCGGCGCCTCGGCCGGCATCGGCTTCGCCATCCCCAGCGATCTCGTCCAACCCACCGCGGCCTCGCTGATCAAGAACGGCAAGGTGGTGCGCGGCTACCTGGGTGTCGAAGTCTCCGACCTGACCCCCGACGTTGCCGACTCCCTGAACGAAACCGGGGTCAAGGGCGCTTTGGTCAACCAGGTTAACTCCGGCAGCCCGGCGTTGGCAGCCGGCCTCAAGCCCTACGACGTCATCACCCGCTTCAACGGCCACCCCATCGCCGGCAGCAGCGAACTGCAAACCCTCGCTGGCGCCGTCGCCCCCGGTGAAACAGCCTCGGTCGAAGTGCTCCGCCACGGCCAGCCGAAAACCATCTCGGTCACCTTGGGCGATGCCGCTTCCGCCAGCGGCCAGCCGGTCTCGGCCGACGCTTCGAATGAATCCAGCACGCCCAAGCTCGGCATGCAGGTGACCCCCACCGATCCCAATAGCGACGTCGCCGGTTTGCGGGTTCAATCCGTGACTCCGGGCAGCCCCGCCATGGTGGCCGGCATCGGTCGCGACGACATCATCGAGCAGGTGAATGAGCATCCCGTGACCACGGTCGCCGAACTGCAACACCAGCTCGCCATGGCGCCCAAAGGCAAGGACCTTCTGCTGTTGGTCCATAGCCATGCCGGCGACGCCATCGTTCCCGTCCCGCCCGCGAGCGAATCGCACTAGCTAGCGGGCCACACAACGGCCCCCGCCACAATAAATGCAACCTTTTTCCCGGCCTTCGGTATTAGCATCCGAGGGCCGGTTTTTTATGCTCCTGCTGCAAGACATCCGCTACGCCATTCGCCAACTTCGTCTGGCGCCGCTATTCGCCCTGACCGCCATATTTACCCTTGCCTTGGGCATTGGCGCTAACACCGCGATTTTCACCCTTGCCCATGCCGTCCTCTTGCGTTCGCTTCCGGTCGAAAACCCGTCCGCGCTCTACCGCGTGGGCGATACCGACGACTGTTGCGTCAATGGAGGTTTCGTCGGCGACAACGGGGACTTTGACATCTTCTCCTACGATCTCTATCGGCATCTCCAGCAAGCCGCGCCCGAGTTCACCCAACTGGCGGCCATGCAA
Source organism: Terriglobales bacterium (assembly GCA_035606395.1). GTDB lineage: Bacteria > Acidobacteriota > Terriglobia > Terriglobales > SCQP01 > SCQP01. The sequence goes on along the minus strand of DATNFK010000058.1, from coordinate 33,520 downwards.
TCGGGCTTAGGTCCGGTTCCGGTGCGCCGTGGCACGGCGCTCGCCGCCTCGCTTCCGATGGAACTCGTCAGCGGCAATTACTTTTCGACCCTCGGCGTCCGCGCCTTTGCCGGGCGCATGCTCACGCCCGACGACGACCGCCCCGGAGCCCCACCCGTCGCCGTCGTTAGCTACGACTCCTGGCAGAACGATTTCTCGAGTGACCGCGGCTTGATCGGCCAGACGGTTGACATCCACTCCCAACCCATGACGATTGTCGGCATCGCGCCGTCGGGTTTTTACGGCGACCGCGTCGCCGCCCGCCCACCGCACTTTTGGCTCCCGCTCGCCGCCCAACCCGCCGTTTCGGGTGAGCCGCTGAACCAGTCGCTGCTCAGTCTCCCCGACGCCCACTGGCTTTATTTGATCGGCCGCTTGCGTCCGGACGCCAACCCCGCTGTCGTCCAAACCAAGTTATCGGTCGCGCTGCGCCAGTGGCTCTCCAGTCGCTCACGCTACACCGACAATGGCGGCGCGGCCCTGATTCCCAAACAGCATGTGGTCGTAGTCTCGGCCGCGCGCGGCATCCAGAATCTGCAGCAGGAAACCGGCCAGGGTCTGAAATTGCTTCTGTGGCTCGCCGCCGTGGTGCTGCTCATCGCCTGCGCCAATATCGCCAACATGCTCTTAGCCCGCGGCACCGCCCGCCGCAAGGACGTCGCCCTGCGCATGGCGTTAGGCGAGAGCCGCCGCCGCCTGTTGCGTCGCGTCATTACCGAAAGCGCCGTTCTCGGTTGCGCCGGCGGTTTGGCCGGGTTGCTCGTCGCCTACCTCGGCGCGCGCACCATCATCGCCTTGGCCTTCCCGCGAGCGGTGGACATGCCCGTCGCCGCATCCCCCGACTGGGTCGTGCTCGCCTTCGCCTTTGCCGTCTCTCTCCTCACCGGTGTGCTCTTTGGCCTCGCCCCCGCCTGGGCGGCGCTCCACACCCAGCCCGCCGACGTGCTGAGAGGCGTCGGGCGCTCGACCGGCGGCGGCGATCGCGCCTCGATCTCGCAAAGCGCGCTGGTGGTCTTTCAGATCGCCTTGTCGCTGGTGCTGATCACCGGCGCCCTGCTCACTAGCCGCTCACTCGCCAATCTCCAGAATCAGTCGTATGGTCTCGATACCGCGCACCGCTACGTGTTGCACTATGACGTCGCCGGCGCCGGCTACACCGTGCCCAAGCTCGACGCCCTCTACCGTTCGCTCGAGACCAGCTTCTCGAGCCTGCCCGGCGTAGCCCACGTCGGCATGGGCATGTACTCGCCGCTCGAGGGTGATAACTGGGGCGAATGCGTGATTCAGGAAGGCCACTCCCAGCCTGGTCCCAACCAACCCTGCGGTTCGAGCTGGATCCGCGTTACGCCCGGCTACCTCGCCTCGATCGGCGTGCCCATGGTCTCCGGGCGCGATTTCAATCAAGAAGATACTGCGACTGCGCCCCAGGTGGCGCTCGTCAACCAGGCCTTCGTCAAAAAATTCTATCCCGGCGAAAATCCCATTGGCCGCCGCTTCGGGCTGAATGACGTCAAGTACTCCTCTGCCTTCACCATCGTCGGCGTCTTCAGAGACTTCCAGTGGCAAAACCCGCGCGGCGCCGTCCGAGCCATGTTCCTCCGTCCGGCCACCCAGCATTTCGCCTATCAAGGAGCCAGCATGAAACAGGTCGAGGATGCATCCATGTTCCTCAATGCCATGGTGATTGATTTCGACCACGTTCCCCCGTCCCCCGCCACCGTTCTGCGCCGCACATTGCGCTCTGTCGATCCCAATCTCATCGTCGGCGACCTGCGCACGTTTTCCGACCAGGTATCCCACAACTTTGACCAGGATCGTCTTCTGGCCGGCCTGAGTGGACTATTCGCCCTCCTCGCCTTGATCCTTGCTTCGGTTGGACTCTACGGTGTGACTGTGTACCTCGTGGCCTGCCGCACCTCGGAAATCGGCGTACGCTCGGCGCTCGGGGCCTCGCGTGCGCAAATCATTTCTCTCATCCTGCGTCGTGTCGGCTGCCAGACTGGGCTGGGCCTCGCCGTCGGCATCCCGGCGGCGCTCGGCGGCGTGCGCCTGCTGGGCAGCCAGGTCTATGGCGTCAGCGGATACGATCCCCGCTACCTCGCCGCTGCGGCGCTGGTGCTCGTCGTGTGCGCCGCACTCGCTGGCTTCTTGCCCGCCCGCCGCGCCGCCGCCATTGACCCCGCCCGCACCCTGCGCGCCGAGTAGCGTACAACCTCGACTCGCGTGCCTGGCTCTCAAAGAGCAGACCACCTGCCTAATCGCTTGCCATGGCACTGCTCACCGAACGCCGGACGCAATGGCGCTCGCGTCGTCGCTGGCCTCGCCACTTCTCCCCCTCGGTCAAACGTGCCCTGGGGCTGAGCCTGGTCACCGGCGCCGCCGACGATGACCCCTCCGCCATCGGCACCTATACCACCGTAGGCGCTCGCCTGGGCTGGTCCGCCTTGTGGATGGCCCCGGCCCTGGTGCCGATGATGGCCGTCATCGTTTATCTCGCGGCCAAGCTCGGCCAGGTCACCGGTCAGGGTCTCGGCGCCATCGTCCGCGACCACTGCCCCCGCATCGTGCTCTACGGCATCATGACCGCGGTCGTTTGCGGCAACACCATCGAAGCCGCCGCCGACCTGGGCGGCCTCGGCGCCGCCACCAACTTGCTGCTGCCCATTCCCCTGGGCTGGCTCGTGGTCGGCTTTGCTGCCGCCGTCCTCGCCATCCAAATGGCCGGCTCCTATGTCTGGATGCGTTCCATCTTTCGCTGGCTCGCCATGGCACTGCTCGCCTATATCGGCGCCGCCCTGCTGGCCCGTCCCGACCTGGCCCAGACCGTGCGCGGTACTCTCCTCCCCCATCTGCGCTGGGATCACGATTCCTTGCTGTTGCTGGTGGCGGTGATCGGAACTTCGCTCTCGCCCTATCTCTACGTTTGGCAGGCCAGCCAGGAGGTGGAAGAACACGCCGCCAAGGGCCTGCGAAGAAGGGAAGACCGCGCCCAGGCCACCGCCCGCGATCTGCGCTTTACCGCCTGGGACGTGATCCTGGGCATGGTGTTTTCCAATCTGGTGATGTACTTCATCATTTTGGCGGCTGCCGCCACGCTGTTTCGCCACGGCATCGGCAATCTCACCACCGCGGCCGAGGTGGCCCGCGCCCTGCGCCCGCTGGCCGGCCACGCTGCCGGCGCTCTTTTCGCGTTGGGCGTTATCGGGGTTGGCGTTCTCGCGCTGCCGGTCATGTCGGCCGGTGCCGCCTACATGGTGTGTGACGCCATGGGATGGAAGAACGGATTGGGCTCAAGCCCGCAACACGCCCCCCAGTTTTATGCCGTCGTCACCACCGTCATGGTGGCCGCCGCCGCCTTGAACTTCATCGGTATCAACCCCATCCACGCACTTATCGCCGCCGGCGTGGTCCAGGGACTGCTCGCCCCCGCCCTCATGCTTCTGATCATGCTCCTCACCCGGCGGCGCGAAGTGATGGGTTCGTTCACCAACTCAAAGGCGGTGAATATCCTGGGCTGGCTCACTACCGTCCTCGCCACCTCGGCCGCGGTGGCGCTGATCCTGGGCTGACTATTCGTAGCGCAAGGCATCGACCGGGTCGAGCTTCGCCGCCTTGATCGCCGGGAACAGCCCGAAGAAAACCCCGATCGCCACCGAGATCCCAAAGCCCATACCCACCGCCCACAACGGCACCGAGCTGGGCAGCGAGGGAATGGCGAACTTGATCAGCTCGCTGATCAGCCATCCGCCGATAATACCCAGTACGCCTCCAATGCCGGTGAGAAACACCGCCTCCGCCAAAAACTGCTGCGTGATGTCGGCGCGTCGCGCCCCGATCGCCTTGCGAATCCCGATTTCTCTGGTGCGCTCGGTCACGGAGACCAGCATGATGTTCATCACGCCCACGCCGCCGATCAGCATCCCGATCGAGGCGATGGCGACAATCACCAGCGCCACCTGTCCGGTGATGTCGTGGAACTGGCCGATGATACTTTCCGCCGTTGCCATGCCGAACGAATCCGGCGCGTCCCACTTGTCCCGCCGTGAACGCCGGAGCGCCACCCGGATCTGATCCTCGGCGATGCTCAGCATGCCCGGGCGCGCCAGGGCTTCGATCGAGTGCTCCTGCGAGGCGGGGAAGAGTTTCTCAAACGTATGGTACGGAATGCGGGCGCTCAAATCCTGGGTGCTGGCGCCCGCCGATTTGCGCGGCGCGAAAACGCCGATCAACCGGAACGTCGTGCCGCTGATGGTGAACGTCTGTCCGATCGGATCCTCGGTGGGGAAGAGCGCATCCGACACCGAGTGCCCCACCACAATCACGTTCTCGCGGTGGTCGTTTTCGGTCTCGGTGAAATACCGTCCCTCGGCGATCGCCTGATTGGTGGCCTCGGGAAAATTCGGCTCCGTGCCTGAAAACGTCAATCCATCCACTTCGTGACCGCGCGAGCGCGCGTTGGCGCTGTTGGCGCCCGGCGGCCCGAAGCTGCCCGAGGCCATCACCTGCGCGCTGATCGCCGCGCAGGCGCCGCACTCCGACCGCACCGCAGCGATGTCCAGATCGCTCAGCGGCTTTCGCATGCGCTCCTCGCGCGTCAGCCGGCCAATGTGAATGCCGGGCGCGAATTTGTAAACGAAAACCGTGTTGGTCCCAAAGCTCTCGAGCTGATCGACCACTGTCTTGTTCATCCCGGTCAGGATGCTGCCAATCGCCATCAGCGTCACCGTACCCACGAACACGCCGAGAATCGTCAGCGCCGAGCGCAGCTTGTGGCTCCGCACCGTGTCGTAAGCGAGCGTCAGATTTTCGCCCAGTGCGCTCGCCATGGCTAAGTCTCCGACCTCAACGCCGTGATCGGTTCCAGCTTCGCCGCCTTTTGCGCCGGGTAAATACCGAAGAACAACCCCACCGCTGTCGATATGCCCAAGGCTGTGAGCACCGCCCCCCAGGGCAGCGAGAACGGCAGCGGCGTAATCTGCCCGGCGAGCAGCGTAAAGGCCCACGCCAGCGCCACTCCCAACAGTCCTCCCACCGTCGAGAGCACCGCCGCCTCCACCAGAAATTGCGACAAAATGTCTTTCCGCTTCGCCCCCAGCGCCTTGCGAATGCCCACCTCGCGCGTCCGCTCCGTCACCGCCGCCAGCATGATGTTCATGATCACAATCCCGCCCACCACCAGGAATACGAAAGCCACCCCGATCATCACCGCCGCGATCACCCCCGTCAGTTGGTGGAACAGCGCCATGAGCGAGTCGGCGCCGATCAGCCCGAACGTGTCCGGATCGGAGTAGTGCAGATGCCGCACGCTGCGCATCAGCATGCGAACTTCGTCGCTCAAAGCCGGCAGAGCCAGCGCCGACGACGCCTGCACGTCCACGTCGACCGAATCCTTGGTGCCGTAAATGTCGCGATACACCCCGATCGGAATGATCACGAAACTATCCTGCGACTGGCCGAATACGTTGCCCTGCACCGTGGCCTCGCCGATCACCTGATAATCGTGGCCGTCGATATTTAGTGTCTGGCCAATGGGGTCGAGGGAGGGGAAGAGCTGGTTGGCCACGTCGGGCCCGATGAAGGCGACGTTGTTGCCGCGCGATACATCGCTCGGACTGAGAAATCTCCCGGCGGCGACATCGTAGACGGCGAGCGCGATGGCGTTGGCGGTGTCGCCCTCGACCCGCACGTCGGTCATGTTGTGGTTGCCCGCCTTGAGGTTGGTGCCGGTGCCGCGGCTCGAGCTGGCGACGACGTTCTTGGCCAGCCGCGAGTGGTCGCGCAGGTAATCGTACTCGCTCAGCGTGATTGGCTTGTTGCGCTTCTGCGCCTCCCGGAATAGCTTCTGGTCGGTCATCTCCTCCAGGCTGAACTGGCTGACCGAGATGGCGTTCGATCCCAAATGCGCGATCTTGTCGCCAACGTACCCGTTGACCCCCTGCACCAGCGACACCACCGCCACCAGCGTCCAGATCGAAACAATAATGCCCAGCAGCGTCAGAAAGCTGCGCAGCTTATGCGACCACAACGTGTCCAGCGCGACGAAGATGGATTCCTTGAGATGCAATCAAACTTTCGCTTCGCGACCGCGCGCCGTGGGCTCGTCCCGCGCCACCTGGCCGTCGCGAATGTATATGACCCGGTGCGCGAACTCGGCGATATCCGGCTCATGAGTGACCAGCACCACCGTGTTGCCCTGCGTCCAGAGCCGGTCCATCAGCCCCATAATTTCATTCGAGGTGGTCGAGTCCAAATTGCCGGTCGGTTCGTCCGCCAACAGGATCGAAGGATTGTTGATCAAGGCCCGCGCAATGGCGACCCGTTGCCGCTGCCCGCCCGAGAGTTCGTTGGGACGATGGTCCTTGCGGTCCACCAGGTCCACCTTTTTCAGCGCCTCCAGCGCCCGCGCGCTGCGCTGCGCCGCCTCCACCCCGGCGTAAATCAGCGGCAGTTCCACGTTGTGCAGCGCCGTCGCCCGCGCCAGCAGGTTGAAGGTCTGGAACACAAAGCCGATTTCGTGGTTGCGGATGTGCGCCAGAGCATCGTCATCCAACTCGCTGACCAACTGATGGTTCAGCCAGTACTGCCCCTTGCTCGGCGAATCGAGGCAGCCGATCAGGTTCATCAGCGTCGACTTGCCTGACCCGCTGGGTCCCATGATGGCGACATACTCGTTGCGCTTGATCTCGATCGAGACGCCCCGCAGCGCCGCCACCTGCTCCGTCCCCATCTGGTAGATCTTCCACAGATCCACGGTCTGGATGACCACGTCGGTGGCGGGCTTGGCGGGCGGCACGGTTCCCAACGGCGAGGTGACGGTGGCCATAATGACTCCGAGTCTAGTTTGACGCCGGAGGCGTGCTCGCGGCGAGCGCGCCGGCCGAATTATCAATCTTTATTTTTGCGTGGTTGACCAGCGTCCGCAGCGCCGTATACGGGCCGGTGATGATCTCCTGCCCCGCCTTCACGCCGCTCAGAACCTGTACATGATCCACCCCGGTAATGCCGGTGGTGGCGGGCACGAACTCCGCTGTCATGGTTTGCGGGTTGACCACGAATACCCCCTGCACCGGGGTTTCTTTCGTCGCCCCCGCCGCCGGTGCCGCCATGGCGGCTTCGGCCGCCGCCTGCGCCGCCGCTGTCGGCGCCACATTGATCTGGCTGGGCACGCGCTCGACCACCGCCTGCAGCGGAATGCTGATCGCCTGGGCGACCGTCGCGGTCGTGATCTGCGCCGTGCAGCTCAGCCCCGGCCGTATGTCCGGCGGCGGCTGATCGAGCTGCACCACAACTTTGAAATCCTTGGCTTGCTGCGCGTCCGAACCGCTCGAGCTGGTCGCCGCCGCGCCGGTCGAGCGCAAGATCGCCGTGTCGCCGACCTCGGTCACGCGCCCGGGGAATTTCTGATCGCCAAACGCGTCGATCGTCATCACCGCCGGCTGCCCCACCTTGACGTTGGCGATATCGGTTTCATCCACCTGTACCTCGGCCGTCACCACCGACATGTCCGCCACCCGCATCAACACGCTGCCCGGCGAGTTCTGAATGCCCATGACCACGGTGTCGCCGACGTGTACCGGCATGTACGTCACAATCCCGGTCAGCGGACTTGTAAACTCGGTCCGGTCCAGCGCGTCGGTTGCCGACTTGAGCTGCGCCTCCGCCTGGCTGATGCCCGCCTCCAGGCTCGCCACCTGCGCCTGCGTCTGCTTCAGCGAGGCTTGTGAAACCTGCAATTGCGCTTCGGCGGTCTTGTACGCCGCCTGCTTGGTCTCGTAGTCCGAGCGGGCGATCAGCTTGTCCTCGAACAGCGCCTGCGTGCGCCGCCAATCCTGCGTCACCTGCGCCAGCTGCGCGGTGTCCCGCTCCACATTGGCCTGGGCCGTGCCCAGCGCCGCCTGCTGCGCCGCCAGATTCGCCTGGCTGGTCTTGAGCCCGGCCTGCATGCCGCTCACGCTCGCCGCCTGCTGCACGTTCCACAACTTGGCCAGCAGTTGGCCCGCCTTCACGTGATCGCCTTCCTTTACGTAAAGATCGGTAATCTGGCCCACGTTGTTGGGGCTGATATCGGCGTAGGTCTTGGGCGTGATTTCGCCCGAGGCGGTGACGATCGAAATCAAGCCCTGATCCAGCGCCCGTGCCGTCTGCACCGTCGTCTTATCCTTGCCCTGCTGGTTGAGGGAAACTGCAACCACGCCGCCCAACAGGAGGATGATGGCGAAAAAGATCAATAATTTTTTTCCGGTGCTCATAAATTCAATCTTTCCAGCTTACTACTCAACGCTGCCAGAGCGGATTTTGTGACTACGCAATTCAGCTTCCAAATGTTCCCCGCGCGCCCGCTCTCGGCCCCATCCAATCGACTTGACCCGCGTCCGACTTGAGGTTAGCATTAGCACTAGAGTAACAATTAGGGCGGGAGCCCCCAATTCTGCCTATGCGCCTTGGCAACGGTTTCGGTGTGGGTGTGCTGGTTCTGGCTGGCAATTTGACGCTGCTTGCGCAGACGCCTCCGGCGCCTGCCACCAAGCCTCCCGCGACACAGTCGGCCACGCCTGGTCAACAAACCCAGGCGGCCCCGCCGCCCCAGCACGCGCTCAGCGCCAAGCAGCGCCGCGCCCAGCAAAAGGCGCTCGAAAAAGAGCTCAACCCCGAAGACAAAAAGTGGCTCAATGAGGACGTCGCCTATATCATCAGCGACGAGGAGCGCCAGAGCTTCCTCCAGCTCACCAACGAGGACGAACGCGAAGCCTTCATCGAGGCCTTCTGGCAGCGCCGCAATCCCGACCCGGAATCCTCCTTCAACCAGTACAAGGAGGACTACTACCAGCGCTTTGCTTACGCCAACCAGCACTTTGCCGCCGGCGTTCCCGGCTGGAAGACTGACCGCGGGCGCATCTATATCACCTGGGGCAAGCCCGACGAGCAGGATAACCATGACGCCGGCGGCGCCTACGACCGCCCCATCGAGGAAGGCGGCGGTTCCACCTCCACCTACCCCTTCGAGGATTGGACCTACAACTACCTCGAGGGCATCGGCAGCGATATCCATCTCGAGTTCGTCGACACCTGCCAGTGCGGCGAGTTCCACCTCACCACCGATCCCGGCGAGAAGGACGCCCTCCTCCACGTCCCCGGCGCCGGCCTGACCATCGGCGAAGCCATGGGCACCGCCAATAAGGACGATCGCTTCAAGCAGGCCAACGGCACCACGCTCGGCACCGACGCCTACCTGCCCGAGTCCCAAAACGAGTTCAACCGCCTCGACACTTACGCCAAGATCTTTGCCCCGCCCAAGGTGAAGTTCTCCGACCTCAGCGAGATCATCGATCACAACATTAACTACAGCCTGCTCCCCTTCCAGTTCCGCACCGACTTCGTCAAGATTACCGACGACACCGTGCTCGTGCCCATCACCATCTCGGTCGCCGAGCGCAACATGACCATGAAGCAGTCCAACGATGTGGACCAGGCCAAGATTGAGGTCTCCGGTCGCATCTCGACCATCACTGGCAAAATCGTCGATCGCTGGGAAAATGAGCTCGACCAGAACATACCCGCCGAACTGCTCAGCGATTCCGCTTCCAAGAGCAGCCGCTACTGGCACGGCGCCCTGCTCAAGCCTGGGCGCTACAAAGTCAACCTGGTTCTCAAGGACGCCAACGCGCCCGACAAACTGGGCACCAAAGAGTACGCCATTACCGTTCCTCAATATAAGGACGACCAGCTCGCCTCCTCCAGCATCATCCTCGCCGACGATATCTCCAAGGTCCCAGCCAAAAACGTCGGCTCCGGCCAATTCGTCCTCGGCGACACCAAGGTCATGCCGGTTATGGGCGGCCTTGGTTCGCCGGCCGTCTTTAAGCAGTCGGGTTCGCTCGGCATCTGGATGCAGATCTACAACCTCCAGACCGATAAAATCACCCACAAGCCCTCGGCCACCATCAACTACAACATCGAAAACCTCGCCACCCTGAAATCGGTGCTCGATCATACCGAGGATTCCGCCGATATTGCCAACGCCGCCGATGAGCTGACCATCGAAAAAACCTTGCCCCTGGCCAGCCTGCCCCCCTCCACGTACCGGCTGACCATCACCATCACCGACAAACTTTCCACCCAAAAAATCACCCCGCAAACGAGTTTCATCATCTTGCAGTAAACTGATAGCAACCGGACTCCCCCATGGCCATGCGCTCCTATCGCGGAATCGCACTTCTCGCCTTCGTGGGGCTGGCTTGTGTTGGTTCACTCCCGGCGCAAAGCGCACCGCAAAAAACATCTTCCAAACCGGCCGCCGCCACCGGTACCTTGCTTGGCTTGGTGACCGACGCCGGCGGTCAGCCCCAATCCGGGGCGGTTGTGCTGGTCCGCGCCGAAGGGTTGCGCAGCGGCGCCTCGAGCGCGCGCCTGCTCACCAGCGCCGATGGGTTGTTCCGGCTTACCGGCCTTGCACCCGGTGCCTACTACGTCGAGGTCGGCAAGGGCGCCCGCGTCGCCGAGCGTCGGCGCGTCGTGGTGCAGGCCTCCGAACGCGCGCTACTGTTGGTGAATTTGCCCCAGCTTCTCGCCGGGGCTCAATTCGGTCCCCCGCCTGGTCGCGCCAACGATCAGGCCTTTGACTGGGCGCTGCGCCAAGCCACCGTCTGGAAGCCGATTTTGCGCTTGGATGACGGCTCCGGCAATGGCGCAACCGACACCGGGGCTTCCGGCAATGCAACCCCGGTTGCCGGCTATGTCGCCCTCACCGCCGGCGGGGGCGCTAATGCCTTCGACACCCCCTCGCTGGCCACCGCTTTCCGCGTGGACACCTCCATCATCGGCGGCGCCAGAGTGGCCATCACCGGTGATGTCGGCACCAACGGCGCCGGCGGCGGCGGTGATACCCGACTCCAGGCCACCTTCAGCCACACCGACCCCTCCAACCCCAGCCGCATCTCCATCGCCGTGCGCCAGCTCAGCATCGGCGGCGGACTGCCTGACAGTGGCAGCCTCGGCCTGGCGGCCGCTCTGCCCTCGCTCCGCGTCGTCTCGTTGAACTACGCCGATGGCTTCTCGCTCGGCGACCGCCTCCGCCTGCAGTACGGCGCCATGGTCAACGCCGTCAGCATGACCGACACGGTGGCAACCTTCGACCCCTATTTCCGCGCCCTGTTCGAACTCGGCTCCCACGCCCAACTCGAGTACCGCGCCGTCTCGGCGGTTCCGCCCATCCACTTCTATCGCGACTACGCCGACATGCCCGACCCTACCCCACAGGTCAGCTTGAGCAATACGCCCGCAACCGTTGGTGGTCGCGCCACCCAGCGCGCCCGCCTGGAGCGCGCCCGCCACCAGGAATTCGCCTACACCGATAACTTCGACCCCAACGATACCCTCTCCGCCGCTGCCTTTGACGAACACTTCAACCGCGCCGCCATCAACGGCGCAGAGGCCGACGGCGCCGAAATCACCAACCAGGAGCTGCTGCCTGACCTGCTCAACGATATGTTCCTGGCCAATGGCGGCAATTACGGCGGCTGGGGCTACCGCATCAATTACGAGCACAAATTCGGCGACGACTTCAGCGCCGACCTGGGCTTCAGCGATGGCACCGCCCTCGCCCCCACGAGCGATCACTTCGGCCAATACGGTCTCGACAGCATCCTGACCAACGTCCGTGCCCATGCCGTCACCGCCAAGCTGAGCGGCGTGACGCCCCTCACCCATACCCGCATCACCTGTAGTTATCGCGCTCTCAGCCGGGCGCTGGCCACCGGACTCGATCTCTACGACGATGGCCCCGGCCAGAGCGATGGCTATGCCAACATCTACGTGCGCCAGCCGCTCCCCGGCCACTTGCAGGCGCTGGTGGAGATTCATAACCTTCTGGCCCAGGGCTACCTCCCCCTCATGGGGAGCGACGGCCACACTCTTTACTTGGTGCAGTCGGCGCGCTCGCTCCGCGGAGGCTTTACTTTCAGCTTCTAAGCAACCAGACCCATGCGCTTCCGCTTCCGCACTATCGCGCTGGGTCTGATCACTGCGACGCTCTGTGTCCTGGCGCTGGTCAACGTCCGCCAGTTAGCCATCTATCGCCAGCCCACCGACGCCATGCTCTGGCAGCGCACCACCGCCGGCCTTCAGGCCGTCGCCCGCGATGCCAATACCCTCACTCCGGTCGCCGTCGGTGACCGTCTCCTCGCCATCAATGGCGATCCGGTTGCCACGCCCGAGGATGTCGCCCGCGCCCTCGCCTCCACCGGCATCGGCAATCCCATCGAGTACGACATTGTTCGCGGCGCCCGTGCCAGGGTGATGCGTTTCGCTGTCCAGCCTACCCACCCCCCCCTGCGCCGCTACGCCTTCCTCGAACTGGTCGGCCTCTGCTATCTGGCGATCGGACTGTTCGTGCTCTACCGCCGCCAGCGTGCGCCCCAGGCCCTGCGCTTTTACCTTTTCTGCCTGGCCTCCTTCGCTCTCTACTGTTTCCACTTCACCGCCAAACTCAACCTCTTTGATCACACTGTCTTCTGGATTAACGAAGCCGGCCTCCTGCTCGCTCCCACATTCCTGCTCGCCTATGCCCTGCGCTTCCGCGGCGCGCCGCAGACCCGCCTCCCCGAGCGCAGCGAAGCGGTGTCGAAGTTTTTCCTCACCCTGCTGTATTTGCCCGCCATCCTCATCGGCCTGACTGAGATTGCCCTGGCCTCCGGCGCCCTCTGGGTTCCGGCCACCTTGAGCGCCGTGCAGGATCTGCTGGATCGCGCCAGCTACACCCTCTTCGCTGCCTACTTCATCGCCGCCGCGGCCAGTTTCCGCTGGAAAGCGCTTAAGCCCGGGACCAGCTTCGCCGTCCGCAAACAGGCCCGCTGCATGGCGTGGGGCACCGCCCTCGCGGTCGGGCCTTTCCTGGTCTTCTACATCGCGCCCTTCTTGTGGGGCATCGATCTGCCGCCCTACGCCAACCTATCGGTTCTTTCCTTGGCCTTGGTCCCCATCGCCTTTGGATACGCCATCTGGCGCCATCACCTGCTCGAAGCCGAGGTCGTGCTGCGCCGCGGCGTCGTCTATACCCTGGCCACCGCCGTTGTGGTCGCCGTCTATCTGGGCACGGTGGCGCTGGCCGGAGCCGTGATGCAGTCCCGTTTGCCCGCTTGGGGTTGGGCGGGCTGGCTGTTTGCCATTTTGGTCACCGCCTTACTCTTCGAGCCCTTGAAGCAGTGGCTGCAGGAGCGCGTTGACCGCATGTTCTACCGCGAACGCTACGACTTCCGCCGCACCTTGATCGAATTTGGCCGCCAGATGAACGCGCAACCCGAACTCGACCCACTGCTCGACTTGGTCCTCGAGCGCCTGGTTCAGACCCTCTCGCTCGACCGCGCTGCCATCTTCCTGCCTCAGGAGGGTACCCGCCAATTTTCGGTCGCCCGCATGGCGCCGGTCGAGGCTTCGACCCCGGCGCTGGATCTCAACTTCCTCGGCCGCATCGGTGCCGAACGCGAATTTTTCGAGTACCCTCATGGCGCCGCCCGCTCCCTCGAGCTGCACTATTTCGTACCGTGTCGTTTGCAATCGGCTACCGTCGCCGTTTTTGGACTGGGCAAAACCCGCCAAGGCGAGTTCTTGACCAGCGACGATCTTGAGTTGGTTGATACCCTCGCCGCCTACTTTGCCATAGCCCTGGAAAACGCCCGCCTCTATGCCACCCTGCAGCAGAAAGCCCAGCAGTATGAGCGCCTCAAGGACTTCAACGAGAACATCGTCGAAAGCATCCAGGTGGGCGTAATCGCGGTCAATCTCGAGGGCCGTGTCGAGAGCTGGAACGCCCGCATGGAGGCGATCACCGGACGTCCTCGCGCCGCCGCCTTGGGTCAGCCCGTTGCCGCCATCCTGGGCGAGGCCTTCGCCCGCGAATTCGCCCTCTCCTCCGGCGCCGGCGGCGTCCATAGTCTGCCCAAGTTCCGCATGAACGCAGCCGGCGGCGAGCGCATCTTCAATCTCGCCATTGCGCCCCTCGTTACCGCCCGCTATCAGCGCGTCGGCCAAATCGTGCTGCTCAGCGATGTCACCTCCGAAGTCGAGATGGAGGCCGCCCTTAGCCAGGCCGACCGTCTGCGCTCGGTGGGCCTGCTCGCCGCCGGCGTCGCCCACGAGGTCAATACCCCCCTCGCCGTCATCTCCAGCTATACCCAGATGCTTGCCAAGCAAACCCCCGAGGGCGACCCCCGGGCGCCGGTGCTCGATACCATCACCCGTCAGACGTTTCGCGCTTCCGAGATTATCTCCAACCTGCTGAATTTCAGCCGTACCGGCAGCGCCGCTTTCCGCAAAGTCGAGATCAATGCCATTGTGCGCGACACGCTCAGCCTGGTCGAGCACCCGCTGCGCAGCGCCGCCGTGCATGTCATCTCCGCGCTCCATCCCAATCCGGTCGAGGTTTACGGCGACGCCGGAAAACTGCAACAGGTGTTCCTCAATCTGATCCTCAACGCGCGCGACGCCATGCCCCACGGCGGCACTCTGCGTTTCTCCACCGGCTGCGACGGCGATCATGCCTGGGTTGAAGTGGCCGACACCGGCGACGGCATCGCCGACGAGCATCTGCCCCGCCTCTTTGATCCCTTTTTTACCACCAAGGCCGGCCCGCGTCGCGCCGGTTCCCATCTCGAAACCAACGCCACCGCGGCCTCGCTCAGTACCGGCACTGGCCTCGGCTTGGCCGTGACCTACGGCATTATTCAGGAGCACCGGGGTACGATTCGCGTGCATAGCCAGGTCGCGCTCGGCGCCGAGTTCAGAATTGAACTGCCGCTCTATGCTCCCGCCCCTCATTCGACCTCCTCCCCGGCGCTCGTGGAGGCGGTCTAGTCCGCCGCACTTGTCATCGTGACCACCGCCGTCGAACCTGTTTCCGCTCTCGCCGCGATCGCCGCCCGTGTGCTCATCGTTGACGACGAGGCCGCCATCCGCGAAAGCCTTGAAACCCTGCTGCGCATGGAGTCCTTCGATGTCGTCGCGGCCAATGATGCCGATGCCGGCTGGGAGGTGTTCCACAGCTCCGTCTTCGACCTCGTGCTGCTCGATGTCGCCTTGCCCGGCGGCAGCGGCGTTGACTTCCTCCGCCGCCTGCGTGAGGTCTCCTCAACCCCGGTGATCATGATCTCCGCCTACGCCACCGTTGAAATGGCGGTCACCGCCATGCAGGCCGGCGCTCAGACCTTCCTGCAGAAACCTTGGAACAACGAAAAACTCCTCGCCGACGTGCGCTCGGCCATCGCCAATGCCCGCGTCAGCCAGGAAAACATTCAGCTCAAGCGCGCCCTCAAACAGCGCTATAGCTTCGAAAACATCGTCGGCAAGTCGGAGGCCATGCTGCGCATCTTCGACTGGATCGCCCAGGTCGCCCCCAGCCGCTCCACCGTGCTGTTGCAGGGCGAGAGCGGCACCGGCAAGGAACTAATCGCCAAGGCGCTGCACGCCCAATCCTCCCGCGACGATGCCGCGTTCGTGCCCATCAACACCGGCAGCATGCCCGCCGGCCTGCTGGAATCGACTCTCTTCGGACACGTGCGCGGCGCCTTTGCCGGCGCCGTCGCACCCAAGAAGGGCCTCTTCGAAGTAGCTCATCGCGGCACCGTGTTCCTCGACGAAATCGGCAGCATGAGCCTCGAAACCCAGGCCAAGATTCTGCGCTTCTTGCAAGATAAGAGCTTCATGCGCCTGGGCTCGACCGAAGAAGTGCAGGTCGATGTCCGGATCATCGCCGCCACCAATGTCGACCTCCAGACCCTTGTGGCGGAAGGGCGCTTCCGCGAGGATCTCTTCTACCGCTTAAACGTCCTCGCCCTTACCGTTCCACCCCTGCGTGAGCGCCGCGAGGACATCGCCCCCCTCACCACCCACTTCCTGGCGAAATATTCCGGCGAGCGTCTGCGCCAGCTCGCGCCCGAAGCCCTGCGCTGCCTGCTCGACTACGCGTGGCCCGGCAATGTTCGCGAACTCGAAAACGCCATCGAACGCGCTATCGTGCTCTCCACCGATGAGCTCATTGGTATGGATTTACTGCCTGACAGCATTACCGGCGGCCGCGCCTGGACTCCGTCCGCCGCCCCGCAATCGCTCTTCGCCCAGGTCGATGATTACGAACGCCGCTTGATTGAAGATATGCTCGCCCAGACCCATGGCCGCCAAACCGAGGCCGCCGAGCGCTTCCAGGTGCCGGTTTCGACCCTCAATCAAAAGATCAAGCGTTTCGGAATTAAAAGCAAAAAGTAGTTCGACCTACAGCGCCGGGTTCTGCAGCCGCTCCATCCGAATCATCGCCGTGCGGTAGTGGTTCGCCTGATACGCGCTGAGCTTTGTCAGCTCGCGTTCCACAAACCGGGCCCGCCACTCCATCCAATGCGCGAACCGCAGCACCTGAAAATACACCTGTATCCAAAATTCCTGCCGCAAGTACACCGCCGGCGCAATCTCGTCCAGTTTGCGGTGAATGGCCATAAAGTCGCGGATGAGTTCGACCTTCTCCGGCAAAATCCCTTCCGCGCGCAGCCGCGCCAGCTCCTTCATGTCGCAGTTGTCAATACGCACGTGCGCGAACGCCAGCACCGCGTAGCCAAATCCGAACACCGCAAAAATCAGCGCGCCCACCGACGCCCACTCGCTGTCGAAAATCATGCCGCCACCTCGAAGCGCCGTGTCAGCCCCGGCGCCATCTCCGGTTCCGGCACCCAAAGGGAATAGGCAATCAGCAGCATCCCTGCCAGGCTGGTTATTGGCACGGCATAGGTCGTGACTTCCCGGAACTGCGGCACAATCGCGGTCAGGGAATAAATGATCGCGCCGGCGCCATAGAGCAGGCTGAAGGAAAGCACCAGCCGCCGGAAGCGTACCCCCTCGACCTGAATAACATTGATGACCGCGAACAGAACGATGGCCAGCACCATCCCCAGGAACGAGAAGTTTTGTTCCAACTCCAGGCCCAGCGTGCCGGTGCTCAGCCCGCCCCGCAACATATACACGACCACCGCGCTGCAAATTGCCAGTCCCGTAAAAACCAGCAGCGCGATCGCTCGTACTCCCGGCAGGCGCAGCGATGATTTCTCAAAGGCCAGCTCTACCAGCCGGGCCAGTACAAAGAAGCCGATGACGACAACCGCCAGGTCCGCCCCAAAATAAACGTATTTGTATTCAGCCGACCTGTACCCAAACCGCAGCAGGGCGAAATGCGTTGCGCAGTCCTCGGCCAATGCCGCCAGCAGGTACCAGCGCACAAAGTACCGCACCTCGCCCAGGCCTCGTCTCCAGGTCGTGGCAATGGCAATCGTTGTCGCGGAACACACCGATAGCCAAATTGTCAGGCTCACACTCATGCGGCTAGGTTATTACCAAACCGCCCGATATGCAAGCTGCGCTTTCAGGTCTAAACTAGTCGATGGGCGGGAAGGGGTCGCCGCCGGCGTTGACACGGCCGACATAGTTTCCAGGCAGCTGGCCGTGGAAGCCCGCAACCGCGACGGTCGAGGTGCGCTGGGCATGGGTCGTCGAAGCGACCGCCATGTCGCGGACGCCAAAGGTAGCAGCCAGCAAAAACGCGGCAACCGTAACTAAACGCAGAGTATTCTTCATGATCTCTTCTCCTGTTAAACCGATCTTGAGGGTATCGATTTTGATTCCCCCAGGCGGAAATGTACTACGCGCCCATCTCCGATCGGTGCATTAGATTTTTCTTTTGTGCGCGATCGGGTGGGGATCTGGCGTAATGCTTTCGGCCAAGGTTGAATTGTTATTCAGCCGCCGCTTTTTTGTTGCTTTTTTGTCACAATTCAGTCCCGGGAAATACGCCCTCATCCGCCTACTTGGGGGGGACGAAAAGGCACCGCCAGGAGCTGCCGGGCAATCCCGGCGTAGCTTCCCACCGCGTCGAGCAATTCGCGCTTCGCCAGCCGCTCCTCCGAAGTATGGGCTACTGTGATAGAACCAGGGCCGAACAGGAGCGGCTCGCCCCACGCCTCAAGTTTCGGAATGTCGGTCGCAAATGCGACTACGCCCGTGGCAAAGCCGGGCAGCGTGCGCAGGTGAATGGGCGGTATTTCCAGCACGAAATCCGCCTCCACCAGATCTCCGGCGGCTTCGCGAATCTTCTGCCGCAGCGGCGCCGCATCCTCCACCAGCCGGATCAGCAGCTCGGCCCGCGCCTCGTCGGCCACCACATTCGGCGCTCGCCCCCCGGCAATTGTCCCAACGTTGATCGTGGTCGCACCCAGTACGTCGTTCGTCGGCAGCTCCAGCGCGTTCAGACGCGCAATCGCGGCGAGCAGCGCCTCGATGGCCGAGCGTCCCAGCTCCGGGTAGCCCGAATGCGCCGCCCGTCCCCGGGCTCGAAGATCGACGCGTAGCGCGCCCTTTGCGGCGCGAATCATGCGGCTCTCTGTAGGCTCGCCGTTGATCAGGAAACGCGATCCCGGCGCCTTCCGGTTGGCTGCAATCGCGCCCGCGCTGCTGCGCTCCTCTCCCACCACGAACAGCAGACCAATGTCGCTGATCCCTTCCGCCGCCAACTCTTGCGCCGCGAATACCTGGGCCGCGACAATCCCCTTGGCATCGCACGCCCCGCGGCCATAGATCGTTGCGGCGTCCTCACGCCAGGGCAGGTATGGCGGCACCGTATCCAGATGCGTGCTCAACACGACCTGCGGCGCGCCCCGCCGCGCGTAGACGTTGAAGCGGTCAGCCTCGACCGGCCACAGCTCGACCTCCCAGCCACCCACCGCGCGCAGGTGATCGGCGACGAAGCGCGCCGCCTCGCCCTCCTGACCCGAGGTCGAATCCAGCTCCATTAACCCGCGCAAAAAACTGAAAATCGGAAGTTGGGACATAATTCTCAAACGATGGCTGTCATCACTACTGGCACGTTTCCCGGCCCGGCCGGCAGGCTGGAGTACATCTTAAACGTAAACGAATCTGGCGCCCCCGCCACCCGCGCCGCGTTGGTCTGCCATCCCCACCCCGCCTTTGGCGGCACCATGCACACCAAAATCGTGTTTCAGGCGGCGCAGGAACTAGTCCATCAGGGATTGCCCGTGTTGCGCTTCCATTTTCGTGGTGTCGGCAAGAGCGAAGGCGCCTACGATCATGGCCATGGCGAGCGCGACGATCTGGAAGCCGCGCTCCTTTATTTGCGCAGCCTCTTTCCGCTCCCCGTCGTGCTGGCCGGCTTTTCCTTCGGCGCCACCATGGTAACCAAGGCATTGGCCGCCGCGCCCCATCCCGAAGTCGCGCAAGCCATTCTTATGGGACTACCCGTCGACCGCGGCCCCATCGCAACCGATTGGCGTTGGCATGGCCCCAAGGCTATGATCTCCGGTGATCACGACGAATATGCCGCCGTCCCCTCCCTCGAAGCCTACTTCGAGCGCCTCCCCGAACCCAAGGTTCGCCACTGGATCCAGGGCGGCGACCACTTCATCGCCGGGCATCACGCCGAATTCCGCGCCGCCCTGGCTGCGGTGGTGGCCCGCCGCTAGGTGCCGTTTCCCATGCCGAGCGCCTTCATCTTCCGGTACAGGTGCGAGCGCTCCAGTCCCAGGGCCTCCGCGGTATGGGTCATGTTGCCGGCGTGTTCGTCCAATTTTTTCTGGATGTACTCCCGCTCGTAAGCCGAGCGCGCCTCATGCAGACTCGCGAAGTCGGTTTCCGCGGCCCGCGCCTTGGCCCGTTGCGGCATCGGTGGAAGATGCTGCCGTTCAATCACCCGTCCCGCCGGTGCCAGAATCGCGATGCGTTCGACCAAATTACGCAGCTCGCGCACGTTTCCCGGCCAGCTATGCGCCTGCAGATCGGCCAGCGCCTCCGCGCTAAAGTCCCGGCACTTGCGCCCGTACGCCGCCGCAAACTCCTCCAAAAAGAAACGCGCCAGCGCCGGAATGTCCTCTTTCCGGTCGCGCAGTGGCGGTACGAAGAACGGAATCACATTCAACCGGTAAAACAGATCTTCGCGGAAATTCCCGCGGCTGATCTCCTCATCGAGATCCTTGTTGGTTGCCGCAATAATGCGCACGTCGGCGGTTACGGCGGTGTTTGACCCCAGCACTTCGAACCGCCCCTCGTCGAGCGTGCGCAGTACCTTGGCCTGGGTTTTGAGGCTCATGTCCCCGACCTCGTCAAGAAACAGTGTCCCTTGGTCGGCGCGGCTGAACTTGCCCTCCTTCGCTTCCTGCGCCGGCGGCCCGTACGCTCCGGCGACATGGCCAAACAGCTCGCTCTCGATCAACTCCTCGGGGATGGCGGCACAGTTCAGTTCCACAAACACGCCCTGGCTGCGCTCGCTGTGCGCATGCAGCGCGCGCGCCACCAGTTCTTTGCCCGTTCCGCTCTCGCCGAATATCAGCACCCGGCCGTTCGTCGGCGCCATGATGGCGATCTGCTGCCGCAGCGCCCGCACCGGAACGCTGTCGCCGATCAGCGCGCTCTCGGCCGCGAAGCGCTGCCTTAGCTGCAAGTTCTCGCGCTTGAGCTGGCGCTGTTCCAAGGCGTGCCGCACCGCCAGCAGTGTCTTCTCGATCGAGAGTGGCTTCTCCAGAAAGTCAAAGGCCCCGAGCTTGGTCGCCCGCACCGCCGTCTCGACCGTGCCGTGGCCGCTGATCATCACCACCGCCGGCGGCGACGGCTGCCGTTGAATGTCGGCCAGCAACTCCAGCCCGTCGCGGTCGGGCAGCCAGATATCGAGCAGCGCCAGGTCGAATGCCCGGTGCTCGATTGCCTGCTGTCCGCTCGCGGCATCGCCCACCGCCTCCACCGTGTAACCCTCGTCACCTAGCACACCCGCAAGCGACTGCCGGATGCCGGCTTCGTCGTCCACAATTAAAATCTTGGCCTGTGCCACAACCACCAGCGTAGCAGGGAACTATTCCGCCGGGAGCGGCCACTCCACGATAAACCGCGCCCCCAGGGGCGTGTTGTCCTCTACCCGCAGCGTACCGCCGTTTTCCTCGACGATGCGCAGCGCGATGGCCAGCCCCAGGCCGCTGCCCCGGTCCTTGGTTGAGACGTAAGGCAGCAGCAGTCGTTGCTTGTCGCCCGGCGGCAATCCCCGCCCGGTGTCGGCCACCACCGCTTCCACGGCGCCGTCGAGCGCTTGCGTGCGCAGGCTGAGTTGCCGGTAGGGGCAGCCATGCATCGCTTCCGCCGCGTTATCAATGAGATTGATGAACACCCGCTTCATGTCCTCCGCGTCGAGCGCCAGCGGCGGCAGCGTGTCGAAGCTGGTGCGGATCTCAATCCCATCCAGCCGTCCGTCGAAGGCGCGCAGCGCCCGCTCGATGATCTCGTTCAAATCGCTGGCCACCAGCTTGGCGTGGGGAAAACGCGCAAACGCGCTGAACTCGTCCACCAGCCGCTGCAGCGAATGCGCCTCCGCCTCGATCGTGGTCGCGCACTCCTCGATCACCGCCTGGTTGTCCTCACCCTGCGCCCGCAACCGCCGCCGGATGCGCTGGGCCGAGAGCGCGATCGGCGTCAGCGGATTCTTGATCTCGTGCGCGATCCGCTGCGCCACCTCGCGCCAGGCGGCGGTCTTTTGTATGCGCAGCAGATCGGTCAAGTCCTCGAGCACCAGCACGTAGCTCGCGAAACGCCCACGGCGCGTCCCTGCCGCCACTGCCGCCGCCGTCACCGCCAGCGTAAGCTGGCGTCCGCTGCGCTCAACCTCGATCTGCCCCGTCGCCGCCGGCCAGCGCTCCGATTTGCGCAGCAGGTGCTGGATCTCCCGCCGGCTTGAGGCGTCGAACAACTCCTCCAGCTTGGTCGGATGCGCCGGCGCTCCGAACAGCCGCTGCACCGCCGGGTTGACCCGCTCGATCGAGTAATCGGCGCCCAGCGAGATCACCGCCGAGGGCGTGTTCTCCAGCAGCGCCTCGGTGTACCGCCTCCGTCCGTCGAGCTCCTGGTTGGCGGCCTGTAACTGCTGCGCCATGCTGTTGAATGAATCCACCAGCCGCCCGATCTCGTCGTGCGCGCTCACCCGTACCCGGTAGGCGAGGTTGCCCCGCGATATCTCATCCGTCGCCTGCGCCAGCTCGCCGATTGGAACCGTGACCAGTCGTGACAGGTAAAGCGCCATCCAGGTGGCGCCAAAAAGTATGGCCAGCGTCAGTAGTAGTAGGTAGGCGGTGTAGATGAGCCGCAGCGACCGGCGCTCCTGGTTGAGCCGTTCGTAGCGGTCCCGATCCTGGGCCAGCCGCGCCAACTGGGCGGTGATCGAAGGCGGTATCGGCATCCCCACCGCCACTTCGCCGCCGCCCTCAATCGGCGCGCGGCTGATGGCGTACTCATGCCAACGCGCCGTCGGCGGAACGTTCACGCTGGCCAGCGCATGCCCCGCCGCGTCGAATACCCGCGCGAACCCGCCCGCCAGCGTCGCCCGCCGCCGCGACAGAGCCGCTGCCACCTGGTCGGCGTTGAGCGTCCGCACCCGCGGGCTCTGGGCAATTCCTTCGGCGGCAATGCGGGCATTGTCGGCGACGAAGCGGTTCAGCATCTCCAGCGTTTGCTGGTTGTCGTCCCGCAGCGTGACCACCGGCTGGCTGAACCATTTGTCCAGCGTGCGGTTGATCAGCCCGTACGTGAAACCAAACATGCACACAACCGGCGTCAAACTGAGCGCCAGCGCCCCCACCACCAGCTTGATCTTGAACTGCGCCCCCAGCACGTTCGCCCGCCGCTCGGCCACCAGCTTGGCGATCTGCCGCACCAGCACAAACGTCAACACCACAATTGCCAGGAAACTTAAGGCCGAAAGCAGAAACAGCGTCCAGGTGGACTCCGGGCTGGCGTGGATGCGCAAGCTGAACGCCTGGGGCACAAACAGCACCACCACCAGGATCAACAGCGCCAGCGAGATTCCCGCAATCCGCGTTCTACGGCCCATCCACGCAGCATAGCAACATGCGGGCTTCCGCGCCGGACGCTGCGCATAAGCGGGTGCCCGGCGGCGGCCCGGCACCCATGCCAATAAACGCCGCAACGCCGGAGAGGGGCTGAAGGCCCACTCCGGCGTTGCGGCTAAGCGGGTCGCGCGGCGGTAGCCGCGCTGGGGCCCGCGCCGAAAACGCCGCAACGCCGGAGAGGGGCTGAAGGGGTCCCCACTCCGGCGTTGCGGCTAAGCGGGTCGCGCGGCGGTAGCCGCGCTGGGGCCCGCGCCAATAGAAGCTAGCCGCGCTGGGGCCCGCGCCTTTTCGTTAGGTGCGGTTATTATTGAATAATGTCATTGCAGGTAGGAATCAACGGCTTCGGACGCATTGGTCGCAACTTCTTTCGGGCCTCATTCGACGACCCCCGTTTTGAAATCGTCGCTCTCAACGACATCACCGCGCCGGCCATGCTGGCCCATCTGCTCAAGCACGATTCCATCCTCGGCAACCTGCGCGCCGAGGTCGCCTCCGGTCCCGACTGGATCAGCGTCAACGGCCGCCGCATCCCGGTCTGGTGCCAGCGCGATCCCGAGCAGCTCGACTGGACCTCGGCCGGCGTCCAGCTCGTAGCCGAGTGCAGCGGAGTGTTCGCCTCCTCCGCCGGCGCCTCCAAACACCGCCGCGGCTCGGTCAAGAAGGTCGTCATCTCGGCCCCCGCCAACGACGCCGATATCACCATGGTGTTGGGCGTCAACAATGCCGCCTATGATGCCGGCCGCCATCACATCATCTCCAACGCGAGTTGCACGACCAATTGCCTGGCTCCGGTCGCCAAGGTCGTCCACGATCGTTTCCGCATTGTGTCCGGATCGATGACGACCATCCACAGTTACACCAACGACCAGCGCATTCTCGACCTTCCGCACAAGGACAAACGCCGGGCCCGCGCCGCCGCCATCAACATGATTCCTACCTCGACGGGAGCCGCCAAGGCGTTGCACCTGGTCATCCCCGAACTCGAGGGCAAGCTGGATGGCTTTGCCATGCGCGTGCCCACCCCCAACGTCTCCGTGGTCGATCTGGTTGCGTTTGTCGAACGCGCCACCAGCGTGGCCGACGTCAACGCCGCTCTTAAGTCTGCTGCGCAAGGCCCCATGCAGGGCATCCTCGGGTTTGAGGAGGATGAATTGGTCTCGACCGATTTCCGCGGCGACGATCGCTCCGCCATCGTCGATGCCAAGCTGACCCGGGTGATTGCCGGCAACTGCGTCAAAGTCGTCGCTTGGTACGACAACGAATGGGGCTACTCCTGCCGTATGCGCGACTTGGTCGCCTTTCTCGCCGATAAGGGCATGTAAGGGAATCCGACGTGGCCAAACTCTCCGTCAACGATCTCGAAGTCGAAGGCAGGCTGGTGCTGGTGCGCGTCGATTACAACGTGCCGCTCGACGGCGCGCGTATAACCGACGACGCTCGCATCCAAGCCACGCTTCCCACTCTCCGGCTGCTGATCGCGCGCGGTGCCAGGTTGGTCCTGTGCGCCCACCTCGGCCGCCCGAAAGGCAAGGTGGATTTGCGCTACACCTTGCGCCCCGTGGCGGAGCACCTCGAACGCCTTCTCGACGGCAACGTCGGTTTTGCGCCCCAGACCGTCGGCCCCCTCGCCGAGGAGATGGCCGCGCGCCTTGCCCCCGGCGGCGTGGTGCTGCTCGAGAACCTGCGCTTCCAACCCGGCGAGGAGAGCAACGATCCGGCGTTTTCCCGCCAACTCGCCGCCCTCGGCGACGTTTATGTCGATGACGCATTCGGCGCCGCCCACCGCGCCCATGCCTCCACGGTTGGCGTCACCGCGCTCATGCCGCAAGCCGCGGCTGGCCTGCTTATGGAACGCGAGCTCGACTACCTGGGCCGCGTCCTGCACGGCGCCGACCGCCCCTTCGTGGTCATCCTCGGGGGCGCTAAAATCAGCGACAAGCTGCCTCTGATAGCCCATCTCGTCCAACGCGCCGATCACCTTCTGATCGGCGGAGCGATGGCGTATACGTTTCTCAAGGCCCAGGGCAAGTCGATCGGCGCCTCGCTGCTCCAGGCCGATTTTGTTGATGCCGCCAATAAACTCTTGCGCGATTCCGGCGCCAGGATCCTGTTGCCCACCGATCACGTCCTCGAAGACGGTCGCGTCGTGCAGGATATTCCCGACGGCGCCAAGGCGTTCGACATCGGCCCCGCCACCCGCGGCGCCTTCGCCCGAGTCATCGCCTCGGCGCGCATGGTTTTCTGGAACGGCCCCATGGGCATGTTTGAAAAGCCACCCTTCGACGAAGGCACGCTGGCCGTGGCCCGCGCCGTCGCCGCCTCTCCCGGACTCACCGTCGCCGGCGGTGGTGACTCGGTGGCGGCGCTGCACGCCGCGGGTCTTGCCGATCGCTTGAGCCACGTCTCGACCGGCGGTGGCGCCTCGCTCGAATTCCTCTCCGGCGACACTCTCCCCGGAGTCGCGGCCCTTACCGAGAAATGACCGGAAAATGACCGCCAAACGCCAAACGTTCTAAACTCAACCATGCGCCGACGCATCATGATCGCCAACTGGAAGATGCACAAGACTGCGACCGAGGCGGTCGAGTTCATCACTCGCATCGCCCCGGTCGCCGCCGCGGCGCGTTGCCTGGTCATCATCGCTCCGCCCTTCCCCTCGCTTTCCGCCGTGGCCGCGGCGGTGCAGGGAAGCGCCGAAACCAGCGCCCACGGCCTCGCCGTCGCCGGCCAGAACCTGCACTGGGAATCCGAGGGAGCTTTCACCGGAGAGGTCTCCGGACCGATGCTCGCGGCATCCGGATGCGCCTATGCCATCGTCGGCCACTCCGAGCGCCGGCAGTATTTCGGCGAAACCGATGAGACCGTCCACCGCAAGGTGCGCGCCTCGCTCGCCGCGAAGCTGACCCCGATCGTCTGCGTCGGCGAGACCCAGGCCCAGCGCGATGAGAACGAAACCGAGATCGTCCTGCGCTATCAGTTCGAGCGCGCCTTCTGGGGTATGGAAGAATCCGATTTCCGCGGCTGCGTGCTGGCCTATGAGCCGGTCTGGGCGATTGGCACCGGCAAGGTGGCCACCCCCGACATCGCCGAAGGCACCCAACGCTTCCTCCGCCACTGCGCCCGCAACGTATTCGGTTCCGAGGCCGCCGAAACCCTGACTATCCTCTATGGCGGCAGCGTCACCCCGGCTAATGTGCGCGGCCTGCTGGAGCAGCCCGACGTCGACGGCGCGCTGGTGGGCTCCGCCTCGCTCGATGCCTCCAGCTTTGCCGCGCTAATTCGGGCGTGTTAAACTGGGCATTCATGCGGAAGTGGTGAAATTGGCAGACACACCATCTTGAGGGGGTGGCGCCGCAAGGCATGCGGGTTCGAGTCCCGCCTTCCGCACCACGAAAACTTTTATGGAATTTCTTCTGACATTGATTCATATTCTGGTTTGCCTGTTTCTGATCGGCGTCATCCTGCTCCAGAGCGGCAAGGCCGGCGATATTGCCAGCGCCTTTGGCGGCATGGGCAGCCAGACGGCGTTTGGTCCGCGCGGCGCGCAAACCGCTCTCGGCAAAGCGACCATCGTGTGCGCTGTGGTGTTCATGCTGACCAGCATTACCCTCGCCATCATCGGCGTTAGTTCCAAAGCCAACGGTAGTTCCATTCTCGGCGCCACCCCCGCTACCACCAGCCAGAAGGCTCCGATCAAAAAGTAGCCAGCCCGGCGCTACGCTGGAAACGGGTTGCGGGGCCCACTTTCCGGCGCTGCGCCAAAACTGGATGGGCGGCGGCCCGCGCCATAATGCTCGAGCAGATTACGTTCCCGGTTGGCCCGCTGGCGTGCAACTGCACCATTCTCGGCGATGCACCCTCGGCCACAGCCGTCGTCATCGATCCCGGCGCCCAGGTAGACGGCATTCTCCTGCGCCTCGCCCAGCGGCACTGGCGCCTGACCGATATCATCATCACCCACGCCCACATTGACCACATTGGTGGCGCCGGCGAGTTGAAACGCGTCACCGGTGCCCGCGTCTGGATGAACCCCCGCGACCGGCAACTGCACCAGTCGATCGAGTCGCAAGCCCACTGGCTGGGCATGCCGATCCCCGAACCGGTGACGATTGACGCCTCACTCGACGACAGTTTCGATCTAAAGCTCTCCGGCACCCGCCTCGAAATTCTCGAAACCCCCGGTCACACCCAGGGCAGCGTCTGTCTTTACATCCCCAGCCAGGGCAAACTCTTCGCCGGCGACACCCTCTTCGCCGGCTCCGTCGGACGCACCGACCTGCCCGGCGGCGATGACCGCGCCATTATCGATTCCATCCGCACCCGCCTGCTCCCGCTGCCCGACACAACCGTCGTGATCCCCGGCCACGGCCCCTTCACCACCATCGGCCGCGAACGCGGCTCCAACCCGTTTCTCAATACCAACCCTAAGCCGGCTCAATAACGGCGGTCTCCCGCAAGAAAAGCGGCGCGGTTTCCGCCGGACTGGGGCTCAGGGGTCCCCATTCCGGCGCTGCGCCTAAGCGGGTCACGCGGCGACAGCCGCGCGGGGCTCCGCGCTCGTGCGCCGGTAATGAAAGCAAGGCCGAGGAGACGCTGGCCGAAGGGTAGCGGCTCGCGCCGCTTTAGTGCCCGAGAGTCGCGGCGAAATTGAGCACCACGCGGATGGTGGGAGGGGGGGCGTTCGGCACCACGTGGCGCGCCAGCAGCAGGATGCGGCCGTCGTGGGCGACGCCGGCGAGGCGGGCGGCCGCGGCCGAGCGGCCCAAAATGAGGGCGGGATCGTGGAACAAGACGACCGGGGCGCCGGGAGCGAAGGTCGGACCGGGGGTCAACGGCAGTCGGACGACGGCGTCGCCTTGCAGGTAATAGAGGGCGCGTCCGTCCGGGCTCCAGGCGGGCGGGGCGGTGAAGTTGCGGGCGCCGGCGGCGGCGATCTGCCATTTGCCGCCGGAGCCGGGAAACGCCTGCACAAAGGTGCCGCCGAGATTGTCGGCCATGTAGGAGAGCCAGCGGCCGTTGGGGGAGAATCCGGGCTCGACGCCGGCGATCGTTTGGGTCGGGCCGGAGGCGGCGAGCGGCTGGACGATGATGTTCGGGCCTGAGCCGTAGGCCAGGAATTTGCCGTCGGGCGAGACGGCGGGGGCGCTCAGGTCGCCCGGGGCGAGCAGCAGGCGGTGCTCGGTGCCGCTGCCGTCGGCGGCTTTCCAGTAGATGCCGGATTGGGGAGCGCTGACGCGGTAGAGGACGCGACGGCTGTCGGGGAACCAGGCGGGTGAGCTGGCGTGGCCGCTGAAGGTGAGGCGGTTGAGGGTGTGGCGGGCGATGTCCCAAATATAAATATCGCTGGAGGAGCCGGCGTTGGCGACGCCCACCTCGAGCGCGATGAGGCGGTCATCGGGGGAGAGCGCCGGGCGGGCATAGAAGTTGGTGGGCAGGGGCAGGGGCTGCAGCGCGGCGGCGCCGCGCGTCCCGCCCACGCCGGGCGCGGCCCAGGAGAGCGAGCCGGCGCCGTAGTAATCGGCGCTTCCGGGCATGTAGGCGAGATCGCCGGAGGGCGAGACGGCGAACTGGGTGGCCCCGCTACCCACGGTTTCGCCCACACCCTCGAGCACCGGCCGGGCTTCGCCCGCGAGGCGCAGGCGGGAGGCGTCGAAGGGTACTGCGAACAGGGTGGCGGCGTGGGCATAGAGCAGGTACCCGCGGGTGGCGCCGGGCGCGGCCGGCAGAAAGCGGGCCATGGCGGCGTGATCCACCAACGTGACGCGGCGGCGGGAGGCGGGCACGTAGGCGACGATCGAGCTCTCGTCCTGATTGCTGGCGCTGTCGCGGCGCCCGGCGGAGAAGAGCACGGCGCCGCCGGGAAGCCGCTGCGGCCAGCGGTGGGTACGGTCGTCGCGCGTCGGGTCCAAGGTGGTGAAGGGACTGGGAGCGCCGCCATCGGCGGAAATTTGCAGCAGCCCGGTGGAGGTGCTGGGAGCGAAAACGATGGTGCCGTCGGGCTGGCCGGGGGAGGCGGGTAGCCAAGCCGCACCGCGATCGGAGGGGGCGTCGCAGAGCACGGTGGCGGGGCCGCCGGAGACGGAGATCTTCTGGAGGTGGCCGTCGGCGAAAAAGCCGATCCACCGGCCGTCGGGGGAAAAGAAGGGCGAGTCGGCGTTTTCGGTGCCGGGCAGCGCGGTCGCGGCGAATTGATCAAGACGGCGAAGGTAGAGCGGACCCAGAGCGGCGGAGGCCACCATCACCAGGCTGCGGCCGTCGGGGGAGAAGGCGAGATTGAGCCAGCCGGTGTAGACGTCGGGGGCCTGGTCGGCGGGCAAGTCGAGCGAGAAGCGCAAGGTCGCCGCGGGCGGGGCGAGCGATCCGGAACGGGCGGCGAACCAAACGGCGGCGGCAATCAGCAGGATCGCCGCGGTTAGGGCGGAGGCCAAGGCGGACCCGGGGGTCCGCCGCCACCAGGGCACGATCGCCGCCGGGAGAGGCGGGGCGGCG
Organism: Terriglobales bacterium; assembly: GCA_035606395.1. GTDB lineage: Bacteria > Acidobacteriota > Terriglobia > Terriglobales > SCQP01 > SCQP01. Next base: position 4,067 of record DATNFK010000058.1, on the reverse strand, counting down.
AGCTGGGCCAGCGCCCAGCCCACGTCATGGGCCGACTGCAGGCGCTGGTCGGGATGGCGCTCCAGGCAGGCGGCAATGACTTGGTCGAGGGCGGGCGGCTCGACCCGCTGCAGGCCGGTCGCCAGATCGTGGTGGGCGCGACGGCCGGTGGCCATTTCGTAGAGCACGCACCCGAAGGCATAGATGTCGCTGCGGGCGTCGGCTTCGCGGCCCTCGATCTGCTCGGGCGCCATGTAGGGGATGGTGCCCAACACGGCTCCGGCGGTGGTGACCGGGGCGTCGAGTATCGTGGCGGCGTCGCCCCAACTTGGCGTCGAAGCCGTGCCCGCCGCGGCCGCGGGGCGGGCGAGGCCGAAGTCGAGCAGCTTGGCCCGGGGCTTGCCGTCGGCCACGGTGAGCAGGATATTGGCGGGCTTGAGGTCGCGGTGGACGATGCCGGAGCGGTGAGCGCGCTCCAGGGCGGAGGCGATTTCGCCGCCGATCCTCACCACCTCGGCCAAGGGCAGCGGGCCGCGGCGCAGACGCTCGGCCAGCGACTGGCCTTCGAGGTACTCCATCACCAGGAATTCGACGCCGGCGCTGGAGCCGACATCGTGCAGCACGCAGATGTTGGGGTGATGCAACGCCCCGACGGCGCGCGCCTCGCGCTCGAAGCGGGCGCGCAGCTCGGGGCTCGATCCCAGGCGCTGCGCCATCACCTTGAGCGCGACGTCGCGGCCCAGGCGGGTGTCGCGGGCGCGGAAGACCTCGCCCATGCCGCCCGCGCCGAGCGGAGCGAGGATTTCGTAGGGACCTAGTCTGGTGCCGGGCGCGAGCACTGCCGCATTATAGAACGGAGCGACGTTTTCGCGCAGCCGGCGCGGTGTCTGAGGTCGAGAATTCGGCGACATGGAGCACTTCGGCCGGGGGGCCGACGGCGCTCATCAACTGCAGCGAGCAGCCGGGATTGGCGGCGGCCAGGATGGAGGCTCCGGCCAAATGCCTCTCGTCGCTTTCTCGCTTGACATCGAACAAGATGTAGTAGTAAAACATAATCACATTATGCGTATCCCCGGCTACTCCAAATTGGAATTGCGCATCCTCGAAGTGCTCTGGGAGCGCGGCCAGTCCGCGATTCGCGAAATTCAGGAGTCGCTCCCGCGCCCCCGTCCCGCGTACACCACCGTGCAGACCATGGTGTACCGGCTCGAGAAGAAGCGCGCCTTGCGCCGGGTCCGCAAAATCGGCAACGCCCATATCTTCGCCGCCGCCGTCAGCCGCAACGCCGCGCACCGCGGTTTGCTCGACCACGTTCTGGCTTTATTTGGCGGCCGTATCCAGCCCCTCATGGCGCACTGGGCCGAATCGGGCCAGGTGAGCGAGGGCGACATCCAGGCAGCCGAGAAGCTTCTCCGCGACATGGCGAGAAAGCGGAAGCCAAACAAATGACGGCGCTATTGAACCACCTCTGGCAATCGACTGCGTTTCTCGCCTTGGTCGCGCTGCTGGCATGGCTGCTCCGTTCACGCCCGGCTAGCCTGCGCTTCCGCTTGTGGATGGCGGCATCGCTCAAATTTCTGTTGCCCTTTTCCGTGCTGGCGTGGCTGGGTGGCGCATGGCTCAGGCAGGCGCCAGCGGCGGCTCCGGCGGTGGCATCGGTAGCGGCCATGCGCATGATTCAGCCCTTTCCCGCGGCGCCAGCGATGGTGAATTTCTCGCCCCTATCCGGGCCAGTGCCGGGTCACACCGCTTACGAATCCGTGCTGTTTGCGCTTTGGGTCGCCGGCGTACTCGCGGTTCTCGTCATCGGAGTTCGACGCTGGCGTGCGCTCGCGCGGATCCGGTGCGCCGGCCGCCCGGTTGCCGGATTGGTGCCCACCGTGCTGACCGGTGCCGGCATCGAACCCGGAGTGTTCGGCATTCTGCATCCGGTGCTGATGCTCCCGGCCGACCTGGAAGCCCATCTGGCGCCCGGGCAAATTGAGGCTGTTGTCCAACACGAACTGTGCCACATCCGCCGCCGCGACAACCTCTGGGCGCTCCTTCATTTTGGTGTGGCCGCGATCTTCTGGTTCTTCCCGCCGGTCTGGTGGCTCGGTTCGCGCCTGGTTGCCGAGCGCGAGCGCGCCTGCGACGAAGCCGTGCTGGCGGCCGGCGCTGATCCCCAAAGTTATGCCGCCTGCATGCTGGCGGTCTGCCGATTCTACGTCGGCGTACCGGCGGCCTGCGCCGCTGGTGTAGCGGGCGGAGTGTTGGGCCAACGCGTGCGTGGCATCATGACATTCGATACGGGTCGTCCAACTTCGCGCGTGGCCCGGTGTGCATTGGCGACCTTGTTGGGCGCAATGCTGGTCGCCGCCATCGTCGCGCCCTTCTCGGCCCGCAGCCTTTTTGCGCAGCAGCCTGCCAAGGTTCAGTTCGATGTCGCGAGCATTCATGAATGGGGTCCCGGCCAGGGCCCGCCCGGCCGGTTCACGACCGGGGTTCTCTCCTCGCCCGGACGCATCTACGCTCAGTGCGTCTCCCTACGAGGCCTCATCTCTTACGCCTATCGCTTGACCGGCTCCGAACCAATCGAGGGGCTGCGCAGTTGGGCCGATGCTTCCTGCGGCGAGCCGGATAGCCGCGGCACATTTACGCTCGAGGCGCGCGAGCCGGCCGGCACAACCGTGGACCAATCCCGCGCCATGATGCAAAGCCTGCTCGCCGATCGTTTTCAGCTCGCTGCCCATTGGGAGACGAGGCAGCAGCCCATTTTCGAACTCGTTATCGCGCCTGGCGGATTCAAGCTGCACCCCTCCGATCCCGAAAAGGATCCACCGGTGCCACCGCATTCGATAGGCTGCCCGACGACGGATCCGCACTGCAACATCGGCCTCTGCTGCGGGTCATCCAAACTCAGCGACGTCGCCTGGACGCTCTCCCGAACCCTTGGACGACCCGTAATAGATAAGACGGGCCTCGAAGGCTTCTACCCCTTCAACCTAATGCGCTGGGCCGGGGACGATGCAACCGATTCGCCGCTGCCGTCGCTCCAAGGTCTCCTCCGTGATGAATACGGGCTCGAATACAGATCCGCCCGTGGCCCGGTCCCCATATTGGTGGTCGATCACGTCGCGCGCCTTCGCAGCGAGAGCCAATAAACGCGGGCATAAACTTGCGGCCGAGCGCATGGGCGCGCAAGACCCCATCCCCGACGGCTGCATGGCTCGCGCCCTCGTAAAGTGTCATGCAAAATGTAATTTATGGGCGATGCTACCGTCTCGATTTGCGAGTTGCAGCAAAATTTGAAAGCGCGTAATCGCCCCCGGTGGCGCGCAAGTGGTTCTCGATAGTCGCGGCAAACGATGACGGCTTATATTGACTACGACGGTCTTGCGACCACATTCACCGTGTCGCCGGGATGGATCTCATCACTGGCATTTACGATGACGTTGCTGCCCAACTCAACTGGCCCGAAAATTTCGATTTCCTTACCGGTGCTGAAACCGGTGGTGACGTCCACCCATCTCACGTGCTGCTGCCCGTCCAGGGTCTCGACGAACGTCCGTTCGGCGGTGCGCACCACGGCTGTGACCGGAACCATGCTGGCGGCGGCGTCGCGCTGAAAGCTCCACTTTAGTTGCACAAACATGCCCGGTACTAGATCGCCGTGCGGGTTGGCTACGTCGAACTCCACCGGCATGGTTCGCGAATCGCGGCGCAAACTGTGCGCGGGCCGCGCCAACACGCCATAAAACGTCTCGCCAGGGCGGCTGATCACCGTGAACGGCATGCGCTCCCCCTCGTGCATCCCCGGCGTTTCCGCCTCCGGTACGTCCGCCACCAGGCGCAGCGGGTCGGATTGCGCCAGCTCAAACAATGCCGCGCCCCCGGGACCCGCCAGCGCGCCTTCGGCGACAGAGCGCCGCGTCACCATGCCCGCAAACGGCGCCCGCACATGTAAGTACTCCTCCAGCGTCGACTGCGCCGCCAGCGCATGGCGCGCCGCTTCTTCCACCGCCCGGCGCGAAGCCACTTCCGCTTTGGCCGCCGCAACCGCCTGGCGCGCAATTTGCAAATCGTTGCCGGCCACCGCCCCGCTGTCG
>DATNFK010000057.1:0-31406 GCA_035606395.1 Terriglobales bacterium | reverse complement strand
TCGATCTCCTGCATCACTCCGTCCGTGGTCATCACCCGGTAGAGAACGCCGGGCGCGGTCGTGACGAGGTCCATGCCGAACTCGCGCTCGAGACGCTCCTGGACGATTTCCATGTGGAGCAGCCCGAGGAAGCCGCACCGAAAACCAATCCGAGCGCAGCCGACGTCTCCGGCTCGAAGAAGAACGACGCGTCGTTCAGCCGCAGCTTCTCCAGCGCGTCGCGCAGCGCCGCATGCTGGTCGCTCTCGATCGGGTACAGGCCGGCGAATACCATCGGTTTGATTTCCTCAAACCCAGGCAGCGCCGCCGGCGCCGGCGCGGCGTCATCGGTCACGGTGTCGCCGATCTTGGCGTCAGCCACCCGCTTGATGTTGGCAATAATCAGGCCGACTTCGCCGGCCGAAAGCGTATCCACCGGTATCGTCTTCGGCGTGCGCACCGCGAGCGAGTCCACCAGAAACGTCTCGCCGTTCGACATCAGCCGTATCTTCTGCCCCACTCGCAGCGTTCCGTGCACCACCCTCACGACAATAATGACGCCGCGATACGGGTCAAACCACGAGTCAAACAGCAGCGCCTGCAGCGGCGCATCTGCCTGTCCGCGCGGCGGTGGAATCCGCGCCACGATCTCTTCCAGCACGTCCTCGGTGCCCAGTCCGGTCTTGGCCGAAGCCATCACGGCATGCGACGCGTCGAGCCCAATCACGCTCTCAATCTGCGCCCGGATGCGCTCCGGCTCCGCGCTCGGCAGGTCAACCTTGTTGATGACCGGAATGACTTCAAGATGCTGGTTCACGGCCAGGTAGGCGTTCGCGACCGTCTGCGCCTCAACCCCCTGCGCGGCATCCACTACCAGCAGCGCCCCTTCGCACGCCGCCAGCGAACGCGAAACCTCGTAGCTGAAATCCACGTGGCCCGGAGTGTCAATTAAGTTGAGCTGATACGTCTGCCCGTCCCGCGCCGTGTAGGCCAGCCGCACCGAGTGCGCCTTGATCGTAATGCCGCGCTCGCGCTCAAGATCCATGCTGTCGAGCACCTGCTTCTGCATTTCACGCGCCGTCAGCGCCCCCGTCGCCTCGAGCAGACGGTCGGCGAGCGTACTCTTGCCGTGGTCAATGTGGGCCACGATGGAAAAATTACGAATGTAGCGGCTGTCCATGGGAGGCGCGTTGGGTCATTCAAGCATACCGCGAGCCGTCGCGCGCCTCCGGACGCAGGCGCCCCCAGCGCAATAGCATCGCGAAGTCGCGGCGGGATGGAGCTAAGGCAGCCAAGCCTCCTGCTACACTGGCAGACATTGCTATGGAAAATTTGCGGGTTGAATCCGATGGAGTCATAGCGCGCGTCACACTCGACCGCCCGGCGAAGCTCAACGCCCTCAACTTGGCAACCCTTGCCGAGCTGCAGCGGGCCTTTGCCGAGCTCCGCGGCGCGCCCGGCTTGCGTGTCGTCATCCTCACCGGCGCGGGCGAGAAGGCCTTTGCCGCCGGAGCCGATGTCAGTGAACTGGCCGCGCTCGACGCCGTGCGCGCCCGCGAAGTCAGCCAGGCCGGCAACGAAGTGTTTCTCGAGATCGAGCGCTTCCCGCATCCCGTCATTGCGGCGATTAACGGCTTCGCCCTCGGCGGCGGCCTCGAACTCGCCATGGCCTGCGCCATCCGTATCGCCAGTGACAATGCCTATCTCGGCCAGCCCGAGGTCAAGCTCGGCCTCACACCTGGTTACGGCGGCACCCAGCGCCTTGCCCGCCTCATCGGCCAGGGACGCGCGCTCGAGTTGATCCTCGGCGGCGACCCCGTCAGCGCCCACGAAGCCCACCGCCTCGGCCTGGTCAATCGCGTCGTCGCGCCCGCCGAGCTGGCCGCCGCCGCCACCGAGCTCGCCACGAAGATCGCCGCCAACGCCCCGCTCGCCGTGACCTACTGCCTCGAAGCCGTCCGCCGCGGCGCCGAGATGAGCCTTGAAGAAGGCCTCGCCCTCGAAGCCAGCCTCTTCGCCCTGAGCTGCGCCACCGCGGACATGAAAGAAGGGACCGGCGCTTTTCTCGCCAAACGCCCGGCGGTGTTCAAAGGCCGGTGAAGCACGCCGGCAAACTCCAGGCTCACGGCATGCGCTTCGCCATCGTCGTGAGCCGCTTCAACGAGTTCATCACGCTGCGGCTTCTGGCCAGCGCTCGCGACGGCCTTCGCCGCCTCGGCGCGGCTGAAGAGGCGATTACCGTGGTGGAAGTGCCAGGCGCGTTCGAGATACCGGCTGCTGCGCGCCGCCTCGCCGACAGCGGCCAGTTCGAAGCGGTAATCACCTTAGGACTAATCCTTCGCGGCGACACCGCGCACTTCGATGTGATCAGCCGCGAGGTGGCGCGCGGCGTCGGCCAGTCGGCACTCGAGAGTGGCGTCCCCCACGCTTTTGGGGTACTTACTTGCGAGTCGCTGGAAGAGGCGGTGCAGCGCGCCGGACTTAAAGCCGGCAATAAGGGATGGGAAGCGGCGCAGGCGGCGGTCGAGATGGCGCACCTGTTTCGCGAGCTCAAACAACAGTTCCCCCGTCCCTGAGATTAATGTATGATGGCTATGTCGGTTGCAAGGGGCGAAGCCCAGTCGGGCTTGGAATTTACAGCCTGCAACCACATCTGACGCGAATGACTACGAATCCACCTTTGCCCGCAGCGTCGGGCAGCGGTACCAATGGGAGCAACGGCACTTCCGCCGCGCGCCGCATTCTTGTCGCTGTCGATGACATGTTCTTCCTGGCCAAGATCCAGGAAACCGCCCGCCAACTCAAGGTCGCCATCGAATTGGCCAAAACCGATAAGGAGTTGTTGGAGAAGGCCTCCGATCCACCGGCGTTAATCATTCTCGATTTGAATAGCGTGGGACTAAAACCCATTCCGACCATCACCAAGATTCGCCACAACCCGCTGCTCAAAAAGACGCCGCTGATCGGTTTTCTCAACCACCTGCAAGCCGACTTGAAACTCAAAGCGCAGGACGCCGGCTGCAACCTCGTCATGCCGCGCTCGGCCTTCTCCGTCAACCTGCCCTCGCTGCTACGCCGGCACGGCCTGCCGGAGAGCTAGGCCCAACTTGTCGCCCTTCCGCCGGGCCCTCGCGCGCAGCGGACGTCACCTGCTCGGTGCTTTTGGACGGGCCTTCCGCCGTATCGGATTACAAGTTTCAGCCGTCATCTATCTTGCCCTCGCCCTCTCCTTCGCCGCCGAAGCATTCAAGCGCTGGCACCGTGAACACCTCGCCTTGGGCCGCCACGCGCCGCTCCTGCAAATGGCCGGCGTGACCGAAGTCGAATGGGTCGTGGCCCTGGTCCTCCTCTACTTCGGCATCAGCTCCTGGCTCCGCGCTAGCCAGCATCCATAAGGCATAGCGCCTCGCTGCGCTTTTTAGACCTCACCCCGGTCACGCCGCTGCGGCGGCTCACCGTCGGCGTCGCACCCAAGAGCAAATCGTATCGCGCCGCAAATTTCGCCAAGTCGCGTCGAACTCAGGCGCGCCACCCGTCGCCCCAGCCGCTTCTGTGACAAGGTAGCCAGATTGTGCAGGTTGACCGCGCAGGCCGACTTCATGCCGTCATCCTGGTTCAACACCACTTCCGAGGGCACGCCCCGGATTGTCGAGGTAATCGGCGCAGCCGTTACAGTCGCAAGCAACCCGATGGAGACATTGCGCGTGAGCACCACGACGGGACGCTCCTTATCAGGAGCGGCAAATCGGTAGAGGCGAATATCCCCGCGCTCTATTCCTCCGGCCATACCGTCTCAGCTTCCCATTGCTTGGCCTCTTCAACTGATTGCGGGTGCCTTGCATAGCCCACACGCTCGCGCTCCTCTTTAGCCGAGGTAGCCAGACGCTGCAGGTGCTCACGAATCGCAACTCGCACCAGCGCCGAGCGGTTCTTTTTCAATTTCCGCGCCGCTTGGTCTGTCGCGCGCAGCAACTCGCGGTCAAATACGATCTGGACAATCTCCACAGGCTCCCCTCTATTGTGTAGTCTACTCCACAGTCGCTCTTCAGCGTCGGATATAAAGCTAAGATGAGAAACGCCGGTAATTTCCATTGAAGAAGCCGAACCAACCCGTCTATACCGCCGCCGATCTGGCCGGCTTCGATCCCTCCGCCGCGCTCGGCACTCCCGGCGAGTACCCCTACACCCGCGGCGTGCGCCCCGACATGTACCGCGGCCGCCTCTGGACCATGCGCCAGTACGCCGGCTTCGCTGACGCCCAGGAGTCCAACCGCCGCTACCGTTATCTACTCGAGCAGGGCACCACCGGCCTGTCCGTCGCTTTCGATCTCCCCACCCAGATCGGCATGGATAGCGACGCCCCGCTCGCCCGCGGCGAAGTCGGCCGCGTCGGCGTGGCCATCAGCTCGCTCGACGACATGTTGCAGCTCTTCGACGGTCTCCCGCTCGAAACCGTCTCGAGTTCCATGACCATCAACGCCACCGCCTCGACCCTGCTCGCCCTCTACGTCGCGGTGGCGCGCCGCCAGGGCGCCGACACGCGCAAGCTTCAGGGCACCGTTCAGAACGACATCCTCAAGGAGTACATCGCGCGCGGCACCTATATCTATCCCGTGCGCCCCGCTCTCCGCCTCATCACCGACGTGTTCGAATACTGTGCCGAGCACATGCCCGAGTGGAACACCATCTCAATTTCCGGCTACCACATCCGCGAAGCCGGCTGCACCGCCGCCCAGGAGATCGCCTTCACCCTCGGCAACGGATCGGCCTACGTGCAGGCGGCGCTCGATCGCGGCCTCGACGTCGACCGCTTCGCGCCCCGCCTCTCATTTTTCTTCAACGCCCATAACAACCTCCTCGAAGAGGTCGCGAAATTCCGCGCCGCCCGCCGCATGTGGGCCCGCCGCATGCGCGAAAAATTCCACGCCCGCGACCCGCGCTCCTGGATGCTGCGCTTCCACACCCAAACCGCCGGCTCGACTCTCACCGCCCAGCAGCCACTGGTCAATGTTCCACGCACCGCCTACCAGGCCCTCGCCGGCGTGCTCGGCGGAACCCAGTCCCTCCACACCAACGCCTACGACGAGGCCCTCGGACTTCCGACCGAAGCCGCCGCCCGCCTCGCCCTCCGCACCCAGCAAGTGCTCGCCTACGAAACCGGCGTGACCAATGTGGTCGATCCTCTCGCCGGCTCCTATTACGTCGAGAGCCTCACCAACGATCTCGAGAGCGCCGCCGAAGCCTACCTCGAAAAAATCGAAGCCTGGGGCGGTCCCCTCGAAGGTATGCTCCAAGCCATCGAAACCGGCTACGTGCAGCGCGAAATTCAGAACGCCGCCTACGAATTCCAACAGGCGCTCGAGAAAAACGAAGCTGTCGTCGTCGGCGTCAACCGCTTCCAGCAGACCGAAGATGTTCCGACCCCGGTCCTGCGTATCGCCGCCGAAGTCGAATCCCGCCAGGTGGCCCGCCTGGCCGCCCTCCGGAAGCGCCGCGATAAGGGCAAATGGCAGGCCAGCCTCGATCGCCTGGAGGCGGCGGCAAAAGATGCCACTAATGTCATGCCGGCTCTGATCGACGCGGTAGAAAGCTTTGCAACAGTAGGAGAAATATCAGACCTCCTCCGCCGCCAGTTCGGCGAGTACCGCGAAGCCGTAGTGGTTTAATACAGTAAAAACCTGACTACATCCAGCTAAGGTTTTTAGCTTTTTACTTGACAATACTACACTCATGTCTTAGCCTAGTTTCATGGCTAAGATAATCGGCATCGATCTAGGCACCACCAACAGCGTGGTTGCGGTAATGGAAAACGGCGAGCCCCAGGTCATCGCCAACTCCGAGGGCGGCCGCACTACCCCCTCCGTCGTCGCTTTTACTAAGAATGGCGAGCGCCTGGTTGGCCAGGTGGCCAAGCGCCAGGCAATCACCAATCCCGAGGGAACAATTTATTCCATCAAGCGCTTCATGGGCCGTCGTTTCAACGAGGTCAATGAAGAAATGAAGATGGTTCCGTACAAGGTCAAGCAGGCCGGCGACCACGTCGTCGTCGAGGTCGCGGGCAAGACCTACACCCCGCCCGAAGTGTCCGCCTTCATTCTGCAAAAGCTGAAACAAGCGGCCGAAGATTATCTTGGTGAAAAGGTCACCGAAGCGGTGATCACCGTGCCTGCCTACTTCAACGACGCCCAGCGCCAGGCCACAAAAGACGCCGGCCGCATCGCCGGGCTCGACGTTAAGCGCATCGTCAACGAGCCCACCGCTGCCGCGCTGGCCTACGGCCTCGACAAGAAAAAAGAAGAAACCATCGCCATCTACGACTTCGGTGGTGGCACCTTCGACGTCTCCATCCTCGAAGTCGGCGAGGGCGTCGTCGAGGTGAAATCCACCAACGGCGACACCCACCTCGGCGGCGACAACCTCGACCAGCGCCTGGTCGACTTCCTCGTCGATGAGTTCAAGAAAAAAGAAGGTCTCGACCTCCGCGCCCGCGGCAACGAAATGGCTCTCCAGCGCCTGAAGGACGCGGCCGAAAAGGCCAAGATGGAGCTCTCGACGACCAGCGAGACCGAGATCAATCTGCCCTTCATCACCGCCGATGCCTCCGGCCCCAAGCACTTGCTCGAGAAGATCACCCGCCCCCAGTTCGAGCGCATGGTTGAGGACATTCTGCAGCGCTCCGTCGCCCCCTGCCAACAGGCACTCAAGGATGCCGGCATCACCGCCGACAAAATCGACGAAGTCGTTCTGGTTGGCGGCTCGACCCGCATCCCGCGCGTCCAGCAAATCGTGCGCGACCTGTTCAAAAAGGAGCCCCACAAGGGCGTCAACCCCGATGAAGTTGTCGCCGTCGGCGCCGCCATCCAGGCCGGCGTTCTGGCCGGCGAGGTCAAAGACCTGTTGCTGCTCGACGTCACCCCGCTCTCGCTCGGTATCGAGACCCTGGGCGGAGTCAACACCGTTCTCATCCAGCGCAACACCACCATCCCGACCCGCAAGAGCGAAACCTTCTCGACCGCCGCCGACAATCAAACCTCGGTCGAGGTCCACGTCCTCCAGGGCGAGCGCCCCATGGCCGCCCAGAACCGCACGCTCGGAAAATTCCACCTGGTCGGCATTCCCTCCGCCCCCCGTGGCGTGCCCCAGGTCGAGGTCACCTTCGACATCGATGCCAACGGCATCGTCAACGTCAGCGCCAAGGATCTCGGCACCGGCAAGGAGCAGAAGATCACCATCACCAGTTCCAGCGGCCTCTCGAAAGACGAGATCGACCGCATGACCAAGGAAGCGGAAGCCCACTCCGACGAGGACAAGCGCAAGCGTGAGGAGGTCGAGGCCCGCAACCAGCTCGACAGCCTGGTGTACAACACCGACAAAATGCTGCGCGAAAACCGCGAGAAGGTTTCCAGCTCAGACGCTGAAGCCGTCGAGGCCGGCCTCGCCGAAGCCCGCAAGGCGCTCGAAGGCTCCGATGTCGCCGCCATGAACGCCGCCAAAGACCAGCTCACCGCCGCCACGCACAAACTGGCCGAGGCCATGTACAAGAATGCCAGCGCCGCCGGCCCCGCGCCCGGCGCCGATGGCACCGGTCCCGGCGCGGCCGGCGCCGGCCCCACCGACGGCGAGGCCAAGCAGGGCGACGTCATTGACGCCGAGTACGTGGATGAGGAGAAGAAGGCGTAAGTGGCCACTGCCTCCAAGGACTACTACAAGGCCCTCGGAATCAAGCGCACCGCCACGGCCGACGAGGTGCGCAAGGCCTACCGCAAGCTGGCGCGGAAGCTCCATCCCGACGTCAACCCCAACAACAAAACCGCAGAGGATAAGTTCAAGGATATCCAGGAAGCCTACGATATCCTCAGCGAACCCAAGAAGCGCGAGTTCTACGATCGCGCCGGATTCTATTCCGACCAGGCCTTCCAGCACGGCGCCGACGCCTACGCCCAGGGCGCGCCCGGTCCCGGCGCCGGTCCCGGTGCGGGCGCCGGCCGCGGCGGCCCGCCGCCCGGCTTCGACTTCAGTGGCTTCGATTTTTCCGACCTGAATCAAGGTGCCGGCCAGGGACGCCGCGGCGCCGGCGCCCAGGGCGGCTTTCGCGACATCTTCTCCAGCATCTTCAACCGCCAGTCGGCGAACGCCGAGCCCACCGGCAGCGACCTCGAGTTCCAGGCCACGGTCGGTTTTTGGGACGCCATCCGCGGCACCGTCATGAAGTTGCAAGTCCCCCGCCAGGACAAATGCCCCGTCTGCGAAGGCAGCGGCGCCGGCGGACGCAGCGGCGTCTGCCCCGAGTGCCACGGCTCCGGCCAGGTCGCCCAAAGCGTCAGCGGCATGAAATTCAATCTCCGTTGCGGCGCCTGCTCCGGCACCGGCAAACTCAGCGGCACCTGCGCCCGCTGTCACGGCCAGGGCCGCATCGCGGTCACCGAAACCTTGGAAGTCCGCATCAAACCCGGCACCCGCGAAGGCGCGCGCCTCCGCATCCCCGGCAAGGGTAACTGGGGCGCCGACCAGGTCGGCGACCTTTACGTCGTCATCCGCATCCAGCCCCACAAGTTCTTCGTGCGCGACGCCGACGACATTCACGTCAAGGTGCCGCTCAGCATGACCGAGGCGGCCCTCGGCGCCAAGATCGGCGTGCCCACCATAGACGGCAAGGCGCTCCTCAATATTCCCGCCGGCACCCAATCCGGCCAGCGTTTCCGCATGCGCGAGCGCGGCGTCGCCTCCGCCCAGCACGAGGGCATCCGCGGCGACGAGTACGTCGAAGTGCAAATCGTCGTGCCCAAACAAATGGATGAGCGCAGCCGCGAGCTGCTGCGCGAATTCGCGCGCCTCAACCCCGACGACGCGCGCGATGCGATCTTGAAGCAGGCGGGAGCGGAATAGTCCCATGCCACGGAAAAAAGGACGCGCGGCCTACATGATCTCAGCGGTCGCCGAGCAGTACGACATCCACCCGCAGACGCTGCGGCTCTACGAGCGCGAGGGCCTGCTCTCGCCCTCCCGCACCGAAGGCAACACCCGCCTCTACACCGAGGAGGATCTGCAGCGCCTCGAAGTCATCCTGTCCCTGACCCGCGACATGGGCGTGAATCTCGCCGGCGTCGAAATCATCCTCGGCCTCCGCGAAAAAATGCAGATCATGCAAAAACAAATGCAGGAGTTCGTCGACTTCGTCCAGCACGACCTCGCCCACAGCCAGCTCAACTTCGACAACTCCCGCGAAGCCCTCGTCGTCCGCCCCCGCCGCCGCTAACCCGGCCGCCTTACTGCATCCCCAGCGCCGCGCGAATGCGCCCCGCCTCCACCGGCGCCTCGTGCAGCTCCAGCACCCGCACTCCCGCCTGCGCCAGCAGGCCCCGGTGATACCCGCGCGCACTGAGCGGCGCCTCGCCCCCATGCGGCAAATCCCCCGCCCGCGGCGGCGCCGGCGCCTCGCCGAACGTCACCACGTCGAGCGTCCGCAGCCGCTGCCGCAGCCGCTCCACCGTGAAGCAAAGCTCCTTGACCCCGCTCTCGTCCCCCTCCAGCGGCAGCGCCTGGATCACATGATGCGTGCCGTTCGGCCGGTAATGAAAATCAAACCGAAACGCGTCCGGCTCCCCCAGCCATTCCCCCGCCCGCACGTTGCGCTGCATCCGCCCCAGCACCCGCTCTTCGTTAAACACCTGCACCAGGTGCCGCAGGATCACCCGCCGCGCCCCCGCGTTGGCGCTGCGTTCCGCCGCCTCCGGCGTCGCCGCGTACTGCGCATACAGCCGCTCCAACTCCTCCACCGGATCCTGCGTCACCACCACGCTCGGCGTCGTGAACTGCAACCCATGGCTGCACGTCTCCTCGCCGAGGTACCGCAGCCGCTCCCGCCCTCCCGGCGTCTGCAGCTGTTTCAGAACGTCGCTCTCCAGCCCCTTCAAATCCGCCTCTTCCAACTGCGGAAACAAACAATGCGCCCGCCTCAAGTCCCGATTCACCCGCACCCCGGCAAAACTCCCGCTGGCCTGATAGAGCGCGACTCCAATATTGATCGACTCATTCCGAAGCGGGTCCGGAGCGATGCGGATGAGAAAGTATTCACAAGCCTCAGGCATACAGTTGTCCCTGGGCCGCTCCGGCGGCCCGCTCCACCCAATTATCAAACGGTTTGCGTTGCGACGCCTTCACCTCCAGCAGTAGATCGCGCACAATGGTGCGGCGCTTGATTAAGTGCTCCAGCAGCCGCTGCATGTCGTCCCACGCGCCGTACCATTCCGGTGGAACCTCCTCCCCCGCCGCATAAATGGACGCCTCGTCAAACATCTCGACCCGCGTCAGCCAGGGCTCAAACGAATCCAGCCCACGCACGCCGTTATAAACCCGGTTGCGGCTGAATACGCCCCGCAGCGGCGAATCGGGAAACTTCCAGCTCCCGCCGTCAAAGCAGAACCCCTGGTCAACCATGAAGACCTTAAGCTGCCGGCGCGGCGCCACGCGGCAATAAATAACCTGCCGCCCGTTGCAGTTGCAGGTCCATTTATCGAGCACCAACATGCCGATAAAATCGTCGAGGTTCGCCACCAGCTCGAGCGCCTCCTCGGGCAGGTAATCGTAAATCGGCGCGTGCGGATCGGCCGTCGGCAGCCGCGACCCAAACTGCAACCCGCTGTCACAAGGCACCACCTTCCCCGCCACCCGAAAATGCAGCCCCGGCGATCCCGCCACCACGTCCGGCGCGACATCCACCAGCGCCATTTCCGGCACCGGCAACCCCATCCGCCGCGCCAGCCTGGCAACCAGCCACTCATTGGCCAAAACCCGCCGATGTTGTGGATTATTAGTGAACTTGACCACGTAATAATGGTCATCGCTGGCCCGCATCAAATGGGATTGCGCCCCGCCCCGCATCCCCCGAATGTGTTCGACCGCCTGAATCGGCACTGCTCTGAGTCTAGCGGCTGGCAGCCAGAATACTATTCCCCCAAACGTGGGGTCGAATCCAAATCAACGCCCCGGCGCAAGGCAAAACCGCCCGCGCCAAATGAAGCCCCCCCGGCGCTTTCAATCCGCCGCGCCCCATTCCAAACCTGCGGCAAAATCTGGTGGCTGTCCTTGCACCCGCCAATCCGCGTCAGGCACTGCAGATCAAACGCTCGCGCCCCGCGCCGCTGTCGTGCCGTAGCCCCCGGCGACAACGTAACCACGGTCCGATCCGGCCTCCCGTCCATCCCAATATCAATACTCGCCGTATACGGACCCGACGGTCCGATCTCCCCCCGGTCAAACACAATCGCGCTGGCGATCGCCCCCTCGCCCGAGCGAAACCCCGAATCGCGGCTGATCAGCATGGCCATGTCAATCGCGCCGACCTCGCCACCGCCCGGATCGCTCGCCCGCCCCACCCGCTGCACCATCACGCTAAACTCCGTCATCGGCGCCAGATGCAGCCGGTGCAGCCAACTATTCTGAAATTCAAACAGGCAGTTGTCCCCGACGCACGCGGCATACCCATGGAACTGCGCCGCCAGATGCTCAATGTCGTTGAACTTGGTCCGATTCACTGCCATGGTCTCGAGGCTCTTCGTCAGCCGCACCGCGTTCGACCGCGGCATGGCGATGAGAAAGTACAACACCAGCGGCGTGCCCAGCACCACGATATAGGCCAGTTCCCGCAGCAACCGGTTGCGAATGCGGCGATGCAGCGGCGTCAACATCACCCCAACTGCCGCTTCACCGATTCACTGACCATCTTCCCGTCCACCCGCTGTCCCTGAAACTTCGCCATGACCGCCTTCATCGCCTTGCCCATGTCCTTGGCCCCGCTGGCCCCGCACTCGGCGATCGCCGCCTTCACCGCGTTCTCGACGTCCTCAAGCGACGCCGCCCGCGGCAAATAGCTCTCAATAATGGCGATCTCCGCCTTCTCCTTGGCCGCCAGCTCCTCGCGCCCGCCCGCCATGAACTGCGCCGCGGAGTCCTCGCGCTGCTTAATCATGGTGCCGAGCACCTGGTGCACCTCGGCGTCCTCAAGCGGCTTGCGGTTGTCAATCTCGCGGTTCTTGACCGCCGTCTTCATCATGCGCAGCGTGGAGAGCCGCAGCTCCGACTTCGCCTTCATGGCGGCAATCATGTCGGAATGAATTTGTTCACTAAGGCCCATGCTTCGAGTATACGGTTATAACGACTTCAGATCTCGGAGTTGACTGGCCGCCTCAATCACCCGTTCCGCCGCCCGGTCAATCTCTTCCTCCGTCGTAAACCGTCCCAACCCAAACCGCAGCGAACGGTGCGCCTCGTCGTCACTCAGCCCAATGGCGATCAGTACATGCGAAGCCGACCTCGCCGCCGACGTGCACGCCGATCCCGATGACACCGCCACGTCGGTCATGCTCATCATGAGCGTCTCCGCATCCACTCCGGCGAATGTCAAATGCAGGTTATGCGGAACCCTGTGCGCCAGGCTCCCGTTCACCACCACCCCCTCGAGCCCCGCCAAAATCCGTTCCCGCAGCCGATCCCGCAACCCGGCAATCCGCACGCTCTCCTGCGCCAGCTCCGCCCGCGCTACTTCAGCCGCCTCTCCCAATCCAACAATCCCCGGCACATTCAGCGTCCCCGACCGGAAACCCCGTTCATGCCCCCCGCCGTCGAGCTGGCAGCACAGCGGCGTTCCCGTCTTTACGTAAAGCGCGCCCACTCCCTTCGGACCGTACATCTTGTGCCCGCTCAGCGACAACAAATCCACCTGCCACGCGCCCACGTCCACCGGAATCTTCCCCACCGCCTGCGTCGCATCGGTATGCAGCACAATCCCCCGCGGCCTGGTGATCCCGCTGATCCCAATCATGTCCTGCACCACGCCGATCTCGTTGTTGGCGGCCATGATGCTGACCAAAATCGTCTCCGCCCGCAGCGCCCGCTCCAGCTCGCCCAGATCAATGCGCCCATCGCGCCCCACCCCGAGCCGCGTCACCTCAAACCCCTCGCCCTCCAGCCGCTCGCACGGGTCCAGCACCGCGCTATGTTCAATCGTGGTCGTCACCACATGCGGAGCCCGCCCGCCCCCGTGCCGCCGGTGCCGGTCGGCAATTCCTTTAATGGCGAGATTGTTGCTCTCCGTTGCCCCGCTAGTAAAGACGATCTCCCGCGCCTCGGCCCCAATCAGCGCCGCCACCTGCTGCCGCGCCCGCTGCACCGCCTTCGCCGCCTCCCAGCCAAACTGGTGGCTGTTGCTCGCCGGGTTGCCAAACCGCGCCGTGAAATACGGCTCCATGGCCCGCCAAACCCGCGGATCCACCGGGGTCGTGGCGTGGTAATCGAGGTAAATCGGGGGATGCGCCATGGTCCTCTGCTCGTAACAGCATAACTTTAATGGACCCCCAGTGCATCCAAACAGCAGGTATCACCGAGTGGCGATTTTTGACACCCGAACCGCGCGCGTGCTCGCGACCATCCTGGTCTACGCCCTGGCCTTGGGCTTCATCTACTTGGCGTGGCGCACGTTGGTGACGTTTCTCTTCGCCATTCTGTTCGCCTACCTGCTCGAACCGGTCGTCACCGGCATGGAAGCGCGCCTGCACCTGACCCGAGGCAAGTCGGTCCTGGTGCTCTACCTCGCCATGGGCGCGGCCCTGGGCCTGTTCCTCTTCTTCGTCGGTCCCCAAATCGTCCAGCAGGCCGAAAACCTCTCCAAGCGCGCCCCCCAGCTCCAAACCGGCGTCGCCACCGGACAAATCGCCCAAAAAGTCGGCAGCGAACGCGGATGGAGCTACGACACCCAGTACCAAATGCAGCAGTTCCTGATCCGCTACCAGGCCCAGATCAAGCACGGCGAGCAGGTGGTCATGCGCGAAGTCGGTAACCTCGCCGCCAATCTCGAGTGGGTCCTGCTCATCCCCGTCTTCGCCATCTTCTTCCTCCTCAGCGGAGGCCATTTCGCATCGGCAATTCTCGAGCAGCTCGCCCGCCGCCGCCAGCGCGCCTTCGTCGGCGGATTGCTCAGCGAGATCCACGACGTCCTCGCCAACTACATCCGCGCCCAAATCGCCCTCACCGGCCTCGCCCTCGTCGTCTACCTGGTCGGCTTCGAGATCATGCGCGTGCCCTACGCCGTCGCCTTCGGCGCCCTCGCCGGGGTGCTCGAGTTTATCCCCGTCATCGGCCCCTTGGTCGGCGCCGTCGTCGTGCTCGGAGGCGCGCTCTTCCTCGGCTATACCCACATGATCGAGCTGGTAATCTTCCTCGGCGTCTGGCGCCTGGTGCAAGACTACGTCAACTCGCCCCGCATCATGGGCAACCAGCTCCAGCTCCATCCCCTCGCCGTTCTCTTCGGAGTCTTCGCCGGCGGCGAAATCGCCGGCGTCATCGGCGTCTATCTTTCCATCCCCATCATGGCCACGCTACGGGTGATTTGGATTCGCTGGCGCAGCTTCGAGAACGCCAAGATCGTCGTGCCCCCCGGCGCCGGGCCTCCACCCCCCATTATCGAAGGCGTGTCCGAGTGATGGCGAAGGCTCTACTGCCTGACGCATGGACGGCAGCCACGCCCTCTGCCGCAGCGCGCGCTCATACCCATCCACCGTCCCGATGTCCCAGTATTCGGATCCCTGCTCGTCGTACGTAACCACGTTTCCCGCCGCGATCCACTGGTTAAACAGATCGCCCAGAAAAACCTCCCGCGCTCCCCGTCTATTCCAAAACTGTTCCAGATCGGCGAAGACATGGCCCGACATGGTGATCGCCCCCCACACCCGCCGTTCGTCGCGGTCCGGGTCGCCGCTCGCCGCCCGCTTCTTCACCTCGACCCGGCTCACCCGGTGCGAACGCGGTTCGCCGGTCGCAATAACAGCGTCAAAATCCGCCGGATTCCCCACCGGAAAAGTGATCAAATGCACCCCCGCGCACGGCGCATTCGCGAACGCCGTCCTCGGATGCCACACCGTATCCGGCAGCCCAATTAGCACCGCCTCGTCGTCCTGCACATGCGGCGCCGCGCGAAACACCGCGTCGCACAACCCGCCGGCTTGCGGCTGGCAGACGTAGAAAAACCGCCCCCCATACTCCGACCGCGAATAAAACCGAATCAGGTCCTGCTTCTCCGGCGAAATGACAAAACAAATCCGGTCCGCCCCCGCCAGCAGCATCCGATCCAGCAAATACTCAGAGACCACGCGCAACTGCCCGCCGCTGCGCCCCAGCGGCAACAGCTCCTTGGCCCCGGCCAAAGGTTGTAAACGCGATGCGGTCCCCGCCGCCGGAATGATGCCTAGCACTGGATTCCTCAGAAGCCGCGCCCCGCTGCCCAAGTTGCCTGCCGCCCGCGCCGGCCCCCGCGCCAACAAAAGCGCAGAGCCGGGTTGGGGCGATGGGGTCCCCAAGCCGGCTCTGCGCGGAAGCGGGTGCGTGGCGTTAGCCGCGCAGGCCCCGCGCCAATCAATGCCGAGCCGGGTTGGGGCGATGGGGTCCCCAAGCCGGCTCGGCGCGGACGCGGGTGCTTGGCGTTAGCCGCGCAGGCCGCGCCAATTAAATGCTAAAAGCCCTTGCATTTGTCCGCGGTTCAGACTACACAAGATAAGAGACCCTAGAGGAGGTAACTGCCATTCCCACGACGATCGCCGCGGCCGCCCCGCCGTTGGTACTGACCATTGCCGGCTTCGACCCGACCTCGGGCGCCGGCGTCACCGCCGACATCAAGACCATCTCCGCCAACCAGGCTTACGGCCTCGCCTGCGTCACCGCTCTGACCGTGCAAAACACGCTCGGTACCCGCGGCTTCCGCGCCATCCCCGCCGGCGTACTTGAAGAGCAACTCGAGTTCCTCCTCGAAGACGTCAGCCCCCGCGCCATCAAAATCGGCATGCTCGGCGGCAAGGACACCGTCGAAGTCGTCGCCCGCCAGCTATCCCGCCAGCTCGAACGCAACCCCGCTCCCTGGATCGTCCTCGACCCCATCCACACCTCGACCAACGGCGTCCGCCTCAGCGACGACACCGGATGGGCCCACATGCGCAAGCGCCTCTTCCCGCTCGTCACCGTGCTGACGCCCAACATTCCTGAAGCCGCCCTCCTCACCGGCGTGCCCGTCGAAAGCATCGCCAAACCATCCGACATGGAAAAAGCCTGCGCTGCGTTACACGCCATGCTCGCAGGCAATGGGTCCCCCAAGTTTGTCGTCCTCAAAGGCGGACACCTCGACCGCCCTCTCGACCTCCTCTACGACGGATCGAAGTTCACTCCCTTCCCCGGCGACCGCGTCCGCAACGGCAACACCCACGGCACCGGATGCACCTTCTCCGCCGCCCTCGCCGCCAATCTCGCCTGCGGTAAACAGGTCGCCGACGCCGTCGTCATGGCCAAAGCCTACCTCACCGCCGCGTTAAAACAGGCCTACCCCATCGGCCAGGGCGGAGGCGGATTAAACCATCTCTACCGCTTGCAGGAGTCCCCCACTTCGCGCAACGTGGATCCCGCCCCCCACACCGAATTCACCACCCGCTAATGCCGCCGCGGCGCGAGCCCGGCGCGGCCCCGCCGCGCCCATCCATGGTTGTCGCCATATGGCTCGCCATGATCTCGGTCACGTCCCTCTTCCTGGCCCTGACCTACGCCTATCTCTACCGCCACGGCCTCACCACCGGATGGCTCTCCGGCCACCTCGCCGCCATCCTCTCCGCCAACACGGCAATTCTCATCGCCAGCAGCCTCGCCCTCCACCGAGGCGGCGAATTCTTCAAGATCCGCCAAGCCACCGCCGCCCTCGGCTGGCTGGTAACGGCCTTCATCCTCGGCGTCCTCTTCCTCGTCGGGCAAGCCTGGGCCTGGAGCGTCCTCTTCGCCGCCGGCGTCTATGCCGGCAACCAACCCAACAGCGGATTCTTCTTCCTCGTCACCGCCCTCCACGCCGCCCACCTCTCGATCGCCCTCGGCCTCCTCTTCTGGGTCGTCAGCCGCGTCGCTCGCGGCCGCCTCCCCGCCGAACGTCCGCTCATCCTCCAACTCACCGCCATCGTCTGGCACATGCTCGACATCACCTGGGTCTATTTGTATCTGGTCATCGTCCTGTACCGTTAAAATAGTTTCGAATGCCCCGCAAGATCAAAATCGCGCTCCTGCAAGCCAAGGTAACCGCCGACCCGGCCGCCAACCTCGCCTCGACCCTCGCCCAAATCGAGCAGGCCGCCAAAGAGGGAGCCCAACTCGTCTGCACCCAGGAACTCTTCCGCTCGCGTTATTTCTGCCAGCGCGAAGACCACGCCAACTTCGCCCTGGCCGAGTCTATCCCCGGCCCCACAACCGATGCCTTGTGCGCCGCCGCCCGCAAGTCCGGAGTCGTCCTTGTGGCCTCGCTCTTCGAGCGCCGCGCCGCCGGCATCTACCACAACACCGCGGTTGTGATTGACGCCGGCGGCACCCTCCTCGGCAGCTACCGCAAGATGCACATCCCCGACGACCCGCTCTATCACGAGAAGTTCTACTTCACCCCCGGCGACCTCGGCTTCCGCACCTTCAAGACCGCCGTCGGGACGCTCGGCGTCCTCGTCTGCTGGGATCAATGGTTCCCCGAAGCCGCCCGCCTCACCGCCCTTGCCGGCGCCGAAATCCTCGTCTATCCCACCGCCATCGGATGGCACCCTGCCGAAAAAGCCGAGTGGGGCGCACGCCAGCTCGATTCCTGGCAAACCATTCAGCGCTCCCACGCGGTGGCGAACGGCGTCTTCGTCGCCGTCCCCAACCGCGTCGGCTTGGAAAAAGACCAAGGCACGGACGGAGGACCCGAAGGCTATCAGGGAATAGAATTCTGGGGCCACAGCTTCATAGCTGACCCATCAGGTCAGGTCCTCGCCAAAGCCGGCGCCAGCAATCCCGCCATCGTCACCGCCGAAGTGGATCTGGATCTGGTCGAGCAAACCCGCCAGCACTGGCCCTTCCTCCGCGACCGCCGCGTGGACGCCTACCAAGACCTCACCCGGCGGCTCCGCGATTGAACCCAGCCTTCCGCATGCCCGCCGAGTGGGCTCCCCATGCCGCGACCTGGCTGGCCTGGCCCCACAAAGAAGCTAGTTGGCCCGGAAAGCTCTCGCTCATCCCGCCCATCTTCGCCGAGATGGCCCGCCTCCTCGCCCCCGGCGAGTTGGTCCACATCAACGTCCGCGACAGCGAAATGCAAGCGGACGCCCGCAAGATCCTCGACGCCGCCGGCGTCCCCCGCATCCGCTGCCTAATCCACCAAATCCCCACCAACGACAGTTGGATCCGCGACCACGGCCCCATGTTCCTCAACGGCCCCGATGGCCGGCAGAAAATCGTGGACTGGGGCTACAACGCCTGGGGCGGCAAGTACCCCCCCTACGATCTCGATGACGTAGTCCCCACCAAAGTCGGCGAACTCCTAGGCCTCGAAGTGTTGCACCCCGGCATCGTCATGGAAGGCGGCTCAATAGACGTCAACGGCCAGGGCCTTTTGCTCACCACCGAAGCCTGCCTCCTCAACCCCAACCGCAACCCCCATCTAAACCGCGACGCAATCGCCGCGCTTCTCCGCGAGTACACCGGCGCGACCCAAGTCCTCTGGCTGGGTGACGGCATCGTCGGCGACGACACCGACGGACACGTTGACGACCTCACCCGCTTCGTCGCCCCCGACGCCGTAGTCACCGTCGTCGAAGACGACCCCGCCGACGCCAACTACGCCCCCCTTCAGGACAATCTCCGCCGCCTGCGCGCCATGCCCTTCACGGTCCACACATTACCCATGCCCGCACCCGTCGAGTACGAAGGCCAGCGCCTCCCCGCCAGCTACGCCAATTTTTACATCGCGAACGAAGTAGTCCTGCTCCCCGCCTTCGCCGACAAGAACGACGAGATCGCCCGCGAAACCCTCCAGCGCCTCTTCCCCACCCGCCGGATAGTTCCAATAGATTGCCGCGACCTAATCTGGGGCCTGGGCGCTTTTCATTGCCTGACCCAGCAACAGCCCCTGGCATCCAAATAGGAATGCACCCATTCCTGGGGTCCATAGCGATCGCGGCAACCTGGATCGACCAAAGTTGGGTAGCAGGTCAGTAATGCTGGCCGGCTCCGGCACTGTCGTCAATCTTACGTTCAGCGCCCATTGAACCTGTCGGTCGACGTTGCGACCAGCCTCGCGCAAGGCTCGCGTTGATTCGGGGCAGCCGACGGTGTCAAGGTTACGTCGATCGTCTCTGTCGTTGCCGCTGCAATGAGCAGCGGATTTGAAGGCTGGCCGAGATTGCACTGTTGGTAGCCCCTTAGGGATACACGACCAAGAAACGGAACGGTTGGAACAAGGGACACTGCCTTGAGAGTACTAAGGTTAGCACTTGGTGCGCTTAATCGCCAAAGAGTCGTTAGAGCTTCGAGCCGCTCGCCGGAAGCTACGGCGTGTATTGCCAACTTGAGTCCGGCGCTCAGCGGGCCAAGAATGACCCGTACATTGCGCAGGTCCGCATTGTTTGGCACGACGAGCTGCATGGGCGGTTTGACACCTATAAATTGGTCGGCTATGAAATCAGGGAAATACTCGGCAGGCTTGCCGGCCCAAAGCAGGTAGGACCCCGGAGAAAGCCCGGAGATTTCGAATTCGCCTTTAGAATCGCTATAGGCTTGCGGAACCAGCCCCGGTTGTCCCGCCTGAGGCGGAAAGTGCATGGCTTGTACCCATGCGTGAGCCACAGGCCTTCCGCTTGGAGCCAACGCTGTGCCTTGAATCGATCTCAAAACCGGTTCGCGAAGCTCCGACCTCCGCTGGACGCCACAAATCGCGAAGAGCATCATCAGTATCAATGATGGATAGCGTGTCATATTGCTCTAGGGAAAGATTTTTGTACCGGATGGCACTGGCGTCGCCGTTCCTGAAAGTGGCAATGAATAGGTGCTCGAACCGAGCGTAAGCGTGGTAACGCTATTCAGGATTTGCCAGTTGGTTGTGCCCAGAGGAACCGCAATTCCATTCGATGGGCAGCTTTGCCATTGATTCTGAAGGCTGAAGCCGCAACTGCCGCCAACGGTATTGCAATAAACGGAAAGAGTGTCCGTAAATTGGGAAGTCCCGCCGCCAGTGCAGACGGTTGGTGATGGAGATCCATTCGCGCAGCTGTTTGCGCTCAAGCTGTTGAACACCTCCTTAATCGGCGTTGTTACCGCATTCTCGTTTTGATCGACGATGTTATAAGTAATATTGCGAATGGTATACGGAATGCCGCAACCGTTTGGTACCGGAAGCATGGCGTCATGATATACCTCGAGATGTGGGATTTGTCTGGTAAAGGTCAGGGCGTTGCTCGAAACGCCATTGACGGTCACGCTGATCTGAACGCTATTCGGCGTCGCCGCAGTGGTTAAGGCCAATGTGGAATCGATTGCCGTGCTTGAGAGTAGGCTTATATTACTGGCGCTTGCACCGCCGCCACTGACATTAACTGTGGGCGATCCGGAAAAGCCATTACCGTCGATCTCCATGTCGACGCTCGATCCGATCAAGCCTTGAGCAGCATCGATCGACGTGATGACTGGCGCAACGGGAACATCGAAATCGCCGACCACCCAGCCGTCTCCGCAGGAGTCGATGCAGTGGTAATTGGTCGGGTCCTGGGCATGCATGAGAATTTGTGCTTCCAAATCGACGGTGCCGGCGCCGACCGTATTGAAGCTTCCGCCGCCGTTCGAGGTGGCAATGCTGGGGTCGCTGCTCGACCAGGATGCGTAGCTCGTGTCATCCCACCAGACGCCGCAGCAATCCTCCACATAAAATGTCGCGGAGATTGTCGTGCCGACGTTCACCGGCGATGCATCCACGTAGGCACAGTCGTAATAGCAGCAGTCCATGCACAAACCGCCGCAGGTCGCCGTGGTGACGTTAAAAATCCCGACGCTCGCCACCACCTGCATCTCGGGCGGGCCGGTCTTCGGCATCAGGATTTTCCCGTTGGGGCCGACCCCGGGTATACCAGCCGGCTCCAGCATGGCGCTTCCCGATTGCACGTCCGACGGCAAGGTGTTGCCGCTGGCGTCTGGCGTGCCGCGCATCATTGCCAGGTCCATGGCAACGTCCACCATGGTAGATGCCATGGGCGCGAGCGCAATCGGCATCGCGTAGCTGTGCATGCCGTCCGCCGAGTAGAGCGTCAACACGACGTTCTGGGTTGCGGAGCCGGGGTTCCACAACGCAAACATGGTGTCGTTACCGTCAGCCGTGCTCCAGTAGGGAATCTTCTCGCCGGCGCTCGAATTGACACGCTGCGGCATTACCTCGAAGACGTAGTTGCCGCTTTGGTCGGTGCTGCCGGTGGAGAGCAGCAGCTCGCCAGTTTGGCCGGTGTAGGTGGCTGACCAGTTGAGCATCGCGCCCTCGGTGCTGTCGGCGTCAATTCCCATCTTACGCCCGAGCCTGTCGGCGAGTGCCTCCAGCGGGACCTCGGTTTCCATTCCCGGTCCGAGACGAACCGGCAAATCCGGCAGGAGCGATCGGCCAGAAGTCGCCGATCCCGCCATGCCCATGGCCATTCCCAAATCCACCGACACCGACACGTCCAGCCAGCGGTCAGTTGTGTTGCGCAGGTGGCCGTAAGGCGCGAATCGAACCTTTTCGGGGAAATGATTCGCCGCCATGGGCTTGCCCAACATCAGCCCGGCGGCCGCTAAGGTGACGGTGGGCGATTGCGGTATTGGTGGCAACCCCATGTTGGGCGGCGGCATGGCACCGGAGGTGGCGAAGTCTATATTGGCGGAGAAGCCTTCCTCGGGGTTTTCCAGCCATCCGGCGACATTTACGGCCTGTGCCGGACCGCTGACCTGCTCCACCCGGATGCCGCCGCCGGAGCGTTCGATACGCGGCAGGCTGTCGATTGAGCTATCGAGCGCGAATTCCCTGGTTTGGTGTGGCGCCAGCTCGACCTGCCTCCAGTCAAGGCTGGTGCCGCCACTGCCGGTGATCTGGTAACGGGCGTCGATGGGTTGGTTCGAGACGTTGGCCAAGGAGAAGTACGCGCGCACGCCATCGTCGCGCAGCCACCAAAGCCCCTCGTCCGCCTGCGCCATTGGAGATGGCATGGTCTGGGCGTCGATCGTTTTCGTTCGGAGAACGGCGGGAACGAATTGCATCGCGGCATGGCGCCACGTCGCATAGCCCGCGGTTGGGGCGACTGGCGCGAGCATGTTGAGGGACGGCGATGCATCCACAAAAGCCTGGGTGAAGGTGAGGCTGTGGGGAAGGTCAAGCATGTTCATGGAGGCCGCCACGTGCCCGGGGCCGTCCCACATATAGGTGAGCGAAGCGCTGCCAAAATGCGAGACGTGCCCGGAAATGCTGCCGGACGCATTGGCGATGGCGGCGTTAATATCGAGCGTCGCCTCGCCCGACATCGGAATCTCGATCGGCGCCAATTGGAAGGGCGTGCCGTCGGTCATGTAGAGGGTCGGCGTAACCGCGAGTCCAGCTACCATCAGTGCATTCTTAATGAAGATTCTGGAATGGAAGTCGCCGTCGGTTCGCCACAGGCCGCAGACGACTGTTTGCGGCATTGCCATATCGCCCGACGGCATTTTCATGGTTTGGCGTACCGTGCGGATCGGCGCAGCCGCCGGGCGGCGCCGAAGCGGCAGGGCCACTGCGGCGATGGCCACACAGGCAATTACCACGGCTTGCATTTTCGTAAAGCGCGCGAATGGGTTAGGCATAACGACTTTCCTCAAACAGTGATCGTGGTTCCGTCAAACTTGGTAATGGTAAATCCGGAGAATGATTCACCATAGGTTTTGCGTTGGTCGGCCAAAATCGTCAATGCCATGGCTTCGCCCAAATAAAGCCCCTGTTCGTAGTCAGAGCGCCAATGGACGCCAGCGAAATTGCGGGCGAGGGCGATGTTGCCGCAGAGCTTATCGATTTCGCCGTTCACGGTGACGAGACCGGCGTCGGCGCCTTGGTAAGGGATCAGTCCCAGGCCGTCACTGCGGCCACTTGCAACGGCGCAGGCAACGCCGCCCACGGTTGCTGGCCATCAAACGCCGCCTTGAGAATCGTAGCGCAGGCGCCGGCCACGCCTCCGTGCGCCTGGGTGTAGGACGGATGCTGGGGTGAGCCCTCAGGAAACACTTGCGGAAGGAACCAACTCTGCCACCGCTGGGCAATCGCAGCCACTGCCGCCGATTCGAGCACGCTACGGTGCAGGGGATAGTTGGCTTGTCGCGTAAACTCCATGTGAACAAGCCCGGCGTAGGCTTCCGGGCGCAGCAGGCGGTGGACAAACCACTTCTGGTAAAAAACAGCCTTCATTGCGCGCAGCGCGGCTTCCGCCTGCAGCGTGAGAAAGTGCGGCGCACCGAAGGTTGCGAACGGCGCCTGCTTGCTCAGCCGCAAGTACGGATTGCCCGGGTTCGCCGCTGCATTCAGCGCATACAGGCGAAGCCCGGCATTGTAGAAAGCCTGACAAACCTGATCGGAATGCACATAGGCGGCCAGATCGCGGCCGTTACGGAAATAGCGCGGCACCGGATCTGCCTGGTTGCCTCCGAAGGGAAGGTTGCCCGAGCCTTGGCCGTTCTGCACTGCCAGCCACGCCGATTGGGTGGACATGTAGTCGATGCCTGACACGTAGGTGGTGATGCGGCCGTCGAGGTGATACTGGCCGTAGGCGAACGGGGTCAGAAATAGCTGGGAGACATACGGGCCCACCGCATCGCCCGCGGTAAAGCCGCGAAATAGGCTCGCAGGTGTAACTTGCCCGTTAAAGCTTGGGCCGGCGAAGGCATGAAGCGAGCTCAACTCGGCGCAGGCCTGCGCGATAATAGATTGGTTGGGGTAGTCTTCAAAGGGCACGTCGCGGGCCAAGGCCATCCAGTACAGCTCGACCATCTCCGCCGCCCGCGCCGCGCTGTCCAATGGTGCCGGGGGCGGGGTGGCGAGCTTTTGAATGTCGATGCCCTCCAAGTCAAATGCCACGCCCGCGAGTGGATTCACCAGCTTCTGGTTGCCGCCGAGAAGGATGTCTTCAAACCCTGCCGCATTGCCGGCAAATATAGCCGCCAAAAGCCCTAGGTAGGCGACAGGAGAGACTTCGCCGACCCCGTTGTGTGGCAGTCCCTTGCTGAAATTTCCGATGAAATTTGGATATCGCGCTTCATCACCGTTGGTGCGTGCGACGACCGCGGCAACTCGATACTCCTCCTCCGCGGCTCGGGTTCGAAGCGCAAGCGCGTCGGAGGCCCGGTCATCGTGCGCAACGGTTGGCGCCGCGATGGCAGCAGTGGCGCTGGTGGCCAGTGCGGTAAGGCTGCCTATTTCGAGGAGGAATCGCCGCCTGGAATTTGGCGGCTCGGCGGCTCGGCTGAGGACTTCATCGTGCTGTTGCTCTTGCATTGGTCTTGCTCCTGCGCTTACACAGCGAAGCATAAACACAAAACGAGTTAGCCGTGACAAAATTATTTTTGGGGATGTTTCAGCCGACCAGTCGGCCTACAAAGTTATAGTCGTGGGCCTCGGTGGTTTCCACCGTAAAGCATTCGCCGGCGACCAGTACAACGCCCTGCGCGACATCGTTGATCAAATAAGCTGGCCGGAGTGCATATCAAGCGAAAAAGGCTGGAGGAACAGAAAAAGTGAATTGTTACAAACTGTGACAATTTTGTATACAATCCGCCGGAACGAGTGATCAAGGCCAGCCTGGAGGCAGTTATGGCCGCGCGGTCATTCATTGATGCGGTACCGTTCACGGCCACGGGCACTGTCGCATTCCCTATCGCAAACGCCCTACTCCCGCAGCGAGGCGCGAAATATCAGAACTGGCGCCCAAACCACATCGTCAGCATGATCGGCTATAGCAGAACGGCTCCGGGGCCGTTGCTACGCAAGAAGGAGGGGGTGCCGGCAATCTCTATACCGCGCGAGCGTACGCAGGCGGCGCGGGTGCGCCGTTGTTCGCATCGGCGCGCAGCGCGACACGCGACTCCAGTTCGTCGGTGATCTTCCACTCCCGTTGATTGCGGCGGATGAAGGACCAAATCCTGCGGAGTGATCTCATTTGCCTCCAGAACCGCTGCCACAGCCCCCCGGTGATCTGGCGCCAACTCTTGGTCTGCCGCACTAGTTCCCGCCGGCCATTCCGGGCGGAGTAACTGCTCCGCTCTTGCTACCGTAGCTATCTACTGGGCAGAATGCACTTCAGGGGCGTTGGCGTTGCTTGTGCTCAGAGCACTTAGCCGGAGGCGGGGGAGGGGATGCACGGGTTTGAGATTGCCAGCTATGTGCAGCAGGTGGCCGACGATTTGCTGCGCATCGAGGAGGGGGTGCTCTACCCTGCCTGCATCGCATGAGATGGAGCCCTGGATTATGGCCGTTGGGACGTGACGGAGAATTGGCGTAGGGCGCGGTGCTACCGCCTCACAGCGGCGGGCGACCTAATCTGGGGCCTTGGCGCGTTTCATTGCCTGACCCAGCAACAGCCCCTGGCATCCAAATAGGAATGCACCCATTCCTGGGGTCCATAGCGATCGCGGCAACGTGGATTGGCGTAGTAATGGCCCTAATCACGATCTGGACCAGAAACTCTAATCCGAACTTGCCTAATTAGCGCTTACCAGATCCCTTACGATCCCCCGCCCCGCCGCCTCGTCGCTAACCGAAAAGTAAGCGCAATCCGGATGGTGGAACACCAGCGCACTAGTAGACGCCTCCGGTTCCATCATCATCCCCTCGGTCAGCTCCACCCCAATCTCCTCCGGCCGCATGATCTTAAAAAACCCCACCTGGTCGTTGAGGTTCGGGCACGCCGGATACCCAAACGCGTACCTCTTCCCCCGATACCGCGACGTAAACCTCTCCTTCATCGTCATCTCCGCCGGATCGGGAAAACCCCAATCCTCCCGTATCCTCCGGTGCAGCCACTCCGCCGTCGCCTCGGCGGTCTCGAGCGCCAGCACCTGCGAAGCGTGGCTATAAACGTACCGCCCCGCGTTCTTCGCCGCCTCCGCCCGTTCCCGCACCCCCGCCCCCGCCGTGACCACCATCAGCGCCAAATGATCCCGCATCCCATTCTTCGGCGGCAGGACGTAATCCGCCAAACACAACCCATCCGCTCTTCGCTGCCGCTCAAACTCAAACGTATGCAGCGGCGTCTTCGCCCCCGCGGCGAACAAATGAATCGCGTTCCCCTCCGGCTCCGCCTCAAAGAACTGCCACAGCGCCCGCGGCTTCAAAAACTCCGCCGCCTCCCGCTTCACCTCCTCGACCAGTTCAAACAACTCCAGCGCCTGCGAATCCCGCGCCGCCAGCGCCGCCTCGAAATTCCCCTTGAACCCCAGGTGGTGCCGATACAGCATAAGCGGATTGATATAGCTCCAAATCTCTGTCAACTGCGGAACGCTCCTCACCACCCGCTCCAGCCACACCGGCGCCGGAATCTCAATATCCGTCCTGACCTTCCCGCTCCGCTGCGTCGAAATCGGCGCCGCCTCAAACGCCGCCGCGACCGCAACCGCCGCCGCCCGCTCCGGAGCATGCCGCGCCGCCACCTCATCCCGCGTCGCCGGATCCATAATCTGGTTCAGCAGCGCCAGCCCCGACATCGCATCTTTGGCATAGCAAACCGCCCCCCCATACTCCGGAGCGATCCTCGTCCTCGTAAACCGGTCCGACAGCGCCGCCCCGCCCACCAGCATCGGCACCGCAATCCCGGCGTCGCGCAAATCCCCGGCCGTGATGGTCATCTGCCCCGCGCTCTTCACCAATAGCCCCGACAACCCCACCGCGTCCGGCTGGTGCTTGTGTACCGCCTCGATTAAAGCCTCCGGCGGAACCTTAATGCCCAGGTTGACGATGTCGTATCCGTTGTTCGACAGGATAATCTCCACCAGATTCTTCCCAATGTCGTGCACGTCGCCCTTGACCGTCGCCAGCACCACCCGCCCCTTGGCCGCCGTGTCCGCCTTCTCCATGTACTGCTCCAAGTGCGTCACCGCCGCCTTCATCGCCTCGGCCGACTGCAAGACCTCGGCCACGATCAGCTCGTTGTTGTTGAACAGCCGCCCCACCTCCGCCATCCCCGTCATCAGCGGACCGTTAATGATGTCCAGCGGCGCCGCCCCCTCCGCCCGCTTCAGGTCGAGGTCGGCCACCAGCCCATCTTTCGTTCCTTCCACGATGTACCGCGCCAGCCGTTCATCGAGCGGCAAATCCCGAGCCGCGTCCTTCTTGCTCACCGTCCGCGTTTTCGCCCTGAAGTGCTCGGCAATGGCGGCGATATGGAACTGGTTAATGGCAATCTTCTGCTCCCGCGTCTGCTCCCGCCAGTCTGTCGGCGCGGCAATCTCCGGCGGCGGTGTATTAAACAGCAGCGCCTCCGCCAGCTTCCGTTCCGCCTCGACGATGAACGCAAACCGCTCCAGCTTCTCCGCGTTGACGATGGCCAGGTCCAGCCCCGCCTTGGTGCAGTGGTACAGGAAAACCGAGTTGATGATCTCCCGCGCGTTGGCCGGCAGCCCGAACGAAACGTTCGAGATCCCGAGCACCGTCTTCACGTCCGGAATCCGCTCCTTGATCAGCCGCAGCCCCTCGATCGTCTCCGCCGCCCCCCCGATGTAGTTCTCATCCCCGGTCGCGCATGGAAACACCAGCGGATCGATGATCAAGTCATGCGCCGCAAACCCGTACTTCTTGGTCAGTAGCTCCACCGACCGTTCGGCGACGCTGAGCTTCCTTTCCCGCGTAAACGCCTGCGCCTGCTGCAGATCCTCGTCAATGCACCCCACCACCAGCGCCGCCCCGTACCGCCGCGCAATCGGGCACACCCGCTCGAACTTCTCCTCGCCGTCCTCCAAATTGATCGAATTAATAATGCTCTTCCCCTGGCAGTACGTCAGCGAAAGCTCGAGCGCCTTGGGATCGGTCGTGTCCACCATCACCGGCGCTTTGATCTTCCGAATCAGCTTCTCGTAAAACGGAGGGATGTCCCCCATCTCGTCCCGCTCCGTGCTCTGCAGGCAAACGTCAATAATGTGCGCCCCGTTCTTCACCTGGCGCCGCGCGACCTCCGTCGCCTCCTCCCACTGTTCCGCCGCCACGAGCTGCTTAAACAGCCGCGAGCCCACGATGTTGGTCCGCTCGCCGACAATCAGCGGACGCGTGGACTCCTCCGCCTCGATCGTCTCAATCCCGCTGTACAGCGCCCGGTGCGACGCCTCCGGCAGCGCCCGCGGCGCCTTGCCCCGCACCATCTCCGCCAGCGCCCGGATGTGCTCCGGCGTCGTCCCGCAGCACCCGCCAATGATGTTGACCCAGCCATGGTTAACGAACCGCTCGAGCTGATGGGCAAGACTCGCGGGAGTCTCGAGGTATTTCCCGTCCTCGTTCGGCAGCCCGGCGTTGGGATAGCAGGAGATGAAACGATGGCTGAGCGAGCTCAGCGTCCGGATGTGATCGGTCATGAACTCCGGCCCCGTGGCGCAGTTCAGCCCGATGGAGAGGAGTGGCGCATGTTCGAGCGAAACCCACAACGCCTCCGCCGTTTGCCCGGCCAGCATGGTTCCCATCGGCTCGATCGTCCCCGAAACCATCACCGGTATGGGCAGCCCCCGCCGTTTCGCCACCGCCTCGATCCCAATAATGGCGGCTTTAATATTCCGCGTATCCTGGCAAGTCTCCACCAGCAGGATGTCGGCGCCGCCTTCGACCAGCGCGTCAGCCTGCTGCTCGAACGCCGCCACGAGCTGCTCGAACGTGACCCCGCCGGTGACGGTAATGGCCTTGGTAGTCGGCCCGATGGATCCCGCCACAAACCGCGGCCGCTCCGGCGTCGAGAACTCATCCGCCGCCTGCCGCGCCAGCGCGGCCGCCAGCCGGTTCAGCTCGGACGTCTGATCCTGCAACCCGTACTCGGCCAGAACAATGGACGTACTCCCAAACGAATCAGTCTCGATGATGTCCGCCCCCGCGGCAAGGTATTCACGATGAATATCAAGCAGCACGTCCGGCCGCGTCTTGACCAGGATCTCGTTGCACCCCTCGAGCTCCGGCCCCCCGAAGTCAGCAGCCGTGAGGTGCCGCTGCTGCAGCATCGTCCCCATAGCCCCATCCAGGACCAAAATGCGCGAGCCCAGCGCCGCATACAGCGCCTGTTGTCGTTCAGCAGACATCCTTAATGATACCAAGGCGGTGCTGCTCTTTTAGCGCCGAGTCGTTTCGGCACCCACAGGGTAGAATTGGTTCACAATCTTCTCAAATTCTAGGCTGCTTGCGAAAACCACGCGCAAACCGGCACCGCCGACCATGGCAAACGGCGCGTTGGCCCCGACCTGTCGACTGGCATAACCGCCATGCTCCCACCGAGTGCGGCAGCCCCACCCCGAGCAAAAGTTGGCGATTCGTCGGTGTCGAATGAAGCATTATTCCATTGCCTTTGATCTATCTGCCGGGAAATGCGCGACTTGGGCGGTCACAGTCCCGCGGCGTACGAGATCGGGAGTAGTACCGAAAGAGTGAGCGCAATCAGCCAGAGCGCGCTTAGAATCAAACGGCGGGCTCGATCCGGTGTCGCTGCGCGAATTGCTGTGGATGCACGCAGCAATCGAGTGACTGCCAATGCAAAGATGGCGCAGCCCACTGTCTCCGCGACTCTCACCGAATTCGACGGTGAGTGCCCGAGCCGGGCAAGACGTTGATCAACGCTTAACAATCCCAGCACACCTTCGATAATGCAGACAGCCGCAACAAGGTGCGCCTCACTATCGCGATCGACTTTCGGACTTGACATCATGATCTCCTCTTTGCTATCGACCTCGCGCCGCTTCGGATGCTACACGAGCGCCGCTAGTAGCAGCCGGAGCGCCTCGCTGGGAAGCCACTGGCACCATTTGAACGCTGGCCGGAGCCAGGCAAACGCCGCTGTCCGCAACGCCGGCGACGGCCCCGGCAATTGGCAATAGACTCAGCGCGACGACAAACAATCTATAGGTCACGGTCTTTACAACAAGGCTTCTCACATTAGAGTGCGGCTCAACGCCGTCAGCGACGTTGTAGGCCCGCACGTGCGCAACCAAAAGCAATACGAGAATTATAAGTGCGACAGCCTCGACGAGCACGAATGTCAGGGACACACGCGCTCAAAGGCGACTAAGCTGACGCGCAATGTCCACTGTCTCAAGAAACAACAGCGCGACGCTGCCTCCGGCGGTGAATATCAGCCTTTTTTGTAGTCGCCACAACATAAGTTTCACGGGAAATCGCCGCTCAAGTACACTTCGAAGCTGACCCAGCTCTCGCGCAACGCCGCTGGGGATGGCCGGAAATCCCCGCTCAAGAACACTTGCGTGCATAGCAAAAAGTTGCACAAGTTGGCTGGGGATGGCCGGAAATCGCCGCTCAAGTACATCGCCCTCTACCAAATCAGGGGCGACACCTCTACTTGGCGCACCGCTAGCTGAGCCCGACGCCAACGGCGCTCGCGCGTCAGGACTCTACAGCCCGTCACAATTCAGTCGCTGTAAAGTCACCCCGTGCGTGGCCACCCCCATCCTTACGCTCGAATCGAACCGGGTGAAAGGATGATTCCTATGGCGACAGCGATTGCCGATTTTGATCCTGTAGCCGCGCGCAACTTCCGGCCCACCGCCGACCAGCGCCGGCTCCTGAACACGATCCACGACTACCCATCCATCCGCACCGTGCGCGAGTTCTGCGAGGCGTGCGACGTCGGGCGCCGCACCTATTACAACTGGTGCAAGAATCCCCATTTCCGCCTGTGGTTCGCCACCGTCTGGTCGGCGCGCATTATCACCGAGGGCACCACTCTCATCAACCAGGCGCGCGCCAAGGCCTCCTACAAATTCAGCTACTGGAAGGCGCTGGCCGACCTCACGTTCGATCCCCGCGGCCTCGCCCTGCTCCAGAAATGGCAACAGGCGATGTTCTCCCTCGACGGCACCGCCTTCGACTGCGGACCCGAAGCCGACCGCGACTACGATTTCCACTTCGATCCCACCAGCGAATGCGACGACGGCAAGCCCCCGCAAGCACCGCGCGATGGGAAACCTGCGACTGTAGCCGCGCTAGAGCCGTTCGCCGAAAATGGCACATTTCATGCAAAACTTTCGAACGCTTCCACCGCCGCGCAGCCTGCCGGCCTCCCCACCCCGGTAGCCGTCGCCCGCGTCTTCCGTAAAGCACTGGCTCCGCCGCGGCGCTATAGCTGCATCGCCCACCGCCAAAGCAGTCGAACACGCGTACGCGCGAACCGTCTAACCATTCACAACGCCGCGCACCCCGCACCCAGTCTCCAGCACAACCTAAATCGTCTCACCGAGACAATTTGGAGTGAGCCCCTTTTTGGCGCACGGATAATGTGGGACACTGAATCCGGCAGTGGGCTGAAATAGGAGATCCTACATGATCGCACGCGATGAAAATGGGCGCCACACTCCGCAGTTTCGCGCTTTTGCTGTGAAGAAGG
>DATNFK010000056.1:0-8600 GCA_035606395.1 Terriglobales bacterium | reverse complement strand
GCTGGGGCCCGCGCCAATCAAAGCCGCGCGACGCCGGATTGGGGCACAGGGGTCCCCATTCCGGCGGCGCGCCCAAGCGGGTCGCGCGGCTACAGCCGCGCTGGGGCCCGCGCCAATCAATGATCCTGGTGGTGGCCGGCGTTCTTGAGCGCGCCGGACGCATCCTCATCTGCCAGCGTTCCAGCCGCGGTTCCCACCCCCTGCAATGGGAATTTCCCGGCGGCAAAGTTGAACCCGGTGAAACCGAATCAGCCGCCCTCGTGCGCGAACTCCGCGAAGAGCTCGCCATCGACGTCACCGTCGGCGAACTCATCGCGCGCCTCCCCGGCGCTCCCGGCACCGAATTCGAGTTGGCCTTTTACGCCATTACGTCTTTTACCGGCGAACCGCGCAATCTCGTCTTCGAATCCATCGCCTGGGCCGCGCCCGGGAGCCTGCCCGGATACGACTTTTTAGAAGCCGACGTGCCGGTGCTAGACTTAGTTCTTCAACATGCGCATCGCACGTGAATACATCGTCTATCTCTCGCGGGTGCTGACCCACAAACTGGTGCAGGACGAAATGGTTTCCACCCCCAACCCTCCCGCCATGACCGACGCCATCCACCAGGCCCTCACCGATGAGTTTGGCGTCGAGGACCGTATCAACGACGAAGCCCGCGCCATTCTCTCCGCCCACGCCGAGGACATGTCCCGCCTCGGCGCCGGCTACGGCGATTCCTTCAAGAAGATCAAGGCCGAGCTGGTGCGCAAGCACAAGGTGGTGCTCTAATGCGCGTCTCGCGCGACAAGATCAATCAGCTCTCCCACGTCGTCACCGAGGCCCTGGCCAAGCGCCCGGAAGTGAACTTCATCGAAGACAACAACTCCGTGCGCCTCGAAATCCGCAAGCTGCTCGAACAGCTTTTCATCGGCGAAGCCCGCATGGATGAGGCCGTGCGCCTCAAGATCACCTCCCAGAAAAAGAACATCCTCGAAGGCTCCGACGAATGGGACATTCTCTACCGCAAATACTACATGGAGGAGCTGAAGAAACTCGGCGTCTAAGCTTATGAATACCGTCAAAATCATTCAGCGCCCCGACTACCGCGAGGATTACGCCAACTCCGTTCAGGTCCGGCCTTCCACCTGGGACTTCTTCCTGCAGTTCGGCCGCCTCGAACAGAAGCAGGCCGACGAGGTCGAGCTCCACATGTTCCAGGGCGTGTTTCTCAGCCCGCAGCAGGCAAAGGCTGTGTTGAACCTTCTCAAGACCCACATGGAAAATTACGAGAAGGCCTTCGGCGAGATCCAACTGCAGCCGCTGCAGCCGCCGGGTCCGGTGCAGTAGCGGCGAATTGGCATGCGGAGGCTCCTGCTTCCTGTTTCTGTTTTTCTCGCCCTGCTGGTCGCCCACGCGCCCCTCCTCAACCTCCCCTACTACTGGGACGAAGCTGGGTACTTCGTCGCCGCCGCCCTCGACTTCTTCCGTCACGGCTGGCTGATTCCGCAGACTACGCTCGCCAACGGGCATCCTCCCTTGCTCTCTGCCTGGCTAGCCCTCGTGTGGACCGCCACCGGAGCGCACCCCTGGGCTACGCGCGTCGCGATGCTGGTTTGGGCAACAGCCTTGGTCTGCGGCGTCTACCATCTCGCGCGCCGGCACATGTCCGGTCGGCAGGCCGCCGTGCCGGCGTTTTTAATCGCGATCGCGCCCCTATGCTTTGCCCAGTCCACCATGGCGCAATTGGACCTCCCCGTTGCCGCGCTCGTAGTCTGGGCTCTTGTTTTCCCGCGCCACAGATGGCAGCGCGCGGCCTTGCTCTCCGCCGCTTGCCTGACCAAGGAGACGGCCGTCATTGTGCCTGTGACGCTGCTCGTAGTCGAGTTCTCCCCCTGGCTGCTTCTGCCCATCGCCACCCTCGCCGGATGGTTCGTTTTCTACCACCACATCACCGGCTACTGGTTCGGCAACCCGCAGTACTTCGCCTACAACGTCGGCCAGGCGGCATTCTCACTGCCCCGCATTGGCATGTCTCTCCTGCGCCGCATCTGGCAGTTGGCTGGCTACAACGGTACCTGGCTCCTCACCGCTCTCGCTCTCTGGGCGGCCTTCCGCCATCGCGACCGAACCCACAACCATGCCCTCTTGCCCCGTGGCGCGACGCCGTCGCGTGGCGACAGCCGCGCGGGGCCCCGCGCCAATCAAATTTGCGCGATCATCGCCGTCTACCTCGTCTTTCACGCCGTGGTCGGTGGCGCGGTGCTTGCGCGCTATCTGCTCCCCGCCCTGGCTCTGTTCTTTATCCTTGCAACCCGCGCAATTTTGACGCTCCCCCGCGCCGGACTTTGGATCGCTCTCGTCGCCGCCTTCCTCGTAGTCAACTGGTTCTGGAATCCACCCTACCCGTTCCCCTACGAAGACAATCTCGCTTACGTCCAATTCGTCCACCTCCACCAGGCCGCCGCGCGCTCGCTCGAAGCCTCGCCTCCAAACGGCGCGGTATGGACGGCCTGGCCCGCCACCGACGAACTATCGAAACCCGACCTCGGCTACGTCACCACTCCCATCCCAATTCACCCCCTCGAAGATTTCAGCCCGCAATCGCTCGCCGCCATTGCCCAGCCCGTCCCCGAGCTCTACATTTACAGCCGCGAATACCAGCCCCGGCGCGACGTGCTGGCTTGGCTGCCGTTTTGGCGGCGCTGGGGCGATCGCTACTTCCATCATTCGGCGCCTGCCCCGTCCGAAGCCTGGCTCGCGCGCCTCGGTCTAACCGCACATTGGGAAAAGCGCGACCGCGGCCAGTGGGCCCTCCTCGCCTCCCACTAGCGCCTACTCCGCCCGCAAAATCTCCAGCGGCTTGGTGGAGAGCAGCCGTGCGCACGCCGCCCAACCCGCCGCCACCGCCAGCGCCGCCGTGCCGGCAATCGCCGCCAGGCAGGGAAGCGCGCTGAGCCCCAGCGGAACCTCCAGCAGCCGGTGCACGATCACCCACGTAAATCCCACCGCCAGCAAACACCCCGCGCTCCCCGCCACTCCGCCCAGCAGCAGAAACTCGGTCGAGAAAATCGCCGCGATCCGCCCCTTCGTCCCGCCGCATGTTTTCAAAATCGCGATCTCGCGCATTCTTCGAAACCGCGTCCCCGCCACGCTCGAGGCCAGGATAATCGCCCCCGCGAACACCGCGAAGAACGCGATAAAGTGCACCACCAGCGCAATTTGGTCCACCACCTGCTCCACCCGCTCGATCACGTCGGCGATGTTCACCACCGTCACCGTCGGGAACGCCGCATACATGTCCCGCTCCAGCCCCGGGATCGCGGCCGGCGCAACCCTCACCCCGCCGTTCACCGTCGCCGGCAAGTTCTTCAGCACGCCCGGCGAAGCGATCAGCTCGACCCGCGCCACCATCCGATGCGGCTCCGCCTGAAAAATCGCGGTCACCGGCGCGTCCTCGATCCGGTCGCCAATGCGGATGCGCTGCGCGTTGGCCAGCGCCTGTGATACCGCCACCTCCCGCGCGCCCGTTCTCCAGCCGCCTTGCACCAGCCGCACCCCGCTCGGCGGCGTGTCGAACGTGGCCGCGCTAATTTCACGCCTCGCCCCAGGCAGCCGCAGCCGCACCGTCTGCAATATCTCCGGCGCGTTCT
The DNA here is from genome assembly GCA_035606395.1 of Terriglobales bacterium. GTDB lineage: Bacteria > Acidobacteriota > Terriglobia > Terriglobales > SCQP01 > SCQP01. Next base: position 4,968 of record DATNFK010000056.1, on the reverse strand, counting down.
CCAGCCCCGCCTGGTGTTCAAGCAGCGCCATCACCGCCGCCGTCTGCGACTGTGGAATGTCAATCAGGAAAACGTTGGCCACGCCCCGTGGCGTCCCAGTCCTCAAATCCCCCAGCAGCGCCCGCTGCAACAGAAAAACGGTGAGCGTAAACATGACCCCCACCCCCAGCGCCATCATGACCGCTTGCGCCAGGCTGCCCGGGCGGTACAAGTTCGCCATCCCGTGTCTGAGCGCCAGCGGCGCCCGCGGCCATCGCCCCACCGCTGCCCGCGCCACCAACAGCAATAGCCACGTCACCCCCGCCAGCGCCGCCATAGCAACCAGCAGAGCCGCGACGAAATAGCCGCCATCGCGCGCCGCCACCCGCCACGGTTCGTCGCTGAGCGCGATAGCCAGCGCCGCTACCCCGGCCGCCAGCGCCATGCCGCTCAGCCATGCCGCCGGACGCCGCATGTGCCACTCGCCGGCATTCACATGCCGACGCAAAATCAGCCCCGGCTTGATACTCCGCACCTGCAAAAGCGTCGGCACCGTGAACAACAACGTAATCAGCACCCCGGCGCCCAATCCCTCAATCGCCGGCCACCAGTGCCACTCCAACTTCGGCAGCGCCGGAAAATAGTTCGCCACCAGCGCCGGCAGCACCCGCGCCACGATCGCGCTCAGCGCCAGCCCAACCCCGCCGCCGGCCAGCCCCAGCCCCAGCGTCTGCAGACCGTAAATGCGCAGGATTTGCGCCGTCCGCGCCCCCAGCACCTTCATCGTTGCGATCGAATCAAGCCGCGCCTGCAGGTGCGCGTGCATCGCGCTCGCCACACCCACCCCACCGATCACCAGCGCCATCAAGCTGATCAAGCTCAGAAATGTTGTCGAGTGGTCCAGCGCCCGCTCGACGGTCGGGTTCCCATGCCGAAAATCCTCGACCCGTTCCCGCCGAAACGCCTGACGCAACCGCGCCTCCACCTCGCCCAGTGGCGGCGCATTCGATCCAAGCTTGAACACCAGCCGCGACGAGATCTGGCTGCCCAACTGAAGAATCCCGGTGCGCCGCAGCCCCCCAGGTGTCATTAACAGCCGCGGGCCAATCCCCAATCCTCCGTTGAGCCGGTCCGGCTCCGCCTGATCAACTCCCGCTATCCGGAAGTTCTCTCCTCCCACCGAAAGCGTCGCGCCAACCGCCAATCCCGTGCGCAGCAGCAGATCGGGCGAAGCCAGCACCGAGTTGTCGTCGAGCTTCGCCAAAGCGCCCGGCGGCGTCGTGGTGACAGCTCCGGCAAACGGATAGAATCTCGGGTCCACCGCCTTGAGCGTCGTCAGCACCGGATCGCTCAACGGCTGCGCCTGTGCCATCGAAACCGACTCGGTAATCCGTGTCGAGATGACTCCCTCGCGCGCCAGAGCGGCCAGCGCCGCGCTTTGCTCGGGCGTCTCCTCCGCCGGTGCGCGCAGCGAAATGTCCCCCGCCATTAGCGCCCGCGCTTGCGTCAGCAACATGCCCCGGAACGATTGGCTGAAACTCCGCACTCCGGTGAGCGCGCCCACGCCCAGGGCCACCGCTACCACCACAAACGCAAACCGTGCCCGCGCCGACCGCAGCTCCCTCCCCGCCAGCACCAATGCGGTGGACCAGCGCAGCCTGCGTCGCGCGCTCACGCGATCCGGCCATCCACAAGCGTAATCACCCGCCCCGCGTGCTTGGCCAACAACGGATCGTGCGTGACCAGCACCAGCGTCGCGCCCTGCTGACGGTTTAGGTCGAGCAGAAGTTCCAACACCTGCTGCCCATTCGCGCTGTCCAGATTGCCCGTCGGCTCGTCCGCCAGGATCAACGGCGGCTGCGGCATGAACGCCCGTGCCAGCGCCACCCGTTGTTGTTCTCCTCCCGAAAGCTGCACCGGATAGTGCTCCCGGCGTGCGCTCAATCCCACCGCGCTCAGCAGCGCCCGCGCCCGCGCCCGCCCCTCTGCTCCGCCGCCGGCGAGTTCGAATGGCAGCAGCACGTTCTCCTCCGCATTCAACGTCGGCAGGAGCTGAAATGATTGAAACACGTACCCAATCTTCCGCCCCCGCAACTCCGCCATCGCGTCCTCGCTGAGTGTCGTAATCTCCTCTCCCTCGACGCGAACGCTTCCCCGCGTCGGCGCGTCCAGCCCCGCCATCAGGCCCAGCAGCGTGCTCTTGCCCGACCCCGACGCCCCCATGATGGCCACAAACTCGCCCGCCGCGATCTGCAGATCGATGCCCCGCAACACCGGTAACCGGCCCGCGCCTAAGCCGGTCGCGCGGCCAAAGCCGCGCGGGGCCCCGCGCCAATCAATGACGAAGTCCTTATCCAATCCTCTGACTTCAAGCATCATTAAAGGAGACATGCAATGGATCAGGCGGGCGGCGTGCGTACTCGCGTGGCTGGCGGTCATGGCCGCCGGCCAAACCGCGGCGCCTCTAATTATAGCCTTCGGTGATAGTCTCACCGCCGGAGCCGGCGTGCCTCCGTCCGCCAGCTATCCCGCCGATTTGGCGCGTCTCATGGCCCGCGCGCACAGCCCCTATCGCGTCGTTAATAAAGGCGTGAGCGGCGACACCACCACCGACGCGCTCCAGCGCTTGCCCGCGATTATCACCCTGCATCCGCGCTGGGTGATCCTCGAATTCGGCGGCAACGACGGCCTCCGCGGCCTGCCCCTCGCCACCACCCGCGCCCATCTCCAGTCCATGATCGTGGCGCTCCAAAAAGCCGGCATTCACATACTGCTCGTCGGCATGACCCTGCCGCCCAATTACGGCGCCCCCTACGTCCGCTCCTTTCAGAATATTTTTCCCTCGCTCGCCGCCCAGGATCACATCCCCCTGCTTCCGGTTCTCTATCAGGATCTGATCCCCCGCTTGCGCGCCGATCCAGGTTTGCTGCAAGATGATGGCATTCACGCCTCGGTTCGCGGCAACGCGGTCGTGGCCGTGACGGTATGGAACGCACTACGTCCGCTTTTGAAAAAATGAAAATCTTGGTTGTCGACGTCGGCGGTACCCACATCAAGTTCCTCGCCTCGGGGCACCGCACCGAACGCAAGTTCAACTCCGGCCCCACGCTCACCGCCGCGCAAATGGTGAAAGGCGTTCTCGCGCGCGTCGAGGATTGGGAATGGGATCGCGTCTCCATCGGCTATCCCGGCCCCGTCGTCCACGGACGGCCGCTGCGCGAACCCTTCAACCTCGGCTCCGGCTGGGTCGGCTTCAAATTCGCCAAAGCCTTCGGCAAGCCCGTCCGCATCATCAACGACGCCGCTATGCAAGCGTTAGGCAGCTACCATGGCGGACGCATGCTCTTCCTTGGTCTCGGCACCGGCCTCGGTTCCGCCATGGTCGTCGATCAGGTGCTGCAGCCCATGGAACTCGCCCACCTCCCCTGGCGTAAAGGCAAGACCTATGAGGAGTACCTCGGCCTCCGCGCCTTCAAACGCGACGGCCGCAAGAAATGGCGCAAGCACGTCGCCGAAGTGGTGCACGAACTGAAGACCGCGCTCGAGGCCGACTATGTGGTCCTGGGAGGCGGCAACGTCGCGCAGCTGTCCAAGCTTCCGAAAGGCGCCGAGCGCGGCGACAACCGCAATGCCATGCGCGGCGGCTTCCGCCTCTGGGCGACTTAGCCCGATACTCGCGCAATGCCTAGCCTGTCGAGCCAGCCGTACCCCGCGGCGGTGATCTCCAGGCTGCGCGTGCCGGCATCCCGCCGCAGCCAGCGCTTGGCCAACGCTTGATCGAGTAGGGCGGCTCCCAGTGCTCCGGCCAGATGGCTGCGTCGCTCGCTCCAATCCAGGCAGGCGAAAGCAAAGCGCCGCCGCGTCGGTAAAGCGCCCACATCCAATCCCTGCGCCGCGAGTCCCCGCCTGCCCGCGTTGGTCAGCGTGTAAGCCGGCGTCAGCCATCGCCGCGCCATCAATCCGTCGTGCAGCGCCACTCCGAGCCAACCCGCGATGTGGTCATAGCAGGAGCGCGCCTGGCGCAGCGTGTCCGGCGTCGAGGGCGTGAACTCCGAACCCGCCAGCACTCCCAGCGCTTCCAGTGTCCGCGCCACCTCCGCCGACGCTAACTGGTAATAACGATGCCTCCCGCTCGCCGCCACTTTGACCAGGCCCATCTCAAGCAACCTCTTCAAATGCGCGCTCGCCGTTGCCGCTCCCACCCCCGCCAGCGCGGCCAACTCCGTCGCCGTGCGCGCGCGGCGATCCATGAGGGCATACAGCATGGCAGTCCGCGCCGGTTCGCCGATGGCGCGGGCAATGCGTGCGGCGGCGACATCCATACTTCGATGATAAACGAAGCGTTGCCGCAACCGAAAGCGCATGATCCATCCATGTTGGATCGCCGTCAGTTTGTGGAAGTAACGGCCGCCGCCGCGGCTGCGCTCGCCACCCGGCAAACGCTGCTGCCGCCCACAAGGAGCTCCATGACCATCACATGCTTCATTCGCTATCAAATCGATCCCTTCCAGCGCGACCAGTTTCAGAAATACGCGGAGAACTGGGGCAAAATCATCCCCCGCTGCGGCGGACACCTCATCGGCTACTTCCTCCCCCACGAAGGCACCAACGATATCGGGTGGGGCCTGATCGCTTTCCCCAGCCTCGCCGATTACGAGCGCTACAAGGCGCGTCTCGCCACCGACCCCGACGCCCAGTCCAACTTCGCCTTCGCCCAAAAAGGCCGTTTCATCCTCCGCGAAGAGCGCACCTTCGTGAAGGTCGTCGACGGCACCTTCGAACTTCCCGCGCACACATAACATTCTGGGCGGCTTTGATTGGCGCGGGTCGCGCAGCGACAGCCGCGCGGGGGCCCCTGTACCTTTAAGGTGTGACCAGCGCTGTATGGCGGGTCATGCGGCCAGCTGACGGGAGTGCCGGTGGGCCCCAGCGTGCGAATGCAACGCCTGGCGCGGACATGCACCTCGTCGGCCGGCAGCACAATCAGAG
>DATNFK010000055.1:0-4003 GCA_035606395.1 Terriglobales bacterium | reverse complement strand
GACTCCATGGGAACCAGCCGATTATCGGAGGTTCTCATTTGAGTCGCTGGAGACTCGCACGGCCGCTAAAACCGGCCATTTCCGCCACGCCAAGGCCAAATCCTCCGGTTTCGGCTGGACCAAAGTTGGGTAGCAGGTCACGCCCGGGAGCCTCTACTTTAAACCGGCTCAGTTTTCGGGGTACAGGTCAAAGCCAATCCCGCTCCATGTCCCTAGTCTACCTCTCTGGTTTCCCCAGTTGACGGTAATCGCGCTTAAGGCCATTCCGGGTCTTCGCTCCACCGTCGCCGAAGACGACGGCAGCGACGCAGCATCACTGAACCGGGCAGCGCCGGCTTGGGGCAATGGGTCCCCTAGCCGACGCTGCGCGTGAGCGGTGCCCGGCGTTTGAGTCGCAGTTCGGCAAAGCTGACTTTTTGAACCTGGCGCAGCACCGACAGCGGCAGGGGCAAAGAGGAGCTACTCGCCGGTGACAGCCACGTTCATCGGGGCCGCCCGCCGGCCCTACTCCGATCATTAGCCCCCAACCCGCGCCCCTCGCGCTGACCACGCGGGGGAAACGCCCTTAATCGCCGTCCGGAATACCGGCGGCAAGCGCGAGTTTGCGCTGCCGGCTGTCGAACGTGCAAAACGCGCTAGCGTTCAATTCCAGCGCCATCGCGACGTGAACAACATCAAGGGTGCGGCAACCAAGGCGTCTGGTGAATTGTCTGGATAGCGCTTGCGCGCGTGTGAAGGTCGGCGCAGGCAGCGGCCGCAGGCTGAACACGCCGCGCTGAATATCCCCTCTGAACTCTTTTCAGGCTCGGTCCACAGCGGCGCGCGCCAGCAGTCGGCGAAAGCAAGCCAGTTCGAAGGCATTCGCAATTTCCGACTCGCCGAAAGGGGTGAGCGGAATTTGCCAATCGATTCGAAATCGTTGTTGGGCGGCAGGCGAGTTGGCGTCCGGAAGGTAAAGGCTTACAAGAAAACTGTTGTCCGCATAAACCATGCCCATTCAATACCGATCGCGATCATCCGCGATCATTTCGGCCGCGGTAACCGGCATCTGTTTACGGCCAAAAATGAAGCGCATACGTCCAGCAAAGTCCGGCTTGGCGACCGCCGCTGGCGCAGCCGGCGGCACCAGTCGGGCGATCACCCGCCGGCGTTTGGTAATCTCGATCTCCTCGCCAGCGCGGAGTAGAGCCTCCAACCGGGGAAACTGATATCTCAAGTCGCGAACGCTGGCCTGCTTCATGTGATCTAAATTAGCATCACTTACCGGGTGAACACCCATTGCCACCCCAGAATAGGTGAGCAACTAGGCGCTTGTGATCTGCGGCCCGCTGCTGCGAATCGAATTCCGCCGCGCCATACGCGGGAGCCGCGACGTTTGCACTACGGGGCAAAGTAGGCGCGGAAGGCTGCGAAATTCCGAAGGGGTCCGACTGCCAGTGGCAGTCGGACGCTCCCGGCAAGAAATGCGGCGCGGCTCCCGCGTGGCGCGAAGCCGGATTGGGGCTCAGGGGTCCCCATTCCGGCGCCGCGCCTAAGCGGGTCGCGCGGCGACAGCCGCGCGGGGCCCCGCGCCAATCAATTGTGGCGCCTCGCGCCGGAGCATCGCGGTTCGGGTCCCCGCAACCGCTTTGGGCGGCGGGGTGGGGAATCGCGGCGGGTTGGAGCGAAGCACGGCGAGCCTTCCTTGCCTTCACGCGGGTGTATTGTTCTTCGAGTATCTGTTCTCGTGGGATGCTGAAAAGCGGCGCTTGCTGGGGCATGTGGGGAATGCCATTGAGAGCGGACTGGGTAATCGAATGGCAGCGGCTTTGAAATTCGATGTGTTGGTGCTGGGGGGCGGGGCGGCTGGGCTGATGTGCGCCATCCAGGCCGGCCGCCGCGGGCGCCGGGTCGTGGTCCTGGAAGGAACCAGCCGCATCGGCCAAAAAATCCTGATTTCCGGCGGCGGCCGTTGCAATTTTACCAACCTGCACTGCCGGCCCGAAAATTTCCTTGGCGACAATCCGCACTTTGCCAAATCGGCGCTGGCGGCCTATACGCCGGGGGATTTTATAACCTGGGTTGAACAACATGGCATCCGCTACCACGAGAAAACGCTGGGGCAGCTCTTCTGCGATCATTCCGCGCGCGAGATTGTGGACATGCTCGCCCAGGAGTGCGAAACGGCAGGGGTGCGCATCGTTACGAATGCAGGCATTCGTGGGGTGGAGCACGCGGGCGTATTCAGCGTGCGCGCCGGCAGCGCCGGCGAGGACACCTACACGGCGCCGGCTTTGGTGGTCGCCACCGGCGGGTTATCCATTCCGCGGATGGGGGCGACTACGTTGGGCCACGAGCTGGCGCGCCAATTCGGTCTCAGCGTTATCGAGCCGCGGCCGGCCCTGGTGCCGCTGCTATTCGACCCGGAAGAGCGCGATCGCTATTGCGATCTGAGCGGCGTGGCGCTGGAGGTGGTGGCGTCGGTCGGACGGCAAAGTTTCCGCGAAAAAATGTTAATCACCCACCGCGGGCTGAGCGGGCCCGCAATTCTGCAAATTTCATCCTATTGGAGGCCGGGAACCACGATTACTTTGGATCTGGCGCCGGGGCGCGACCTCACAGCCGCGTTGCGTAATGGCGCGCGCCGCGACGCAGCCGCCCTCAAGGCCGCATTCCGCGCTGCGATGCCGCACCGGTTCGCTGATCGATGGCTCGAACTGCATCCGCCGCGGGGTTGGAGCAATACGGCGCTGGCGGAACTGGAAGGGTGGGCCCACCATTGGCCCGTGGCGCCGGTGGAGAGCGAAGGTTTTGGCAAAGCCGAAGTGACCGCGGGCGGCGTGGATACGGCCGAGCTCCGGTCGCAAACCATGGAGAGCCGAAAAATCCCGGGGCTGTATTTCATCGGCGAAGTTGTGGACGTGACCGGGCATCTCGGCGGTTTCAACTTCCAGTGGGCGTGGGCGTCCGGCTACTGCGCGGGATTGAGTGCGTAGCCTTGTCAGCGACGCGGCATGGCACAGTTGCCGCGGCTGAGTTGCAATCCTCTCACATTCGGTCATCAAACGGTCACCGACTCTTCGGCCTCCGTTGTCCTGCATCCCGAATCCAAGTCAGGTAAGAGAGTGATATTCATGCCTACCAAGATCACCGCAATCGATGGCGCCGCCGCCTTCACGCCCACCTCTGATCAGCGTCGCCTCCTGAACGCCATCCACGAATGTCCATCCATCCGCACCATTCGCGAGATCTGTGAATTCAGCGACATCGGCCGCCGCACCTATTACAACTGGTGCAAGAATCCCGGTTTCCGCCTCTGGTTCGCCACCACCTGGTCTTCGCGCATGCTCGTCGAAGGCATCACCCTCCTCAATCAGGCCCGCGCCAAGGCCTCCTACAAGTTCCCCTACTGGAAGGCGCTATTCGATCTCACCTTCGATCCCCGCGGCCTCGCACAGTTGCAAAAATGGCAACAAGCGATGTCCTCTCTCGACGGCTCCGCCTTCGACTGCGGACCCGAAGCCGCCTACGATTACGACTACCACCTCGATCCCACCAGCGAGTGCAATGACGTCGAAACGCCCAAAACGCCGGGCGCAGGAGTGCAACGTTCGGCTGCAGCCCCACTAGCAAATCCGGCCGAGAATGGCACGTTTTCTGCAAATTTGCCGAGCCCCGCCGCCATCACCGCTGACGACTGCCCCTCGCCGGTTGCCGTCGCCCGCGTCTTCCGACACGCCCTCACTGAAGCCGGACGCGCCAGTTGCATTGCCCACCGCCAAAATGGCCGCGCCCGCGCAGCCGCTACCCGTCTCATCCTTCGCAACTCCGAACCGCAGAAGCACAATCCGGAGCACGACTTAGGTTGTCTCACCGAGACAACTTGGAGTGAGCCCCTTTTTGGCGCACGGATAATGTGGGACACTGAATCCGGCAGTGGGCTGAAATAGGAGATCCTACATGATCGCACGCGATGAAAATGGGCGCCACACTCCGCAGTTTCGCGCTTTTGCTGTGAAGAAGG
>DATNFK010000054.1:0-24706 GCA_035606395.1 Terriglobales bacterium | reverse complement strand
TGATCGCCAATTACGCATGTTGTGCGCCATGCTTCGCCAGCAGCAGCTCTATCAACCCGACCGTCGTCGGCTGGCCGCGTGACCCGCCATACAGCCCTTTTCGGCTTGACTCAAAGGTGGGGAGTCCGCGCCAATCAATGTCCGACCGAGTACAGGGCCAGGCCGGTCAGCAGCTTGGGGAAGAAATCGGTTGATTTCTGGGGCATGACGCCGCCCGCGAGGGCGACGTCGCGCACCTGTGCGGGCGGAATCGGATTGAGCAGGAAAGCCGCCTGGGCGGCACCGGATTGGACCGCGGCCAACGCTTCCGGAGCAGAATGGGCGTAGCGCAGGTAACGCTCCTCGCGCACCATGTCGGGCGTCACGCCCAAGGCTAGATTGAGCGCCAATTGATGTAGCAGCAGCACGTCAAGCTTGCGCTGCTCGGGCAGAGCATCCGGCAAAAGCTGGGGCAGGTCGAGATCAGCTTTCGGGCGCAGCAGTGCGCTCTCACCGGCAAGGACCACCGCGAAGACAGGACGCGCGCCGGCTGCGGAGGCGAGGCGCGGGGCCAGCGTCGCCCAGGTGGTTTCGCCGAGCGGTTCCCAATCGAAAAGCTTGCGCAACGCCTGAGATGCGCGTGCCGGTGTGAAGTCGGGCAATCCGTAGACCAGGCGGTGGGTCGGCAACACGACCAGCCCGGGCGCGTCAAGATTGACGCAGGTAGTCATGACCCATTGCCAGGGGCGGGTGGAGGATCCTGGATGTTCCGCATCTTGCTCCTGACTCCACAGCAACGCGGTTTCATAGCGGTGGTGGCCGTCGGCGATGACCAGAGGCAGCGGGGCCATGGCGGCCTGAAGGCGGGCGATAACCGCGGCATCGGTTTCGCGGTAGAGCTGGTGCAGGGTCCCGTACTCGTCGGTGGTCGAGGCCGCTGGTTTCGTGGCGCGTGAAAAGAGCTCGCGCTCGGCGTTCTGGCTGGGATCGCTGTAGAGCATGAAGATCTGGCCGAAGTGAGTGCGGGTAGCGCGCAGCAGCTTCTGGCGGTCGAGCTTGGGGCCGCTCAAGGTTTGTTCGTGGCGGAAAACGACGCGGTTGGCGTAGGGTTCGAGACCGCAAAGGGCGATGAAGCCGCGACGGACAATGGGTTGGCTTTCTGCGCCGCTTTGCGGCGAACGAAAGGTCTGGGTGTAGGCGTAAATGCCAGGCTCAGGGTCGGCGCGGAGAACGTCGGACGCGATCCATTCCTGAAGGAACTGGTGGGCCCGTGTGTAGACGTTTTCGTCGTCGTCATCGCCTTCGCGCTTCTCGCCTAAGATTACGCGCACCAAATTGTAAGGACTCTGGGTCAGATACCGCTCGCGCATGGCGGGCGTGATTTTGTCATAGGGCTGGGTCACAACGTCGTCAATGTGGACCTTGTCGAGGTTATAGCGAAGAGCGGGAAAAGGTTGGATGCGTGCCATCGAAATCCATCTTCTCAGGAAACAGAACATCCTGTAAAACGATATGATCGGAGGAGTGCCAGAGACGACACCCAACGCGGTTCCAGTGGCCCCGCCGAGCGCGCCCATGATCGGCGTACCGATGCCGCTGGAGCGCGCGGCGGCGCCGGCGGCGGCGGCGCGCGATGGCTGGCTGCGGGTGGCGGTGTTCTGTATTTTGTTGGGCGCGCTGCTCACGGCGCTGAATGCGTGGCTGGTGAAGTCGGCGGGTATGAGTGACGCGGCGGGGATGGCGGCCTACCGCGAGGTCGTGGTCCCGCTGCTCGCGGGGATGGCCGTCGCTGGAGTTCTGATGCTGGAGCGCGCGCCCACAACGGGCATGCTCCTCTGCGTTTTCGGCGCGTTGTTCAGCCTCGCGGGGGACGGCATTTGGCTGCTGCCGGGAACCGTGTGCGCGTGTATTTGGGCGGTGCGCCATAAGGCGCTGGCACGCACCATGCTGGGCTTTTTGCTGTTGATACCCGGCATCGCGGCCGGCTATTACGGAATTGTCGGCACGCTGGCGTTTGTCAGCGGCACCGATTTGCCGGGCTTACCGCCGGGACTGAGTGCGCCGTTGTCGCTGGCGCAGGCGGTGGCGCCGTTGGAGCTGCTGCCGGTGGCGGTTTTGGGGGCCTGGCTGCTGATAAAACACGACAGGCGATAAGCGAACTATGCTGAAAATGTATACGACCTCCTGGTGCCCGGATTGCAGCCGGGCCAAGCGGTTTCTCAACGAGCGCGGCATTGAATTCGATGAAATCAATATTGAAGAAGTGCCGGGCGCGGCCGAAACCGTCATCAGCCGCAACCAAGGGCGGCGCAAGGTGCCGACTTTTGACCGTGACGGCCATTTCTTCCATTGCAGTCCGTTCGACCCCGCGATCATGAAACGTGAGTTGCAGCTCAGCTAGCCATGCCGGCCCGAACGTACGACGCGATCATTGTGGTGTCGTTCGGCGGCCCGGAACAGCGCCAGGATGTGCTGCCATTTCTGGAGAATGTTCTCCGAGGCCGCCCGGTGCCGCGCGAACGCATGCTTGAGGTGGCCGAGCATTACTACCATTTCGAAGGCGTGAGCCCGATCGGCGCGGCGACACGCAACATGGTCGCGGGGCTTGATGCGGAGTTGCGGGCGCGGGGGCCGGCCCTGCCCGTGTATGCCGGCAATCGCAACTGGCATCCGTTTCTGAGCGACACGGTGGAAAAGATGGCGGCGGACGGCGTGCGGAGGGCTTTAGCCTTCGTCACCTCCGCGTTTGACTCGTACTCGGGCTGCCAGCAATACATCGAAGACATCGAGCGGGCGCGGGCCGAGGTGGGCGAACGGGCGCCGGTTATCGAGAAGATCCGATTGTTCCACGATCACCCGGAGTTTGACGCCATGATGGCGGAACGGGTCGCGGGAGGACTTGCCAGGCTGCCTGGAGCGCGGGTGCTTTTCACGGCCCACAGCATTCCGGTAAGCCAAGCGGCGGGGTGCCGGTACGTGCAACAACTGGAGGCGGCGTGCCGGCGCATTGCCGCCGCGGCTGGAAGCCGTGACTGGCGGCTCGGATATCAGAGCCGGAGCGGTCCTCCACAGCAGCCGTGGCTCGAGCCGAGCATCGACGACCGACTTCGCGAAGCGGCGGCGGAAGGCATGCGCGGCGTCGTGGTCGTGCCGGTCGGATTTCTTTCCGACCATATGGAAGTGGTCTACGACCTCGACGTCGAGGCACGGAAGCTATGCGCTGAGTTGGGCCTCGCGATGGAGCGGGTGAAAACTATCGGTGACCATCCGCGCTTCGCCGGCCTGATGCGGGCGCTAGTGGTTGAGCATCTGGCTGGTGCATAGATTTGCCGACCACCGCCGCGGCCAGGCAATTCCCGACGACGTTGACGGCGGTGCGGCCCATGTCGAGAAACTGGTCCACGCCCAGTAGCAGGGCAACGCCGGACAAGGGCAGGCCGAAGGTTGCGGCAGTGGCGGCGAGGACCACGATGGCGGCGCGCGACACGCCTGCGACTCCCTTGCTGGTCAGCATGAGCGTGAGCAGCATGAAGATTTGCTGGCCCAGCGTGAGGCGCATGTTGGCGGCCTGGGCGATGAACACGGCGGCCAGGCTCAGGTAGAGGGTGCTGCCGGTCAGATTGAAGCTGTAGCCGGTGGGGATCACGAAGCCAACGACGCGCCGCGGCACGCCCATGGCTTCCATATTTTCCAGGGCGCTGGGGAGCGCGGCTTCCGAGCTGGAGGTGGAGAACGCTATCAGTGTCGGTTCCTTGACCGCGGCCCAGAAGCGGCGCAGGGGGATTTTGAAGAGCAGCATCGTGCCGCCTAGAATCACGACAACGAAGACAGCCAGCGCGACGTAGAGGGTGACGACGAGTTTCAAGAGCGGCACCAGGACGCCGAGGCCGGAGTGCCCAATGCTGGCGGCGACCGCGCCGAGTACGCCGAACGGCGCCGTCCACATAACAATGGCGGTGAGCTTGAACATGGTCTGCGCCAGACCCTCGCAAAAAACCAGCACCGCGTGCGCGGGCTTGCCGGGCGCGGTACCGGCAACCACCATGGCAATTGCAAAGAGCACACTGAAAACGACGACTTGAAGAATTTCGCCGTTGGCCAACGCCTGCGCGAAACTTTGCGGAAAGGTATGGATAATCAGGCTCTGCAGCAAGGTCTGGTGGGCAGCGGCGTTGAGCGATGCCGCCTCTGACGGGGAGACGGGCAGCGAGGCGCCGCGCCCCGGCTGCACCCAATTGACGGCGACAAGTCCAAGAATGAGGGCGAAGGTGGTGACGACTTCGAAGAACAGAATCGACTTCCAGGCGATTTGACCCAGTCCTTTGAGATCGCCATGGCCGGCGATGCCGACCACCAGAGTGGCGAATATCAGCGGACCGACGATCATCTTGATGAGGCGAAGGAAGATGACCTCGAGCGGATCGAGCGCGATGCCCACATGCGGCCACAAGGCGCCAATGGCCACGCCGGCGATAAGGGCGATCAGTATCCAGGTGGTAAGCGAGACGCGCCGCATATGGCAGCGAGAATACCACGTGCTATTCTGCATTTCGTGAACTACGTCGCCGAATTACAGTGCAGCCGGTGCGGCGCGAGCGCCGCCGCCGATCGTCCGCAAACCGTGTGCCCGCAGTGCGCGGGCTCGTTGTATGTGCGCTACGACCTGAAAGCGATTGCCAAGGTGGTCAATCCAAAGGTTCTGGGATGTCGCGGCCTGGTGGCCGGCGAGGCGGAGCGCTCGATGTGGAAATATCGCGAATTGATGCCGGCGGAAACGCCGGTGACCCTGGGCGAGGGGCAGACGCCGTTGTTGCAAACCCGGCGGCTGGGCCGCGCGATGGGCGGCAACCGGCTGTTTGTGAAAGACGAGGGACTGAACCCGACCGGCAGCTTCAAGGCGCGCGGCTTGGGATGCGCGGTGACGATGCTGCATCAATTTGGCGTGAAGAAGATTGCCATCCCCACGGCGGGCAACGCCGGTAGCGCGCTCGCCGCCTATTGCGCGGCGGCGGGGATCGAGGCGCACATCTTCGCGCCGCGCGATGTGCCCAAGGGTAACCTGGCCGAATACAACTTCTATGGCGCGAAGGTCACGCTGGTCGACGGCCTGATCAGCGATTGCGCCAAGCGTGTGCAGGAAGGCCGCGAGCGCGAAGGATGGTACGACGTGAGCACCATGAAGGAGCCCTACCGCGTCGAGGGCAAGAAGACGATGGGCTACGAGGTGGTCGAGCAGCTTGGCTGGAAGGTGCCGGACGTGCTCTTTTATCCAACTGGCGGCGGAGTGGGACTGATCGGCATGTGGAAGGCGTTCGAGGAAATGGAAGCCCTGGGTTGGATCGGCGGCGCGCGTCCGAGAATGGTCGCCGTGCAGGCGGCGGGGTGCGCTCCGGTGGTCGAGGCATTCGAAAAGGGCGCCGACAAGATGGAGATGTACCCGAATGCGACCACCATGGCGGCCGGGCTGCGCGTGCCCAAGCCGTACGCGGACAAAATCATTCTCGACATTTTGCGCCACAGCCGTGGCACGGCGCTGGCGGTCAGCGACGCCGAGATCCTGGCGGCGGTGCGGGAACTGGCCTCGAGCGAAGGGATCTTTGCCGCGCCGGAAGGCGCGGCGGCGGTGGTGGGCGCGCGCCGGTTGTACGCGTCGGGATGGATCAAGCCTGATGAAACGGTGGTGATCTACAACACCGGCGGCGGCCTTAAATACCTGGACGTGCTGGAGTAGCGCGCGCGTAGGAAACCGAAACGTAGCAATTTTTGTAGCCGACCACGCCAGTCAGACGCCATTTTCAACGTGCAGGGTTAGATGAGGCTTTTGTGGGGTCATGGCACAAAAAAAGAGGAGGGCTTCCGCCCTCCTCTTTTTGTTTGCGTCTTTATAGCTTACGCGGAGCTCAATTACCAGCGCTGTTCGCGACCGCCACGACCGCCGCCGCCGCCGAAGCCGCCGCGACCGCCGCCACCGCTGCGTTCACGACCACCGCCGCCACCGGCGCCGGTGCGTTCCGGACGGGGACGAGCGACGTTGACGTTCAACGCGCGGCCATCGAGTTCATTGCCATTCAGGGCGGCAATCGCGTCCTCGCCTTGCTGATCGTCGTTCATCTCAACAAAGGCGAAACCGCGCGAACGCCCGGTATCCCGATCGGTCATGATGCTGACCCTGCTCACGGCTCCAAACGCCTCGAACGCGGTCCGCAGATCTGCTTCTGTCGTCTGAAACGACAGATTTCCAACAAATATATTTTTCAAGTGATGTCCTTCAACAGAGAGCTATTTGACTTGGCTGGTCGCTGACGAATAGGCAGGACGGGACAGGTTCGAACCGGGCGGTCTACAGGCATTGAGCTCAGAAGAATCAAACGCAGTACCAGTGTATCATACAGCCGTTCTCGCGGCCGTCAGTGCGCCAGGCCGCGGCTGCGGGCGTTGTCGAATATTGCATGCAACTGCCGTTCCGCTTCGTCAGCCTTGATTTGCTCCTCGCGCCCGAGTTGGGACTGTTGCCGGCCCAGTTCGGATTGTTGTTGCCCCAATTGGGATTGTTGCCGGCCCAGCTCCGATTGTTGTTGGCCCAATTCGGACTGGGTTTGCGAGGCAGCCGATTGTAAGCGCCCGAGCGACGATTGCAATCGGCCCGCCTCCGATTGCAGGTGGCCGAGTTCCGATTGCGTCGCGGTGTCCCGCAGGGCGCTGATCTCTCTTTGCAAATCGGCCACCTGCGCGAGCAATTCGGTTTTGTCTACCGGGGCCGCCGCCTCGGATTGGGCGCGCCCCCGATCCGACTGCTGCCGGCCCAATTCGCTCTGCTGTCGGCCCAGCTCGCTTTGTTGCCGGCCAAGCTGTGCTTGCTGCTGCGAAAGCGACAGTATCGGTTCCAAGAGCGAGCGCGCCTGGGCCACCGTCGCGGCATCGGTCACGCGGTAGTGGCTGCCGTTGGAGACGAAGTCAATTTCTGTGGGAGAGATAGTGGCTTTGAAACGAACGTCGCGGTCGGGAATCGAGGGGACGCAGTTGAAGCTTATTTGGATGGTGCGCGTTTCGTTGTTCATCATGGTGGAGTCGCAGCCGTTGTCCTCGCGACTATCGTTGATGAACGATTGGTTCGGGCCCGATTCCACGAAGGTGTAGGTGGCCGACGAGGAGGCGGCGCGCTCCTGCGGCGCCGGCCTCGATACCGGGGGCGCCAGGCCTGGAGGCGGGGCCGGAGTTGGATTCGGCGCAGTGGTTGCGCTGGGCGCGGGTCGAGGAGCGGGCGGCGGGGCGGAGTGGCGGGCGACGCCTGGACGCGCCGCCGCCAGAATGCACGAGAGCGGCAGCAAGGCCGCAATCAGGGTCCAGTTGAAACGTGAGGTCGCGGGGTTCATGATGGTCTCCTTTTTCCAATGCAAAATGGCGGTGATCCTGCGTTCGGCGCTGCACTCGCGCGCCATTGCGAGCGCCTGTGGTTGGCGCCGCGAAGCGGCGCGCACGTCGCGCAAGAATTCCAAAAGCCAGGCGGCGTAGCCAGTCTGGTCAGCGCCCGTCCGCAAGGCGGCGGCGTCGCTGGCTTCCTCGGCGAGCCCCAAAAGATGCTGGTGCAGCCACCAGCTCAACGGGCTGAACCAGAAAACGGAGCGGTGCAGCAACGACAGAAATTGGGTAAGCCCGTCGGCGCGCGCGACGTGAGCCATTTCATGCACTAGAACCGCGCGCGATTTCTCCAGCGGCCACTGCCGCCATTGGGCGGGCAGAAGAATGACCGGACGCAGGCATCCCACCGCCGCGGGCGCCACAATCGCGGTTGATTCAGCCAACCTGGGTGCGCGTGGCAGGCGCACGGCCCACGCCGCCGATGCGGCCGCGAGTTGTAGTTCTGGAGCGTGTATCGGGCACGACTGGCGCGCCAACTTGACCGCCGCCAGCCAGCCGAGGAAAACGCGCAGCAGGAGGCCGAGCGCCACCAGGAAATACAGCGTCGTGGCCGCTTGTTGCCAGCAACCGTACCAACGTGAATCACTCTGCCGCGCCGCTGGCAGCTTTACGGTGGGCGTGGCGATGGCTGGGATGGAAGAACGGAATGCCGTTACTGGGCGCCGATCTGAGGTCATCGGCAGGGGCTGACTTACCGGCGCGGGTGTGGGCAGGGCGGGCAGTACGGCGAGCGTGATGCGCGCCGGCGGCAGCAGCGCGGTCAAGAGCGGCATTACCAGCGCGACCAGGAGCACAGCCCTCCACACGCGCAGCCGCGTTTCGGGGTGCTGCCGCCGCCGGCAAGCGCTCAGCATTAGCACCATTGCCGCCAGCAGCAGCGAACGAACCGACGCGTTCAGGAGCAAGCCCGCCCACAGCGTCATCGTTTACGCTCCGGCTTGGCCTCGGCAATCCTGCGCGCGAGACGATCGAGGGTCGCCGCATCGAGCACCCGGTCATCCACCATGCCAACGAGAAGAGCCTCGGCGGAGCCGCCGCAAAAACGGTCAATGATGTTTTTCACCGCGCGGCCCGCCACAATGCCACGGCCCAGCGCCGCGCGATAGATGAATGTCCGGCCCTCGACCTCATGGGCGAGATAGCCCTTCGCCTCCAACCGCCGTAGCACCGTGCGGATGGTTGATTCCTTGAGCGAGCGTTCCGGTTCCTGAGCCAACAAGGCGATGCGGCAGTCCTCGGCGGTCACCGAATTCCGGCTCCAAACAATTTCCATCACCTCTTGTTCCAAGTGGCCGAGCACGGGAGTGCGAGTGTTCGACATGTAACGTTACAGAACGTAACAGTTAAAAATCCACTTGTCAAGAGGGCCGCACAAGCAGACCGTCTGGCGCGCAGCCTGGGAGCTACTCCGTCACGCCGGCAGGGCGTTCGGGAATGGCGACCTGAAGCGTCATGGACTTGCCGTGGCGCAGAATGGTGGCCGCGACTGTCGTTCCCGCTTGGTTGGTGCGTGCCCGCATGATGGTGTTCATGGTCGCATCCTGACCGGCCCATTGGGTGAGAACGTCCCCCGCCTCGAAGCCGGCCTTGGCGCCAACGCTGTCAGCGGCGACCGAGCGGATCAGCATGCCGGATTGACCGTCGGGGACGCCAAAGTAAGTGGCCAGTTGCGGCGTCAGATTCTCGAAGCTCAAGCCCAGGTGGTCGGATTCGACGCGAATAAAACCGCGCACCGAGGCCAGGGGCGGCATCGGGGCCATGGCGGGCATGGAAGGCATAGCCGGCATGGCTGGCATGGGGGGCATCGGGGGCATCGGGGCCACGGCCGGCATGGCCGGCATGTCGGGCATATATTCAAAGCGGTATACGCCGTTACCCACACCCCTGCCCACACCAGTACCAAGGCGCATGCGGCGCTCTGTGACATGGGCTTCGAGCGTGACTTGTTTTCCATCGCGGCTGACCACGATGGGAACGGTGCGGTCCGCTGGCGTCTCGTTCACCAGGCGGGTGAACTCGCGCACACTCTCGACTTTTTCGCCGCGGTAAGAGGTGATGACATCCTGCGGCTTAAAACCGGCGGCGGCGGCGGGACTGTCGGCGTAGACCTCAACCACCTCGACACCATCGTCACTGGGGGCATGCAAGCTGGTGACGGTGGCCGGCGTCAGGTCGGCGAGGCCGAGGCCGAGCCAACTGCCGGCGGCGCTGTAGTAGGTGACGGATTGGCGAACGTCCTGATTGACACGGTCGGGTTGCTGGGCGATGACCAGGCCGGCGAGAGCGAGAACGAGAATGGGGGCAACGCGGCAGATCGTTTTCATAAATGCTCCTGTGGTTTGTGGACAGTGATTTCGGACATGTTGGTCAGCAGCCGCAACTGGGCGCCCCCGCCGTTGAGTACGGCGCGTGCGCTGTCGCCGGACAACTGCGGGTAGTCGCCGGTTATCTGTACGCCTTGCGGATCGCGGATCTGGGCCCAAACCTGGGCGCCAACGGATGAGGGGAGTGTGACGGCGATGCGTCCCTGGCGGGAGACGATTTCCGAATTAGACAACTTGGCGCCGGGGGCGAAGACCGCATCCACTCTTCCCGAGCCGGTTTGCGCCTCAACGCCGGCCAGCAGGCGCTCGAGGCGGATATCGCCGCTGCGGGTCGAGACCTCGAGCTGGCGCGCGGAGTTCACTACGATGTTGCCGCCCACGGTCTGTAGCCGCGCCCACGCCTGGGCATTTCCAAGGCTGATATTGCCGCCCTCGCTAAAGGCGGCCACCGGGCCGTCGGCGTCGCCGATGTCAATGCCGCCACCGTTGCTGACGATGGTCAGCGCCGCCGCCGCGCGTCGCACCGCCACTTCGCCCCCCGAGGTGGTCAGATAGACTGGCCCGTCGGCGCGGTTGACCCGAATCGCGCCGGTGGCGTTGGCGCGCACAGCCTGTGCCTGGCCGACGATAACGTCGCCGCCGCGGCTGAAGGCCAGCACTGATCCCGCATTGCTGCCGACGTGGATGTTGCCTGCCTGCGCGGCCAGCACCAGCGGGGTTGCGAGTTGATCGGCGTACAAGTCGCCAACTTCGGTGTCGGCGACGATTTCACTGACCTGGGCGGGGACGCGCAACTCGACCGTCAGTTGCGCCGGCTCAACCGATTGAGCGTCCGGCGTGCCGGTCTGGATATAAACGATCGCCCCCGAGCGCTGGACGGTAATCGGCCAGGACTGGAGGTAGGCAAGTGCCCCGGCGCCTGCATGCGTGCGCAAAACGATGGTGTAGCTGAGCTGCGGGGGATTGGCGCCGGCGGGCGATTGCCCCTGAATGTGGACGCTGGCAAGCCGGGTGTTGATACGCAGCCGAACCGGGCGGACCACTGGAATAGTGCCGTGGACCTCGCGCACCTGGTCGGCGCCGGAACGGTAGCTCCGCGCCTGCGCGTACAAACCGGGCGCCAGCGTGGCCGAGAGGAGTATTGCGATGACGAGGTTGCGGTTCATGGCTTCGGTTCGGCTGCCGGCGCGGAGAGCCACTGGCTGGGCACGTCCGCTTGCAAATGCTGCAGCTCGGCGGCGCAATGCAGCCGCACTTCCTGACTGGACGCGGTCGAGCCGAGATGGAGCAGGACGGGGATGGCCGCTGGCGAACGCCCCAGGGCGCGGAAGGCCTGAGCGCGCACACCGGGGTTGGGGTCGTTCACGGCGGTGCTGGCCAGAGTGGTCAGCAAGGCCTGTGCGGAACTGCCGGAATCATCGCCGCGGGTCAGCGCGGCCAGGGCTTGCAACCGCACGCCCGGATTCTGATCGGAGGACAACGCCTGCAAAAGCGCATCCCGTACCGCCGGGGCCGGGGCGGGTTGCAGTTGGCCGAGCAGGCGTATGGCGTCGAGGCGCATGCCGGCATTGGTTGATTGCAACAATGTATCGAGCGCCAGTTGGCGGGCTCCGGATTGCATGGACATCGCCGCCGGCGGCAGTGAGGCCGGAAGTGTCACAGCAGACGCGGGTAGGCGATGGCCGCGCACGGCCCACCCCGAAATAAAGCCGCCGCCGGCGACCGCCAATAGCGCCGCGGCGACCGCCAGCCATTGCAGCGAGCCGCCGCGCGGCCGGAGCGGAAGTCCGGCCATCAAGCGCGCACGCTCGCGCAGCAAGCGAGTGGCGTCAACCTCGGCAGGCGGGCGGGCTTGCCGGGCAAGGTTCTCCGCCCAGCGCTGGTCGGATTCGTTTTCCTCGGGATTCATGACGCGTCTCCTGATTCCAAATCATCAAGCTCAACGCGAAGCCGGCGCGTAGCGCGGAAAAGCGCATTCTTGGCGGTGGCTTCGGTCGTATGCAGTATTTCGGCGATGAGCGCGAGCTTCAGGCCCTGGAAGTGGCGCAGCTCAAATACCAGACGCTGGCGCGCCGGGAGCTTGGCGAGCGCGCCGTTGATGCGCTTTTGCAGTTCGTGGTTGAGCAGGGTGCGCTCGGGATCGGCGCCGGCGCTGGGGTCCACAACCTGCGGCGGCGCGGCGTCGGCCGCGCCGGGATATTGAAACCATAGACCGCGGCGCACGCGCTGACGCCGGAGATAATCGAGCCCGGCGTTGGTGGCGACGCGGTAGACCCAGGTTGAGAAAGCGCATTCGAAACGAAAACGAGGTAGGGTGGTGAAGAGCTTGGTGAACGTTTCCTGATACAGATCCCAGGCCTCGTCGGGTTGGCGCGCAAGGCCGCGCACCAGGCGCAGCACCATGGCCTCGTGCTGGCGCACCAACAGTTCGAATGCGGTGTGATCGCCCGCCTGGGCGGCGCGAATGTTGAGCGCAACGTCAATCGGGGTGCCGATTGGCGTGGCACCCGCGTCTGGTTCGGCGCTGGCTGTCATTTCCGGACTCAGGGTCATCGACATGGACTCAATCCATCAGACGCCTCAGCCGGCGATTCGTAAGCCGAGCCTAGGAGTGCGCGGCTTGGGCGGCAGGCGGATTGAGACTGTTTTTCAACTCCGGGCTGAGCACAAAGTGAACTGAAGTGCGCGGCGGAATGGCGATTTTGCCTCCGGTGCGCGGATCCCTGCCGGTGCGGGCGCGGCGGGCGACTGGACGAAAAGTTCCAAAACCGGCGAGCGTGACCCTGCCTCCGCCGACCAGTTCGCGGGCGACGGCGACAAGGGCGGCGCTGAGGGCTCGTTCGGCCTCGGCGCGGGAAATGTTGCCGTTGGTGGCCATGATTTGTGCAATATCTGATCGATTCATTAGGACCTCCGTTTATCCTATGGGGGGAACGGTCAAGCCGGTTTATAGCAGATACGCGATGTTTATGCAAACAATAAACACATGGGGGCGGGCGCTGGCCGTGGTGGCCAGTATTGAAGTCGGCCTTTTGCTGCTCACGCTGCCCTGGACCGCGGTGTGGGATCACAATTTTTGGCTAGGGTATTTGACCGGCCCGCATCCCGGCGTGGTGCGCGATTGGCTCAGTCCCTATGCCCGCGGCGCGGCCAGCGGACTGGGGCTCGTGAACCTGTGGGCGGCGGCCTCGGAGATCACCGGAGTGCGGCTATAAGCGACCAGGGAATAGAGTTACAGGTGACCTCCGGCGGCGGCATAGAGACTGCCTGGGCGGAAATCGTGAGCGCGTTCGAGGCCAGGCGCGACTGGATTCAGATCAGGGAGAAGACGGCGGCGGCAAGCGAACTCTTTGAACTTTGCCGGCGGGCGCGGCAACTCAGCGGCACCACAAAAATCATCCTCAATGACCGGTTCGACCTGGCCCTGGCAGCGCGCTTGGATGGGGTACACCTGCCGGGGAACGGGCTTCCACTGGAGAGAGTGCGGGCGGCGGCCGGCCGGAACTTTCTTGTCGGCATTAGTTGCCATAGCGTGGCCGAAGTGGCAGCGGCGCAATCGGCCGACTACTGCCTGCTCGGGCCGATTTTCGACACTCCGGAAAAGCGGCGGTTCGGCGCGCCGCTGGGCCTGGGGAATTTGAAGTCGGCGGTCGCCTTGGGTGGGCCGCCGGTGCTGGCGATCGGTGGCGTGAATGCGGGGAATCGCAAGGCCTGCCGGGAGGCCGGGGCGGCCGGCGTAGCGGGCATCCGGCTGTTTGCATCGGTTGTATAGGAACTTTAGCCTTCCGGTTGCGTACACTTGCTGTATGGGTACGCCTAACCCGCCGTCGTACGTTCCGCCTCCGCCTCCGCCGCGCACAAACAATACCTGGGTGGCGGTTCTGCTCGGGGTGGGCATTGTTATCGTTTGCATGGTCGCGTTCGGAATTTTTGTTGCGCTCCGCATCGCGCAGAACACGCATATCGTCGAGAACGGCGACGGCAGCGCAAAATCAGTCGAAATACACTCGCCCCTCGGCGACCTCAAGGTGAATGGGGAAGGCAAGAACGCGAAGGTGGATATTCGATCGCCGTTCGGCAGTGTGCACGTGACGCCTACGCCCGATATCAGCCGGCTCGATATGGACATTTACCCTGGCGCCACGCTGGTGCCGTCGCGCCAGGAATCGCCGTTTCATGATGGCTACGATTTCGACGGCATGAAATTCAACGGCTCGGGCCACGCCAGCGGCGCCCAGGTTCGCCTGAGCAGCGGCAGCGCGGCATTGAACGTGGATGTAGCTGAATTTCGAACCTCGGCGACGCCGGATCAGGTGGTGCAGTATTATCTCGATCGCCTGGAAAAGTACGGCACGGTGAAACGCAAGCAGGAAGGCGACGGCGCCACCTCGCTGCGCGTGGAACTCGACAACGACAAAAATGTGCGTGCCGCCGCCATTAAGCCGGGCAGCGATGGCACTCATTTCGTGTTGGTGCGCGTGGTCGGCGACAGCGGCGCGCGCTGACTGGCTCGCCTGTGCCCCTTAGCGGGCGCGCTCGATAATGGCGGCGAAGAAGCCGTCGGTTTCGGCGGCGCCGGGCAGTATCTGGAAAAATCCGCCCTGGGTCAGTTGGTCCATGGGGGGCAGGCAGTCAACAAGAAAGCCTGCGGAGCGGAGCGAGTTCAGAACGCGCGAGGCGCCGACCAGAGTGAGTTTGGGATCGGCGGCCAACAGGCGGCTGACGACGCCTGGGCCTTCCTCGGCTTCGAGCGAACAGACGCTGTACACCAGGCGCCCGCCGGGGCGCAGGGCGGCGGCGGCATTGGTTACGATCAAGGTTTGCAGCTCTGCCAGCCGGGGGGCGTCGTCGGGTTGGAGGCGCCAGCGAATTTCAGGATTGCGCGAGAGCGTCCCGGTTCCGGTACAGGGAGCATCCACCAGGACTCGGTCGAATTGCCAGCGGAACGGCAGTTCGCGGGTGGCATCGGCGGCGACCACGTGCGCGGTGGCCGGCAGCCGGCGCCGGAGAAGACGGGCGCGCTGGGGGCGGGGCTCGACCGCGACCATGGCCGCCTCTGGAACGAGCGCATGCAGCAGAGCCGCTTTGCCTCCCGGCGCCGCGCAGGCGTCGAGAATGCGGTCGCGCGGGGCGGGTTCGAGGAGATGGGCGATGAGCTGCGAGGCTTCGTCCTGCACCCAAACCTGGCCTTGGCGGTAGGCGTCAGTCTTGGTGATGTCGCCCTCGACGACGCGGCGAGCCGCGGCGAGCAGCCGGCCGGGGGCGAGTACGATGTCGGCGGGCAAGGCATCGGTCGTCGCGCGGATGGCAACCGGCGGAACGCGATTATCATAGGCGGCAGCGGCGGCGGCGGCCTCGGCGCCGAAGCGTGCCCGCCAACGATCGAGCAGCCAGGCGGGATGGGACTCCTTGTCGTCTCCAATCTCCTCGACCCTGGCGTCGCCGGTTTCGCGGGCAACACGGCGGAGCACGGCGTTGACGAAGCCGGCCAGTTTGGGATCGGCCTGCTTGGCGGCCTCGACGCTTTCATCCACGGCCGCACTGGCCGGGATGCGGGTCAAGTACCGCATTTGGTAGACGCCCATGCGCAATGCCTGCAGCGCCGGAGCGGCCATTTTTTCGACCGGGCGATTGGCGGCGCTCTGAATGATCCGATCAATGGACGCGCGCCAGCGCAGCACGCCCATGACGATTTCGGTGGCCAGGCGGCGATCAGCGAGGCTCAGGCCGCGCCCCAGCGACGAGTGCAGGAGATCGCTGGCATAACCCTGGTTCAGCTCGACTTCCATTAAGACTGCATACGCGAGTTGGCGGCTGGGGCTGACCGGCATTTCCCTTCCAGCATGGCATGTCACTGTGAGCACTGGCTATGGGAGAATTGGAGCCATGCCTGACGGGCCATCCAATTTGCCGGACGTGTATGTAATTGACGGCGTCGCGCCTGAAATCAACGCCTACGCCATGGCCAAGTACAGCCGTTCGGCGCTTTCTATGCGAGAGAGTTTGCGGGAGATGGACGGTCAGAAGGCCGAAAAATTCCTGAACACTTTTTATTTTCAGTACGGCCACCGCTCGATCGCCGACCTCGCTCACTTAAGCATCGCGGTCGAGCGGCTGTCCATTCTGGCCGCGATCGAGGTGGCCGACGAAACGCGATGGGATGGGCAGGAGCGGTCCACGCGTTACCAGGAGTTTCGCCGTTCGAGCTTCATCACTCCGCCGGAAGCCGCCGGCAATGCGGAGTATACGGCGGCGATCGATCGCCTCTTCGCCAGCTATGAGCAGCTCAGCCCGCAGGTGGCGTCGTGGCTGGAGGGAGAACACGCGCGGCCCGAAGCGATGACGGTGGAAGCGTACCGGCGCACTTTGCGGGCGCGAGCCTTCGACGTCAGCCGATATTTGCTGCCACTGGCCACGGCGACCAGCCTGGGCCAAATCGTGAGCGCGCGTACGCTCGAACAGCAAATTTCACGGCTGCTGAGCTCGCCCTGGGGCGAGTGCAGGCAGGTTGGGGCGGCCTTGAAGCAGGCCGCCAGCGCGCCGGGAGCGGTGCCGACGCTGGTGAAATATACCGACCCCAGCGCTTATCGGGAGCAATCGCGGGTCGCATTGGCCGAGTGCGCCGCGGCGCTTCTCGATGGCGTTGCGCCGGATTCAACTCCGGGCGTAAGGCTGGTAGCCCCGCGGTCGCTTGAAAGCGAAATCGCGGCCTCCCTGCTGTACCCACACTGCCACCACTCCTACAGCCAGATTCTCGCGACGGTGGAGGCGCTGCCTGCGTCGCGGCGGGAGGAAATCATCGCGCTAGGCACGCGCCACCGCGGCCCGCACGATGAACTGGCGCGTGAGTTCCAGGCGGGAGCCCCGTTCCAGTTCGATATTCTGATGGACATTGGCGGCTTCCGCGACTTGCACCGGCACCGGCGCTGCGTGCAGTTGCACCAGGACTTCACGTTTCGCCATGGCTATGAAACGCCCGAGGCGCTGGGCGCATGCGGTGGCTCCGCCGTCTATCACGACGCGATGCAATCCATTGGACGCTGGGCGGCGACGCAGCCGGCGGCGGTGGCCGCCTACGGTCTGCCGCTGGGGTATTACAAGCGCAGCTTGTTCAAGATGGACTGGGCCGAAGCCGCCTACATCGCCGAGTTGCGCACCGGTCCGGCGGGACATTTTTCCTATCGCGCCGCGGCTTGGGCCATGTTCGAAGCAATGAGGCAGCGGCATCCCAGCCTGGCGCAGGGCTTGCGGGTCACCGACCCGCGGCTACCTTCGGATCCGTTTCAGAGATAGCGGGAGGGCTTGGAGTTCCGAAGTTCCGGGCGTGAAGCCTCTCCTTCCTGGAAAACCCGCGCAGCGCCGGCGTGGGGCTCAGGGGCCCCCGCGCTGGCGTTGCGCGTAAGCGGGTGCCCGGCGGCAGCCGGGCGGGGCCCGTGCCTATTAATAAACAGGCGGGGAGATGTTGCCTTGGGTTACCGTAAGCGTGTAATGAGTGTCGGGCTGACCGCGCGTGCGCTTGACTACCGGTAGGGCGATGAGAGTCAAGGGGCGTCCGGGCTGGCAGATGGTGCCCTTTTGTTTGGCCACCGGTGAGAGCATGTAGACCGCGCCGATGCCGACGACGCGGGATTGGCCGTCGGGTGTCATGAGGAGGGCGGTCTGCTGATCCACGCCTATGCCGCGGAGGTGCGGGTTGCGGGCCAGGAACGCCAGTAGGCGGCCCATGCGATTGCGGGTGTGGAAGTGGGTGTCGAAGATGACGCCGCGCAATGCGGGGATGTGCACGAAGCCGCGCTCGATTACGATCTGTGGATCGAATGGGTTGGCCAGCGCGGCGGCGCCGGTTAGGTCGGGTCCGTTGGGACGGTCGTTCTGCGCTGAGTATCCGTATTCCCCGAGCAGGGCGAGGCCGGCGCTGGTGCCGCCGATGGGAACGCCGCGCGCGATGGCGGCGTTCAGGGCGCGCTGGACCGGGGTTCCGGCCCAGAAATTGACGTAGTTGGACTGATCACCACCGGCAATGAAGATGGCGGCCGCCGCGTCAATGTCACGCGCGGCGGCCGGATCGAGCGCCGCCTCGCGACTGGGCAGGAGCAGCGTCGCCACCGAGTTTTCGTCGGGACAGAGCTTGGCGATGTAGGGGTTATAGGCGTCGGTGCCGGAGGCGCGGAGGACGAGGAAGTCGCCGCGGTTCGAGAGTTGGCACATCCATTGGAAGGCCTCGTCAATGTCGGTACCGCCGCCCATGAGAGCATAGCCGGGCGTGGGCTTGACCACGACGTTGTTGGGCTTGCCGGCGCGCCAGTACGTCAGGCCGGCAAGTACGATCGGCGCCAGGAACACCATTACGTTTCTTCGGCCGGGGTCTGGACGCGAAAGGCGATGGCCAAGCGGTTCCAGCTATTGATGGCGATCACGGCGAAGGTGAGGTCCACCAATTCCTTGCCGTCAAAATGCTGGCTCACCCACTGGAAAACGTCGTCAGGAACGCGATCCACGCTCACCAAGGTTACCGCTTCGGCCCAGGCGAGCGCCGCGCGTTCCCTGTGGTTGAAGAGCGGGGACTCGCGCCATACCGCGACGGCATCGAGGCGGCGCGGGGATTCGCCCGCCTTGCGCGCGTCGCGGGCGTGCATGTCAACGCAAAAAGCACAGCCGTTGATTTGCGAGCAGCGAAGCTTGATCAACTCGAGCAGCCCGTGATCAAGCTGCTTGTTTACGTACTGCTGCAGGCCGCCGAGCGCTTTGACTCCGTCAGGCGCGGCCCAACCATAGTCGAGGCGGAGGGCAGGTGCTTCTTCGTCGGGATGGCTCATGAATTGATTCTATTCTTCCTCGGCCACAGCACCGCGCTCGGCGCGGGCTTTGGCGATAATTTTTTCCGCCTGTGCGGCGGGGACGAGGTCGTAATGCGAGAAATGCATGTGGAAGCTGCCCCGGCCCTGGGTCTTGGCGGTTAAATCAGACTGGTAGGCCAGCATTTCCGACAGCGGTACGTGGGCTTTGATGTACTCGGAGCCGTTGCGGGGAACCATGCCCTCGATGCGTCCGCGGCGGGCGTTGAGGTCGCCGATTAAATCGCCGGCAAACTCCTCCGGCGCCTCGACCTCGACCGACATAATGGGCTCGAGCAGCGCCGGGCGTGCCGTCTCCATGGCCTTCTTAAAGGCGAGCGAGCCGGCAATCTTGAACGCCATTTCGCTGGAGTCGACGTCGTGGTAGGAGCCGTCGTAGAGAATGGCCCGGAAATCAACCACGGGGAAGCCGGCGAGATAGCCGCGTTTGGCGCTCTCCTGAATTCCCTTCTCCACCGCCGGAATGTAATTCTTGGGAATGGCGCCGCCAAAAATATCGTTCACGAACTCGAAGCCGGCGCCCCGGGGGATGGGCTCCATCTTGATTTTGCAATCCCCGAACTGGCCATGCCCGCCGGTCTGTTTCTTGTGGCGCCCCTGCACGTCGGCCTTGCCCAGGATGGTTTCGCGATAGGCGACGCGCGGGGCGCGGATTTTGACCTCGACGTTATAGCGCATTTTGAGCTTGGCCACGGCGATCTCGACGTGCTGCTGGCCGCTGCCGCCCAGCAGGAACTCCTGCGTCTGTTCGTCGCGGGTGAAGTGCAGGGCGGGGTCTTCCTCGAGCATTTTGTGGAGCGCGATGCCGACCTTGTCTTCATCGGCGCGGCTCTTGGCTTCAAGGGCGAAATGAATGGCTGCCTCGGGCGCGACCGCCGCCGGATAGAAAATCGGCGCGGATTTGTCCCCCAGGGTGTCGCCGGTAAGGGTTTCCTTCAGCTTGGCCACCACCCCGATGTCGCCGGTGTGCAACTCACCTACGGGGGTCAACTGCTTGCCCTGGAGCACGCTCAGGTGGGCCAGCCGCTCGGACGTTTGGCGGTTGTAGTTGAGGACGGTTTCGTCGTTCTTGACCTTGCCTGAGCGCACCTTGAAAACGCTGAGGCGGCCGGCAAAGGGGTCGGCGATGGTCTTGAAAACGAACATTGATAGCGGCGCATCGTCGGTGATTTTTCGGGTCAACGGCTGGCCATCTGTGGCGGCCTGGGAGCCCGTAATTTCACCGGCCTCGGTGGGGTAAGGGGCATAGGCGGCAATGAAATCAAGCAGCGCGTCGAGGCCTATGTTGGGCGCGGCGGCGGTGATCAGTACCGGAAAGAACCGGCGCGAGCGGATCGCTTCGTGCATCCCGCTGGAGAGGTGCTCGGGCGGGATGGTTCCCTTTTCGAAAAACTCCTCCATCAGCGCGTCGTCGGCTTCGGCGATAAGCTCGACCAGGGCTTCGTGGCCGGCTTTGGTGGCATCCTCGTAAGCGTTGTCAACCGCGACCGAGCGCGCCTTGCCGTTGGCGCCGGAGGTATAGAGCCGGGCGCCGGGCGTGACTAGATCCACCACGCCCTGGAAGCCGCGCTGTTCGCCGATGGGGAGCTGCACCGGGCAAATGCCGCGGCCGAAGCGCTCACGCAGGGAGTCAATGGCGCGCTCGACGTTGGCGTGGTCGTGGTCGGCGCGGGTGATGACGCAGATAACCGGTATCTGCCGCTGCTCAGCGTATTCCCAAATGCGGGTGGTTTGCACCTGCACCCCGCTGGCCGCGTCGATGGCGAGGACAACCGCTTCGACAGCGGTCATTGCGGCGGTGGCGTCGTGCAGAAATATGTTTTGCCCCGGGGTGTCGGCGAAGTTGATTTTGACCGGGGCGCGGTCGGGGCCGGACCATTCGGCGTAGGCGAGGCCAGTCGAGATGGAGATGCGGCGCTGAATCTCCTGCTCGTCGTAATCGGTAGGGGCGGTGCCTTCCTCGACCCGTCCCTGGTGAGGGGTGGCGCCGGCGGTGTATAAAGCGGCGGCGACCAGGGATGTCTTTCCGCAGCCGCCGTGCCCGGCGATGGCTACGTTGCGCACGTGGATGGGGTCATAGATCTTCATGCGACGACCTCCAAAGGCGCATCGTAACACAGCATGGAGGAGGGTAACGGTTGGACCCGTTACGGGGCCGCCCACGTGGGCAAAATCGAGGGGCTCTGGGGGCAGGCGTGGCGCGCGGGGCCGGCCACCGTGTTTCAGACGTTCGACTTTGCCCGGCATTGGATGGCTACGTTTTCCCAAGCTGAAGTTGAAATTTGGGTGCACACCACGAGCTCGCTGGTGCTGCCGCTGGCGCGGCGGGATGGAACGGTTAGCTTGGTCGGCGAGGGGCTTTTTGACTATTGCGACCTGATCGGCCCAGCCCCTTATGGAACGGATGGCCCGGTACTGCAACAAGCGGCCGAGATCGTCATGGCCGGCAATGCCAGGCCGCGGGCGACGGGCGTGCGCGCCGACTCGCGGTTTTCGGATTTCTGGCGGAGACTCGGCGAGGGTCGGTACTTCTCGGCCGCGCCACAGCGGCCCGCGGACGCTGGCGCGCTGGGGCACACCCGGATCGCAAGGCGCTGGCAGCGGGCGGAACACGCCGGGGTGCGGGCGCACGAAGAGACTGAAATGCGCGAGCGCCGCGCGACGCTGGATTGGATACTCGAGCGGAAGCAGCACCATCCCGCCAACATGCTGGGCGAATTGGAGCGGCAATGGATCGAAACCGTGGTCGAGCACTCGCCCCACCTGGCCGAAGTCTGGAGCCTGCGCCGCGGTGAACACATCATGAGCGGGCTCTTGTGCTGGCGCTGTCCGCCGACACGCTATTGCTATACCATCGCCCACGAGCCGTCCGACGCGGCCCTCTCGCCCGGTATCCTGTTACTCTATTTTGTGGTCAATCGTTCCATGTCCTCGGGTTGGGATATTGACTTTTTGACCGGCGAGCAGGCTTTCAAGCTACGGTTTGCGACGCGCCGGCAGCCGCTGCACAGATATGGCTTCTGAACAAATTACCCCCCCGTCTGGTTGGGTGGATACGCACCTGCATCTGTTGCCGGGCATTGACGACGGTCCGGCCACGATGGAGTTGGCGCTGGCCATGGCGGAGGTGATTATCGGCGATGGCATCAGCCATGTCGTGGTCACTCCCCATTCCAATTACCAATTCACTTTTGACCCGGCACAAGTCACCGTGCTGCGTGACCAAATGCAAGCCCAACTGGGCGGCCGGCTGACGCTGTTGACCGGCTGCGAACTCCACCTTAGCTTCGAAAACGTACAGGCGGTGCTGGCCAATCCGAGGCTGTATTCACTGAATGGCGGTCGGTATGTGTTGGTGGAGTTTCCCGAGTTCTTCGAGCGCAACTCGATGCATAAGGCGCTGGAGGGTTTTTGCGAGATCGGCCTGGTGCCGGTTATTGCCCATCCGGAGCGGAATCAGGTGTTCCAGCAGCACTCTTCGGTGTTGGACGACTACCTTCGTCTCGGCTGTGTGGCACAGGTCACCGCGAGTTCATTCAGCGGACGATTCGGCAAGCGGGCGCAGGAGTTTAGCCACGAACTCTTGAACCGGGAGTGTATTCACGTGGTGGCGAGCGATGGACATTCGGCGGAGCAACGCTCGCCGCGCCTTAGCAAGGCACATGCCGCCATCGAGGCCGCCAAGGGAGCGGAGTTGGCGCGGATTTTGTGCCGCGACAATCCCTGGGCGATGGCGTGCGATCGCAAGCTCCCCTATGCGCCCGAGCCGGCAGCGAAGCGGAAGAGCTTGTGGTCCCGCCTAAAAGGGTAAGCGTTTATTGAACGCGGAAGTCGAGGACCGGGGCCAGGCGATGGCCGCCGGCCTCGGAGATGCCGGTAACTATGACGGTGGGTGAATCGGGCGGATGCACCGCGGCCGTGCTGGCGGCGCCGAAGCGGAGGTTGATGTCTTCGCGCAGCTCATCGTAGAGAGCGCCGTCATCCTGGTTAGCGACGCAGGCGGCGGCGGGAAGCTGGGCGGTAATGGTCAGCGCCGGATTCGTTAGCGAGGCGAGCACCAGATCGTAGTCCTTGCCGGGCGCCAGCGAGTAGGAAACCAGGCGCGCCTGCACACGATAAACACCGGGGGCGAGTTTGGGCAGTTGCTCGATGGTGGCAAAGGCGGCCTGCTTGGACTTGTCGAGTGCATGGCCATCGAGCGAGGCGGGCACAAAGCATCCAGCCGGAGCGGTGCCGGCCGCGGTGGAGGAGCGCCGCGTGAACAGTTGATCCCAGTTCGAGCGTCGGTACGTGTGTAGCCAGGCAGCGGCGGCGAGGATCACGACGCCGACGAGCCAAAATACCGGGGCGAAGCTGCGTCGCTTCTTTTTGGCCATGGGGCTTCTTCCGGCTACTTCTTGCCGCGTTTGGCGGCAACGCGCTTCTCGATCAAGTTGGTCAAGTCGCCAACCGTCTCGCAGCCTTCCCAATCCTCATCGCTGAAAGGGCTCAGGTCGAAGCTGCTCTCCGATTGCATCAGCAACTCGGCGACGTCAATTTCATCGAGACCGAGATCCTCTTTGAACGAAGCGCTGGCGGTCAGCTCGGCTTCCTCGACTGCCATTTCCTCGGCGATCAGGTGAGTAATCTTGGCCGTCAGCTCGGGGCGGGGCTTGGCAGCTTTGGCCGGCGGCTTGGCGACCAGCTTGGCCGTGGCCTTGGCCGGCGGCTTGGCCGCAACCGCGCCGTTGCCCTTTTTTCCACCCTTGTGGGTGTCCTTTTTCGGGGGCTTGGGCGGATGATGATTCTTCTTTT
Organism: Terriglobales bacterium; assembly: GCA_035606395.1. Taxonomy (GTDB): domain Bacteria; phylum Acidobacteriota; class Terriglobia; order Terriglobales; family SCQP01; genus SCQP01. Next base: position 1,335 of record DATNFK010000054.1, on the reverse strand, counting down.
GGGCGGCTACCGGCTTTGGCATAAACCTTAATAGTAACTGAAACGACGCTACACTGCATGTATGGCCTTGGCCGCGAGCGTTAGTCTGGGAAAGTTTTTTGCGCGCAATGGCCCACTGCAAACGGCCCACTCCGGCTACGAGTACCGCCCCGGGCAGATCGAAATGGCGACCGCGGTCGCCGAGGCACTAGAGGAGCGGCGGCATCTTTTCATCGAGGCCGGGACGGGAACGGGCAAGACCCTGGCCTATTTGCTACCGGTATTGCAAAGCGGACGCAGGGTGCTGCTCTCGACCGGCACCCGCAATCTGCAGGAACAGTTGGTGACCAAAGACGTGCCCTTGCTGGCCAACGCCTTGGGCCACGAACTGACGGTGATTTGCATGAAGGGGCGGCAGAATTATGCCTGCAAGCAGAAAATCGCCGACTTCCATTCGCAGCCCGGGCTGCTGGAGCGCGACGAGTACGACATGCTGACGCGCATTCGCGCCTGGGCGGCGGAGACGGAGACGGGGGATCAGGCGGAGCTCGACTTTTTGCCGGAGAACCATCCGCTGTGGCAGCGGCTGAATGCGCGGCGGGAGACGTGTACCGGACAAAAGTGCCCGCAGTATGACTCCTGCTTTTTGACCAGCCTGCACCAGCGCGCGGCGGCGGCCGACATGGTGGTGGTCAACCATCACCTGTTCTTCGCCGACCTGCGGCTCAAGGGGCAGGATCTCGCCGGCGTGCTGCCGCCGTATGAGGCGGTGGTATTCGACGAGGCGCACGAGCTCGAGGCGATTGCCGGGCAATATTTCGGAATTGGCGTGAGCAGCCACCAGATCGAGGACCTGGCGCGCGATGCCTCGGCGCATTTGAAGATGCTCGACCTGGCGTCGCCGGACATGGACGCCCGCATTGAGTACGTGCGGCTGGCGGCGCAGAAGTTCTTCATGTGCTTTGGCGCGCGCGAAGGCCGGACGGTGTTCGAGGAGCGGCCGCGGTTCGTGCAGGATCACGCCGAGATTTATGACCAGTACATGGGTTCGCTGGCATATCTGCAGAGCGGGCTGGACGCGATCCATGACAAGCCGGAAGAGGTGCACAACCTCATGCGCCGCGCCGGTGACCTGCGCCAGCAGACCGCCTATATCGTCGAGAGCGAGGACGAGGGCGTTGTCTACTGGGTCGAGCGGCGCGGGCGCGGGGTGCATTTGCAGGCTTCGCCGATCGAGGTCGCGGCGCTGCTGCGCGATCAGCTCTTTGACAAGACCGACACGGTAATCATGACCTCGGCAACGCTGGCGGTGAGCGGCGGTTTCGAGTATGTGCGCGGGCGGCTGGGAGTTGAGCA
>DATNFK010000053.1:0-17853 GCA_035606395.1 Terriglobales bacterium | reverse complement strand
CATTAAAGAGCGGTCGGGAGGCGGATTCGTTCCCTGTTATGATCGGGCGCGTGGATGTGGGCGACATGGCGCGACGGCTGAATATCAGGGGCAAGCGGAGGCTGGTCGAGCGGTTGAGCGCGCGGCGCGGGATCCGGCGGGCCACGCTTTTTGGGGCGGAGTTCGAACTCGATCTGGGCGAGTTTATCCAGCGGCAGATGTACTTTGGGTGCTTTGAGGCGCTGGAGTCGCGCGCGGTGGCGGATTATTTGCGCCCAGGAATGACGGTGGTTGACGCGGGCGCCAACGTTGGCTTCTACACCGCGCTTGCGGCCGAACGTTGCGGGGAAAGGGGGCGGGTAATCGCTTATGAGCCCAGCCCCTATGCCAGCGCGCGGCTGCGCGCGATGGTCGAGCGCAACCGGTTGCGCCAGGTCACTGTGGTCGAAGCCGCACTTGGGGATGCCGCCGGACGGGGGACGTTATACATTGAGCGGGATGCGAACCACAGTCCGTCGCTAATTCGGTCGAGTGATTTGGCGGATACGATCGCGGTCGAGGTGCGGTCGCTCGACGCCGAGGCCGCGCGCCTGGGCCTGGAGAAGATTGACCTGCTGAAGCTTGATGTTGAAGGCTACGAAGCGCAGGTGGTGAGCGGCGCGGATGAGTTGCTGCGAGCCGGGCGCATTGGCGCGGTGCTGTGTGAACTCCACGGCGTGCCGATGGGGCTCGAACAGTGGGGTCTTTGTCGCAGCGAAATGCTGAACGTCCGGGCCGAGGCGCAGTTCTGGATTCGCCGATGTCAATCCGGCGCTTGAGGTACGAAATGGGGGCTCGGGGAGCGATTACCTCGCAGGATGTGAAGCGGCATTATGACCGCTGGTCATTGCCGTTTCGCCTGTTCTGGGGCGAGCATCTGCATCAGGGACTGTTTTTGACCGGCGGCGAGGGGCCGCGCCAAGCGCAAATTCAACTGCTTGAATTTTGCTGTGGGCTGGTCGAGATTCGCCGGTCATCACTGGTGCTCGATGTTGGTTGTGGGTACGGTGGGAATGCAATTCACATGGTTCAGAAATTCGACTGCCGAGTTGAGGGGCTGACCATCAGCCCAAAGCAGGGCCAAATCGCCGTGAACCGCGCACGACGAGCCCGTGTTGCTGACCGGATTGCGATTCATGTATGCGATGCGGAGAGCGCCGCCTTCCGGGGCGAGTATGACCTGATCTGGATGATGGAGTCTTCCGAACACTTGCACGACAAGCGCGGTTGCATTCAGAAAGCCGCGCGCCGGCTTCGACCTGGCGGCTGGTTGCTGGTCGCCGCGTGGGCTGGTTCGATGTCCGAGCCGCTCGTGCAGGAGATCGCGGCACGGGCGGTTTGCCCGGGGTTTCAAACGGTAGAGGAATATGAGGCGCAAATGCTCGGTTCGGGGTTGAGAATTGCGACCGCGCGCGATTTGAGCAAAGGCATCATGCCGACCTGGGATATTTGTCAGCGGCGAGTCGGATGGGTGGGGCCACTGTGGCGGGCTTTACCGCCGCGAATGCGGGACTATGTCGGAGCCATCCCGCTCTTGATCGCGGCGCTCCGAAGCGGGCTGATGTCGTACATAATCCTAGTTGGCCAAAAGCCGGCTTGCGAAAATCAGTAGCGGAGGCGCGTCGATGCCGCACGGAAAGATTTGCTATTTAGAAATTCCCGCTCAACGGGCGGAAGATTCGGCCGGTTTTTACTCCAGCATATTCGGCTGTCAGTCACGTCCGCGCGGCGATGGCAACCTGGCCTTTGACGACACCGGCTGCGTCAGTGGCACCTGGGTCAAGGAGAGCGACCGAACGCCGGAGGAGCGAACGCGCGTCTACATCATGGTGGATGACATTACGGATACGCTGGCCAAAATCGTTGCCGCGGGCGGCCGCGTCTTGACGCCGCGAACGGACATCGGGCAGGCGATGGGCGCATTCGGGGCGTTTGCCGATCCGGTCGGGAATGAGTTCGGACTGTACGAAGAGCCGAAACGGTAGTTGCCCGGTCCATGCCGGCAGCGGTGCCGGACGTGCTGGACCTCAGAACCATTCGTCGGACAAACAACTGACAATTGGAAGAGCTATATTGGAGTTATGGGGCGAGCGATCCTTTGGCCTTTGCTGTCGAGCGCGGTGTTTCACCGGCGGATGAATCGGGTCTGGGCGCGGGTGCCCGCAGGGCCCGAGATGCCTGGCGATCATCGCCTTGCCCGCAAGCTCGGGCATTGGGTGGTTCGGATAGGCAGGCGCTTGCGAGGCCCGGGGTAATGGCGTAGGCAACACAGCGGCGGTATGGGAAGCATCTCCACATGGACGGCCTTTGTTGCCGGCCTGGTGCTGGCAATCCGCCTCATGCGTAAGTTGCGGGCGGGGCGCATTGAGCGTCGCACCTACGAGAAGGCGTTCGGCACGAAACGCGGCCGGTAGATAGCCGCCGAAATCGATTGTTCAGGCAGCCCTTGGTGGCTGCCTTTTTTATTGGAGCTAAATCAAACTCATGCACTTCGACGCCACCATCAATCTAGGATGTCATGATGCTGCTCACGCCCCCCCTTCCACCTCGATCTCTTCCCGTGGAAGACTCGGTGGCGCCTGCGTATCGACGTATTAGGTTTGCCGGCTGGTGTGGATTGATGTACTCTCTTAGCGGCTGTATTGGGGGAAACATTCATGTTGACGCGTCGCTTGTCTTTTGCCGCGTGGGTTGCTTTTTTATCCGCCGCGCTGATTGCCCTTCCGCTCGCCGCTCAGAAGAAAAATAAAACCGCCAAATCCGGCTCGGCGGCGGCGACTTCCGATGAAGTCAGCGGGATTACCACGCCCAAGGAGTTTTTTGGCTTCAATGTAGGCGACGACTACGAAGAGGTCAACTACACCAAAGCGGTGGCCTATTGGCAGAAGCTGGCCAGCGAGTCAAACCGCATGAAGATGGTCAATATCGGCCAGACCGAGCAGGGGCGCACGGAGTGGATGGTCATCATCACCTCGCCCGAGAACCTCAAGAACCTCGACCATTATCGCGACATTTCGGCCAAGCTCGAGCGCGCCGAGGGCCTCGACGATGCGCAGGCGCACGCGCTGGCCCACGAGGGCAAGGCGGTGGTTTGGATTGACGGTGGATTGCATGCCTCGGAAACGGTTGGGTTTCAGCAGTTGGTCGAGATGATCTACGAGATGGCCAGCCGCAACGATCCCGAGACGCTGCGACTGTTGAACGACGACATCGGGCTGTATGTCCCCATCAACCCGGATGGTTCGGAGATGGTCGCCAATTGGTACATGCGCATCCCGACACCCGACCAGCGCACCGACGCGCCGGGTTTGCCCACCGTCTACAACGAGTACGTGGGGCACGACGACAATCGCGACAGCTACATGTCGAACATGAAGGAAACCACCAACATGAACAAGGTGCTCTACACCGAATGGTTTCCGCAGATTCTTTATAACCACCACCAGACCGGGCCGGCGGGCGGAGTGATCTTCATGCCGCCGTTCCGCGACCCGTTCAACTACAATTTCGATCCTCTGGTGCCGTTGGGCATTGAGGCGGTCGGAACCGCCATGCACCAGCGGCTGGTCGAGCACAACATGGGCGGATCGGAAATGCGCAGCGGCTCGAGCTACTCGACCTGGTGGGATGGCGGAGTGCGGACGACGGCGTACTTCCACAACATCATCGGCATTCTGACCGAGATCATCGGCGAGCCGACGCCGATGACGATTCCCTTTGTTCCGGCCAAGCAGTTGCCGACCGGAGATTGGCCGATGCCGATTCCGCCGGGGCCGTGGCATTACCGGCAATCGATCGCTTACGAAATGCAGAACAACCGCGCGATTTTGGATTACGCTTCGCGCAACCGGGAGAATCTGCTCTACAACATTTATCTGATGGGCCATCGCTCGATCGAGCGGGGGAGCGAGGACTCGTGGACGATTACGCCGGCCAGCATTGCGGCGGTGAATGCGGCGGTGGCGGAGGAGGCACCGGCCGGGGGCCGGGGCGCGCGCGGCGGGCGCGCGGCGGCGGCGCCGACCGATTTTGGCGGACGGGGAGGCGGGGTGGCCACCGCGCTGTACACGAGCGTGCTGCATAGTCCCGAAACCCGGGATCCTCGGGGCTACATTATTCCCAGCGACCAGGCGGATTTCGCCACGGCGACCAAGTTCATCAACGCGCTGATCAAGAACGGCACGGAGATCGAGAAGGCGACGAGCAGCTTCAGCGTCGGCGGCAAGAACTATCCGGCGGGAAGTTTTGTGGTGATGACGGCACAGGCGGATCGCCCGTTTGTGCTCGATATGTTCGAGCCGCAGCATTATCCGAATGACTTCACCTATCCCGGCGGGCCGCCGATTCCTCCCTACGATACCGCCGGCTGGACGCTGGCCGATCAGATGGGAGTGAAGTTCGACCGCGTGCTCGATGGCTTCTCGGGACCGTTCACGAAGCTGGCGTTTGCGGAGTTGCAACCGATGCCGGAGGCCACGGTTGGCACATCGACCACGGGGTATTTGCTGTCGCACCAGGTCAACAACTCTTTCATCGTGGTCAACCGGCTGCTCAAGGCAGGCGCCGACGTTTACTGGATGCGCACTCCGCAGACCGTGCAGGGGCACGATTTGGGGCTGGGCGCGATTTACGTGCCGGCCTCAACGGCGGCGGCACCGATTCTGGCCGATGCGGCGAAAACGCTGGGCGTGACGGCTTATGGCGTGGATGCGGCGCCGGCTGGTAGCGCGATGAAACTGAAGCCGATCCGGATCGGGCTCTACGATCAATACGGCGGCAGCCAGCCGTCGGGCTGGGTGCGCTGGATGTTCGAGCAGTACGACTTCCCGTTTGAGGTGGTGTATCCGCCGATGCTCGACGCCGGGAACTTGCATAGCAAGTACGACGTGATCGTGTTTGTGGACAACGGCCTGCCGGGCGGTCGCGGGGGACGCGGCTTCGGCGGCCGGGGCGGACGTGCGCTTGCGCCTGATAGCGAGGCGATGCAGACGGTGCCGCCGGAATGGAAGGCGCGCATGGGCGCGATGAGCGAGCAGAAAACGGTTCCGGCGCTCGAACAGTTCGTCAACGACGGCGGGAGCGTGTTGACCATCGGGGCGGGCACGAACATCGCCTCGGCGCTGGGCCTTCCGATTGCCGACTATCTGACCGAGATGGGTGCGAATGGGCAGGAGCAGCCGCTGCCGACGACGAAGTTCTACATCCCCGGCTCGCTGATGCGGGTGACGGTGGATAACACCAATCCGCTGGCGTACGGCATGGGGCAGGCGGCGGACGTTGATTTCGACCATAGCCCGGTGTTCCGGATTGTGCCGAACGAGACGCATCACGCCAGTTCGGTCGCCTGGTACGACGGCGACAAGACGCTGGTCAGCGGATGGGCGTGGGGCGAAGCATACCTCAACGGCGGATCGGCGATCGTCAGCGGACGCATTGGCAAGGGCATGGTGTACGCGATTGGGCCGGAGATTACGTTCCGGGCGCAGCCGCATGGAACCTTCAAGTTCTTGTTTAACGGTGTGTACGCTGGTAGCGCGGAAAACGTGACATTGAAGTAATCGGGAGAGCGGGGCGATTACGGCGCCGTGGCGCGTTCCGCGTCGCTTGCTAAACCACCCCTCCGACACGACTCGGGCCCTGGCCCCAGGAGACGAACCATGAACAAGGAGTTGCGGTGGTTGAGGGCGTACGCGGCAGTCGCGACGCTGGCTCTGGTGGTTATTGCCGTGGCCGCATTTCGTCAGACAGTGGCACCGGCGGGGGAAATTAACGCACGGCGAATTAATATTGTCGGGCCGGACGGCAAGTTGCAGCTTGTCATTTCAAGCCGGCAAGACATGCCCGAAGGCTTTATTGACGGCAAGACTTTTACCAGCCAGGGGCGACACGATAATGCGGGTTTGATTTTCTACAACGCGGAGGGGGATGAGGACGGCGGCTTGACGTTTGGCAGCAAGATCGGGCCGAACGGGGAGAAGAGCGCCGACGGCGGACTGCTGTTCGATCAGTACAAGCAGGACCAGAAGGTCGGGCTCATGTACGACCAGACGGATGGGAAGCGGTCAGCCGGGGTGCGGGTGTGGGAGCGTCCGGAACTGGACCTGGCCCAGGAGGTCGAGAGCATTCAGGCGATGCGCGCCATGCCGGCGGGGCCCGCGAAAGACGCCAAGATGAAGGCGTTTGCGGCGGCGCAGGCGCGCGGGGATTACGGCGCGGTGCGGATGTTCGCGGGCGAAGCACTGGACCAGTCGGCGCAGATTACGCTCAGCGACCATGCCGGCCATGCACGGCTGCGGTTGAGCGTGACGCCGGCGGGGGAGGCGTCGATCGAGTTTCTGGACGCGCAAGGCAAAGTGATTTCGCGGCTGCCGGCGCGGCATTGATTGGCGCGGGTGAACAACTGACAGACGAATCTTAGAGCGAAACTGAGTGGTTCCCCGCCTAGTTTCAGCAGTCAGCGGCGGCTACAGTCTTTTCAACGCCGCTTCGTACTCCACTTGCTAGAAGGAGCACGTTACTTTGAAAAAACTTCCCGCTCTAATTGGGCCGGGGCCCGGCGCGTTCGCAACGCGGCTCCCGCTTATGCCGCGCAGGTTCCTGGCGCTCGGACTTTTTCTCGGCCTGGGACTGGGTGCGCAGACGCTGCAGCCGACGGTGACGGCGGTCAGCAGCACATCGCTCACGGTGCAATGGAGCACCAGCCAGCGGCTGAACAGCCAACTTCATTACGGCACCGCTTCCCCGAATTTGCGTTCCGCCAACTGGACGCTGGGAACCAGCCACAGCGTTACAATCACCGGATTGCAGCCGGGTACGCGCTATTTGCTGGAGGCGGAGTCGAGCTACTACTCGAATCCCGATTTGACCAGCGCGGTGTTTAGCGCGACCACGGCGGGGACCGGGGTGATTACGCCGCCACCGCCCACGCCGACGCCGCAGCCAATCGCCGGCAGCAGCCTGGCGGTACAGGTTAGCAACATCACCGCGAACGGCTTCACAGTGAGTTGGACGACGCAGCAGGCGCTGAACACGCAGCTTCATTACGGAGCGGACGGGGCAACCAACCTTAAGCAAGCAAGCTGGACGCTGAGCACGCAGCATTCGGTCGCGTTAACGGGGCTGAACGCGGGCACCGCGTATACCGTGGTCGCGGAGTCGAGCTACTACAGCAATCCCGATCTACTGAGTCCGGCGATGAATGTGACCACGCTGGTGGCGGGCACGCCCGCTCCGCCGACGCAGCCAACGCCGCCCACGGCGGGCGCGCGGCTGTTTCCCGCCGCGGCGGCCAATTGGCTGTATTCGGCGCCGACCGGGAGCGGATTGAACATCTCGAGCATGGTGCAGGGGATTAAGATCGGCGTGAACACGCACGACGGCGGGTTTGATTATCCGGTCGTGTATACGGACGGATCCCACGGCTGCACGAATTTTACCGACACGCTGCAGTACCAATACGGAGATCATCCGTGCGTGCCGAATCCGGCGAATGGATACTTCCCGTCGGTCGGCGGGTGGGGCGCAAACGACGGCCACCTGGTGGTCGTGGACACCGCGACCCAAACCTATTACGACTTCTGGAAGTTGTATGTCAATAGCTCCGGGCAGCCGACAAGCACCAACGTGGGAGCGGTGTTCAGCGGCAGCTTGAACGGCAATGGGACGCCGGGCACGACGGCGGCGAATATCACCGGGCTGGCGGGCGACATTCTACCGGGCGAGCTCGACTGCGCCACCTGCCTGAACCATGCGCTGAGCATCGTCGTGCCGGGGAGCATGAACAGCAGCGAGGTCGGAACGCAGGCGCCGGCGACCAAGACCGACGGCTCGGGCGGCGGAGTGTTCCGGGAGGGCGCCAAGATTCGCTTCGACCCCTCGATCGACGTCTCGACGCTTAGCGCCTCGACGGCGACGAAGGCGATCTTGCGCGCGCTGCAACTCTATGGCGGCGTGATCACCGATCAGACCGGCGGCAATGGGATTTCGATCTACTCTTCCCTGCCCTCACAGCCGGATTTGACGGGATTGAGCGTAGCGAACCAGCACCTCTTTCTCTATTACTAATGATTAGGTGGTGCCCGGCTGCAGCCGGGCACCCGCTTACGCGCAACGCCAATGTAGGGCCACGTCGCCGCACGCTGGAGCTGCGCGCGCGTGTTTGTGAAGCGGGATATTCACACTCGGTGGATTTAGCGCGAGAGCTAAGGCGAATTGCGGGGGCGGGACAGTGAAAGCAGCGGGTACTCTGGTTTTACTTTATCCCCCCTCTTCGGAAAGGTCATACCTTGCGCTATTCCCGTTTTCTTGTTTTTGCCCTAACGGGCTTCCTCGCCCTTGGTCTCGGTTGTGGGGCACAATCCTCGAGCCCGGGTTCACCTTCTTCATCAACGACGCGCGCGCTGTTCGCCGGCAGCGGGTCGCAATGGTTGTATTCAGCCCCGAGTGGCCAGGGCATGGATATCTCGGCGATGACAAGCTGGATTCCGATCAAGCTCAACACACATGACGGCGGATTCGACTTTCCGGTGCAGTACGCGGATGGATCGCTGGGCTGCACCACATTCACCGACTATGGTGTTTATGGATGGAATGACAAAGTGTGCGTGCCCAATCCGCCGGGCGGGTTCGCTCCGTCGTTCGGCGGCTGGGGCGCGAACGACGGGCACCTGGCGGTGGTGGACACCGCCAACCGGACGTACTACGAGTTCTGGAAGCTGGGCGCCACCAACGGAGTTCCGTGGAGCACCAACGTGGGGCAGATCATCAGCGGAAGACTGGACGGCAACGGCGTGCCCGGAACCACGGCGTCGCAGATCAGCGGGCTGGCGGGCGATATTCTGCCCGGCGAACTGGATTGCGAAACCTGCCTCAACCACGCGTTGAATATCATCGTGCCGAGTTCGATGAACAGCAACCAGGTGGGCGAACAGGCTCCGGCGCAAAAGACGGATGGCGGCGCGTATGGAGCGATCTTTCGTGAAGGCGCGAAGATCCGTTTCGACCCGAACGTTAACGTGGATGCGCTGCAGGCCTCGACCGCGACCAAAGCAATATTGATCGCGTTGCAGCGGTACGGCGGGGTGATCACCGACCAGACCAGCGCCAATGGGATTAGCATCTACACCGCGTTGCCATGGCAGCCGGATCTGGCGGGTTTCGATATTGTCGGCAAGCACTTGCAGATTTTTTACTAACGCGCTTCGCTGTTGTCTCAGGCCCGTAGCCGGGATTGGCTACGGGTTTTTTCTGGTTTGCACAAGCGCTTTGGCTCATGGTGGGACTCATTCGATAGACCTATTCTCGATTCACTGATTGCGCCGCCTCGTTTGGAAATGAGGCCCGACTGTGAGTCGATTGAAGGCTTGTTTTGGTTTTGGTTTCCTGTTGTTGTCGATAGGCCTTGGGGGATGCGGCGGAGCGGCGGCGAGCGCCGGCACGGCCGCCGCATCGCCGTCACCCGCGGTATCGGCGCAGTTGCAGCCGGCGGTTATTTCATTGACCGAGGGACAGGCGCAGGTTTTTACCGCCTCCTTCCAGGGGCCGGCTCCGGCGGCGGTCGTTTGGTCGGCTACGGGAGGGGCGGTGGCCGCGGGGTCCGCACCGCTGTCAGATTCGTATACGGCTGGGTCAGCACCCGGGAGCTACACGGTCAGCATTGCCAGCGCGAACGGCGGGGCGCCGCTGGCGACGGCGACGGTCACGATCACGGCGCCGCCTCCACCGCCTCCGCCTCCGCCGCCGCCTCCTCCTCCACCACCGCCGCCACCTCCACCGCCTCCGCCGGCGGCTCCGGCTGCGCCGAAATTATTTGCGGCTCCGGGCGCAGCGTGGCTTTATAGTCCGGCGAGTGGCACGGGCCTCAACATTTCGAGCATGGTGAGCGGTCTTCCGATCGGGCTCAACACCCACGACGGCGGGTTTGATTATCCGGTCGAGACGACCGATGGCAGTCATGGCTGCACCAACTTTACCGACACCTTGCAGTACAACTTTGGCGATCACATTTGTGTACCGAACCCGGCGTCCGGCTATTGGCCTTCGGTTGGGGGCTGGGGAGCGAACGACGGGCACCTGGTAATCGTCAATTCCACAACTGGTGACTACTACGATTTCTGGAAGCTCTATGTTGACGCCAACGGACAGCCGACCAGCACCAACGTGGGTCAAATCGTGAACGGCAATCTGGCGACAAGCAACGGAACGCCGGGGACGACGGCGGCTGAAATCTCGGGGCTGGCGGGCGGCATCCTGCCAGGGGAGCTTGATTGTGAAACCTGCCTGCAACACGCGCTGAATGTCGTGGTTCCCGGCAGCATGAACAGCAACCAGGTAGGAACCCAGGCGCCGGCGGCGAAGACGGACGGAACGGTGGGAGGCGCGATTTTCCGCGAAGGCGCGAAGCTGGTATTCGATCCGTCGATTAACGTGGACAGCTTGACGGGGGTATCAACCGCAGTCAAGGCGATTATGAAGGCGATGCAGCAATATGGCGCGGTGATTACGGACCAGACCGGCGGCAACGGGATTGGCATTTATACGGCGCTGGCGAAGGCGCCCGACCTAACCGGCATCGCAATGATCAGCCAGCACCTACTGGTGTATTACTAGGCATTTATTGGCGCGGGCCCCGCGCGGCTTTTGCCGCGCGTCGCGCGGCATTCACTGGCGCGGAGCCCCGCCCGGCTGTCGCCGCGCGACCCGCATAGGCGCGGGGCGCGACCTCGATCTACTCCGTGGAGGACTCGGTCGCTGTCTCCGTAATGCAGAACTCGACGATGTCGGGGTCGAGCGCCACGCCGGCGGGTCTGACCCATTCGGCGGCGGCGTTGACGCGGGCGAGATAGTCGAGCACGAGCGAGTGATGGCGGCGGGCGGGGGCGGGGGGCAGCCACAAGCCGGGCGCGTTCTCGCCCAGGAATTCAAGCCAGCAATCGGCGCGCTCGGCGGCAAGGAGCCATCCGGCGCAGAGGCCGAGGGCGGACTCGACCACGGTTGGGTCCGAGCCGGGCGCGAGGGCGAGACGCAGACGGAGGCGCGAGGCCTGCTCGCGGCTGAATTCGCGGACCTGCAAGGCGCCGGCGCGGGCGCTGGCCTTCCAGTAAACCTGGCGTGCGCTGTCGCCGGTTTGCAGGGGGCGGATGCGGTAGAGCTCAAGGCTATCGCCGCGTCCTTCGCGGGCCAGCTCGCGCCCGGCGCGGAGGTGTTCGATAGCGACGGGTGGCACGGGGAGGGGTTTCGGGTACACCAGGGTGGGCTGCTCGCGCTCGCCGGATTGGAAACGGCGGCGCTGGTTCAGCAGGCCGAACGGGAAGCGTGTGTTGAGGGCAAAGGCGGTGGCGGCGTAGGTGCCGCGGTGCGGGAAGGTGATCGTACTTTCGGCGGTGAAACTTTGACGGCGGGCGAGGTAGGCGAAATAGATCGGCTCCATCTCCGCCGATGGACGCTCGCTGTCGTGAGGATCGGCGGAAGCCTGCACGGTGAGGGAGTAGGCGGGCCAGAATCCTTTGTCATTACTTAACGTGAAGGCCACGGTCGCGGGCTGGCCGGCGAAGATTTCATCGGGCAGGCGGAAGCGCAGCACCATGCCGCTGAGGTTGAGCGCCGCCGCGAGGCCGGAGACGGCGAGCGCGGCGAGGAGTCCGCTGACCAACAAATAGAGCAAATTGTTACCGGAGGTGATGGCGCCCACGGCGAGGATGACGAGGAGCGCGAAGAATGGGATTCCGGCGGAGGCGAAGGGAGCCTCTAACCTTTGGCGCCAGCGCAGGCTACCGCCGCGCCCGCTGCCGAGGGAGAGGATGAGGGCAGTGGCCATGAGGGTCAGCATCCCGGCGCCGAGGATCAGGACGACGCGCACGGTGAGCTGGGGCACGCGGTGGGCGAGCCAACTGCAGCCGAGCGCGAGGCCCAGCAGCAAGCCCGCGCCGAGTGATTGCCGGCCGCCACCTTCCATAGTTCAAGGATACGGGATGCGCGTAATCTGGCCGGTTTGGGATAACATATGCACCGTGATTGAACAACCGCCGGGAGGCGGCATCCTTATGATGGTTATGCGCAACTTGAATTTCCGCGTGGGTCTGGGGGTTTTGGCGATTTCGGCGACCGGCCTGGGGGCGCAGGCGGTGGTGAAGTATCAGCGTCCGCCGCAGGCGATTTTGGATGTGGTGACCGCACCGCGTCCGCCGCGCGCATCGATCAGCCCGGCGCGGGACACGATGCTATTGATGGACGCCGTGCCGAACCCGGACATCGCCGATTTGGCGCAGCCGATGTTGCGCATTGCCGGGATTCGGATTGATCCGGCGACGAACGGGCTGCATGCCACCCCCCGGGTACGCAATTTGCGGCTCGAGAAGATCGCGGATGGGACGTCGGTCCCGGTGACAGTGCCGGCCACGGTGACGCATATGACGGCGCCGGTTTGGTCTCCGGACGGGAAGCATTTCGCCTTTACCAACGTCACGGCGCACGGGATACAACTTTGGGTCGGGGACACGGCGACGGCGCAGGTACATCAGGTGGCGGGCGTGCGGTTGAACGCAGTGACGGCAGCGCCGTTTGAATGGCTGCCCAATTCGACCGGACTGCTGTGCAAGCTGGTGCCGGCGGGACGGGGCGAGGCGCCCAAGGAGAGCGCGGTGCCGATCGGACCCACGGTGAGCGAGAGCGACGGGTCGGCGATTCCGGCGGCGACGTATGAGGATTTGCTGAAGAATCCACACGATGAAGATCTGTTTGACTATTACGCGACCTCGCAGTTGGCGACGGTCAACCCGGCTACGGGCGCGACTACGCCGATGGGAAAGCCGGGGATTTACGCCGAGGACAGCATTTCGCCGGACGGCCACCACGTGCTCGTGACCCGAATTCATCGGCCCTACTCGTACTTGATCCCGGATTCGCAGTTTCCGCGGGTAGTGGAGATTTGGTCAATGTCGGGGCGGCTTGAGCGGATGCTGCGCGAGCAGCCCATGGGCGGGACGCGACGGCGGGGCATGATCGAGCCGGGCCCGCGCGGCTATGCGTGGCAGCCGATGCAGCCGGCTACGATCATGTATGAAGTCGCGCTGGATGGCGGCGACAGCAATGCGAAGGCGGATTTCCGCGACCGGGTGATGATGCTGCCGGCGCCCTTCCAGGGCGACGGGGTCGAGTATCTCAGGACGGAGAGGCGATTTGCCGGCATTGAATGGGGATCGTCGAACGATTTGGCGATCTTGCGCGACAACGACCGGAAGCTGGGAACGCGGGCGTATTTCTTTGCGCCGTCGCACCCGAAGGACTCGATGAAGCTGGTTTGGAATCGTCCGCCGCAGGACCGTTACGGCGACCCGGGAACGCCGGTGGCGGCGTTCGGGCGCGCGGCGGCGGGGCGGGGCGCGGGCGGCGGCGGAGGACGCGGCGGCGGCGCCAGTGTGTTTTTGGAGGACGGGAACTCGATTTATCTCCAGGGCGCGGGGGCGAGCGATACCGGGGATCATCCGTTTTTGGATCGTTTCGACACGCAGACGCTGAAGGCGGAACGGTTGTTTCAGAGCCGTGAGGGCAGCTATGAGACCGTGGCTGATCTGCTGACGCCGAACGCGTCGAGCTTTGTCATCGCGCATGAGAGCCAAACGGATCCGCCGAACTACTATGTGACGGCGCCGCACGCGAACGGGCTGGGGCGGGCGCTAACGCATTACACCGACCCGGTGCCGCAGGTGCGCCGGATTCACAAGCAGTTGATCAAGTACAAGCGGCCCTCGGACGGGGTCGAGTTGTCGACGATGGTTTACTTTCCGCCGGACTATCAGCCGGGAACCAGGTATCCGGCGATCGTATGGGCGTATCCGGCGGAGTTCGGGAGCGCGGCGGCGGCGAGCCAGGTGTCGGGGTCGAGCGACCGCTTCACGGTGATGACGGGATACTCGGAACTGTACCTCGCGCTCGACGGCTACGTGATTCTCGACAACATGACGATGCCGATTCTCAGCAAGGACGGCGATGCGCGCGATGCCAACGACAGCTACGTCGAGCAACTGGTCGAGGACGCCACGGCCGGCGTCAACGAGGCGGCGCGGCTGGGTTTTATTGATCCGAACCGGGTGGGCGTGGCCGGGCACAGCTACGGTGCGTTTATGACCGCCAACCTGATGGCGCACTCGAACCTTTTTAAGGCCGGGAATGCGCAGAGCGGCGCGTATAACCGAACCCTGACGCCGTTTGGTTTCCAGAATGAAGAACGGACGTTCTGGGACGATTCGCCGCTCTATGAGAAGATGTCACCGTTTTTTTACGCGCAGAATATCAAGGCGCCGATATTGCTGATCCACGGCATGGCGGACGACAACAGCGGGACCTTTCCGATTCAATCGGAGCGCATGTACGCCGCCATTCAGGGACTTGGCGGGACGGTGCGGTTCGTGTATTTGCCGTATGAGGCGCACGGATACCTGGCGCAGGAAACGATTGAGCACGTGATCTGGGAGATGGACACGTGGTTCAATAAATACGTGAAAAATGCGCAGGCGACGAGCGCGGCCAGTTCTAAATGATAGGCGCGGGGCCCCGCGCGCTTAGCGCTAATCGAGGTCCTTAAATAGCTGTTCAAGGTCGAGGCGGACGGGGCCGGTTGCGGCGGTAAAGGCAATGGTGCGGATTAGGCCGTCGGGCCGGCAGTCGAAACCCTCGCGCTTCGACGGGTCAATTATCCAAATGTTCGGAACACCGAAACGCCTATAGTCTTCAACCCGCTCCATTGATTGGCGCGGGGCCCCGCGCGGCTGTCGCCGCGCCACCCGCTTGGGCGCGGCGCCGGAATGGGGACCCCTGTGCCCCAATCCGGCGTCGCGCTGTATGGTCCGCGACAAGCGGTCTTTGGGACTGAGAATCTCGATGCAAACCAAAGGTGGACGGGTGAGGATTTTCTCGCGTGGCGCTTTTTGATTGAGCACGCAAACGTCGGGAACTCGAAAGCGGGTTGGCGCCACTTGCACCCGCAGTTCCGGAAAGACTCGAATTTCCCAGTCAATTCGATGCGCTCTAAACCAGCCGACCAACGCCGACTGTACTTCCGCGTGCTCCCATTCGCCCAACTTTCGCTCCTGGATCTCGCCGTCCACAAACTCGCGATCCGGCCTATACACGGAGCGCAGGTACTCCTCAACTGAATGAACCGTGGCTGCAGCGCCCGCCATACGATCAGTCTAGACCAAAGCAATGACCTGGTGGGCGGGTTGGGTGGGGTCGAGGGACGCGTGCAGACGTTCGGGGAGATCGCGGTAGCGGGTGGTGAAGCTGGCGGCGGCGAGGCAACGCTCTTGCAGATGGCGGTTGGGAAAAAGGCTGGCGCTTAGGTGCTGGGCGTGGGCGGCGATTTCACCGGTGCGGCGGGCGTGGCTGCGGGCGACCCGGGCTTCGAGTTGCTCGAGTTGGTGGCGGATCTTTTGCACGGCGCCCTGGGCGGCATCCACCAGGGTTGGATCGAGTGTGCGCAGGGCCTCTTCGAGGACGGCGAATTCGCGGTCGAATTGGGCGCGCATGAGACTGACCTGTCGATCAATTCCGGCGGGCATCGAGTGGCGGGCGAGGCGCGCTTCGAGATCGTCAGACCAGGCATCGGCAACCGTCAACTCGTATTTTGCGAGGAGGCGCTGGGCGCGCGGGTCAAGAAGCGTCGCACTGGCGCGGGGCCAGGGAGTGGGCTGGCGCACTGCCAACGCCTGGTAGAGAACCGCCGATTGAGCGAGGTAGGCGGTTTCGGCGGGGCCGGTTATCTGGGCGAGCGTGGGGAAGGCGACGTCCTGAAGAAGGGGGCGTAGCAGCGCGGCCGGGGATACGTGCGCGGGGTTGTCGCGAACGAAGGCGCGAACCTCATCGGAGACAGGAGCACGGAGCAGTTGACGGGCACCATCGCGTTCAACGAACAAAAGCGTCGAGTGCGGGTTGTGCTCGACTTGAGCCGCAAAGCCGGCGGCGGTTAGCGCTTCGGACCGCTCGGCGAGCAGGCGCGAGAACTCCGGCTGGCGGGCGATCGCGGTGGCATAGAAGTCGGCCCAGAGAGGCGGGGCGGCTGTGCTGGCCATGGGATCGAAGACAATCAGGCCCCAAGGGGCGAACCAGTGTTCGAGCAGGCCCCGGAAAGCTTCAGCCATGGTGGCGCCGGGGTGGTAGGCGGCGCGGAGCGCGGCGATGTCGGCCCCGCAGCAGGCGGCGAATTGGTCGAGCGCGGCTTCGATATCGCGGAGCAGAGGCTGGGGGCCGACTGAAGCGCCGGGGTGCGCAGGGTCGGAGGCGAGCGCGATTTTATGAAGCTGCGATGTGCCATCGAGAGCCCAGGCGTGGTTGACTTCGGGCCAGTCGTGATCCTGAGTCGCCATCCAAAAAATCGGTACCGCCATGGTCCCTTGGGCGCGCAGGCGCTCGGCGATCAGCACCGCGGTCATGGCCTTGTAAAGCGAAAGCAGCGGGCCGCCGAACAAGCCGACCTGCTGGCCGGCGAGAATGGCCACGCAGCCGGGTTCGGCAAATTGACGCAGGAGTTCGCGGGTTGCGAAGCCGGCGGCGGCGTTCTGGCTGGTTAAATCGGCGGCCATGCCGGCGCGGCGCTGGTCGGGGTATTCAACCTGCGGCGCATGCCGGGCCAGGGATGCGATATCGGGCGAGAAGGGGGCCGGATAAAATTTCGAGAGCGCGGGGAAATTGTAGAGATAGTCGGCAAAAAGCTTCGTGGTCCCCGGCAGGCGGCGTTGGTCAATACAATCGCCGCTCATGAAGCAGGGACCGCGATTCGGAGGCCGGCAAACGCCTCGGCGAGCGCCTGCTTTTGGGCGGCGGTGAGCGGCAGTTGCGGCTTGCGCGGCGGTCCGCCGTAGCGGGCGCCGTCGCCGGCGACGTCAACCGCGCCTTTGAGGCCGGCGATGCTCAGCGCTTCAAAGGCGGCGCACGCCCGCAATACCGCTTGCTGCGCGGCGAGGGCGCGGGCGTGATTGCCCGCGCGGTAAGCGTTTTCAATTGCCAGACAGGCTTCGGGGGCGGCGGCGGCGAGGGCGAGAATGGCGCCCGATGCTCCGGCGCACAAGGACGGGTACAGCGTGGACGCGCCGCCGACCAGAACGGCGAAATTGGGGAGTCCGGCGGCCATGAGCCGGACAAGCTTGTCCGTGTTGCCGGAGGATTCCTTAAGGCCGACGATGTTGGGGTGGGAGGCGAGCGCGATGGTCGCATCGAGAGTGAGATCAATGCCGGTGAGCGGCGGGATATTGTAGAGAATGATTGGAATCGGCGAGGTGTCGGCGAGGTCGCGGTAGAAGCCGATCAGCGCGGCGGGGGTCATGGACTTTTTATAGTAGTGCGGCGTGCGCACGACCGCGGCGGCGTAGCCGAGCGAGGCGGCGTAGCGGGTCATTTCGACAGTAGCGCGCAAGGACTCTTCGCCGGTGCCGGCGAGCTTGATCTTCTGGACGTTGGCGGCGGCTCGAAGAACGGCACGCTTTTCATCGGTAGTTAAGTAGATGGCCTCGGCGCTGGAGCCGAGCACGAGATAGCCGGCCAGCTCAGTGCTCTCGTAACTGGCGAGAT
This sequence comes from Terriglobales bacterium, assembly GCA_035606395.1. Lineage (GTDB taxonomy): Bacteria > Acidobacteriota > Terriglobia > Terriglobales > SCQP01 > SCQP01. The sequence goes on along the minus strand of DATNFK010000053.1, from coordinate 273 downwards.
TGCGCTCAAAAAGGTCGAGCCGAAGCTCGCCGGAGTCATCGAATGGAGTGGTGAGAGCGGCAAAGATTCCGCGCAATTGCATTTACCAATTATACGTGGGCGAGGCCCTACGTCCTGCGCCGGACGTTGATAGGCGCGGACTCCCCACCTTTGAGTCAAGCCGAAAAGGTCTGTATGGCGGGTCACGCGGCCAGCCGACGACGGTCGGGTTGATAGAGCTGCTGCTGGCGAAGCATGGCGCACAACATGCGTAATTGGCGATCAGCGAGGCCA
>DATNFK010000052.1:0-20159 GCA_035606395.1 Terriglobales bacterium | reverse complement strand
GCGCTGGAGAAGCTGCGGCTGAACGACTCGTCGTTCTTCTTCGAGCCGGAAAACTCGCTGGCGCTGGGGTTTGGTTTTCGCTGCGGGTTTCTGGGGCTGCTGCACATGGAGATCGTGCAGGAGCGGCTGGAGCGGGAATTCAATCTTGACTTGATCGTCACAGCGCCGGGCGTGCGCTATCAGGTGCTGCGCCGCGACGGGGTGATGCTGGAGGTCAACAATCCGGAGAAGCTTCCGCCGCCGGGCGAGATCGAGCGCATTGAGGAGCCGATGATCACGGCCACGATTATCGCCAACGACGATGCTCTGGGCGGCATTTTAAAACTGTGCGAGGACAAGCGGGGCATTCAGAAGGGTTTTGATTATGTCGGCCCCACGCGAGTGATGCTGACGTACGAACTGCCGCTGAACGAGGTCGTGCTGGATTTTTACGATCGGCTGAAAACGGTTTCGCGCGGGTACGCTTCGCTTGATTACCACCTTAATGGTTACAAACCGTCGGACTTGGCGAAGCTGGACGTGCTGGTGGCGGGCGAGCCGGTGGATGCGCTTTCGATGATTCTGCATCGGGAAAAGTCGTTCGAACGCGGGAAGGCTTTGGCGGCGAAGATGAAGGAGCTGATTCCGCGGCAGCAGTTCGAGGTGCCCATCCAGGCGGCGATCGGGGGGAAGATCATCGCGCGCGAAACGGTGCGCGCCATTCGCAAGGACGTGCTGGCGAAGTGTTACGGCGGCGATATCTCGCGCAAGCGCAAGCTGCTGGAAAAACAGAAGGAAGGCAAGAAGCGGATGAAGCGGCTGGGCAAAGTGGAGATTCCGCAGGAGGCTTTCCTGGCGGTGCTGAAGGTCGAGAGCTAGCGGCCCGGAGTGCGGTAATCTTAGCCAGGGCGTTGCGAGAGTGGCGGAACTGGCAGACGCGCCAGACTTAGGATCTGGTGCCCGAAAGGGCTTAGGGGTTCGACTCCCCTCTCTCGCACCAATTTAGGGGTTGGGGTTGGTGACGGGCGCGGCCACGATCAGCGGCTCTTCGGGGATTAGCACCCAGGCTACGGCGTAGGCTACGACGCCCAGCACGATAGCGCCGAAGAGGATGGTTGCCACCACCCAGATGACGCGGACCAGGGTGGGGTCGAGATTCCATTCGTTGGCGAAGGCGAGGCAGACGCCGGCGATTTTTCGTCCCATGCGGGGACGCTCGAGGGGAATGCGGCGACCCATGGTCGCGGCTGGAATGCCGCGTCCGCAGGATGGGCAGTAGCGGTTCGCACCTGGTTGCTGGGCGCCGCAGGCGTTGCAGTAGATGGCCATTTCCATCCCTCCTGAGGTAAGTATACCCGTCCAGTATACGCAGTACTTTGACTTGTACACGCGGCAACATGGCGTGGAGGAGAATCGATTTCTCGCCCCCGGCGAAGGCGATGGGGTGCCGGAAAAAACAAAAGTGGAAATCACGTCCGCCGGCGGCGGCGAGGATGCGGCGGCGCTCGGATTGTTAACCAGTTAAATCACATCGAAGAGTAAACTTGTAATTGTGCTTAGGTTGACGCTTCTTTTTTCCCTGGCATTGTCGGGCGCGCTCGCCGCCCAGACCGCAACCGCGATTCTTCCAGCCGGATCCTCGCTCGCGCTCGAACTCACGGCGCGCACCGGCATTCACCGGATCGGGCAAACTGTGGAGGCCAGCCTGACCGAGCCAGTGTACGTGGACAATCGAATATTGCTGCCGGCGGGTACCAAAGTAACGGGTGTCGTCGCGGCAGTCCACGGACCAGCGTTCCTGCACAGGCTGCAGGCGGCTTCGAGCGGCGACTTCAGTCCCGCGCCCGCGGTTGCGATACGCTTTGACTCCATTACGCTGGGCGGCGCCAACTATTACATGATCGCGGCTTCGGCGCCGGATGCGCCGGTGCTGCATATGGCGACGGTCTCGGCGGTCAAGCCCTCGATCACGGCCAATTTCGAGCACCGCGCCAGCACGCTCTACCATCAACAAGAGGACGCATTCGAATCGCTTCTGCAACAGCAGACAAAATGGACCACGGTGAAGGGCGAGGTGGTTGACAGTTTGCCCTACCGCCCGACCTCGCTGCCGGCGGGCGCAACGTATACGGTACGGCTGGTCGAGCCGCTGACGTTGCCGGATGCGACGCCTATTCCGGCTATCGCTCCCCCGGGAACGCCGATGCCGGACTCCGCTGTGATTAGCGCCCATCTTGACACCGCCTTGAGTTCCGCCACCGCGCACTGGGGCGAGCCCGCCACGGCGACGCTGGATGAGCCGCTGCTCGACGCCCGCGACGCGGTAATTCTCCCGCAGGGCACGCAGCTCGAAGGCAAGGTGGTGGAAGCGCGGCCGGCACGATGGTTTAATCGCGGCGGACATCTTCGTTTCCATTTTGACGCGGTCGCGCTGCCGGCCAATCCGGTTGCGGCCGCAACCGCTCCGACGACGGTCGCCATCAATGCGCAGATTGCGGGCGTGGCAACGAATGCACCGATCGCGCTCGACGAGGAGGGCGCAACCACGCCGGCGAAGCCAAGCGAGGCGAAAACGTATCTGGCGCTCGGGGTGATGGCGCTGACTGCCGCGCACGGCGATGCCGACAATTCCTGGTCGCTCAACGCCGGCTCCGGCGCCGCCGGACGATTTAAGATTTGGAATATTCTAGTTCCCATGGCTATGCCACGCTTTCAACCTGTCGCACTGGCCCTGGGGTTCGTGGCAACCGGACACACTCTATACAGCCGATTCATAGCGCGCGGTCACAACATTGCCTTTCCCGCCGGCACTCGCCTTGAAATCCGGCTGCGTGCCCATCAACCGTGAGTTTCGCCTTTCGGGCGTTACGCTACCGCAATTACCGGCTTTTTTTCGGCGGACAGACGGTCTCACTGGTCGGGTCGTGGATGACCCGCATCGCGGTTGCATGGCTGGTCTACCGGCTCACCGGCTCGGCGGTACTGCTCGGGGTGGTGAGTTTTGCCGGGCAGATTCCCACTTTTCTGGTTGCGCCATTCGCGGGAGTTTGGGTTGACCGCTGGAATCGCCACACCGTTCTGGTTGTGACGCAAAGCGCGGCCATGGTGCAATCGTTCGCGCTGGCGTGGCTGGCACTCACCCACATCAACATGGCGGAGATTATCGCGCTGAGCGCGCTGCAGGGATTGATCAACGCCTTCGACATGCCGGGGCGGCAGTCGTTCGTGGTGGACATGGTCGAGCAGCGCGCCGACCTGGGCAACGCGATCGCCTTGAACTCATCGATGGTCAACATGGCGCGACTGGCAGGGCCAGCGCTGGGCGGCCTCATTATCGCGGGCTGGGGCGAGGGGTACTGCTTCCTGATTGACGGCATTAGCTACCTGGCGGTGATTGCTTCGCTACTAGCGATGCGCGAGTTACCGCAACGGGCACGGGCGGTGCGACAGTCTATGGTGGTGTCGCTGCGCGAGGGCTGGGCCTATGCTTCGGGGTTTGCGCCGGCGCGGATGCTGCTGATTCTGCTGGCGCTGGTGAGCTTGCTGGGGATGCCCTACACGGTGCTGATGCCGATCTTCGCCGGCAGCGTGCTGCATGGAGGAGCGCACACGCTGGGGTTTCTCATGGGCAGTGCCGGCTGCGGAGCGCTGGCCGCGGCGCTCGCGCTGGCGGCCCGGAAGTCGGTGCGCGGGCTCACGCGCCTCGTCCCCATTTCGGCCGCGATTTTCGGAGCGGCTCTGGTGGGCTTCAGTTTCTCGCGCTGGACCGGGCTGTCGCTGGCCATCATTTTCTTCGCTGGATTGGGGATGATGCAGCAGATGGCCTCGACCAACACGATTCTGCAGACGATCGTTACCGAGGAGAAGCGCGGACGGCTGATGAGCTACTACACCATGGCCTTTGTCGGCATGGCGCCGTGGGGGAGCCTGCTTTCGGGCTGGCTGGCGAGCCGCATCGGGGCGCCGCGTACGCTGATGCTAACCGGGACCGGCTGCGTCATTGGGGCGGCGTGGTTTGCGATGCGCTTGCCGACGCTGCGCGCCGCCATTCGACCTATCTACGAGCAGTTGGGCATTATTCAGGAAATGAACGCGGCGCTGCAAACTTCGGCTTCGCTCACGACCCCGCCGGAAGAATGAGCGCGGCTACTGCGGCAGCCGGGCGGCGAGCAGGATGGCGCCGGTGGGCTGGGGGCTGCCGCCGGACGGTTCCAGGCTCACGGCGAGTCCTGTGACCGCGTTCAGCGGATGCGGGTAGTTCGCGATCGCGTCGCCAGCGCTGCTCGCTTGGAAGGAGCCGGCGGGGACGGGGTTGCCGCTCCTGGGCAGCAGCCACAACTCGTAGGTATGCTGGTCGCCGGCGGGAGGCAAGTTATTGGCGACCAGCACCGCTCCGCGTAGATCATTGAGGTAGGCTTCGCCGCCGGGCGCGCCGGGGGCGGCCTTCACGGTCACAATTTTAGTCGCGGGCGCCGACATTACATTGGTGGCGACGCGCAGAATCCCGAGTTGTGCGACGGCGTCCCGGGACTGGCGCTGCGCGGTGGAAAGCTGCGCCTGTTGCACGCGCGCGCGCTGCTCCAAGCCCTGTTCACGTCCCCATACGATGAGCAGCAGGAGGGCCAGCAAGCAAGCCGACGGGAGCGCGATCCAACTCCATCGCCCGGCGGCTGTCTTGCCCAGCGCCGATTTCATGGTGGGCATAAATGCAGGCGGTTTCGCGGCGGCGCGGGTTACTGGTTTGCCGGCGACGACCTCGTCGCAGGCGGCAAAAAACGTTTCGACTTCAGCTTCGCGGTTGTAGAAATGCGGCGCCACTCTAATTCCGGCGCCGGGGCGCCAGTCAACGATTACATCGCGTTCGAGCAGTGTGGCGCACACCTGCTGAGCATTGGGCGGGTTGATGGCGACGGTACCGCCGCGCTCGGCGGCGACGCGGGGGGCGTGCACCGGCCAGCCGCGTTGGTCGGCAAGCGCGATGATGCGTTCGGTCATGCGCAGGGATTTTTCGCGGATCGCCGGCTGCCCGGCCGCGGTGATCAGGCGCAGGCCGGGGCGGGCGGCATACATGCCTGGAATGTTGGGGGTGCCGTTGAGAAAACGGTATCCGCCGGTGGTGTAGCGCATAGGGCCGGGGTCGAAGGCGAAGGGATTCTCGTGCGCGGACCAGCCGGTCAAGCGCGGCGTGAGGGTGGTCGCCAAGTCGGGACGGACGTACAAATAGGCGGTGCCGGGGCCGCCGCAGAGCCACTTCAGCACCGCCCCGGTGGCGAAGTCCACGCCCCAGGCGGCGACATCCACCGGGACGCCGCAGCCGAGCGACTGAAACACGTCGGCAATCACGACGGCGCCGACCTCATGGGCGCGCCGGACGATGGCGGCCACATCCTGGACGCGGGCGCTGCGGAAGAGCACGTGCGACACCGGCACCGCCAGGGTGCGCTCGTCTATGGCGGTCAGGAAGCGGTCAAGCGGCACCGAGATGCCGCCGTCCTCGCTTTTGATCCGCACCAGGCGCACGCCGGGCTGGCGCTCCCAGAAATAGATCACCGAGGGGAACTCGAGTTCGCTCACCACCACGGTGTCGCGGCCGCGCTCGCCGGCGGGCGGCAGGCAGGAGGCCACCACGGCCTGGCACTGGGTGACGTTGGTGTGCAGCGACACGCTTGCGGGCGGGGCGTTGAGTAGCGCGGCAATTTGATCGCCGACCTGGCCGGCCAGCATCCACCAGGTTTCTTCCCAGGCGCGCACACCGCGTGTCGCCCAGGCCTCGGTGTACTCTTTCAACCCGGCCGCCGCCGCGCGCGGCATGGCACCGAGCGAATTGCTGATGAGGTAGGTGGTGCGCTCGAGAATGGGGAACTCGGAGCGGAACCGGAGCAAAGGGTCATCCATGCTGCTCCCAGTATCCCAGACCGAGCTGCGAAGGTCATTTGTGGACACAAATGTTAAAATGTGTGCTGTGAGGAAAACAGCACAAGACACAGTTGGGATCCGCGAACTGAAGGCGACCCTGAGCGCACAACTGCGCAAGGTAAAACGGGGCGCGAGTGTGATCGTCACCGAACACGGCCGGCCGGTTGCGCGCTTGGTGCCCGAACCGGCGACAGTCAATGAAAAGCTGCAGGTTCTGGTTCGAGCCGGGCTTTACGAATGGAACGGGAGGCGTTACGCCCCGCCCGCCGCGAAGGCCAAGGTGCTCGACGGCGGAACGGTTGCGGATCTGGTCAGTGAAGGACGCGACTGAGTGATCTGCTATGCGGATTCGAGCGCGCTGGTCAAACGCTATGTCCAGGAACAACATGCGCACGCCACCGCGGCCTGGATGAATGCGGCACAGTCGCTGGCAACCTGCATTGTGAGTCGCGCCGAAGTAATTGCCGCGCTAGAACTGGTCTCATAAAGCCAGCGGACCGCGAGGTTGAGGCAGACGTGAGGCTTTTCTTGGCGAAAATCCTCATGAGGAACGTCGGCAAACAGCGGTGCACCATTTATGAGACCAGTTCCGGCGCGCGCGGTGCGCATCCAGCGCGTTGCCGTGGACTCGGCAAGCGCCGCGATACTGCAATTTGAGCGGGACTGGGATTATCTAACGCGCGTGGCAGTCACGGAAGCCTTGGTGGCCCGCGCCGGACAACTGGCATGGAAGCACGGTCTTCGAGGCTATGACGCGATCCAGCTTGCGGCGGCGCTGCAATATCGCGACGACATGGGTGACGAGGTAACGATGGGTACGTTCGACGGCAACTTGGGCGTGGCCGCGTTGCACGACGGTCTCGCTGTTTGGCCGCCTGTGACCTCGTTGGGCTGAGCTGAGCGCCGGGAGAGTGGGATCGTTAGCGCCCGCGGGCGGGGGGCGGGCGGGGCGGTACACTTATGGGAGAGGAACTATCTCATGGCGTTTGAACTTCCTGCTTTGCCTTATGGCTATGACGCTCTCGCCGCGGTTGTGGACGAGGAAACCATGCACCTCCATCACGACAAGCATCATGCCGCTTACGTGACGAATCTCAATGCGGCGCTTAAGGATCACGCCGATCTCGCCGCGCTCTCGATTGAGGCCTTGTTGCGCGATCCGCGGGCGCGGGAGATTCCGGCGATCCGCAATAATGGCGGCGGACACGCCAATCACAGCATGTTCTGGAAGATCATGAAGCCGGGCGGCGGGGGCGAGCCCAAGGGGGATCTGGCGGCGGCGATCCAAAGCACCTTCGGCAGCTTCGACGCGTTCAAGTCCCAGTTCAACGATGCCGGCGTCAAACGCTTCGGCTCAGGCTGGGCGTGGCTCGTTGTCAAGGGCGGCAAGCTTGAGATTATTTCCACCGCCAATCAAGACAGCCCGATTATGGACGGGCTTCACCCCGTGATGGGCAACGACGTGTGGGAACACGCCTACTACTTGAAATACCAGAACCGGCGCGCCGACTACCTGAAAGCCTGGTGGGACATCGTCAACTGGGACGAGGTCGCCAACCGGTTCCGGCAAAAGAGTTAACCTCGTTGCATGAGAGCTGTCGCCGCCCTTCTGTTTCTGCTTGCCATGCAGGGACCTGCGCCCGACTATGCCAGCCTGGGGCGGCAACTGGTGGGGGAACTTGCCGCCCGTCAGTTCAGCAGCGTTGAGGCGAGCTTTTCTCCGCGCGTGGCCCAGGCGCTGCCGGAGGCCAGAGTGTCGGCAATTTGGTCGAACGTTATCGCCCAGGAGGGCGCGTTTCAGTCCATCGCCGCCGTCAAGGATGTGGCTGTGCAGGGCGCGCACCAGGTGACGGTGGACTGCACATTTGCCAACGGGCCGCTGGGCGTGCAGGCGAGCTTCGATGCGCAAGGCAAAGTGGTCGGGCTTTTCTTCCGCGCGGGGGTGGAAACCGCCGCGCCCTGGTCGCCGCCGGATTACGCCGACCCGGCGAAGTTTCACGAAGATCCGGTTGCCATAACGTGGGGTAGCGCGAAGGTTGCGGGGACGCTGACGCTGCCCAACGGCGCCGGGCCGTTTCCGGCGGTCATCCTGGTCGGCGGATCGGGCTCCAACGGCGAGAATGAAACCGTCGGTTTGATTGAAGTGTTCAAGGATCTCGCCTGGGGCCTGGCATCGCGCGGGGTGGCGGTGCTGCGCTATCCGAAACCGACGAATATTTCCGGGCAGTACACCGTCAAGGATGAATATACCGACGAGGCCACCGCCGCGATTGACTTGCTGGGCCATCAGGCCGCCATTGACGGGAAGCGCATTTTCCTGCTCGGTCATAGCGAGGGCGGCTACATCGCTCCGCGAATCGCGGCTAAGAACGAGAAATCGCTGGCCGGCATCATTCTCGCCGCCGCCAGCGTCAGCCCGATGGAAAAATTGATCGTCGACCAGGTGCGGTACCTGGCGCCACTCGAGGGCGCCACGCCGGCGCAAACAGAAAAGGAAGTCGCCAGCGCCGAGGCCGCGGCCGAGCGCGTCGAGAGCCCGACGCTGAAGCCGGGGGACACGGTCACATTGCTCGGCAGCACGCTGCCGGCCTCCTATTTTCTCGACCTGCGCGACTATCATCCCGCCACGGTCGCGGCGCAACTCACGATCCCCATCCTGGTTCTGCAAGGGGCGCGAGACTACCAGGTACCCAAGAGCGAGTTCGCGCTATGGCAGCAGGCGCTGGCCTCGCACAAGAATGTGACCTTTCATCTCTACCCCTCGCTGACTCATCTGTTTACTCCGGCGGCGGCTGGTGAAACGCTTTCGACACCGTCCGACTACCAACGCCCCGAGCACGTGGATGCCGCGGTAGTTCGCGACATCGCCAAGTGGGTCTTGGCGGCCGGCGCGGCGCAGTGAATCCTCCGTCTCCGGGGCTTGCGCGCGGTCTTTCGCTGCGCGGGGCGATTGCGGTCAACATGATTGACATGATCGGGGTGGGGCCGTTTATTACCCTGCCGCTGATCATTGCGGCGATGGGCGGGCCGCAAGCCATGCTGGGCTGGATTTTGGGCGCCGGCTTCGCGTTGTGCGACGGACTCATTTGGGCCGAGTTTGGCGCCAGTTTCCCCGGACCAGGCGGGAGCTACCGTTATCTCGGGGAAGCTTTTGGTTCGCGCTGGGGGCGGCTGCTTTCATTTCTTTTCGTCTGGCAGCTCAGCTTCAGCGCGCCGCTCTCGATCGCCTCCGGCTGCATCGGGCTGGCGCTTTACGGCACCTATTACTTTCCGCCGCTGGCTGCGCACCCGCACCACATCGCCCTGGTCGCGGCGGGGGCCTGCCTGCTTGCCACCGGTCTCGCGTATCGCGCCATTGGCGGGGTGGCGCGGCTGGCGCAATGGCTCTGGGTGGGGGTGTTGGCGACGGTGGCATGGGTCATTTTTGCCGCGCTGACGCATTTCCATCCCGCGCGGGCATTTAGCTTTCCGGCCCATGCGTTCACGCCCTCGGCCAGCTTTTTTCTGGGGCTCGGCTCGGCCATGCTGATCGCCACCTACGATTACTGGGGCTATTACAACGTCGGCTTTCTGGGCGGGGAAGTGGAGAATCCGGAGCGCAACATTCCGCGGGCCATTCTGTGGTCCATCGGGCTGGTCGGACTCATTTACATCGTCATGAATATCGGCGTTCTGGGGGTCCTGCCGTGGCAGACGATTTCCGCCGGCGGGGCGCAGAACTATGTAATGTCGAGTTTCATGGCGGCGGTCTATGGCTCGTGGGCGGCGCGCATCATCACCGCGCTCATCATGTGGACCGCCTTCGCCTCGGTGTTCTCGCTGCTGCTCGGTTACTCGCGAGTGCCCTACGCGGCGGCACTCGATGGCAATTACTTCAAGAGCTTTGCGCGGCTGCATCCGCGCGGACAGTTTCCCAGCGTGGCTCTGCTCTGGCTGGGGGGCGCGGCGGCGCTCTTCTGTTTTTTCAGTCTGGCGGAAGTAATTGCGGCGCTGGTGGTGATCCGCATCAGTCTGCAGTTTCTGTTCCAAGCGGCGGGGCTATTGGTGCTGCGGCGGCGCCGGCCGGCGGTGGAGCGCCCGTTCAAAATGTGGGCGTATCCAGTGCCAGTGGTATTGGCGATTGCCGGGTTTGTCTATGTTCTGTTTGCCCGTACGCATTCGCTCGACCAGTTGCGTTACGCCGCGTACGTCGTCATCATCGGTCTCATTGTCTATGGAGCACGCGAATATCGAACTGCAGCGCGGCATCGGGCTGCGCGGCGCCATCGCGCTTAACATGACCGACATGATCGGGGTGGGGCCATTCATCACCCTGCCGCTGATTGTCCAAGCCATGGGCGGCCCGCAGGCGCTCATCGGCTGGGTGGCGGGGGCGGGCTTCGCGCTGTGCGACGGATTGGTGTGGGCGGAGCTGGGCGCCGCCATGCCGGCGGCCGGCGGAACGTATCACTATTTACGGGAAATTTACGGGCGCGAGGGCTGGGGCAAGTTCATTTCCTTCCTCTTCCTTTGGCAGATGTTGTTTAGCGCGCCGCTGCTCATGGCCTCCGGATGTATCGGCATGGCGCTCTATGCGACGTATCTCTGGCCGACGCTGCACGCGGCGTGGCTGGCCATGGCGGCGAGCCTGGTGGCGCTGGCCCTGGCTTACCGGCAATCCACCTGGATCAGCCGCATTTCGCAGTGGCTGTGGGCGGGGGTGCTGCTCACCGTGGCGCTGGTCATTATCGCGGGCGTGACCCATTTCGATCCCCAGCGCGCGTTCGCGTTTCCGCCGCACGCGTTTCAATTTTCCTCGGGATTTTTCATCGGCCTGGGTTCGGCCATGCTGATCGCCACCTACGATTACTGGGGATACGAGAACGCCAACTTCGTGGCGAGTGAAATCATTCGTCCCGAACGGAACCTGCCGCGCGCGATTCTGATTTCAATTTTGGTCGTGGGCGCGCTCTACACAGTGATGAATATCAGCGTGCTGGGGGTCATCCCCTGGCAGGAACTGACGGCCGCGGGGCAGCACCCGATCCAATCGTTCGTGGTCTCGGTGTTCATGGAGCGGCTCTATGGCGCGACGGCGGCCGCGGTGGTCACGGTGCTCATCATCTGGACCGCGTTCGCCTCGGTGTTCTCGCTGCTGGTGGGCTACTCGCGGGTGCTCTATGCGGCGGCCTCGGACGGCAATTTTCTTTCCGCCTTCGCGCACCTGAACCGACGGGGCCGTTTCCCCGATCTGGCGCTGCTGGCGCTGGGGCTGGCGACGGCGGCCTGCTGCTGGTTCTCGCTGGAGGCGGTGATCACGGCGCTGGTGGTGATCAGCGTGCTGCTCAAATACCTATTGCAGGCGGTCGGATTGATCCTGCTGCGCCGGCGGCAGCCCGATCTGCCGCGGCCGTTTCGCATGCCCGGCTACCCGGCGCCGGCGATCGTCGCCATTGTCGGGTTCCTGTTTCTGCTGTTCGCGCCCGCCGGGGCGGCGCGCGAACTCGGCTACGCGCTGCTGATTCTCGCGGCCGGCGCTGTCGTGTATTACATCCGCGGCCGGGTTGACAGCCGTGCCCGCGCCCGCCTATAGTTAGACAGCCGACATGTCGGCTATCTAACTATGAACGCCTCTCCCGACCTTCTGCCCGGCACGCTCGACCTGTTGGTGCTCAAGATTCTAGCCCTCGGCCCGCGGCACGGTTATGCAATTGCGCGGCGGCTACGGCAAATCTCCGACACAGTACTGGAGGTACGCCAGGGTTCGCTCTATCCGGCGCTGCACCGTCTGGAACGCCAGGGCTGGATACGGGCCAAATGGCAGGTGTCGGAGACTGGCCGCGAGGCGCGTTTTTACAGCCTTTCCGCCGCCGGGCGGCGGCAGTTGGCGAGGGAGGCGGCCGCCTGGGAACGCATGAGCGAGGCGGTGAAGCTGGTGCTGGCGGCCGCCGAATAGAAGCCCACCTTAGGAAACAACGATGCCCACTCGCGATCGCCTGCGCCAGGAACTTCAATCGCACCTCGATCTCCGCATCGCCGAACTGATCGCCGACGGCGTGGACGCGGAATCCGCACGCCGCATTGCGGCGGTTGAGTTTGGCGGCATGGCGGGCGTCGAGCAGGAGTGCCGCGACGCCCGCCGCTGGCACCGCCTCGCCGATTTTCTCGCGGATACCCGTTTTGCCCTGCGTTCGCTCCGGCGCTCGCCCGGTTTCGCGCTGGTGGCGGTGCTGCTGCTCGGCCTCGGAATCGGCGCCAACACGGTGATCTTCTCGCTGGTGCAAGCGACACTGCTGCGCCCGCTGCCGTATGCGAATGACAGCCGGCTGGTTTGGCTGACCGAGGTGGATGGGCAGGGCGCCGACCAAAGCTTTTCGATTCCCGACTTCCGCGACTTCCAGGCAGACCGCACGGTTTTTAGCAGCATGGGAGGCTACCGTGATTTAAGCCTAACCATTACCGCAGCCGGACGGGACGCGCAGCAAGTGCCGACGCGCATTACGATGCCCGAAACGTTCGAAACGCTGGGCGTTGCGCCCGCGCGCGGACGCCTGTTCAGCGCGCGCGAGCAGCAAGCCAATGGTCCGCCGGTGGTGATCATCTCCGACCGGTTCTGGCATTCGTACTTCGGCGCGGAGGCGGGCGTGGTCGGCCAGGCGCTGCCCACCAGCCGGGGGCCGCTCACGGTGGTGGGGGTGATGCCTCCGGGTTTTGTCTTCGGCCCCAAGGTGGATCTTTGGGCGCCCTATCCGCAGTACGTGCCGGCACTCTATCTGCAAGACCGCGCCGACAGCTTCATTCTTTACGGCGTTGCCCGGCTGAAGCCGGGCGTGAGCCTGGCCGCCGCCGGCAACGCGGTGAGCGCGCTCTCCCACAATCTGGCGGCGGAGTATCCGAAGTCGAACGCGACGGTGCGCGCGAAAATGATGACCTTGCGCGAGCAGTTAACCGGCAACATCAGCGCCAGCCTCTGGATGGTTTTTGGCGCCGTCAACCTGGTGCTGCTTATCGTCTGCGCGAATCTCGCCAATCTACTTCTGGTGAGAGCGGCGGCGCGGGAGCAGGAGATGGCGGTGCGCATCGCCATCGGCGCGGGCAGAGGGCGGATTGCCCGGCAGCTTTTCGCCGAGGGACTGCTGCTGGCGATGCTTGGCGGAGGCGCGGGTCTTGTTTGTGCCGTGGCGGCGCTGCCAGCGCTCACCGCCGCGCTGCCCGCGAATTTCCCCGTCCTGGGCCCGCTCACGCTCAACCGCCCGGTGCTGGCCTTCTCGTTTGCCGTGGCAGCCGCGGCCGGCCTCGCCTTCAGCCTGATTCCGCTGGTCTTCAATTTCCGCGAGCAACTATACCCGGTGCTGAAACAAGGCGGCCGGCACTCGTCGAACCGCGGTCTGCGCGCCCATGCCAGCCTGGTGGTGATCGAGGTGGCGCTAGCGATGACGCTGCTGGCTGGGGCTGGCCTGATGCTGCGCACGATGCAGGCGCTCAACCGCGTCGCGCTGGGCTTCGACAGCGCGCGGCTGGTCACGGCCACGGTTAGTCTCTCCAGCACAGCCTACCGCCCGGTGCCGGCTCGCGCGCGGTATTTCGAGCAGTTGGTCAGGCAAGCCGGCGCGCTGCCCGGGGTGGAGTCGTCGGCGGTGGTCTTTCCGCTGCCCTTCACCACGCAGATCGCGGGCTGCTTTATTGCCATCGAAGGGCGCGTTCCCGCAGCCAACGCGCCGCAAACGTCTTACTATGCGACCGTGAATGCGACCTACTTTCAGACCATGCGGATACCGCTGGTGGCTGGGCGCGCGTTCACGGCCGCCGACGATGCCATGGGCGCGCCGCCGGTCGTGGTCATCGACCGCGGCCTGGCGGAGAAGTACTGGCACTCGCCGGCGCAGGCAGTTGGGCGGCGGATGGAAATGTTCACCCAGGATTTCGGCCACGGAACAGTCCCGCCGGCCACCATTGTGGGAGTCGTCGGGGAAGTGAAAAGCGAGGCCGCCGACAAGGACGCGAATCTTGAGGTCTATACACCTTTGAACATGGCCAACGGCTTCATGACGCTGGTGTTGCGAATGCGGGCGCGCCCCGATGCCGAAGCTATGGCGGCTGCGCTGCACACAGTCTTCCGGCGGCTGGATCCATCGCTGGTCGTCCCCACGCCGCACGCCATGAGCGAAATCGTGGCGCAGTCGCAGAGCATCAGGCAGCAATCGATGTGGCTGCTGGAGATCTTCGCCGGCGCCGCGCTACTACTGGCCGGGCTCGGCATTTATGGAGTCTTGTCGTACATGGCGCAACTGCGCCGGCGCGAGTTCGGCATTCGGGTTGCGCTCGGCGCTGAGCCGGCGCGGCTCACCCGCGGCATCGTGGCCCACAGCGTGAAGCTGACGGCGATAGGCCTCGCGATCGGCACGGGCGCGGCGCTCGTGCTCAGCCGCTTCCTGGCGACGCTTCTTTATGGCGTGACTCGATTCGATCCGCTGACGCTGATCTCGGTCGCGCTGGTGCTGTTGATCAGCGCAATAGCAGCCAGCCTGATTCCGGCGCTCCGCGCATCGACAGCCGATCCGCGCACGGCGCTGCAAGCCGAATAGAAAATCTATTGGCGCGCAGCGCGATCTCCGCCGGGCCGGAGCACGAGGCGCAAAAGGATGGGCCCGATCAGGCTGGTGAGCACGGCCATCGCGATGCCGATGGAGTAGTAGGCGTTCGGAATGGCCGCGATGGTGAGGCTCTGGTCGGCGACCACGATGCCGACTTCGCCGCGCGGGATCATGCCCAGACCCACCAGCAGGGCCGAGCGCGGACCCAAGCGCAAGGCGGCCAGCGAGCAGGCGACGAGCTTGGTGACGATGGCGATCGCAGTTAGCGCGCCGATCAACATGACCGAGTGCCGCTCGACCAACACCGAAGGGCTCAGCTTCAGGCCGATATTCGCCAGGAAGAACGGCACCACGAAGCTGCTCACCGCCTCGGCGCGGGCACCGAGCGCGGTTGCCACCTCGCCTTCTTCGCCGACGAACATGCCGGCCAGGAACGAGCCGATGATGGCCGCCATGCCGATGTAGGCGGCCATGGTCGAAAAACCGAGCAGCACGACCAGCGCGAAGGACCACTGGGGCGCGGTGGCGCGGAGTTTCCCGAGGCGATGGCGGATGCGGGGAAACGCCGTCCGCCGCAGAAACAGGACGAGCACAAAAAACAGGGTTACGAAGGCCACGGTCAGCAGCAAGTTGACCCAGTGGGAACGACCGGTGGCAAAGCTGGTCAGCATGGAGAGCGCCAGCAGCCCCAGGATGTCGTCGAGCACCGCGGCGCCGAGGATCACCCGGCCGAAGGCCGTGTCGAGCGCCTTGAAATCGGTGAGAATCTTGGCGGTGATGCCGATGCTGGTGGCGACCAGCAGGGTGCCGACGAAGCGCGCCGTAACCTGGTTCTCGCCGATGGCCCAGGCGAAGGCCCAGCCGGCGGCGAGCGGTGTAATAACGCCGAAGAAACCGACAGCGGTGGCGATGTAACCGTGCTCGACCATTTCCGCCGGCTCGGTTTTCAGGCCGGTCTCAAAGAGCAGGAAGATGACGCCCACCTCGGCCATGAAGGCCAAGATGGGCGAAGGTTGCACCCAGGCCAACACGCCGGGGCCAATCAGAAATCCGGCGACGATCTGGCCAATGAGTCCGGGCAGGCTGAGGCGCTCGAAGAGCTCTTCGCCGAGCTTGGCGGCGGCGAAGAGCACAAACAAGCTCAAGAGGGGCTCGATGGTTGGCACTATGGGTGGCATTGAGGGTGGCGATGTGCCAAAATTCAGGCTTGCCAGCTAACGATAATCTTGATGCAGAATTTGGCCGCGTGGTCGAAATAATGCGGCGATTGCGGGCGCCGGGGGGTTGCCCATGGGATCAAAAGCAAACCTTCGACAGCATTCGCACGCACACGATCGAGGAGACCTACGAGGTTCTTGAAGCCATTGCGGACCGCGATTACCGGGCGATGCGGGAGGAACTGGGCGACCTGCTGCTGCAGGTGCTCTTCTACGCCGAGATGGCGGACGAGCAGCACCACTTCGATATTGGCGACGTGGTAAGAGAACTGGGCGACAAACTGGTGCGGCGGCACCCTCACGTATTTGAGCGGGACGAAAACGCGGCAGCGCTGAACCCGGAGCAGGCGCTGGCGCGCTGGAACCAGATGAAGGCGGCGGAGAAGCCGGCGAGCGCGGAGCGAGCGTCGCTTTTGGCGGGCATACCGAAGCATCTGCCGGCGCTGGCCGAAGCCGCCAAGATGGGCGCGCGGGCTTCGGGAGTGGGCTTCGACTGGCCGGGCGCGGCCGGAGTTCTCGCCAAGATTGATGAGGAGCGCGACGAGATTCAAGCCGCGATCGCCGCCGGGGATCGGGAGCAGTGCGAGGAGGAGATCGGCGACTTGTTATTCACGGTGGCCAACCTGGCGCGACACCTGCAGGTCGAGCCGGAGTCGGCGCTCAAGAGCGCCAACCGGAAATTCCAGCGACGGTTCGAGAAAATGGAGGCGGCGCATGGAGGCGGCGACCTTTCGACGCTGACGCCGGAGGCATGGGACAATCTTTGGGAACAAGCCAAACAATCATGACCGCCCCCGTTATCCGGCCATTGACCGAGGTTGAGGAATTCGAAGCCTGCGTTGCGCTGCAGGCCTCGGTTTGGGGTTTTGCCGACCGCGATCTGGTGCCCCGGCGGATGTTTTCGGTGGCTCACAAAATCGGCGGACAGGTGCTGGGCGCGTGGTCGGGCGCAACACTCGCCGGTTTTACGCTGGCCATCCCGGGTGTGCGCGACGGAAAGATATATTGGCACTCGCACATGCTGGCGGTGGGGCAGGAGTTTCGCAACCAGGGCCTGGGACGGCGGCTGAAGCTGTTTCAGCGCGACGAAGCGTTGGCGCGCGGGATTGAGCTGATGGAATGGACGTTCGACCCGCTTGAGATCATGAACGGTTATTTCAATCTCGGCGTGTTGGGAGCGGTGGTGCAGCGCTATCTTCCCAATTTTTACGGCATCACGTCGAGCGCGCTGCAGGCCGGCCTGCCCACCGACCGCTTGTCAGCGGAATGGTGGCTGCGCTCGCCGCGGGTGGAGGCGGTGGCGGCCGGGGGCGCGACACCGGAGGGGGCGATTACGGCGACGGTCAAGGTTCCGGCCGAAATTCACGCCTGGAAAAACGCGGGCGATCCGCGCGCGCTGGCGACGCAATCGCTGATTCGGGAGCTGTTGACGACTGGATTCGCCGCGGGAAAGACCGCCATCGGTTACCGCCGGGACGCGAGCGGCGGTTGTTTTCTTCTGGGAAAGCTATGAAGATCGAGAAAATCACGCTGCGTGAAATCGGCATGCCGCTGGTTTCGTTTTTCGAGACGTCGTTCGCGCGCATGCATCAGCGCCGCATTCTGCTGGTCGAGGCAGTGGTGGACGGCGTGACGGGCTGGGGCGAGGTGACGTGCGGGGAGCATCCCTTCTACAACCACGAGTTCACCGACGCGGCGGCGGCGCTGCTGCGGGAATTCGCGGTGCCGATGGCGCTGGGCAGGAGCATCAACCACCCGCGCGAGGTGCCGGGGCTGTTGGCGCCGATTCGCGGCAATGCCATGGCCAAGGCGGCGGTGGAGAACGCGGTGTGGGACGCGTTCGCGCGCCACGCCGGCCAGCCGTTGTGGCAATACATCGGCGGCACGCGGACGGAAATCGCCTGCGGCGTTTCCATCGGCATCAAGAATTCGGTCGCCGATCTCCTGGCCGACATTGGACGCGAGGTGGCCGCCGGGTATCAGCGCATTAAAATCAAGATCAAGCCGGGCTGGGACGTGGAGGTGGTGGCCCAAGTTCGCCGCGAGTTCCCGCGCATCGCGCTCATGGGCGACGCCAACTCCGCGTACACGCTCGACGACCTCGACCATCTGCGCGGTTTCGACGCGTTTAATTTGATGATGCTGGAGCAGCCGCTCTGGTACGACGACATTTATCAGCACGCCAAGCTGCAGGCGGCGATTCTCACCCCGGTCTGCCTGGACGAGGCGATTCACCACGCCCGCGACGTGGAGATGGCGGCGGCGCTCGCGGCCTGCCGCATTATCAACATCAAGCTGGGGCGGGTGGGGGGATTCACCTCGGCGCTGGCGACGCATGACGCGGCGCGGCGCTCGGGAATTCCGGTCTGGTGCGGGGGGATGCTGGAGTCAGGCATTGGGCGCGCCCACAACATCGCGCTCTCGACGCTGGAGAATTTCTCGCTTCCCGGCGACGTCTCGGCGAGCGCCCGCTACTGGCAAGAGGACGTGATCGAGCCGGCGGTCACGGTCAGCGCGAAGGGCATCATCACGCCGCCCAGCGCGCCGGGTATCGGCTTTGAAGTGAAGCTCGACCGCATTCGGCGGCACCAAGCATGGGAGCAAGTCTACCTCGCCTGACGGCAATGTCGGAGTTTGACCAACGCTACTTTGAAGACCCGCACTACCCGCCTGGATTGAAGGGCGGCGACGAAGTGCGCGGCTACGGGTACTATCCCGATTATTTTCCGATTGTCGAGGCGCAGCTTTCGGCGCTGGTTGAGCTCACCTCGGGCGCGTCGCTGCTCGACATCGGCTGCGGCAAGGGGGCGCTTGCGGCCTACATGCGGCAAGATCTGGGGCTGCGGGTGATCGGCACCGACCTGAGCGCCTATGCGGTGGCGCACGCGCGGCGAGCGGCGGGAGGCGAGGACACGGTGCGCGCGGCCTGCAGCCAACTTCCGTTCGCCGACGCGGCGGTGGATTTGGCCTGGTGCAACGGCGTGCTGCAGTATCTCGAGGCCGATGCGGCGCGGGTGGCTTTGGCGGAGATGGCGCGGGTCAGTTCGCTGGCGGTGTTCTGTTCCAATATCGCCGCCGCGCAGCGGCAAACGGAATGGGGCAAACGCGACCGGCTCACCCGGCTTTATCTGCGGCCGGCGCAATGGGCGCAACTGGCGCAGGATCAGGCGCGGGCGGAAGAGTGGACGGTGGTCGCGCTGCCGTTCGAGGGCGAATCGGCGATCCTCTTTTATCGCGCGGCGCGGCTGGGAAAGGTTTTCCCGCTGCGATTTGTCGAATTGGCGCTGGAACGGATGCGCCGCCTGGGCGCGCTTACGCGCTCCCCACCTGGGCTGGACGCATTCTATCGCCGCGCTTAACGCGGGCGCGATTGGCGAAGGCGTAGGCGAGGGGGCCGGTGGCGAGCATGGCGAGGGTCACCAGCGTAAAACGAGGCTCCTCGAAGATCGCGAAGGCCAAGGTGGCCGCCGCCAACGCCATGGGCAGGGCGCAGACCAAACCCAGGCCCAACGCTCCGCCCGGCACTCGAAAGGCGCCGGCCGAGGAGGCGCGGCGGCGGCGCAGCTTGACGAGGGCCGCAAATTCCAAGGCCAGGCCGGCGCTATAGAGAAGCGCATCCGCCCCGACCAGGCTGGCGAACGCAGCCAGGGCGAAGAGGCAGTAGATGAGGGTACACAGGATCAGGGCCGGCATGGCAACACCGGCGCGGTTCATGCGCGTCAACGCCTGGGGCAGATATCCGGCCCGTGCCAGACTGACGGGCAGGGGCAGCACGTAGGGAAGCTGGGCGGTGAACTGCGACCAGGCGCTGAGCACGGCGGTGAATGCCATCAGCAAGCCAAAGCGGGCGCCGAGAGCACGGGCACCGAGCGAGATGAAGTATCCGTTCTCCCAGTGACTCGCGACCGCATCGATGTGCAGGCCGGCCAGAACGGGCAACAAATAGGACAACGCGATCAAGCCGACCCCGAAGAGCAGCGCCCGCGGGTAGGTGCGCGAGGGGCGCTCGACGGCGGGCGCAAAGGTCGAGACGTTGTCCCAACCGGCGTAGTTCCACATCAGCGTACTGAGGCCCAAGGCCCAACCCGATAGTCCCAGGCTGGCGGTTGTTGCAACCGCCGCCGGGGCGGCCGGCAGCCGCCATGCGACCGCCACAAAAAGAAGGAAAGGCGCCATCACGGCCACCATCGCCAGGACGGCGTAATTCGCGACCGCCTTGGTTCCGGTGCAATTCACCAGAGCTCCGGCGACGATGAAGCCGATGACGAACAACAACACGTGACGATGGGAAAGCGCATGGCCGGTGCGGATGGGCCAGGTCGTGCGCAACAGTTCGCCGCAGAGGGCGGGGTAGAGGGGCATGTCCACCCAGGTGAAGAGCCAGCTCCACCAGCCCTCCTGGAAGCCCCAGAACTCGCCCATGGCCTCGCGCACCCATTCGTAGTAGCCGCCCAGCTTGGGCAGGGCCGAAGAG
>DATNFK010000051.1:0-55070 GCA_035606395.1 Terriglobales bacterium | reverse complement strand
GAAACTGCGGAGTGTGGCGCCCATTTTCATCGCGTGCGATCATGTAGGATCTCCTATTTCAGCCCACTGCCGGATTCAGTGTCCCACATTATCCGTGCGCCAAAAAGGGGCTCACTCCAAACTGTCTCGGTGAGACAACCCAATTCGTTATTGGGCTTCGGTTTAGATTTCGCGGCACCGGCTCTTGATGAGACCTTCCGGCGCGTCGCTGCCCGGGAGCCAAAGCATGAAGTTTCACTCGGGCGGCGGCACCCAAGATGCGGAGGAGGAAGCTGCGAAAAAACCGTCTCGGTGAGACAATTCAGATCGCTTTGCATTGATTGGCGCGGCCCGCTTAGGCGCGGCGCCGGAATGGGGACCCCTGAGCCCCAATCCGGCGTCGCGCGGCATTGATTGGCGTGGGAACCGCGCCTCATTTCAGGGTTCATTGCAAGCGAATAAACTGCACGAAATGTCCAATTTGCAACCGGATTTCCTACTGCGGCAACTGGCGGCAGTTGCACACCGGTGAGCTTGCCCCCTGGGCTGTACCAGCTTAAATGCAATCGACCTTGCGATGGCAGCGCAGGGCCTGAGGCGAGGGTTCAATATGAATGCCTGGGCTGCCTGCAAGGCGTTGCAGCGACATGGGGCGGGACGAGAAATTGTCTCAGTGAGACCGTTTGGAGCGAGCCGATTTCGGCTGTGGCGAAATGAGATGCGAGCCGGCGGCGACCGGCTCGCACTCTGAGTTTATTGTCAAATCCAGCGCATGCCTGCGAGCATCGCCAGACGGTGCTTCCCGGAGCTGGATCCAGGCGACCCCTAGGGGTCTTCGCGGGCGCCACCGGCATATCCCGCGCGCATATGAAATCAGATGCGGAGCGTGGGGAGACACCTATATCCGAAGTATGACATTTTGGCACCCAGTCGCAGCCGCCCGATTTAGGGATGGACGACTTCGATTGACATGCGGGTGCCGGAGTTCAGCTGCATGTTGCCCTGGGAACTGGCGAGGACACTGCCCGATGACGCTTGGCCGCTGGCGCCGCCGATACCGGCTACGGATGCTGCGCCTGATCCGCTCGCTGCGCCAGCGGCGCTCGCCGGAGGCAGGAGAATCTGTACGGGGACGCCATTGCTGGCGCGGGCCATGCTCGCGGTTTGACCTTGCGCACCGGCGGCGCCGATATGGCCCATGGTATTGGCTGCGGTATTGACGCCCGCCCCTGCGCCGCTGACTATGCCGCCGACGGCGCCAGTAAGGGCTGCGCCACCGCCGCCGAGTAAGCCGCCTCCACCGGCTCGGGCGCCGCCGCCGACCGGCATGGCCATGGGTTGCATCATGCCACCGTCGGACATGCCGTCGGAGATGTTGCCGGCGGCGGCGCTCGAACTGAAGATACTGGCGATGCCTGCGTGCATCGGAATCGTTTCGCCTTTTTTAGTGGTCGCCTGATCGAAGAGAACGCCCAGGCGCGCGGCGGAGTGCGAGTCGGCGGCGGATTGAACCTCGGTGACGTGGCCATGCAGCACGCTGCCCTTAGGGAGGACCGTCGTACCGTGCTCCTTGACCGCCGAAGTCGTGACGGCAGTGACCGAATCGCCGACGTGTGCGTTCTTGGTATCGAGCTTGCTCTTCAACTCGGCGTTCATTTTGGTACCGGCTTGGAGACTCTGCGTGCCTTGCGCGGCGGCGTCCGCCGCTGCCCGCCCCGAAGCCGTGGTCTGAGTCTGCGCCAGGGTCAGCCCTGCGCTCAGTAACGTCATAGCTATAGCCGCTGTGATTCGCATGGTCGAATCCTCCTGTCTGGTTGAAATGCAAGCTGGTTGCCAATTCGGATCGACTACAAATGCAACGACTTACGCAATCGCCAGGGTGGCGCCAGGGCGCAAAAATTGCGCGCATTCATGGAACGCAACATCAGACTCCGGCGTGAACCTTAACCTTGCAGCAGTGGGTTGTGAACGCGCAGGCCGGCCATGCGGCTGAAGTCGCGATCGGCGGTCCAGAGCACATCTACGTCGTGCTCGCGGCAGAGGGCGGCGATGCGCGCGTCGTGCACCGCGGGGCCTCGCAATTGTCCGGCTAGCAGGACTGCTTTCAGCTCGCCCCAGTGAGCCGCCGACTCCGACAGCAAGCGCAGCGTGGGCGACTCCATCCACGCTTCAATTTGGGCTATTGCCTCCGTCGGCAGCGAGGGGCGTTTGAAAAACCGAGGGTTCGTCACCACGCCGAAAAATTCATGGATACAAGGCCATGGGAGAGCCCAGTAGCGCTGGCTCTCGGCCAAGGCGGCCACCGCTCGGCGCGCTGAGACATGCCAATCAGAATCGGGGCGGTGCGCGTACACCAAGAGATTGGTATCAACGGCGATCAATCGCCGCCACGACCTTCATAGTTCAGACGCTTTATTTCAGCCCAATCTTTGACCAGCATGCCACCACTGCCGACCGAGGCATCGCGCAGCTTAAAAGGTTTGGCCGGCGCATTATCCCGCTCGAGCGCCAGACGTAAACCTTCCTCGACCAGGCGGCGCAGTGGCATTCTTTTTGATCGCGCACGGGCCTTGGCCTCGAGCAACAGCGAATCGGCAATTTCGAGCGTTGTCTTCACCGACCCATACTACCATATTGACGAATATGGGAGGCCATTCGATGGCCACTGAGGCGTTCGCCCTATCGCTTCGAATGGCTCGGGGCGGATACGCTGAAGCATGTCGGTTACCACTTTTGCGGCGTTGGCGGCGTTTCTGGTCGGCGGGCTGGCGGCTCGCTGGCAATCGGCGAGGTCCAGCCGGGACTAGCTCGCCCAAAGCGCGATGGCGGCCGCGGTGATCAACGCCGCCGTGAGGATCCCGACGGTGTTCGCGAGGGTTCCGTTGGTGTGCTTGCCGAGTATTTTTCGGTTATTGGCGATTAAGAGCAGGAGCACGATCATCGGCGGAACGGCCATGCCGTTGAGGGCGGCGGCATAGATCAGCGCCTGGATGGGGCTGAGAGTCCCCACGAAATTCAGCAAATATCCGGCGGCAATCACGGCGACGATGGTCAGGTAGAAGGCGCGAGCGCGGCTGAAGCGCCGGAAGAGGCCGCGCCGCCAGCCCATGGTTTCGGCCAGTGCGTAAGCCGCCGAGCCGCCGAGCGTCGGCACGGCCAGCAGGCCGGAGCCGACGATTCCCAAGCCGAAAATGGCGAAGGCCATGCCGCCCAGGGGCCGCAACGCCTGAGCGGCGTCCTGCGCGCTCGATATATGAATATGGCCGGTGGCGTGCAGGGTCGCCGCCGCCGTGATCATGATCGCGGCGGCGATGACTTGCGACGAGACCATGCCGATCGCGGTGTCACAGCGAATCCTCACGAGCTCCGTTTGGCGCACGCGATGGCTGCGGTGAGCCTTGGGAGAAGCGACATCGTCGGCGATATTCTCCTCGACCTGTTCGCTCGCCTGCCAGAAAAACAGGTAGGGTGAGATGGTGGTTCCCAGTAACGCGACCATGGTGGCGAGAAAGGCGCGGTCGCCGCGCCAGGCCGGGGTCAGCGCGGCGCGCGTCAGAGCGCGCCATGCGACGTGGGCCTGGGGCAGAAAAAGTATCACCACATAGGCGAGCAGCGCCAGGCAGGTAAATTTCAACACGTTGACGTATTGGCGATAAGGAATCAGCACTTGCGCGGCGATGATGGCCGCGGCCAGCACCGTCGCCCATAGCAGCAGCGATCCGCCGAAAAGCAGTCGCATGGTCGCCGCCATTGCGTTCAGATCGGCGTAAACGTTGACAACGTTGGGGACCACCAGCAGCACGAGGGCGGCATACAGCACCCAAGCCGGAAAGTGGCGGCGGATGAGCGCCGCCAAGCCGCAATTGGTCACCAGCGCCACGCGTCCGCACATTTCCTGGACCGCAATCATCAGCGGCACGGTGAACACGGCCAGCCACAACATTTGCAGGCCGTAGGCGGCGCCCGCCACCGAGTAGGTGCCGATGGCGGTAGGGTCGTCGTCGGCGGCGCCGGTGATCAGCCCCGGGCCGAGCCGCCACTCAGAGAAGCGGCGCTTGCGTCCGCGCCGCGCACGGTGGAGATCAACGTCGTCATCGTGCTGTGCAGCCTGCACCGCTTATTAGATGGTGAAAGCGGCGACCGCCGCCGCATTTTCAATCGGCGACAATCTGGCTTACAAGCCAGGCGAACTCGAAGGCGGTTTCGTGGATGCGGTCGTAGCGGCCGGAGGCGCCGCCGTGGCCGGCGCCAAGATTGGTTTTGAGCAGGAGCTGGGTGTCGTTGGTCTTCAGTGTGCGCAGCTTGGCTACGTACTTCACCGGTTCCCAGTACATCACCTGGCTGTCGTTCAGGCTGGTGGTGACCAGTATCGCCGGATAGGCGCGGCGGGTGAGATTGTCGTACGGACTATAGCTGCGCATGTACTCGTAGGCGGCGGGTTGGCGCGGGTCGCCCCACTCCAGGTACTCGCCCACTGTCAGCGGAAGATTCGGATCGAGCATCGTGTTCATTACATCGACAAAAGGAACGGCGAGGTGGGCGGCGCGAAACAAGTCGGGCCGGAGGTTGAGGACGGCGCCGATCAGCAATCCTCCGGCGCTGCCGCCTTCGACGGCCAGACGCTTGGAGGTGGTCCATCGTTCGGCGATCAAGTGCTCGGCGCAGTCGATGAAATCGGTGAACGTGTTCATCTTGTGCATCAACATGCCGGCATCATGCCAGGGCTCGCCAAGCTCGTTGCCGCCGCGCACGTGCGCCATGACGTAGGTCACGCCGCGATCGAGCAGACTCAGGCGCGCCACCGAGAAGCCGGCTGGTAAACCGTAGCCATACGCGCCGTAGCCATAGAGCAGCAGCGGGGCGCGCTCCGGGCGCGCGCCCAATTTCTTATAGACGACTGAAAGCGGCACGCGGGCGCCGTCGCGCGCGGTCACCCAAAGCCGGGCGCTCTCGTACTGCGCGAGGTCGTAGCCGCCGAGCACCGGCTGCTGCTTGAGCAGGTGGGTGGTGTGCGCGGACATGTCGAACTCAAAGACGCTGGGCGGCGTGACCAGGCTCTGGTAGCTATAGCGATAACGGGTGGTATCGTTCTCGGGATTACCGCCGCCGAAGGCGGCGTAGACGGGCTCGGGGAAGGGAATGGACGTCCAGGCCGCGGTGGCAAAGTTATAGACGCGGAGACGATTCAGGGCTTCGAACTTCTCGTGCACCACGCCAAAATCGCGAAAAAGATCGAGATCTTCGATGAGCACATCATGGTGGTGCGGCATGAATTCGGTGGCTCGCGACCAGTCGGGCGCGGCAGCCGGAAGGGTTACGACCTTGAAGTTTTTGGCGCCCTGATTCGTGCGCACGTAGAAGAGCCCGTCGCGATGGTTGAGATCATACTTGTGGTCTTTGGCGCGGGCAAGAAAGAGCCGCGGGGGCGCGGTGGGCTGATCAGCGGGCCAGTAATGGAACTCGGTCGAGTCGGTGGCGGCGATGCCGAGCAGCAGGTAAGCGCGGTCGCGGGTGCGCTGCACGCCAATGTGATAAAGCTCATCGGGCTCGTGATACACCTCGACCGCCGGCGAGCCCAGTTCCATGTGGAAGAGGCGGTCGCTGCGTTTTGTGGTCGCGTCCTCGGTGGTGAAAAGGAGGGTGCGGTTGTCGGTAGACCACTCGACCGAGGTCACGCGCTCGGCGGTCGCGTCGAGCAACGCGCCACTGTCCAAATCCAGCACGTGCAGCGTGTACTGGCGCATGCCGGTGCGGTCGTCGGTGTAGGCAAGCAGGCGTGCGTCGTCGGAGATTTCGAAATTGCCAAGACTGAAAAACTCCAGGCCCTCGGCCAATTGATTGACGTCGAGCAGGATTTGCTCGTGGCCGCTCTCGCCTTTTTTCCGGCAGTGAATGGGATATTGCAATCCCTCGACGGTGCGGGAGTAGTAGAAGAATTCGCCGCGCTTGACCGGTACGGTGAGATCGGTCTGCTGAATGCGGCCGAGGATCTCGTCGTAGATGGTTTGCTCGAGCTCGCGCACGGGCCCGGTTAGGGCGGCCGTGTAGGCGTTTTCAGCCTCGAGGTACGCGCGCACGTCGGGATTGTCGCGCTCGCGCAGCCAATAATAGGGATCTTCGACGGAGGCGCCGAAGCGCACCTCGACGTGGGGACGGCGGGCGGCTACGGGCGCCGCGGGCAACGGGTTCGCAATAGGCACATTCGAGTTTACTGCTGCCCGAGGAAGAGGACGTGGACGTAGGTGCCCAGGCGCACGTTGTAGGCCAGGTACCAGCCGATGTGATCGGGGTCTGTATAAATCACAATGTCGTCGGAATTCCAGTTCCAATCGTTGGCGAAGGCCTGATCCACCGGCGCGATCTGCCAATAGTAGTTGTCAAACCAGAAACGGTTGGGATTGCCGCCACCCAGGCGAAACACGAACCGTGGCCCAAAGCCTCGGTTGAAACGGCCGTGCTCGTAGGGATGGTCGAGGTGAAAACGCTTGTCGTCGCGTGGGTAGTTGTGGCCCACCCACTGATCGGTATCGGGGTGGACGTGGGGGGCCTCGGGATGGTCCGGCCGATCCCGCAATGATTTTTCGGGAGGGGTGGGCGCTCCCCGCCGTTCCCGCGGCCCGGTAGGCGGAATGTAGCCGTGCCCGACGGGATGGGTGGGCTCAGCCCGCTGGCTGCCGCGCGAGGACTGCCGCTGTTGTTGTTGCTGCCGTTGGTCCTTTTGATCTTGCGGTCGCTGCTGGCCAGAGAGTGCCAGCGCAGTGGAAAAAGCTACCACAAGTGGTAAAAATGTACGGCAGAGTTTCAGCATAGTACCTCCCGCTGCGTTCATTTTAGGGTAGGAGCAGTTTGACTGCCAAAAGTCAGTAGCCGGCCTGTTTGTCCACCAGACTGAAAAAAGGCCTGCGTTCGAGGAAGCAGCGCAAATTTTCGGCGAAGGCATTCATGCCCAGGTCAATCCAGTGCGGATGGACGGTACGGTCGGTACAGTGCGGCGAAATGAGTACGTTATCCATGTGCCAGTATGGATGTCCGGCTGGCAGGGGCTCGGTCTCGAAGACGTCCAAGGCAGCGCCGGCGACGGTTCCCGACTGGAGTGCCGCGACCAGAGCCGCCTCGTCGATTACTTCGCCGCGGCCGACGTTGACCACAATAGCGGTGCGCGGAAGAGCTGCGAGTTCCTTGGCTCCCACCAGATGCCACGTGTCTCGGGTTCGGGGCGCGGCCGCCACCAGAACATCGAGCCGGCCCAGCCAGGCGTGTAGATCCGCGCGCGAAAGCCGGTCGCGGTGGCGCACCGGATCGATTTCCATGCCAAAAGCGGCCCCTGCCCGTCCGCACGCCTGGCCAATCGTTCCATAGCCGAGAATGCCCATTCGTTTGCCGCGCAGGGTGTCGACCTCGAACTGCCGCCATTGCTGCCGGCGCTGCTGCTCGGCCATGAGGAGCCCCTTTTTATAAAAATGCAGCACACCGTAGATTGCGAACTCAGCCAGCGACTCAACGTACACACCGCGCGCGTTGGTAACCAGCACCGGGCTTGCGACGAGGCCGGGTGTCAGCAGGCGGTCCACACCGGCTTCGAACGAATGGACCCAGCGCAACGCCGGCGAGGTGTGCGGCCACACCTGGGCGAAGGGCGGCGTGGCGCCGGCCAAGGCGGTATAGAAAATGGCTTCAGCCTGACCCGCGGTGTGGAGGACGCCGGCCAAATCATGGGCCAGCGTGAGTTCGAGTTGGTGGGCCTCGGCTTCGGCGCGGAGACGCGGCAGGCCGGGAAATTGAGGCGAGCAAATGGCGAGTAAGCGAAGCGGCACATGACAGTCTACTGCGACACGCCTTGCCGCGGTGCGGAGCCGGAATCGACGGTGTAGCCGGCGCGGGAGATGGTCTGGAAATACATCTTGTTCTTATCAATTTCAATCAGCATGAAGTCCTGCACGGTATCGGAACCGGCGGCTTCGTCGGATGCCTGGCGCAGGTCGCGATAGCGCAATTGGCCGGAGTTTCCCTCGATGAAGAAGTAGATTCCGTCCTGAGGCTTGAAGCGTTCATAAACATGTTCGTGTCCGGAGAAGACAGCATTGACGCCGTACTTCTCGAGCAGCGGAAGCAAGCTCTTGCGCAAATCGAGGTCGGGGCCGTGAAATTTGGCGTCGGAAAACATGGGGTGGTGGCAATAGGCGATTTTCCAATCGGCTCCGGATTTGGCCAGGTTTTGATCGACCCAGGTCAGTTGCTTGGGGTCCATATAATTGCTGTCCAAGGCGAAAAACTGGACATCGCCGCGGGAGAACGTGTAATAGCGCTGGCCGTTCATGTTAAAGGGCTGGTAGTGAATTTCCTGCTGGACGTCGTCGTGATTGCCCAGGCTGGCATAGAACTTCGCCTTGGCGGCCAGCAGGGCCTTATAGGGCAATTCGAACTTTTTTTGAAAATCGCTGGGGTCGTGTCCGCCATAAATGTTGTCGCCGAGCATAATGACGAAATCAAACTTAGTGGCTTCGCGGTAGCGCTCCATCTGGGCGGCGGTCTGGTATTGGTCGGTTTCGCCGGTGCCGCTATCGCCAATCACGGCGAAGCGAACGCTGCCCGATGTCAGAGGCAAGCGGATGTCAAGCGGCGGAGCGGTTTGCGCTGTCGCCAGTAACGCGGCCAGCACGAGGAATCCCGCGGCAAAGTTGATGGCCTTCCTCATCGCAACTTAGGGAGCGGGCGGGAGGGCATCGGGCAAGACATCCACAACCAGATTGGATGGCAGCGAATGCAAAATGAGGTCGCGGCCCACGAATCTATATTCCAGGTCGTTGGGCAGCGGGGGGAGGACCGCCAGCAGATCGGGCGGGGTGGATTGCAGAGGGACAGCTTTGGGATAGCTGGAGTTGACCGGCAATGCCTTGGTCGCGAGCGGCTCGCCGTGGCGGAGACTGGCGCGAATGGCCGCTCCCTTGGGGCCGTTCCAGGTCAACGCCAGGCGGCGTCGTAACAGCGCCGCCACGTCAGGCGTGAAGATATCGCCAATTTTGGCGCTGGCGCGGACCCGGCGCAGGCGGGCCGCCACCACCTTGCGCGAGGCCTCGAGTTGGGTCGTGGAGGGGGTGGACTTGGGCGTAGGCGCGGCCTTCTGGGCGGTGTGGGCCAGCTTTTCGAAAGCCGCGATACGGTCTTCGAAGTTCTTGACGATGGCCGCCTCAGCAGGGGTTTCGGTTACCGCTGGCGCCGGCGCGCCCTGGGCGGCGGCGGTGATCGTCAAACCACCGCTAACCGCGATCAGCATCAGCATTGCCATTGGCCTTAATGGCACCGTCCACCACGGAAGAAACCGCTTTTTTGACCGCATCTTTAACCGCCTCCTTCACCGCCCCCTTGACCGCGATTTCGACCGCCCGCCGATCCACCTTGCCGTTGGTCTGTTGCTGGAACTCCTCCCGGATGGCTGTGGCCAGAGCCGGGGCGGGCGGCAGGCTCTTGGTGATGGCTTTGGCCACTTTTTTCAGAGCCCGCCGGCCGGTCAGGTCCGGAACCGCGATTGCCTTGGCCGACGCGGCTTGTTCCCAATCGTGTTCGAATATCTTTTCGATTGCGGCCGCGGCCTTATGGTCGTCCACAATGGCGCCGATTTCCCGGCGGGCGTCGAGTTCGGTGCGGCGCAGGCTTTGGCTGCCGAGAAAAACCCGGCGATGGTCGCGCACCATGAGGCGGGTGTGCAATCGCAACGCGGCCAATTCCCGGACTTGCAACCGCGAGGCGGCCTTGTTTTTTCCGCCAAAGGCTCCAATGATGCGCACATCGACCCCGGCTCGGGCGCGTTCTTCGAGGAGCCGGATCATGCTGGCATCGGCGATTTCGACGTCGTAGACCACCAGGCTTTTCTTCGCGCCGCGTATGAACTCGGCGAGCTCGCGGCGGGCGTTGACGGGGCTGACTAGAAATCGGGAATTTCCTGCGGTGTAGGGCTGGCGGGCACAGTCGCACTCGAAGAGCTTGGCGGCCTCCTGCACCAGGGCGCGATTGGTGGTAATGATGCCGAAACTGCGGCTTTTATCCACATCCAGGTGGGTAAAGTTATATGTCAGGAGGTGCAACTCGCGGCCGTCTACGATCACCATCTTGCCGTGGTAGCGTTGGAGGTCGTCGGCGGTGCGGGCGACGGTGATCCCCTTAGCCAGGAACCGGGCCTCGAGTTTGCGCAGATTTTTTTCGCCCCCATGATTGGTAAAGGCGATCAGCGCCGAGACCTTGACGCCGCGTTCCGCGGCCGCCACCAAGGCAAGTTCCAGGGCGGCATCGTCAAAGCGAAAGATGACGATATCGACCCGTTGTTGAGCGCGTTTGACCGCCGTAATCAGCGGCCCCAGACCGTCCCCCGGTTGCGTCAATAGTCGCACGTAGTCTCCTTCCTTCATTTTTCCTTGCACACTGGCCGCCAAACATGGCCGGCGGCGAGTGGTCCGAAAAATGCTTGGAGTAGGGGGTGCGCAATTTAGCGCTTCATTTGGGTGTCTTACTGGCCCTTGCCGCATGGTGCGGCGGTCAAACTCGCACGCCTGAAATATGGCGCCAGCCGACGACTGCCATTGCCAACGAAAACATGCTGGCCGGCGCGGGCGGACCTGACGGCGGCCCACACGGGGACTATACCTTCGTGAAAGAAGATATGAATGGCTCAAACCCTAAAATCGTTGTCCGCGATGGCGATCACATCAAGTGGACGGTGAAAATGGGGGCCGAGGCCCAGCCCGAAACGGTGGCTTCGCGCTTTGTTTGGGCCGTAGGTTATTTCACCCGCGAGAATTACTGGCTGCCGCGAATCGAGGTCAAACACTTGCCCGCCCACCTGAAACGTGGCAGCAACCTTGTGCGCGGCGGTGTCATTGAAAATGTGCGGTTGGAACGGATGCCGGAGGGCGAGAAAAAAATTGGGGAATGGAAATGGGACGCAAATCCGTTTTCCGGTACGCGCGAGCTGCACGGCTTGGCCGTGGTGATGGCGTTAATAAACAACTGGGATCTAAAGGAAGTTAACAACGCGGTGTATAAAGACCGCGAGGGCAATGCCGAATATGTCGTGAGTGATCTAGGGGCTTCGTTTGGCGGCAATCGCGAAGGGCTTTCGGCCGGGCGATCGAAAGGCAATCTAAAAGCTTATGAAACTTCGGGGTTCATCACCAAGGCCACCCCCGAGTATGTGGATTTCGCCACACCCGCATTACCGGATCCATTGGATGACATCCGGTTTCCGCTGGAGACGCGCGAGCGGATATCCATGCGATCGGTGACCAGGCATATTCCCCGGCCCGATGCGAAGTGGGTCGGCGATTTGCTTTCCCAGCTCACGCCGGCGCAGATTCGCGACGCGTTTCTCTCAGCCGGTTATACACAGTCAGAGGCGGACGCCTACGCCGCGATCGTGGAGGAGCGAATTCGCCACCTGAGCGAGTTGTAGCACCACGCCATAGGCGAGCGCCGCCGGCGCGGGGTGGCATTGATTGGCGCGGGCCCGCTTATGCGCATTGCCTCAAGCCGGCGGTGAGCGTTAGCTGGCGAAGAGCATGGCTTGGGTTTGGCTGAGGCGGGCGTAGGCGCCGTCCTGGCGGAGAAGGGAATCGTGGGTTCCCTGCTCCGCCACGGTGCCATCCTCAATTACGAAAATGACGTCGGCACGTTCGACCGTGGCCAGGCGGTGCGCCACGACAATGGTGGTCTTGCCCTGCATTAAGCGGTCGAGGGCTTCGAAGGCGAGGCGCTCGGATTCAGCGTCGAGGCCGGTGGTGGGCTCGTCGAGAATCAGCAGGGGGCTGTTGCGAATCACCGCGCGCGCGATGGCAATGCGTTGGCGCTGGCCGCCGGAGAGGGTGACGCCGCGTTCGCCCACGATGGTGTCGAAACGGTCCGGCATTTTGTCGATAAACTCAGTAGCGTTGGCCATCTCAGCCGCCTTTTCAATGTCGCGGCGGCTGGCATCAGGGCGGCCATAGGCGATGTTCTGCCAGATTGGCCCCTGGAACAGGATGGTGTCTTGCAGCACAAAGGCCATCTGACTGCGGAGCGAGGATTGGCGGTAGCTGCGGACATCCACGCCATCAATCTTGACCACGCCGGTAGTGGGATCGTAAAAGCGCGCCACCAGGCTAATGATGGTCGTCTTGCCGGCGCCGCTGGGACCGACCAGCGCGGCCAGGCTTCCGGTGCCGATTTTCAAGTCGACATCGCGGAGCACCGGCCGGCCCTCTTCATAGCAAAAATTGACCTTCTCGAATGCGATGGCTCCTTTGAGACGGGGAGCCTGGCGCGCTTTGGGCAGGTCGACCACATCGGCGTGGATGGCGAACACCTCCCGAATGCGCTCGTAGCCGACCATCGCTTTGCCATAGTCGTCGCTCATTTGTGAAAGTTGCTGCATGGGCTTGTACATCTTGCCGAGGTAGGCAAGGAAAACAATCAGGCCGCCGGCGGTCAAGCCATCGTTGAGCACCAGCACCGCGCCGAACCACAGCACCAGCGCCGTTCCCAGCGCCACAACCAACTGCACCACCGGGTTTAACTTGGCCTTCATGCCGCGCGCCTTCATGGCGATCTCGACACCCTCCAGGCTTTCCTTTTCCAGGCGCCGCACTTCGTAGTTTTCGCGGGCGAAGGCTTTAACCACCCGAATCGAGTTCAACACCTCCTGCAGTACGGATACGATTTCGCCCTGCTTCTTGCGCATGGTGCGCGTGACTTGTTTGATCTTGCGGGTGTACACGAACACAATCGCGAACAGCAGCGGCGCCACCGAGAGGGCAATCAGTGTAAATCGCCAGTTGAGATAGAGCATGACCGCCACCATGCCGATGAGCGTCATGGCGTTGACGGCGCCGGTCAATAAGTCGCCGGTGATGAAACTCTGGACCGCGTCGATGTCGTCGGTGATGCGGCTGATCAGATCGCCGGTGCGCTTGCGATCGTGAAAGGACAGCGACAGGCGCTGCATGTGGGCGTAAAGGTTGCGCCGCAGGGTGTGGGTGAGGTGTTGGCCCACGCTTGTAGTGGTGTACTTCTGGACGTAGGTGCAGATCGCCTCGCCCAGGGCGATCACGATGACCGCCGCCACGGCCGCCTCGAGCATGGACATACGGCTGCTGCCGGCGAAATGCCGCAGTAGCCGATCCATCTGGCCGCTGGCGGGTTTGGACTTCAGAACATCGTCGAGGACGACCTTGAGGGGCCAGGGTTCGAGGAGGTTGAAGACGGCCCCACCCACCACTGCAGCGAATCCGACCATGAGGGCGCGCGCGTGAGGCCGGAGCAGGCTAACCAGTTCGCTATTTTTATCCATTCCCTATTCACATTGGATTCGGGCGGCGGGACAGACGCGGCAGGAATCGTGGCCTGCGCAGCTTTTTTGCGAACCCTGGCCCCGCCGGGAAGCTAAATGACGATTCCCGTCATGGCGGACGCGGCATGCCGCGCGCCCCAGCGGGCATAGTAGCCGCCAGTGGCATCGAGCACGGCGGGAGCGCCGTGTTCGACCAGGCGCCCGCCATCCATCACGAGGATGCGATCGGTGGCGAGAAGGGAGGCGAGGCGGTGAGAAATCACGAGCGCGGTGCGCCCTTCGACTAATCGGCGCAAGGCGCGGTTGAGCGCGGCTTCGCTGGCCGGGTCGAGATGGGCGGTGGCTTCGTCGAGGATGAGGATGCGGGGATCGCGCAGTAGCGCGCGCGCGATGGCCAGGCGCTGCTTCTCGCCGCCGGAGAGTCCGGCGCCACGCTCGCGGAGGCGGGTTTGCATGCCTTCGGGCAGGCGGTTGACGAACTCCCCGGCCTGGGCGGCGATGATTGCGGCTTCGAGGTCGGCCTCGGTGAAGCGGCGGGTGCAGCCATAGGCCACGTTTTCCGCTATGGTGCCTTCGAGTAGGAGCGGCTCCTGCAGGACGACGCCGATTTGGGCGCGCAGGGCGGAGGGGCAAAAGTCGCCGAGGTCGCGACCGTCAAGGAGAATTCGCCCGCCGGTTGGGGCATGAAAGCCGAGGAGCAAATCCATGAGCGTCGTCTTGCCCCCGCCGGAGGGACCGACAACGGCCACGGTTTCACCGGCGGCGACGGAGAAGGTGACATCTTCCAGCGCGTACCGGGCGGGCGCGGCATCGCCGGCGGGGTAGATGTAGCTGACGCGCTCGAAGCGAATGTCGCCACGCAAGCGACCCATCGCCGCGACGGATATGGAAGGTGGGCTTGCCGCCGGCGGGGATACCTGGCTGTCATCCAGGAAGTCGAGCGTTACCGCCGCCGCCACCGACTGGCGCGCGACTGACGTGCAGGTCGCCGCCAGTCCGGCGAGGGGTCCGTAGAGCATCGTGGCGTAGGTTGTGGCGGCAATCCAGGTGCCGGGTGTTATGTGGCGCTCGAGCACCAGGGCGAAACCGGCGATGCCGACCGCGGTGCGTCCGGCGATGGCGCTGAGGTTTTGCACGTGGCCGTAAGTTTCGCCGACCCATACCAGTCGCCAGAGGCGCTTAAAGATGGCCCGCGCCTGGAGCCGGTAGGCGGTCACTTCAGCGGCCTCGGCGGCGACCGACTTGACGGTCTTGATGGCGCTGAGCACCTCGGTGACGCGGCTGTACAAGCGGCTCCATCCCTCTTGCACCACGGTTTCGTGCCGCACCGATTCTCGCGCGCCGCGAGCCGTCGCCCAAAGAAAAACCGGCATGGGCGCCAGCGCCAGCCAGGCGAGGCGCGGCGACAACTCGAACAACAGCGCGGTCATGAGCGCCAGGTTCACCGCATTGGGCAGAAGAGATTGCAGTAGATCGCTGGTGAGCTGCCCCAAAGCCGCAATGCCGCGATCGAGGCGCGTCAGCAGATAGCCGGCAGCGCTTTGCTGGTGAAAACTCAACGGCCGCACGTAGAGCGCGCCGAGTACGCGGTGCGACAATTCGAAGCTGGCGTCGAAGCGGACACGGTTCACCGCGCCGGCTTGAAGGGTTTGCAAGGCGCGCTGGGCGAGCAGCAGCAGGGCGAGGCCGGAAAGCACCGCGACGCCCCAGCGCCAGTAGGCGGCGCCATTGGTGGCGCCGGCGGCGGCAACGAGAAGATCGGTCAGGGTGCGGTAGAACAGCGGTTCGACGGCACCGAGCGCGGCGATGCCGATGCCGACGATAACCGCCGCCAGGGCAAAATATTTTTGCGATTGAAAAAGCCGCGCCAGCCGACGCCGGCGCGGCGAGAGGAAATATGGCAAGGAGAACCTACTGACTAATTGCAGCCATCTTCGCGCGGGAGCTACATACGCACACTCGGGCGTTTGCCTCAGGTGCCGCGAATCGGCCCTTTAAGCGCATTGCGCGAAGCGGCGCGCCGGGGGCGGGCCGTAGATTCGGGGCCGGATTATTGCTTCGGGCCGGCGATGCGGGTTCCGGCGGTCTGTTTGAGAAAGAACGCCGCCGTCGTCGTGGTGGCGTGGTTCACATTGAGATCGTCCGGGTAGACGGCGAGCGCGCTGCCATCGAGGTAGGTATCGGGATAGAAGTACTCGAGCAAGTTGCGTGTGCCTGAGGCGCAGGCGAGGCCATCGTTGCAGATGGCGCCGATATGCATGGGCGGGCTGGCCGTGTTCAGGTAGAAGGTCGGCACCGGCGCCAGCGCGTTCTGGGATTGCGCCATATAGATGTGCCACTGCGCGGTGGGCGTGTTGTAGCTGGCAGCGGGTGTGCCGTAAAAGAAAACATTCACTTTACCGGCGTCGCCCGCGACGACCCAGGGTTCGACGGTTGTGCGGAGGGCCGGACCGGCGTTTACGATGACGGGGGTCTTCCAGGTGGCGCCGCCGTCGGTTGAGCTGGTCAGGTAGGAGTTCGCGCCATCGCTGTAGGCGATGTACAGATTGCCTGCGCCATCGAGCGCCAGGGAGGGGAATACGTGGGCCAGCGAGACGTTCGGCGGCGCGCTGACCACCAGCTTCAATATCCAGGTCTGGCCCTGGTTGACCGACTTCGCGAGGTAAAGCTGATTGCTTCCCGATGAAAAGAAGACGTTGTAGACGGCTCCGTTCGATTGATCCACGAGTATGTTGCCCTGGTCGCCAGGCTGCACGCCGAGCTCGGGCGTGGTGATTTGGCTTACAAACGGGAAGGTCACGCCGCCGTCGCTGGAGCGAGCCGCATAGAGCGAGGACGTTCCCACGAGGTCGGCACCAAGCTGCTTGGTGGTGATATAGACGGTTTGATTTCCGTAATTGGCCAGCCACTGGCGGTCGTCGGCAGGGAGAGTCGAGCCGTCAGGATTGCAAATCCAGGTGGTGCCGCTGTCGCTCGAAACGCACGTGGTATTGCCGCCGAGCCATAGCGAGGTCATGACTAAGTTGCCGTTGGGCAAGGCAATGAGATCTTCGTCGCCGCCGCCGACGCCAGCGCCGACCAGGTCGAGCTGGGAGCCGGCGGCCTGCGTGCCGTCGGGTTCGCCGAGGTAGGTAAACGTCCGGCCGGCGTCCATTGACTTCCAGGTGTCGCTGCCACCCGGCACGCCTTGAATGGCGGTGACGAAGAGGTTGCCCAGCGCGTCGTGGACGATGCGCGGTTCAGCATCCTGTTCAAAAAATGTGCTGCCGGCGGGCGTGGTGTTGACGGTCGAAGGCGGCCGGGTGAGCTGTTGCACGGAGAATTGCGCGTCGCCGAGGCGGTAGCGCGCGCGCCCCGTGGGAACGGAGGGCTCGGCGGCGAGTGT
The DNA here is from genome assembly GCA_035606395.1 of Terriglobales bacterium. Classification (GTDB taxonomy): domain Bacteria; phylum Acidobacteriota; class Terriglobia; order Terriglobales; family SCQP01; genus SCQP01. Next base: position 38,391 of record DATNFK010000051.1, on the reverse strand, counting down.
GACCAGGCCGGTGTAGGAAGTGTTGGCGGCGATGGTGGGAACGATTTGAATCTGATAGGTCCCAGAGGGCAGTTGGCCGAGGTCGGCGTCGTTGGAGACACCGCCGGAATTAGTGGACATGCCGACCAGATTGCCGGAGCTGTCGTACACGTAGACATCAAATTCATTCAGCGAACTGGCCCAGGCGGCGGAGGCGTGAATCGAGAAGGTGGGGTTGGCGGCATAAAACGTCGCCGGCACCGTGACGGTGAGCGCGTAGAGATCGCAGACGCTGGCGTTGCAGGGAGGATTGGCGAGTCCAGTTCCGGTTTGGGTCTCACCGATGACGCCGGTTTGAGTGCCGGTCCAGGTAAGGCGATTGGCGGCGGGCGTTAGTGTGCCGGAAAAGCTCGAGGCCGAGGCAACGCAGGCGGCGAGTGCGAAAGCCGCCAAGAGGCGGGCTCCGGATGCTAAATTCAAATTCATTGCGACTCCTCCTATTAAAAGGTCGAAGACGCAGTGGACGCTATGCCACTAAAGATGCGGTGGCCATCATAAAATGATGCATCGGATACACTTCGGCATGGCTGGTTCACGTCGCGATCTCTTGAAAGGCGCCACCGTACTTGGGGCCGGGGTTTTCTTTGGGCCCCGCAAGCTGCTAGGGCAGGCACTGTCGGCTGCGCCGCCGCTGGCGCCGATCGTCGAAGTCGAAGTGCGCACGGTGTCGGCGAAGGCGGTTCGGCTCTTGCTGCGGCGTGAAACCGGCGTTGAGCCTGGCGACGATGGCGCGGTGGCATTGGCCAAGGCCGATCATGCTGCTGGCCGGGTGCAGGCGGGCGGCGGCGCCAAGTCAGTTCGGAGCGGCGAGCTGGTGGTCAGCGTTGATTGGAATCCACTGCGGGTGCGCATTCGCGATCGAAAGGGGCGAAACATTCAGGAAATCGCCGACGACCCTGAGACGCGGCAATTCAAGTTTGCGCTCGGCGAGGGGCCCATCTTCGGCTTGGGAGAGGGCGGGCCGCAGTTCAGCCGGCGCGGCGTTGTGGACCGCATGGTTAGCGGTTCGCGCGGATACCGGCTGGGCACGAACGGTAGCAAGGTGCCAATTCAATGGCTGATGGGCGGGCTCCCAGACGGGGAAGCCTGGGGAATGTTCCTGCATCAGCCGCTGGGGTCGTTCGACCTCAGCGGCGAGGAGGGTGTGTTCACGGTAGCCGCGAACGAGGCGCAGTCCCGCTTAGGCGTCGCTGAATTGTTTGTCGCGGCGGGTGCGCCGAGCGCGCTCATGGGGGAGTATGCCGCGATCACCGGCTTTCCGGCCATGCCGCCGCTTTGGTCGCTGGGGTATTTGCAATCGCACCGGACGCTGGGTTCGCCGGAGGAGATTCTTGCCGAGGCGGCAACCTTCCGCGAGAAGCGTTTGCCGTGCGATGCGATGATTTATCTCGGCACCGGGTTTTGCCCCAACGGATGGAACACGGCCAACGGGTCGTTCGATTGGAACGCGCGGGCGTTTCCCAATCCGGCAGCCGCGGTCGCGGCGCTGCATCACGACAATTTCAAGATGGTGGTACATGTCGTGCTCGACGGGCATCGGCTGATGGGTACAGTGGCCGACGCATGCAGCGATCCACAGCCGCCGCTGCCCCAGGTCGCTGAGCGCGCGATTGGATGTTATTGGCCGTTTCACCGGCCACTTTTCGACCTAGGTGTGGACGGTTGGTGGCCGGATGAGGGCGACGGGTACGACGCGCCGTCCCGGCTGGCGCGCAATCGCATGTATTTCGAGGGGGCGCAGCTTTATCGGCCCAACCAGCGGGTTTTCGCGCTGCACCGGAACGGTTATGCGGGCATGCAGCGGTTTGCCTCGTTTCTTTGGTCGGGAGATGTGCAATCCACCTGGGCCACGTTGCGGACGCAGATTGCGGTGGGGATCAATGCCGGCATGAGTGGGGTGCCGCTGTGGGGGACGGACATCGGCGGATTCGTTCCCACCGCCGAGTACACCGGGGAATTGTACGCGCGCTGGTTTCAGTTCGGGGCCTTTTGCCCGCTGTTCCGCTCGCATGGCCGCGATTGGCGGCTGCACTTGCCCTGGGGTTGGAACACGGGGACGCTGGGGGTGCCGGAAACGCAGAGCTATCATCCAGCGGAGGCCGAGTTGCACAACGCGGCGATTGAACCTGTCTGCCGCAAGTATCTTGAGCTTCGCTACCGTCTGCTGCCATACCTTTATTCCGCGGTGCGCGAGAGCTGTGACAGCGGCATGCCGGTGATTCGCGGGTTGTGGCTGCATTATCCGGAGGACGAGAACGCCGCTGGTTGCGCAGACCAATATCTTTTCGGGCGCGATCTTTTGATTGCGCCTGTTTTCGAGGCGGGCGCGATGAGCCGCAAGGTTTATCTGCCGCCGGGCGATTGGTTCGATTTCTGGAGCAACGAAAAAGTACAGGGCGGCGTAACGGTCGAGCGGCGGGTGGATCTTGGAACGATGCCGATCTACGTGCGGGCGGGCGCGATCCTGCCGCTGGGCGCGGTGTTGCAGCATACGGGCGAGGCGGCGAGCGAGCCGTTGCGGCTACAGGTATACCCGGGTGCCGACGGAACCGCGACTTTTTATCAGGACGACGGCGCCAGCTTCGACTTTCGCCGGGGTGCCTACATGAAGATTGCAATCGCCTGGCATGATCGTGCGCGGCATTTCGCGCTGCGCCTGGCGCCGGGTTCAAAAATGCTGCCGCCCTCACCGCGTGCCCTGGTGGCGCAGGTCATGGACAGCGGCCGCGAACAGGCATTGCTGTTTCATGGCGGGCCTGTGGATGCGACACTCGGCAAATAAATAGTGGTATATTTCCACCCGCCCGCCGCGATCCATGGAGTTGGCGATTAGTCTCGGCGGGACCTGGAGTTCCATGAATCCAGCGTCGGAGAGCGGATCTGCTGGTCGAGAGGTGGTGAGCCGGGAAGGAATCGAACCTTCAACCTAGTGATTAAGAGTCACTTGCTCTGCCAATTGAGCTACCGGCCCTCGGGTTTGAGTTTAACACGAGCGGTTGGCGGCATAGATGTCGGGGTCATGGATTTCCATGTGGCGTTCGGGGTGGGCGAGAGCGCTGAAGCCACAGCCGCGATAGACGGCGTGGGCGTCGCGGGTGACGAGGCTCCAGCGGCGGAGTCCCTGGAGGTCGGGATGGGCTTGGAGGGCTTGCATCATGCGGCGGGCGAGGCCACGTTGGCGGTGCTCCGGCAGAACGAACACGTCGGCTACATAGGCGAATACGGCGCGGTCGGTGACCACGCGGGCGAAGCCGACCTGCTCCGCACCGTAATGAGCGCTGGCGCAAATCGAGTGGGCGATGGCGCGCTCAACGGTCGCGCGCGGAATGCCGTGGGACCAGTAGCTGGTAGTAAGAAAGCGGTGGACCACGTCGAGATTGACGCGATCCACCGCGGTTGAGATTTCGTAAAGGTCGCCGGAACTGGCCATGCTTATTGATAGCATGGCCAGCTTCGGCGAGAGGATTTCTAGAATCCGGAGCCTTCTTGGCGGATGTGGGCGGCGAACAGCGTGGTGGTGGTGCCGCTCACCGATAAGAAGCCATGGACCACAAGCGGCGTGCCGATGGCCAGCGAGCCTACGGTGGTGGCGCTGAGGTTCGCGCCATCGTAGGCGGTGGCGCTGTTGGTCAGCACGTTGAGAGTGGTCAAGCCGGCAAAGTGGGCGAAGTTGGTTGAGTTGTTAAGCAGCAGCGGGATGGTGAAGACGCCGTTGGCGCCGGCGGTCACAGCGGCTGACGTCAAGCCGAAGGGATTGACCGCCGCCGGGCGAATCTCGCGGGCGGTCACAGTGGCGGCGGAGGCGCTCTGAACCGTGCTGCTCATTTCAACCCCAGCGCCGGGGAACACTTGGGTCTGGTCGAAGGTGGCCAGGCCGGCGGTCTGCGCCTCCATGGTGTTCTTGAACTTGGTGTTGGAATCGAGCGTGACGTTCAGCATGTGCCCGAAGTTGTGCACGTCGTCGCTATCATTGACGACAACGGTAAATGCGGTGAGATTGTTGCTGGTGTCGCGGGTGACGCCGGTGACGATGCCGGTGTCGACGCGGCTGTTGGAGTCTTCCTTGTCGCCGGCGTCGTTGTCCTCAACCAGCACGGCGGTGAGGGAACCGTCGCTTTGCATTTCATCCCGAGTGCGGATCACAGCGCCAACCTGGAGGTTGGCAAGGGTCACATTGTCGTCAAACTTGGTTGACGAGTTGACGTTGAGAGTAACGGCGAGGCCGGTATCGTCGGAAGTCAGGGTGATGGTATTGCCAGAGACGCTGGTGGCAGTGACGGTGCCGTTGACATGAACCATGCGGGTGTTGTCGTCCTCGTCCTTGACCCTGGCCACAGCGGCGCCGATCACCGGGGTAAATGTGACCGTGGTCCCGGTGAGATCGAGCGATTTCTGGAGGTCGAAATCGAAGCGAATGTCGGTGGCGGTCGAGTCGCTGACGACCAGCGCCGGCGAAAGGGTAATGGTTTGGGTGGCGCTGGCGGAGGGAATAACGGCAGTGGCAACCACCGGCTTGTTGGTGTTGGGATCAATATAAGTGATTTGCGCAGCGCTGACGGTGATGGCCACGCTGTTGTAGGTGCCTTGCGGCAGCGCATGCAGATCGAGCGGGGCGCGGATGCCGCCCAGATGCGTCAGCTCGATTTGGCGCGGCTGGCTCAGCAACTGCACCGTGGTCGAGGACGAACTGGTGAAGGTAACCGCCGATACGGTGACCAGCGCCGCCAGCACGCTGCTCATCGGCGCGTCGCCGGCGGTAATGATTGCCGGGCTGGTGGCGGTGCTGCCGCCGGTACTGCCCGAACTCGCCGAGCTGCCACCACAGCCGGCCAATGCCACCGCACCAGCAACCAAAGTTGCCAGCCAAATCGATTGTTGCCTGACCATATCTAGTTAACCTCCATGTATTTTTTCCCTTGCTGAACGGGAATTGCATCCATCACACTGGTATAGGCAAGTCGGCTTCCACTCTGGATCGGGGATTCGCCTGCGAAACTTTTCGTGGTTCCCGGGTTCTAATGTGAGTAGAAGGTTCCCCCCAAACTCAATGTTTCAAACCAACAAACCCAGCCGCCCCATTGCAGTTGCGGGCGAAACAGAAAAATCCGGCACACGGCACTTCCGCTTGGTCGCCCAGGCAACCTTTTCGCCGGGCGAAGAAATTTGGATGCTCGCCGGCGAAGTTGTGGACGTACCGGATCGCTATTCAGTGCAAGTGGGAAAAAATGACCATTTGCGTCCGCAGCCGGCACTGCCGCAGGGCGCGGAGGACATATATCTATGGCGCTACCTCAATCACTCCTGTAATCCGAACACGCGGATTGTCGGGCGCAAGCTGTTGGCGCTGGCCGCCATCGCGGCCGGCGACGAGTTGACGTTCGACTACAACTGCACTGAATACGAGATGGCGACGCCTTTCCCATGCCGCTGCGGGTGGTGCGCGGGCGCCACGGTTCGCGGCTTCAAATATCTCAGCGCGGAAGAACGCGCGCAACGGCGGGGCAGCGCGGCACCCTACTTGTGGCAATTGCTGGCGGAAGAGGACGACGCATTAGATAATGTCGAGCGACACGAGTTTGTCTCGGTCTGAGCCAGGCGGCTTGCTCGACATCTTCGCCGCGACGGTGGCGCGCTTTCCCGATCGCGTAGCGGTGGAGAGTGAATATGGCGACGCTCCCGGCGCATTAACCTACCGGCAGCTCGACGAACGTTCGCTCGAGTTGGCACGGACGCTGAGCGGGGCATGCGGCGGGGCGCGGCTTACCGACCAGGTGATCGCGATCGTGCTGCCGCGCGAATCGGTCGAGCTGTACGTGGCGAAACTGGCGGCGCTGCGCGCGGGAGCGGCGTTCACTTGCATTGACGCGAAATTTCCCGACAGTTTCGTGGCCACCGTGTTGGGCGAGTCTTCCGCCGCGCTCGTCAATGCGCAGAGCGAGGAGCGCGTGGCACGGCTGGCGCCGCGGCTGCGGTGTGTTGGGATACGTACGAACGCGACGGCGGCCGCGATCGCCGCGCCCGACAGGCGCGATCTTGCCTACGTAATTTATACGTCCGGAACGACGGGCGCGCCGAAAGGCGTCGAGATCGAACACCGATCGATCGCCAATCTGGTGTGTGCCGACCGGGATTATTTCGGCCTCGATGAGACTGCGCGGGTGGCCCAGTGTTCGTCGCCCGCCTATGATTCGTCACTCGAAGAAACCTGGCTGGCCTGGGCGGTGGGCGGAACGCTGGTTCTGACGGACGACGCCACCGTCCGTCTGGGTCCGGATTTAATCGAGTGGCTGCGGGCGCGGCGCATCAGTGTTTTGTGCCCGCCGCCGACGTTGCTGCGCTCGACCGGATGCGCGGATCCAGAACGCGAGCTGCCCGATTTACGCCTGCTTTACGTTGGCGGTGAAGCGTTGCCGCTCGATCTCGCCGCGCGCTGGGCGGCGGGCCGCTGGCTCGAGAACGGCTACGGACCGACCGAATGCACAGTGACGGGGGTGCGCGGGCGCATCCGCGGCGACGACAAGGTGATCCATATTGGGCGCGCAGTGGCCGGCTGCCAGGCTTGGGTGATGGACGACGAATTGCGCCCGGTTGCGCCGGGCGCGATCGGCGAGTTGTGCCTCTCGGGCGCGGGGCTGGCGCGTGGGTACCGCGGCCTGCCCGCCTTGACGGCTGAAAAGTTCGTGGTTCATGAAACCTGCGGGCGCCTTTATCGCACCGGCGACCTGGCGCGCGTGCTTGACGATGGGCAGTTGGAGTGCCTGGGGCGCATGGACACGCAGGTTAAGTTGCGCGGCTATCGCATTGAGCTCGAAGCCATTGAAGCGGTGTTGGCGGCATGCCCCGGCGTGCGCGCCGCCGCATGCACGGTGCAGAGGGAAGCGCTTGCCGGCTTTATCGTCGCGGCCGACCCCGGCGCGCCGCCGGACGCGGAGGCGGTTCGCGATGCCGTGAGCCGCGCGCTGCCTGCCTACATGGTGCCGGCCAGAGTGGGCGTTGTTGACGAGCTTCCGACGACGTCCGGCGGCAAACTCGATCGGGCGCGTCTGCCGGCGCTGACGGATGCCGCACCGAGAGCCGCGGCGCATGTTTACGGCTCGGACGCGGAGCGCGCGGTCGCCGCCGCGTTTGGGGACGCGTTGCGCCGAAACGACAGCATCGCGCCAGCGGCGGATTTTTTTGTCGACCTCGGCGGCGACTCGCTCGCTGCCACGGCGGTGATCGTCCAGCTTCGCTCGCAGGGGTGGCAAGCCGCGGTGCGTGACCTCTACACCGAACGCACTGTCGCCGCCCTGGCGCTGTGCTTGACGCGGGATCGAATGCCGGAAAGGACCACGCGCGCGCGATCCACGGGCGCGGCGTCGGCTCGGGTGTGCACGCTGGCGCAATCGCTCTGGATTGCGATCGAGTGCGCTGTCGCGAGTTTGCTCGTATATGCCGGCGGCGGAAGAGTGCTCACGGACGCGACGGAGCGGTTTGCGCCATGGCAGGCGGCCCTGATTCTGCTTGCCGCGGGGCTGGGCGCATGGCTGGCATGGCTGCCGTGCAGCGTCGCCGTGACGGTCGCGCTGAAGCGGGTGTTGATTGGGCGGTATCGCGCGCGGCGTGCGCCGGTTTGGGGAAGCTATTATTTACGGCACTGGATTGTCACTCATGCGGCGGGCCAGATTCCGTGGCCGCTCATTCAGGGCACGGCCGCGCAGTCGTGGGTGCTGCGCGCACTGGGCGCGCGCGTGGGGCGGCGCGTTTACCTGCACCGCGGCGTGGACTTTGCGCACGGCGGCTGGGATTTACTCAGCCTTGGCGACGATGTGAGTGTCGGGCAGGATGCCGCGCTGCGCCTGGCCGATCTCGATCAGGGTGAACTCGTGGTGGCGCCGGTGCGCCTTGCCGATGGAGCCACGGTTGAAACGCGGGCCAGCGTCGAGGGCGGGGCGGCGATCGGCCGCAACGGTTGCCTGGGGGCGCTGAGCTGGCTGGGCACGGGGGAGATTCCCGAAAACGAGCGCTGGGAAGGCGCTCCGGCGGCGCCGGTGGGCTCGGCGGGCCCGACTCCGGCGTTAACCAGGGGGCGGCACTTGCCGGGCGCGGTGCATACGCTCCTGCTGCTCGGTGTGCGACTCGGTTTGCAAGTTGCGTACTGGCTGCCCTGGGTTGCGATTGCCGCGCTGGCGCCGGCATGGGCGGACAAGCTGCCGGCGTGGCTCTCGGCGCCAACCCTGAGCCTGGTCGCGATCACCGCGCTCGGGGGCGCGGCCGCGCTGGCCATGGTTACCGGCCTGACGCTGCAAGCGCTGGTGCTGCGCCGGCTGAGCCGGATCGAGGAAGGCGTGGTCAGCACCTGGAGCTGGGAGGGCATTCGCATCGGCGCCGCCGCGGCCAGCGTTGAATCGGCGGGGCGCTGGCTGTCGGGATCGCTGGCCTGGCCGCTGTGGCTGCGCGCGGCCGGGATGCGCCTGGGCCGGGGCTGCGAGATCAGCACAATTCTCGACGTGGTGCCGGGATTGATTGAGATCGGCGAGGAGAGCTTTTTCGCCGACGGTATCTATCTTGCGCCGCCGCGGCGGCAGCAGGGGACGATCACCCTGCGCCGGACCAGCTTCGGGCGCAACACGTTTCTCGGCAACCATGCCGTGATTCCTCCCGGCTATCAGTGGCCCGAGGGGCTGTTTGTTGGGGTCGCCACGGTGCCCGAACCGGGAGAAGTGCGGGCTAACACGGCGTGGTTCGGGCGTCCGGCGCTGGAACTGCCGCGGCAGGCGCGGGTTGTGGATCGGCGGCTGACGCACGAGCCAAGCATGGCGCTTTACGCCACGCGTATGTTCTGGGAGTTGCTCCGCTTGGCTCTGCCGACGTTGCCGATCGCGCTCGCCGCCGTGTGGTGGCAGGCACTCGACGGCCGTTCGCTGGGAGCGGCCGTGCTGTACGCACCGGCGCTTACACTGACCGCCGCCGTTGCAGGGTGCGCAGCGACCATAGGCGCCAAGTGGGCGCTGCTGGGGCGGGTGCGTCCTCGGGAACATGCATTTTGGAGTTGCTGGTGCGGGCGCTGGGACTGGCTCTATGTTGCCTGGGCGGAATGGGCCGCACCCTGGCTGCGGGTGCTGGAGGGTACGCTGCTCTTGAATTGCGCGTTGCGCGCAGCCGGGGCGACGATCGGCCGAGGGGTGGCGTTGGGTCCGGGTTTTTCGCAGATTGTCGATCCCGATATGCTGCGCCTGGGCGATGGCGCGACAGTGGCTTGTCATTTTCAGGCTCATACGTTTGAAGATCGCGTGCTGCGGCTGGGTTATATCGATATTGGCGCGGGCGCCAGCGCCGGCGATGGCGCCGTGATGCTCTATGGCGCGAGCCTGGGCGCGGGAGCGTGGCTCGCGCCGCAAAGCGTGGTCATGAAGGGCGACGCGATCGCGTCCGGGGCGCGCGCCCTCGGCGCGCCGGCCCAGGTGGAGACCAAGACGCTATCGCTGACCGCCGCCTTGTGATCGGATATGATGGCGCATGGTTTTCGCATTCCTGTTTTTTTCCATGCTGCTGAGCGCCCGGACGCAAGGCGCGAGCGGCATGACGGCGGCGCAAGTCATCGCTAAGAATCTGGCGGCGCGCGGCGGCGCGGCGCATTTCGCCGCCGTTCGCACGCTACATTTCACCGGTCATATTCAACTGGCTCCGGGACAGAGTGCCGGGCTCGAGGTGTGGCTGGCGACGGCGCCGAAGCGCATCCGGATCGAGGTCAACCTACCGGCCGGAAAACTGGTGCAGGCGTTTGACGGCACCACCGCGTGGCAGCGGGCGCCGGGTCAGGCCGCGGCGACGGTACTTTCCGGCGCGGCCGCCAATCAGATCATCGATCAGGCCATTAACTTCATCGACCTCATGGCCGACCCCGAGGCGAAGGCGATTGTGACCGGTAGCGGCCGTCTTGACGGACATGACTATTACAAGGTGCAATTCACGCTTCCGACCGGCGACGCATTCACGCAATATGTCGACACCCACACCTGGCTGGTGTTCCACGAAGAGTATCCCGGAGGTATCGAGGAGATATCGGACTATCGCAAGGTGGGCGGCCTGTTGCTGCCTTACCGGTACGTCAGCGGGCCCGTGGGCCAGAAAGGCTCGCCGCTGACCCGAGATACGAGTATGCTGAATGAGCCGATGGCGGCAGGGTTATTTCAAAAACCGGAATAGGAACTGATTCGTATGCGACGAAGCTTAATTTGTGGATTACTGGTGTTGGCAACGGCGGGGCTGATGGCGGCGCAGGATGAGGCACCTCCGGCCGCGCCGCCGGCTGGTCGGGGAGCGCAGGCGGCGGGACGCGGCGCTGCGAACCGGGGCCCGCGTCCGTTCGATCAGGTGATTACCGCGGCGGCGAAAACCCAGAACGGTATTTTTACCATTTACCGCGAGAAGGATCGGGCCACCGATGCGGAGCATATCTACTTCGCCATTCCCACCGCGCAGCTCGACAAGGACTTTCTCTTGGTCAGCCTCATAGCCAAGACGACCATGGGCGCGGGCTACGGCGGCGACCAGGCTGACGAGCATGTGGTTCGCTGGGAGCGCCACGACGACACGATTCTGCTGCGCGGCATTAACTATGGGATGGTGGCGGACCCCTCACTGCCAATCGCGTCCGCGGTCGCGGCTTCGAACAACAGCAGCATCATCATGGCTTTTCCGGTGGAGGCGTGGGGCAAGAATCAGGAAGCGGTGATTGACGTGACACGGCTGTACAGCACCGAGGTGCAGGAGTTCAGCCCGCGCAGCCGCCTCGGCGCGCGCGGATTCGACGCGTCGCGCTCGTTCGTCGAGGGTAGCCAGGACTTTCCGCTGAACATCGAAATTGAAGCCACCCAGACGTTCACCAACCCTCCCGCCACACCAGGCGGGGCCGGAGCAGCGCCGGCGGCGGGCCGTGGCGGCCGGGGACCCAGCAGCGCCAGCGAAACCGTGCTCATGCATTACAGCATGATCAAACTGCCGGAAGACAAAATGATGCCGCGCCTGTTTGACGACCGCGTCGGCTACTTCAATTTGACGCAACAGGATTTCGGCCGCGACGAGCCCAAGGCGCCGCTGCGCACCTACATCACGCGGTGGCGGCTGGTGAAAAAGGATCCGAGCGCGGCGATCTCCGACCCGGTGAAGCCGATCGTCTATTACATTGATCCGGCGACGCCGATGAAGTGGCGGCCATGGGTCAAGCGCGCCATCGAGGCGTGGCAGCCCGCCTTCGAAGCGGCCGGGTTCAGCCATGCCATTATCGCCAAGGATGCGCCGACGCCGGCGGAGGACCCGACGTGGAGTCCGCAGGATATGCGCAACTCGATGGTGCGGTGGCTGCCCTCGACCACGGAGAACGCGGTGGGGCCGAACATCCACGATCCCCGCACCGGGGAAATTCTCAACGCGCAGATACAGCTTTACCAGAATGTGCTGAATCTGGCCTCGGATTGGTATTTCATTCAGGTTGGCCCGCTCGATCCGCGGGCGGCGCAGCTTCCGCTGCCGGACGAACTCACCGGGCGGTTACTCGAATACGTCATTACGCACGAAGTCGGCCACACCCTCGGGTTCCAGCACAACATGAAATCGAGCGCGCTCTACGACGTCACGAAGCTGCGCGACCCGCAATGGCTGCACACGATGGGGCATGTGGCCACGCTGATGGATTATTCGCGCTTTAACTATGTGGCGCAGCCCAGCGACAAGATTCCGCCGGAAGACTTGATCCCCAAGGTCGGCCCGTACGACAAGTGGGCGACGCATTGGGGCTATGCGCCGATTCCAGGCGCGACCACGCCGGATGCGGAAAAGGCCACGCTCGACCGCTGGTCGCGCGAGCAGGATGCAACGCCCTGGCTGCGTTTCTCGACCGATCACTCCGACGCCGCCGATCCGGGCGAGAACACTGAAGCGGTCGGCGATCAGGACGCGGTCTACTCGACCGGCATGGGACTGAAGAACTTGCAGCGGGTGATGAACCTGCTGGTGCCGGCGGCCACCGCCAAACCGGGCCAGCCCTACGACCGCTTACATGAAGTCTACAGCCGCATTCTGGGGCAATGGGTGCTGGAAATGGGGCACGTCGCCGTCGTCGTGGGCGGGGTGGACTCGCAGGACAAACATAACGACCAGACCGGGGTGCAGTTCACGCCCGAGCCGCGGGCGCACCAGGCGGCGGCGGTGGCTTTTCTTAATGCCAATGCGTTTGCAACGCCGACCTTTCTCATTCAACCCAGGATCACGCGTATGTTTGAGCCGACGGGGACGCTGGAGTTGATTCGCACCAGCCAACTCGCCGTTCTCAACCGCCTGCTGCAAGACGCGCGCCTCGAGCGCATGATCGAACTGCAGGCCGAGGACGGCGCCAAGGCCTATGCGCCAGTCGATTTCCTGGCCGACCTGCGGCGCGGGATTTGGAGCGAGCTTGCGCAACCAACTGTTTCAATTGACCCATATCGCCGCAATCTGCAGGACAGCTATATCGAAGTGCTCGGCGTGAAGCTGGCCGAAGAGGGCGGCGCGATGATGGAACCGCAAGCCTTGATGCGGGCCGAGTTGAAAACGCTGGAGGCGGAGATCCGGACAGCGACGCCCAAGGCGCAGGACCGGGCCACGCGCGCGCATCTGGAAGCATCGAGCGACCGAATTGCGAAGTTGCTGGATCCGAAGTTCGCGCCGTCGGGCCTAAACGCAGCGCTCGCCGGGCGGGGCGGCGGCCGGGGCGGCTTCACGTTCTTCGACGCTCCCGACCCGCTGGACTGCTGGCCCGATTACAAGATCACACTCGGACACAACCAGTAGCATTACCAGACGCGGCACGATTGCGGTTTTGGCGCCATCGGCGTCGTGGGGCCGCATTTGAAGGCGGCGGCGAACTCGGGCATGTTGGTGACGACGCCGTCGACGCGGAAACGTCCGGGCGAGTGCGGGTCGACGGTGGCCAGCAGGCGGGACATTTCCGGCCGGATGTTCTCACAGAACACCTGGGCGAAGCCGAGGAAGAAGCGCTGGGCGCGGTTATAGCCGTCGATGAGGTCGTCGGGCGTGCCGCTGAGCGCCGATTCCATGGCCATGTAAGCCACGCGGGCGCCGCCGTTGTCGGCGGTGTTTTCGCCCAGGGTGAGCTTGCCGTTGAGCTTGACGCCGCTGATGGGGCTGAAGTCGCTGTACTCGTTGATGATGCAGGCGGCACGCTGCTGGAATGCCTTGGCGTCGGCCGGCGTCCACCAGTCGCGCAGATTGCCCTGGGCGTCGAACTGGCGTCCCTGGTCGTCGAAACCGTGGGTGAGCTCGTGACCGATCACCACTCCGGCGCCGCCATAGTTGGTGGCAAGGTCGCGGTGTTGGTTGTAAAAGGGCGGCTGCAAAATGCCGGCGGGGAAGAAAATCTCATTGAAGAGCGGGGTGTAGTAGGCGTTCACGGTGGGCGGCGTCATTTGCCATTCGGTGCGATCAATGGGCTTGCCGATCTTGTTCAACTGGCGGTGCCATTCGAAGGCGTTGGCGCGGCGCAGGTCGGTGTAGTAGTTGTCGCGGGTGATGACGATGGAGCTGTAGTCGCGCCACTTGTCGGGATAGCCGATCTGATTGGCGATGGCGGCGAGCTTGACCGCGGCCGCCTGCTTGGTGGCGGGCGTCATCCAATCGAGGCTCTGGATATCGCGGCCGAGCGAGGACTCGAGGTTGCGGACCATGGTCTCCATGGTGGCCTTGGCCTGGGGAGTGAAATTATCTTTGACGTAGATCTGGCCCAGCGCCTCGCCGAGGTGACCATCGGTCGAATTGACGCACCTGCGCCAGCGGGGCGAGATTTGCTTCTGGCCGGTGAGCTGGGTGCCGAAGAACTCAAAGTTGGCGTCGACAAAAGGCTGGGATAAGGCCGGGGCGGCGGCGTGAACCAAGTGCCAGCGCAGGTAGGCTTTCCAATCGTTGAGCGGCACCGATTGCAGCTCGGCGTTCAAGGCGCGGAAAAACCCGGGCACGGCCACGTTCATGGTGTCGAACGAGGGCCCGCCGGCGGCGGTGAAGAAGGCTTTCCAGTTGAGCGTGGGGGCCAGGGCCTGGAATTGCGCCACCGACATCTTGTGGTACACGGCACTGGGGTCCCGGCGAGCGACGTTGTCCATCGAGGCGCGCGCCAGCGCGGTTTCAATGCTCATGACGGTGCGCGCGTCGCGTGCGGCATCGGCGGGCTTCTCGCCGATCAATCCGAACATCTTCTGCACATGGGCGACGTACTGCTGGCGCAACGTGACCGACTTGGGATCGGTCTTGAGGTAGTAGTCGCGGTCGGGAAGGCCGAGGCCGCCCTGATCGGCTTCGGCGATCTCGGCGGTGGCATTCTTGAAATCCTGGTCGGAGCCGAAGTTGAATAGCGCGTCCACGCCGTTGACCTGGAGCCGCGCCACTTCCGCGCCGAGCTCGTCCTTGGAGGACACGCTGTTGACGTTGTCGAGCTCGGATTGAATGGGCTTGATGCCGGCCGAGTCAATCACGCCCTGATTCATGCAAGCGGCATAGTAGTCGCCAACTTCCTGCGTGATATGGTCCTTGCTCGCAGTATTGGTGGCCGCATCGTCGAGTATCTTGTGCAGGACCTCGCGGTTTTTCTCCGCCAGCTCGTTGAAGCTGCCCCAGGTGGTCTGGTCGTTGGGGATGGAGTGGGTGGCGTCCCAGCGGCCGCAGGCGTACTGGTAAAAATCGGTGCAGGGGCTGATCGAGGTATCGATGGCGGCGGTGTCGACGCCGACCGGCTTGGACTCAGCGGCGGGCGCCGGAGCGCGATGAGAACAGGCTATGAACAGGAATGCCAGGGCTGCGACAAGAAATGTTTTCATAAACCGTCAGCGACCGTCCTTTTGGCGAGTGTAGCGCACTCTTTTGCCGGCAATAGCCTGCTATACTCACCGATTCGGAGGAGAAGCCATGAATCCGTTAACTCACAACCGCTGGAACGATATTGAACTGGAAGACCTGAACCCGCTGATCCAGCGGCATTTTGTGGTCGGAAGCGAAGTCATGCTGGCCCGCATTCTGCTGAAAAAAGGCGCGGAGGTGCCGCTGCACAGCCACCATAACGAGCAGGTGACCTGGGTCATGAGCGGAGCGTTGCAGTTCTCGATTGACGGCAAGACAATCGTGGTCAAGGCCGGGGAAGTGCTGTGCATACCGCCGCACATGCCGCACGCGGCGCTGGCGCTGGAGGACACCGAAGACATTGATGTCTTCACGCCGCCGCGCGAGGATTGGATCAATAAGACCGACGGCTACCTGCGTGGTAAGAAGTAGGTGCCGCTGCGACTGACTTTCATCGGTCCGCCGGGGAGTGGCAAGGGCACGCAGGCCAAGCTGCTGCACGAACAGGGCTTTCTTCATGTCTCGACCGGTGACATGCTGCGCGCGGAAATCGGCGGGCAGACCGAGCGCGGCAAAGCCATCGCCGCCACCGTGGCGAGCGGCGGGCTGGTGGAGGACGCGCTTCTGAACCAGGTCGTGGATGCGTTTCTGATAAGCCACGCCCATGACTCGCTGGTGTTTGACGGATATCCGCGCACGCTGCCGCAGGCGCGGCACCTTGCCGGTTGCGATCTGGCTGCGGCGGTGTTTTTTGAGATTCACGACGCGGTGTTATTGCGGCGCCTCGGCGACCGCGTGATCGGTATTGACGGGACGATTTACGACATGAAACTGCATCCGCCGCCGCCGGGCGTGGCGGTGACACGGCGCGCCGACGACAATCCCGAAGTGCACCGGGTGCGGCTGGCGGCGTATCGCCACGAGGAGGACGCGCTTCGGCATTTTTATGAGGAAGCCGGACTGGTGCGCACGATTGACGCCGAGCAGCCGATGGACAAGGTGAAGGCTCAGGTGGCGAACCTGATCAAGGACTTGAGATCGAGCCGGCCGGTATAGATGGCCATCCCCAGGACGGCATGGCAGCCCAAGGCGGTGAGGGTGGCGATCTCCTCGATGGTTGCGATGCCGCCGGCGATGGTCAACTCGCGCGTGGTTCGCGCGCGCAAGGCCGTCGCCTGACTTATCGGCGCACCCTGCATCGTGCCTTCGGTGTCAACGTGAGTGTAGAGATAGCCGGAGGTGTAAGGATCGAGTGCGGCCACAGCCTCGAATGGGGTTACGGGCAGCGGCTTGCGCCAGCCGGCCACCGCCACGTGGCCAGCCTTGCTGTCGAGCGCAATCGTGATCCGATCGCGACCGACGGCCTGGAGTTCTTCTAAAAAGTCGAAGGCGGGGCCGGCGTCATTCCATGCCGCGGTGCCGATGATAACTTTTTCCGCGCCGGCGGCGATCGCCGCTTGCGCGGCTGCGACAGAGCGGAGGCCGCCGCCGACACGGACGCAGAAGCCGGCGCGGCAGCAGCGTTCGACGAGGGCGCGGTTACTGCCCTCGCCTTTGGCGGCGTCGAGGTCAATGACCTGGAGGACAGGGAAGCCGGCGAAGGTCTCGAGCATTTGATCCAGATCGCGTTCGAGTGCGAGTCGCTCGCCCTCGACCAATTGCACGACGCGGCCGCCCATGAAGTCGATGGCGGGAATCACCATGGTGTTAGTAAGTCCTGCGGACGGGGATGCCCGCCGCCTCAAGCTCGCGTTTGAGTTGTTCGATCGGCAGCGTGCCGGTGTGGAAGATCGAGGCGGCCAGGGCTGCGTCGGCGCGGCCAGGTCCGAAGACCTCGACGAAGTCGCTGGCGGCGCCACCGCCGCCGGAGGCGATGACGGGTATGCCGGCGGTGGCGGCGACCGAGGCGGTGAGGACGCAATCGAAGCCGCTGCGGGTTCCGTCGCGGTCCATGCTGGTGAGCAGGATCTCGCCGGCGCCCGCGGCTTCCGCCTGGCGCGCCCACTCGACCGCGGCGCGGCCGGTGGGGCGCGTACCGCCGTGGCTCAGGACCTCGCCGCCGCGCGCGTCGATGGCCACCACGACCGCCTGGCTGCCGAACGCGGCGGCGATTTCGTTGATCAACTCGGGGCGGGCCAACGCGGCAGAGTTGACCGCAACTTTATCGGCACCGGCCGCGAGCAGGGCGGCGGCGTCGGCAAGCGTGCGCACGCCGCCGCCGACGCAGAAGGGAAGTTGTAGTTCGGCGGCGACGCGGCGAACGGTTTCGAGCAGGGTTGGCCGGGACTCGAGCGTGGCGGCGATATCGAGCATCACCAGTTCGTCGGCTCCGGCGGCGTTGTAAGCGCGGGCGCGCTCGGCGGGGTCGCCGCTGTCACGGAGGCCGGCAAACTGAACGCCCTTGACGACACGGCCATCCTTCACGTCGAGGCAGGGAATGATGCGCTTGGCGAGGCCGGGCACGGGAGCAGCGAGGTTTAGAAAATTGCGCAGGACGCGCTCGCCCGCCGCCCCCGACTTTTCGGGGTGGAACTGGACTGCCGCGACGTTGCCGCGCTCGGCCACGGCGGTGAATGGGACGGGATATTGAACGGTGCCGGTCGTGGGCTCGCCCAGCGGAGCGTAATAGGAATGAGTGAAGTAAAAGCGCTCGCCGTGCGCGATGCCTTCGAGCAGACGCGAGGGAGCGGCGGCGCGCACTTCAGCCCAGCCAACATGCGGGATTTTGTAACCCTGGCCCGAAGCGAAGCGGCGGATGGTGCCGCTCCATACGGCGAGGCCGCACGCGTTCCCGTCCTCTTCGCTGCCGGCGTAGAGAGCTTGCAGGCCCACGCAGATGCCGAGGAACGGCACGCCGGCGGCGATGGCGGCGAGGATGGGCGCGCGCAATCCGCGGCGGTCGAGCGCCGCGAGCATGGCGCCGAAGTGGCCCACGCCGGGAAGGATCAGGCGCGACGAGGCGGCGATTTCAGAGTGCGTTCCTACCAGGCGGAAGGGTTCGCCGAGACGCGCCAGCGCGTTGGCGACCGAGCCGCTGTTGCCGCCGCCGTAATCAATGATGCCGGTCATAGTAATCCCTTGGTCGAGGGCAGTACACGCGCGAGGCGGGCGTCGCGCGCGCAGGCGGCGCGCAGGGCGCGCGCCAATGCCTTGAAGACCGCTTCGACTTGATGGTGGCTGCTGCGGCCGTAAAAAGTTTTTACATGAATGTTGGCGCGGGCGCCAAGGGCGAGGCCATCCATAAAGTCGGCCACCAGTTCGGTTTGAAGGTCGCCGATCAGGCGGGCGCGCGCGGCGATGGTGGTGACGGCGTGGGGGCGCCCGCTAAAGTCCACCGCGGCGAGGGCCAGCGATTCGTCCATGGGCATCACGAACCAGCCTGCGCGGTGGATGCCGCGGCGGGCTCCGAGCGCCTGGTCAAAGCCCTGGCCCAGTGTGAGGCCGACGTCCTCGACGGTGTGATGCTGGTCCACGTCGAGGTCGCCGATGCAGCGGAGGGTGAGATCAAAACCGCCGTGGCGCGCGAAGAGTTCGAGCATGTGGTCGAAGAAGCGGATACCGGTGTTCACGTTATAGCGGCCCCGGCCATCGAGCACGAGTTTGAGGTCAACGCGGGTCTCGGCGGTGTGACGATTGATGATTGCCTGGCGTTTCTTCACAAGCCCGCCTCGTGCGCCATGGGTTGGGCGAGGAGCCAGCGGCAGGCGGCATCCACGTCTGCGAAGGTGGCCAGGGCGCGGGCGCCAAACAGGGCTGCGGACTCGGCCTGGCGGGCCTGGGCCGCCGCCAGAATGCCGATGAAGGAGATTCCGGCCGCGGCGGCGGAGGTGGCATCATCCACCGTATCGCCAATATAGGCGACGAGCGGCTGGGGGGCGCAGCAGCGACGCAGCTCGAGAAGGCCATCGGGCGCCGGCTTGCCGACGGCCACGTCCTCGAGCGCAAGAACGATGTTGAAGGCGTCGGCAACGTTGAAACGCCGCAGCACATAATCGGAATCGCGGCGCGGGCGGCCCGTAAAGATGCAGAGCGTGTAGCGTTCGCGCAGGGCGGCGATCGTGGCCGGAGGCAGCAGCCAGCGCTCCTGGTCGCGAAGGCCGCCGAGGTAGTGCGCGTCAAAAGCCGCGATGACTTCCGGACGGGTGAAGTCGCGGCCGCGGCGGCGGAGGAGCTCGCGCGAGAGATCCCAATCGTTATTAAATCCGCCGGCGTTTTTCAGCGCCTGAACCTCGTCAGGGGTGGCAACGCCGCCGCCGAGGCCGGCGACGGTGGCGACGATGGCCAGGCGGAAGGATTGGGTGACGTCAACCAGGACGCCATCCATGTCAAACGCCAACACGGGTTTCATCCGCGCCAAACCTCCTTGATCGCCACGCATGCGGCTTCAGTGTGCGACACGCGGCCGCAGGTGATGCGCACCGCGCCGCGGATGTCGCCGCCCCGGTCGCGCACCAAAACGCCGCGCGCTCGCAGCCCCGAGGTCAACTCCAGGGCCCGTGTTCCAGCATCGCACAACACGAAATTGGCGGCGCTGCGCCAGTAGGGGATGGCAAGTTCGTCAAGCGCGGATTCAACCAGGCCACGGCTGGCGATCACTTCGCGCCGGTACGCGCGCACCCAGGCCGAGTCGGCCACGGCGGCCGCGCCGCACGCCGCCGCCAGCGTGCTGACGTTATAGGGCGAGTGCGCCTTGCGCAAGACGGGAAGCAGTTCGGGATGCGCGAAGAGACAGCCGAGGCGCGCGCCGGCGAGGCCGTAGGCCTTGGAGAAGGTTCGCGTGACAACCAGATTCGGCTGGCGCAAGACGTAAGGGAGCATACCGGTGGCATCGTCAGCGACGAATTCCGCGTAGGCTTCATCCACGCAGATGAGGATATCCGGCCAGCGCTGGGCGAGTGCCAGCAAATCGGCGGCCGGGGTAAGGTGACCGGTGGGGTTGTTGGGGCTGGCTAAAAAGATGACGCGGGTGCGGGGCGTTACGGCGCGGTCAAGCGCGGCGCAGTCGGTAACGAACTGGCGCGGGCTGCGGCGGAATGGAACGGCAACGGTCCGCGCGCCGAGTTGCGCGGCGTAGAAGCGGTACATGGCGAAGCAGGGTTCGGAGACGATGGCTTCGGTGCCGGCTTCGAGCACGGTCAGAGCCAGCAACAGCAGGGCGTCGTCCACGCCGTTGGTGAGCAGTGCCGAGGCGGAGGTGTGGCCATAGGCGGCGGCGATAGCCGCCTCGGCGGCGGCCACGTCGGGGTAGCGGGCAAGCGTCTCGCCATCCATTCCCGCGAGGGCGCGCAGGACGCTGGGCGAGCAGCCACTGGTGTTCTCGTTGAAGTCGAGGCGCAGGCCGGTGCGGCCGGCGATGGGCGGTTTGTAGGCGGCCATCGCGAGGATGGCTTTTCTGATTTGAACCGTCATCAGCGCGACCTCCGGCTGGCGCGTACCGTGACTGAAGCCGCATGGGCGGGCAGTCCCTCGGCCGCGGCGAGGGCGGTAATAGTAGGGGCGAGCGCGCGCAAGCCGGCGCGGGTGGGCTGCTGCACGGTGATGATCTTGACGAAGTCGAGCACCGACAGGCCGCCGCGGGCGCGCGCATCGCCGCCAGTGGGCAGCACGTGATTGGTGCCGGTGGCGTAATCGCCCGCCGCCTGCGGAGCCCAATCGCCGACAAACACCGACCCGGCGTTGGTCACCCATGCCAGAGCCGAAGCGGGAACGGTCAGGTGCTCGGGCGCAATCCGGTTGGAGAGTTCGACCGCCGCGCGCAGGCTGCGGACGACCAGTGCAGCCCCGCGGGCGCGCAGGTCGGTGGCGGCGACCGGATTCGGCGCTGCCGCCAACTGCCGCGCCAGCGCGGCGCCGACGGCGCGCGCCAGCCGGGGCGAGGGCGTGACCAGCCAGGCGGCGGCTTCGGGATCGTGTTCGGCTTGGGCGAGCAGGTCGGCGGCGACGGCCTCCGGATCGGCGCCCGATGCGGCAATGACAAGAACCTCAGTGGGCCCGGCGAGGAAATCAATCGCGCACTCGGCGCGCACCAGGTGCTTGGCGGCGGTGACGAAGCTGTTGCCGGGGCCGACGATCTTTTCGACGCGCGCGAGCGTGGCGGTGCCGTATGCCATGGCGGCGATGGCCTGCGCGCCGCCGACCTGGTACATTTCGGTCACGCCGGCGAGGTGAGCCGCGCCGAGTACCGCGTCGGCGGGACGTGGCGAGACGGCGACGATGCGCTTGACGCCGGCGACGCGGGCCGGGATAGCCGTCATTAATACCGACGACGGCAGCGGGTGGCGGCCTCCGGGAACGTAGCAGCCGACCGCGGCGAGCGGGCGTACGATCTGGCCGACGCGGACGCCGGGTTGGACGACCCGGGTCCACGCGCGCGGCATTTGCCAGCGGGCCACCTGCTCGATGTTGCGCGCCGCGGCTTTTAGCGCGCGCTGCAGCTCACGCGGGAGGCGGAGCCAGGCGGCGGCGCAATGCTCCTGGGTCAGGCGCGTGAAGGCAACGCCGTCGAGTTCGCGCGACCAGCGGTTGGCGGCGGCATCGCCGCGCTTCTTGACGTCGGCCAGAATCGGCGCGACTCGCCGTTCGGCGCGGCGCCGATCCACCGCCGGCCTTGCGAGGATCTTTTCCAGAGCGGCGTTCGCGGTGTTGCGTCGGCAATCGATGATTTGCAGCATGGCGGGAAGTCTCACAGAACGATCTTGTTCAACGGGTACTCGACGATTCCTTGCGCCCGGGCCGCCTTGAGGCGGGGCAGCAGTTCGCGGACGAGGCGCTCCTCGATGACGGTGTTGACCGCCACCCAGTCGGAGTCGCTGAGGGGAGCGATGGTGGGCCGCTGAAGTGCGGGCAGGACGGCGAGCACCTGGGGCAAATCGGCGCGGGCGACGTTGAGCATGAGCCCGACGTTGCCGTCGGCGGCGATTGCCGCGCGCAGCAGCAGCGCCAGGCTGGCGATCTTGCCGCCCTTGAAGGTGTCGGCCACGGCGGCGGGATGGGCGATCAACTGGGTGTTCGACTCGAGCACGGTTTCGACGATGCGCAGGCGGTTGGCGCGCAGGGAAGAGCCGGTCTCGGTCACCTCGACGATGGCGTCGGCGAGGTCGGGCGCCTTGACTTCGGTCGCGCCCCAACTGAACTCGACCCGGGCCTGGACGCCGTTCGACGCCAGGTAGCGGCGGGTCACCTCGACCAGTTCGGTGGCGATGACCTTGCCTTCGAGATCGGCCACGCGGCGCACCGGGCTGGCCTCAGGGACGGCCAGCACCCAACGCACCTTGGTGAAGCTCTGCTTGGCATAGACCAGATCCTCGACGACCGAGACCTGAGCCTGATTTTCGAGCACCCAATCGCGGCCGGTGAGGCCGGCGTCGAGGACGCCGTCCTGGACGTAGCGCGCCATCTCCTGGGCGCGGATCAGCATGCATTCGATCTCGGGATCGTCAATGGCGGGGTAGTAGGATCGCGAGGAGATCTGCAGATTGAATCCGGCGCGGCGGAACAAATTCACCGTCGCCTCCTGCAAGCTGCCCTTGGGGATGCCGAGCCGGAGTTTGGCCGGGTTCACTGCGCCACCTCGATCGCGCGGAAGAAGCAACTGCGGTAGCCTTCGTGGCAGACGGCGGTGCCTTCGAGCGTGACCTCGGCGAGGACGGTGTCGCGGTCGCAGTCGGTTGAGAGCTTCACCACCCGCAGGCGATTGCCGCTGGTGGCGCCTTTGGTCCAGAGCTCCTGGCGGGAGCGGCTGAAGAAGGTGACCAGGCCGGTGCGGCGGGTGGCTTCGAAGGCTTCGGCGTTCATATAGCCGAGCATGAGCACCTGGCCGGTGCCGGTTTCCTGAACGATGGCGGGCAGCAGCCCGCCGCATTTGTCAAAATCAAGTGTCATAAAAGTAATTTTCCTGGAAGCAAAACAAAACCGGCCGCCGGGTGGGTCCCGGCGGCCGGTCAGAAAACGCGAACTGTTGTCAGGCTCTTACAGTCCGTGGCTCCGCCGGCACGCCAGGTGGGCGTGATGAAGATGGGCGGAATGCCGATGCAGACTGAGTGCCATGGAGTGTCCATTGTAGGATCACCGCGAAGCGGGAGTCAAGAACGAAATGAGGCACGGACGCATCCAAATAAAAATGCGGTACATTTTGATTCTTCTGGGAATCGCGACCGTGGCATTGGGCGTGGTGCTGGCGCGCGAGGGCTTGTGGTGGATCGCGGTGCCGGATGCATGTTTTGGCGGCGGCGTAGGCTGGATTGCATGGGCGAGCTTGCGCGACGAACATCGCAACCGGCGCGCCACGGGAAGCGCGACGCCGATCGCACCGGAGGCCCCGCGGCGAGCGGCATAAGGGGGCTTCCGCACCCATATCCCAAAGAGGATATGATGAGTCAGCGTGCCGGAGCTCATCAAGACGCAGAAAATCGCGCGTTGTGCGGTCGGGGTAATTTCCTTTCTCGCGCTTGTCCTGGTGTACGGCGCGGCCCAGCGGACGGAGCATCGCATCGGCGCCGATGAGGTCGTCATCTCCTCGTCACCCTACACGGCGGTGGCTGATTACAGTGCGAGCGCCAACACGGTGCAAGTTGACGTTCGCGTTCTCAACGCACAGGGCCAACCGGCCACGGACCTACAGAAAGGCGACTTTCGCATCGAGGATGATGGACGGCCGCAGGCTATCGACAATTTTGAAAGAGTCACGCGCAGCCAGCCTTTATCTGAGAGCGGGAAAGCTTCGCCGGGTAGGGGGCCAGGAAACTGCGACGCGTCGGGACTCGCGCCGCGGTCCACGCTGCTCTACTTCGATGACCTGGCAGAGTCAGCCAACGATATTGCCTACGCGCGCGAGAAAGTGCTGGATTTTCTGGGGCAGGAGGCTTGCGCCGGCAGACTGCCGTCCGGCGAAACCATCGGCGTCGCCACCGGCTCAGGCTTCGGTAATCTTGGCTTTACGGCGGATGCCGTTGCACTTCGTTCCGCGCTGCTCACGATTGCGATTCACCCGCGCCTGGCCAATGGCGACAGTTGCCCGCTGATCACGCCTTTTCAGGCCTGGGAGATCATCCATGCCGGTTATGGTTCCGACGCAACTAGGCTGGCATTTGAACAAGAGTCTAAGTGTGGAGTGTGCTCGCGCGATTGCGAGACCTACGTGCATGACTTAGCAGAGGAGGTCTGGGGACTCGAGGACGGCAAGGCTCGCGACACGCTGGCATTGTTGAGCAATGGGGTCGAAACGTTGGCGCATCAGCCCGGGCGGCGCACACTGGTGCTGACCTCGACGGGATTCCTCACTCAAGAGATGCCGCTGCAGCGGATTCAGCAAGGGCTGATTGACGAGGCCATCCGTAACAACGTGGTGATCGACGCCATCGATGCTAAAGGCATCACCGCGCCTGCAACCCCAAACGCGCGCTGGAACGATCCCTATGTCGCGGATCCGGGTATTAGCTTCTGGCGACAGTCGAATGAAGCGGGCGGTTTCAGCATGCAGGACAGCGCAATGTGGGAATTAGCCGAATCCACAGGCGGTGATTTTCAACACGACAACAATGACCTGCGCTCGGGGTTCGAGCGCGCTGTTCGCGGGCCGAATGTATATTATTCGCTGAGCTTTGCCCCCAGAGGTCTCAAGGCCGATGGGGCTTTTCACCATCTGAACGTCACTGTCACCGCACCCGGCCATTTCGCCGTTGCCGGCCGTTATGGCTATTTTTCGCCCACGGCGGAGACGGCTCCCCTTAGCCCGGAAGCATCGCAGATGCTCTTGCGAACATTGCTGGGCACCGACAGAGAAACCAAGCTGGACGGCGTCATTGCCGCTTCACCGGCCACCGGGGGTGTCAAAGCTGAGGTGCGGCTTAACCCGAACACGCTCGCGCTCAGGCACATCGACGGGCGCCATGTCGGGCGGGTAACCTTGATTTTCGCCTTGTTCACGCCGGAGGGGAAGTTCGTCACCGGCCGTCGCGGCATCATGAGCCTGCATCTGACCGACGCCAGCCTGAAGCAGATCTCGCGCCCGGGAGTGGGCATCGCGGCAACCGCCAACCTGATGGCTACCGCCGGAGCTTACCGCTTGCGCGTCGTCGCCTACGACGCCGCCAATGACGCGCTGATGGCCATCACCGGCAAGCTGACCATAGATAATTGATTGACCCCTGCGCGGCTGCCGCCGCGGGCTGCGCTTTCGCGAACGCTGGGCAGACGATTCGGGAAACCGGCGGATTGCGGGGTTATTCGATCTGGCGTTTGAAGGCGAGAATTGGCTGGGGTGCGGCAGCGTCGTTGGGAAAATGGGCCAGCGTCGCGGCATTATGATCCGGGGTGAAGCCGCACTTTTCAAGGACGTGTGCGGACGCCCGGTGCTGGGCGTGGCACGAGGCGTGGAGCGAAACAAGTTTAATCTCGCGCGCCAACTCGACCATGGCCGTGAGCGCCTCGGTGGCGAACCCGCGGCCCCACGCGTCGCGCGCCAGAATGTAGCCAGTGATCCCACGGCCTGCGGGCTGAATTGAGATTCCAGTGCTTCCCAACAGGCAACTGGTTTCGCGGGATTCGATGAGGTAGGTTCCAAACTGGGTGCGGGACCATTCCTCCTCGCAGAACGCCAGAAAGGCGAGGGTGTCGGACAGGGTGCGGTGCCGCGGCCAGCTCATATAGCGGGTCACCTCCGCATCGGAAGCGTAGCGATCGAAAATGGCCGGCGCGTCCGCCGGCGTTGGCCGTCGCAGGCGAAGCCGTGCTGTCTGGATCAAATTGGTCTCGGCGTGACACGGGTCAACAGAACGTCGCCGAAACGCTCGGACTTGTTGCCGGTTACATCGTCAATGGTCAGGCGCCAGCTATCAGTGCTTGCGGTATAGGCAAACGTGGTGTGGAGCGACTCGTGCGGCGACAGGGTGAACACCAGCGGAATGGATGCGCCGGATAGCCTGCCGCGCGCGATGCCATCGGGCGACAGGCCGCCGCCGGCTGTATTGTCAAGCCAGAGGCACATAAATTCGCCGCTGCTGGCGTGCCAGCTCAATGTGATGTTCGCCTCGTAAGCCGGCCCACCATCGGCGCCTCGCTCGCGCGATACCTCATGAATTTGAAGGTATTCGTGCTTGAGCACCCACGTCGCTACGACATCGTGGATGGTCTTTTTTCCGCCCAGCGTTCCCGACATCGTCCAGTGGCCGGCGAGGTGGTTCATGAGGGTTGCGGCCGCGTTAGCATTCGCGTCCGTGGCCGAGGCTCGCACCTGAAGCGGAGGCGTTTGCGCCAAAGCAAGCGCGGCCAAGACCGCCAATGCGGCGAGCATTTTCATAGCTATTTTCATCTCCCATGGCGAGTGTACATTGATGCCGGAGAGGAGGACACGGACGTGCTGGTGATGTCTCCGTCACTCCCTATTTCGGAGGGGCCCAGGGATTGTAGGTGCCTACACTCCAGGTGTGGCCTTCCGGGTCTTTTACTCGGAATTCGCGGCTGCCGTAGTCGGTGTTCTGGAGCTTGCGCAGGATTTCAGCCCCGGCCTCGATGGCGCGCGCGTGGACAGCGTCGATGTCGGCAACCACGATGTAGGCGGTGCGGGTCTCGCGGCCGAGCTCAAGTGGCGAGGCGAAACCGCGCCCGTATTCGTCGTCCATTTGCGAACCCAGCATGATCATGCCGCCGCCGAGGGTTAATTCCGCATGGGCAATGGATGCGCCGGGGCCGGCGTAAACCGCTTTTTGTTCGAAGCCAAAGACTCTACACAGCCATTCAATGGCCGCTTTGGCGTCGCGGTAGCGGAGGGCAGGAATGATGGTCGAATTCATAGTCAATTTGTACCTCTCACGATTGTTCGTACCCGTCCACGATGCGCGCAACGCCCGATTGGAGTCTTGGAAGAATCGGAAATCTTATCTGACGGCAACATGACTAGCCCAGCGGGTTCGGTTGGCCGCATAGGTAGTGGGGCTGACGCCGGAAAATGCGCGGAACTCGTTAGCGAAATGGGACTGGTCGTAATATCCGCAATCGAGAGCCAGCTCAGCCCAGCCCACATCGCGACCGGCATTGAGCCGATTCACCGCGCGCCGAAAACGCTGCATGCGGGACCAAGTCTTTGGCGGGAGTCCGACCGCCTCGCGAAACACCTGGGAGAAGCGGCGCTCGCTCCAGCCGGTGGCGCGCGCCACCTCATGCACGGCAACGGTGAGCGGGGCGCGATCCAATTGGCGGATGGCAAAGGCGACGGCTGCGCGCTGCCGGCTGGGTTCGGCAAGGCGGGTGGCAAAACGGTTGATCAGATAGTTTTCGAGGCAAAGCAGTCGAGCCCGAGGGTTTGGCAGTTCCAGGAGCCGATCGCGCAATACGCGTGTGTCCGCCCCCCACACATCTTCGAGAGCCACGTTGCGTTGGCTGAACCGATCGACCGGGCCGGACACAAACGCCGCAAACCCGCCGGGTCTGAAGACAACACCGATCAAATCGGCCAGGTCGGTGGCGTCGATGATCTCGTAAACGGAGCGAGCGCCGACGGCGAGCGCCGGCGACACCCGCAGATCGGGGCCATTCTCGGTGCAATCGAGCAGAAAATCGCGAGCTAAATTCAGAATCACCTGCGCGTTGCCCGACGGTAATACGCGCTCACGGCTGTGGCCGGGAGGCGTTCCCTGGGCGTACCACAAGGTCTGAATGAATCCGCTTAACGGCGCGACGGGGCTGTGTTCCAAGAAAAGCAAAGAGGCTCGTGTCTTTATAGCACAGGCCGCGGAACAGTCCAGAGCTCGACTGTAGCGCTTGACAATGTACCGTGGTGCGGTATAGTGGAAGGCGATGCAGAGAGAATTTGACGCTTCCGTTCCTTCCACCGAGCCGCTGACGCCGGCGCTGTTTCATGTGCTGTTGGCGCTGGCCGATGGCGACAAGCATGGCTACGCGATCATGAAAGAGGTTCATCGGCTGACGGCGGGGGCGGCGAATCTGAGCGCGGGGACGCTCTACGGCATTCTGCGGCGGCTGCTGGAGGCGGGGCTGGTGACCGAGGTCTCGTCGCGGCCGGCGCCGGAGCTTGACGACGAACGCCGGCGGTATTACCACCTGACCAAGAGCGGCCATGCCGCGGCACAAGCCGAGACGGAGCGGCTGGAGGCCACGCTGGCCATCGCCCGTTCGAAGCGATTTCGGTTAAAGGCACGCACCAGCTAGATCGTCAGTTCACGGAGGTATCCATGTCCCCTGCGCGCAGCAATCGTGTTTTACAATTTTTCCTGCGTTTACTTCCGGCCGATTTCCGGCAAGAGTACGGGCGCGAGATAGAATCCGATTTTCGCCACCAGGCGCGCGAAGCGGGCGCCACGCCCGGCGGCGCGGCGCGATTGTGGCGCAGCACCATCGCCGGCATCGTGCGCACGGCGCCGTCGGAGCATTTTCGCATTCTGCGCCAGGATCTTGGCTATGCCTGGCGCATGATGCGGCGCAGCCCAGGGTACAGCTTCGCGGTGATCTTCATTCTGGCGCTCGGATTGGGCGCGAATACGGCGATCTTTTCGGCGGTGGACGGGGTGCTGCTGCGTCCGCTTCCGTACCCCGGCGGCGACCGGCTGGTGACGCTGACCCAGGGCGCGCCGCTGGCAGGGGCGGCGGACATGCGTTTTTCGGTGGACGACATCAACGATTACCGGCAGCAAACGCACACGCTGGAAGACCTGGTGGAGTACCACAACATGCAGTTCGACCTGCTCGGGCAGGGCGATCCGCGGCGGGTGAATACCGGCGTCGTGAGCCACAATTTCTTCGACGCGCTGGGGGTGAAGCCGCTGTATGGGCGAACCTTCGTGGCGGCGGACGATTCCATCGGAGCGCCGGCGGTGCTGGTGCTGAGTTACGAATTCTGGAAGCGGGATTTCGGCGGCGACCCCGGGATCGTGGGCAGAACGTTCCGCATGAACGACCGCATTCACACGGTGATCGGCGTGCTGCCGCCGATGCCGCAGTATCCCGACCAGAACGACCTTTATATGCCGGTGTCGGCCTGTCCGTTCCGCTCGGCGCCGGCCTTCATCGCCAACCGCAAAGCGCGCATGATGACCGTCTTCGGACATCTTCGGCCGGGAGTCACGCTGGCGCAATCGGAGCAGGAACTGAAGACGATTGCGGCGCGGCTGCGGACGAGCTATCCGGCTGCCTACCCGGCGTCGGCCGATTTCAGCACGCACGCCGACCTGGTCAAGGCGTCGCTGACGAACCCGGCGCGCCCCACGCTTTTACTGTTGCTGGCCACGTCGGGTCTGATGCTATTCATCGTCTGCGCCAATGTCGCCAATCTCAACCTGACGCGGCACGTGCGCCGGGAGCGGGAGCTGGCGGTGCGCGCGGCGCTGGGCGCGGGGCGGGCGCGGCTATTGCGGCAAATGATTACGGAGAGCGCGCTTCTCTCGCTGATCGGCTGCGGGCTGGGGGTGATGATGGCGAAGGCGGCCCTGCCGCTGCTGGCCGGCTTTGCGGCGCGGTTTACGCCTCGGGCCACGGAGATCACGCTGAATATTGACGTGCTCGCCTTCTCGCTGGGGCTGGCGCTGCTGGCGGGATTGTTTTTCGGCGCGCTGCCGGCGCTGGCGTCGGGGCGGGATTTAGCGGAGCCGCTCAGGGCGGTGGGCGGACGGACGGCGACCGGCCGCAGCGGCCGTTTCCGCGGCCTGCTGGTGGGAGCGCAGGTGGCGTTTGCCTTTCTACTGCTGGCCGGCGCGGGGCTGCTGCTGCGCAGTTTCTACAACCTGACCCAGGTCAATCCCGGGTTTCGCTCCGACCACGTGGTCTCGATGCTGGTGCAGTTGAATTTTGCGCGCTACGCGACGAACGACAAGGTGGTGCAATTCAACCGGCGGCTGCTGCAAGAGGTGCAGCGCAATCCCGCGGTCCTCTCCGCCGCCACGGCTTCGACGTTTCCGTTGAACGCGGTGCGGCCGCGCATTGCCGCCTTCGAGATTCAAGGGCGGCAGCGGGGCCCGAACGAGCCGGCGCCAACGTTCGACTTCCACTCGGTCAGCCCCGGGTATTTCAAGACCATGGGCATCGCGATGCTCGCGGGGCGGCAGTTCAGCCCGGACGACGCTCTCAACACGCCCGACGTAGTCATCATCAACCGCTCGATGCAGGACCGCTACTGGCCCCATCACGACGCCATTGGGCATAGCATCAGCACCGATGGCAAGAACTGGGCCATGATTGTCGGCATCGTTGATAACGTCAAGAGCTACGGCCTGGACAAGCCGCCGGGCGACGAGCTGTACGCCTCGAACGCGCAAAGCCCGAGCAACTCGTCGAGCCTGCTGGTGCAGACGCGCGGCGATCCCGCGGCGGTCGTCCCGCAGCTCACCGCGGCGGTGCATCAAATCGACCCGGATCAGCCGGTGGCGAAGATACGGACACTGGAATCGCTGCGCGACGACTCGCTCGCGCCGGCGCGGCTCACGGGCACGCTGCTCGGGCTGCTGGCACTGCTGGCGCTGGCCATCACGGCGGCCGGCATTGGCGGCGTTCTGGGTTTGGAGGTCGCGCAACGCACCAAGGAAATCGGCATTCGCATGACGCTGGGCGCGCGCCGTTCGGATGTGATCGGCGGCATTGTGCGCCAGGGCCTCACCCCCGTCGCGTTTGGGCTGGCGGCGGGATGCGGCGTGGCCATCGTTTCGACGAATGCGCTGCAAGGCATTTTGTTTCGGGTCGAGCCGCGCGATCCGGCTGTACTGGCGCTGGTGGCGCTGGCGCTGTTGTCGGCGGCGGCGGTGGCATGCCTGGGTCCGGTGCGCAGGGCGGTCAGCGTTGATCCGATGCGCACGCTGCGCCTGGAATAAGGAAGGTCATTTATGTATCGCACATTCATCGCCGCATTTGTCATCGCGCTGGTGGCCGGGCTGACGCCGGAATCGGGGAAGCTGCTGGTCAAACCGGAGTGGCTGGCCGCGCACTTGAAGGACGCCAATCTGGTGATACTGGCCATGGATCAGGACGATTTCGAGAGCGGGCACATCCCGGGCGCGCGTCCCTTCAGTTACATGGACACTCACCTGATGCAGTCGAACGGCTTATCACTGGAGATGCCGCCGGCGGAGCAGATCGCGAAAACCTTTGCGGCGCTGGGCGTGAGCAACAACTCGCGCGTGGTGCTCTACAGCGACGACCATCAACTGGCGCCGGTGGCGCGGGTCTGGACGACGCTGGAACTGATCGGCCTGGGCCGGCAGGTTTCGATTCTCGACGGCGGCCTGGCCGCCTGGAATGCGGCCCATTTCCCGCTCGCCAAGGGCAGCGCGGCGCAGGCGACGGGGGTGTTGACGCCGCATCCCCAGGCCGATGTGGTTGTGGATTACGACTATGTCAACGCGCATTTGCATCAGCCGGGATTCACCATTATTGATGCCAGGTTGGAACCGTTTTATACGGGCGCACGGCATGCGGGCGGGCAGCGCGCCGGGCACATTCCGGGCGCGGTGAATATTCCGTTTACCAGCATTACCCATGCCGACGGCACGGTGAAATCGGAGGCCGACCTGGCCGACATTTTTCGCAGCGCGGGCGTGAAGCCGGGCCAGTCGCTGATTGTTTACTGCCATATCGGCCAGCAGGCGAACGCGGTGCGATTTGCGGCGACGATGCTTGGCTTCAAGGCGCGGCTATATGACGGCTCCTGGGAGGACTGGAGCCGGCACGCGGGCGCGCCGGCGGTTAGCGGGAAGTAGTTCCCTTGACGGCGTCAAAATAGTGGTTTTCGCCTACGTCCTCGTATTCGTCCGTGACAGTTAAGCCAGCAGCGTTGAGCAGACTCCGGTACTGCTCAGCGCCCAATGATACGGATTCCAAATCTGTCATTCCGTCCATCCATACGGTGGGTTTGGCGGGTGAAGTAAACAGCAGGCGACCGCCAGGCACGAGCATTTCGGCGAATCTCTGGATCAGGCGACGCTGTTCCTCAGGCTTGAGAAGGAACATCAGCCCCCAAGCCAAGACTCCATCGAAGGTTCGGTTGAAGAAACTCGACTCCAAAACGGATTCGCAAAGGATGGGTACGCCAGGCAGGTTGCGTTGAAACGCCGTGACGAAGGTTGGGGCTGCGTCCACTGCGAAAACATCCAGCCCTGCTTCGACCAGTACTGACGTAATTGGGAAGCCTGGTCCGCAGCCCAAATCAATCACGCTACTCCCCGGCGGAAGTGTCGCGGCCCAGTTCCGCACTTCCTTCACGCCAATTCCAACAGAAGGGGCTCTCCCGCGGCGAGCGAGAAAGTGCTCTGCCACTGCTTCGTATCCGTTGGACCGATCCACTCATCGATAGTAACAACTTGATACGCACCAGTCTTCTTGCGACTGAGCACGGAGCGGGCGCGGGACCCGTCCCCTTGACAACTTAGGAGAGCCGCGGTACGCTTCTCCTTGGTAGTTTAGGAGAAGGTATGGAAACGTCGGCGCAAATTCTTCCGGGCACGCTTGATATGCTGATCCTCAAGGCGGTCTCGCTGGGCGAGCTGCACGGCTACGGCGTACTGCTGCGCATCGAGCAGATTTCGGGCGGCGCGCTACTGATCGAGCAAGGGGCGCTCTATCCGGCGCTGCACCGGCTGGTGCGGCGGGGCTGGCTGCGCAGCCGCTGGGGCACGTCGGAGAACAACCGGCGGGCCAAGTTCTACGAACTCACCGCCGCCGGGCGGCGGCAGTTCCGCACCGAGGCCGACGGTTGGAACCGCCTGGCCGCGGCCATGGGCACGGCGCTGGCGGCCGGCGCGGAGGAGGAGTGATGCGCCTGCGCCGTCACAAGGAATTGAACGAGGAGCTGGCGGCGCATCTGGAGCAGCGCGCCGCGACGCTGGAGGCGCGCGGCCTCTCCGCGGACGAGGCGCGCAGGCAGGCGCGCATTGAGTTTGGCAGCGTGGATAAATATGCCGAGCAGACGCGCGAGACCTCGGGCCTGGCCGGGATCGAGCATGCGGTGCAGGACGCGCGTTTCGGCCTGCGGCTGCTGCGCAAATCGCCGGGCTTTACCGTGGTGGCGACGCTGCTGCTGGCGCTGGGCATCGGCGCCAACGCCGCCGTGTTCAGTATGGTGGATTGGATCCTGCTGCGCCCCTTGCCGGTGCCCCATGCCAGCCAGCTTTCCTATGTGGTGGCGGCGAACACGCAAGGCGGATTCAGCAACGGGTTTTCCTATCCCAACTTCAGCGACATCAGGGCGCAGTCGGGGGCGGTGTTTTCAGACCTTGCCGGCTTGCAGCCGTTTGAAATGGACGGCATCAGGACGGGAGGAACGACCACGAGCATTTGGGTCAACTACGTGTCGGGGAATTTCTTTTCGATGCTGGAGTTGAAACCGGCGCTGGGGCGGTTCTTTTCGTCGCCGCCGGACAAGGAGGAACAGGCGCCGCCGGAACTGGTGCTGAGCTACAGTTATTGGCTATCGCGCTTCGGCGGGCGTCCAGACGTGGTGGGGCAGCAGGCGATCGTGAACGGGAAGCCGGTGACGATTGTGGGCGTGGCGCCGAAGGGGTTCAACGGCGTGCTGGCGGTGCTCAACACGCAGGGCTATCTGCCGTTCACCAGGGATTTGGCCGGCGAACTCGGCGGCAGCGGCGATTTGTTCCACGACCGCGCCAATAACGCGGGCGTGCTGCTGGTGGGGCGGCGCCGGGCGGGGGTGAGTCTGGCCGGCACCGAGCCGCTGCTGAAAGTGATCGGGCTACGGATTGCGGCCGCTCATCCGAAGGCGGCGCCGTGGCGCGATCTGCGGGCGGTGCAGCTCACGTCGGCGCCTCCGGGCGCATCCGCGCAGGTCAACAATCCGCTGCCGGCGGTGGCGGCGCTGTTTTTGACGCTGGCGGGGTTGGTGCTGTTGCTCGCCTGCGTGAATATCGCCAGCCTGCTGCTGGCGCGCGCCGGAGTGCGGCGGCGGGAAATAGCGGTACGCGCGGCGCTGGGCGCGGGGCGGTGGCGGCTGCTGCGGCAGATGATGATCGAGAGCCTGCTGCTCGGGCTGCTCGGCGGCGCCGGCGGCGTCGCGGTGGCGGAGGCGGCGTGCGCGGCCTTGAACGCCATGCCACTGGGAAGCGGCGTGCCAATCGTGCTGAGTTTCGGGGTGAGCTGGCACGTGGTTCTCTATGCCTGTTTGGCCGCGGTGGGAACCGGAATCGCGGTGGGCATCATGCCGGCGTGGCAGGCGTCGCGGCTGCCGCCGATCACCGCCTTGCAGGCGGGAAGCCACGGTATGGCATCGCGTACCCGTTTGCGCTCGTTTCTGGTGGCGGCCGAGATCGCCGGCTCGCTGATGTTGATGATCGTGGCCGGGCTGTTTGTACGCAGCTTGGGCCAGGTGCAGCATGTTGACTTAGGGTTCGATGCGAACGGGGTGTTGAACCTCACGCTCGATCCGCATGCCGCCGGATACAACGCCGAGCGCGGCGAAAACTTCGCGACGGCGCTGCTGGCGCGGGTGCGGAGCCTTCCCGGCGCGGCCGATGCCAGTGTCGCCGCCGCCTTGCCCATGGGCGACTATAACTACGCCAGCAACATCACGATGGCAGGTCACACGAGCACGGCCGGGCATGAAACGTCCGTCGGTTACAACGCGGTGAGCAGCGATTATTTGGCCACGATGGGCATTCGCCTGGTGCGCGGCCGGGCGATCATGCCGGGCGACAGCGCCGGCGGCCCCAGGGTGGCGGTGATCAACCAGAAGATGGCCGAGACGTTTTGGCCAGGCGGCGATGCGCTCGGGCAAGTCTTTCAGTTGAATGACGATCCGCGCACGCCGGTCACCGTGGTGGGCATTGCGGCCAATAGCGTGACCGATAGCATTACCGATCCGGTAACGCCGTACATGTACCTGCCGTTCGCGCAGCACTATCATTCGCCGGTGGTGGTGCAGATTCGGGCGCGCGACGGCACGGATCCCGCCGCGCTGTTGCGCGACGCGCGGGCACAGGTCGAAACCCTGGAGCCAGGCATGCTCATTGTCAGCATGGAGACGATGCGGCAGGCGCTGTACTCGCTGGGATTGTTTATCTACGAACTGGGCGCGACGCTGGCGGCGATTCTCGGGTTGCTGGGGCTTTTCATGGCGCTGATCGGGGTATACGGCGTGGTCGCCTATAACGCAAGCCAGCGCGCGCATGAGATTGGCGTGCGGGTGGCGCTGGGCGCACGGCGGGGACAAATCCTATCCATGGTTTTGCGGCAGGGCATTTGGATCACGGCGGCGGGCCTGGGGATCGGGTTGGCGCTGGCGGCGGCGCTGGCGCAGGGGTTGCGGGGCTTTCTGTTCGGCGTCTCGGTGCTTGATCCGCTGACGTTTGGCGCGGCGACCGCGATCCTGGCCGCGGTGGCGCTGGCGGCGAGCGTGATACCGGCGAGCAAGGCGACGCGCTCGGACCCGGTCAAGGCGCTGCGATGCGAGTAGACGGGTGATCAATTCGCGGACGTCTGCGCCGGGTTGCGGTCTACTTTGATGAAATATAAATCGGTCGGGACCTGGAACTGATCGGGCGCAAGGGTGGTCTTGAGCGTTTTCCAGGCGGTGGTCACGGGTGTGATCAGCGACCAGTGCGCCGGGTCACCGACGCGGATCGGCATGGCGAAGCCCGCCTCATCCGCCTGCCAGCGGTACGCGACCGTGCCGGCGGCGCCGTCGAAGCGCAATTGCAGCACCGGCAGCGCGGTGTGGCGGAGGTACTGATCGAATATCGGTGTCAGGTTCATGCCCGTTGCCTGGTTCCAGTAATTGACCACATCCTCGGTGAGAATGGTTTGATATTTGAAGTGCTGATAAAAGTTGTGCAGCAGGCTGAACCAGCGGCTGTCGTTGTTGATCACGCTGCGCAGCGTGTTGATCATGAGCGCGCCTTTGAAGTACATGTCCTGGGGCGGCTCGGCGTCAATGCCGCGAACGCCCAGGATGGGCTGGCGGTTGCGCACGTGGGATTGATAACCATCGAGGTACTTGAGGCCATCCGCTTTTCCCCAGCGGTATTCGACGTAGAGGCTTTCCAGGTATGTCGCCCAGGCTTCATGGATCCATTCATCGGCGCTGTCGGCGGCGGTGATGCTATTGCCGAACCATTCGTGGGCGCTTTCGTGGATGATGATGAAGTCGAAGCGGGGGCTGATGCCGACGCCGGTCCAATCGTGGCCGAGGTAGCCGTTGGTGAAATGGTTGCCGTAGGTGACGGCGCTCTGGTGCTCCATGCCTGAGTACGGCGCTTCGATGAGTTTGTAGCCGTCCTTTTCCCAGGGGTACTGACCGAAGTAATGCTGGTAGGCCTCGAGCATGGTGCGAGCCTGGGCGAACTGGGTCCTGGCGCGTTCGAGATCGGCGGGGAGGGCGTAAAAATCGAGCGGCAAATTGCCGAGGCGATCGGAGAAGTGCTGGTAGTTGCCGATGTTGAGGGAGACGTCGTAGCTGTTGATGGGGTAATCCACCATCCAGTCCCAGCGCGTGTAACCGTTGCCAAGCGGGGCCTTGCCGAGAAGGCGTCCGTTGGAGACGTCCACGAGATCGTCGGGAATGGCGACGCTGATCTCCATGTTTTGGACTTCGTCCTTCCACTGGTCCTTGCTGGGCCACCAGAAGCTGGAGCCGATGCCTTCGCAGGCGGTGTTGATCCAGGGATGTCCGGCGGAGTCGGCGCCGAAGGTCATGCCGCCGAAGCGGCCGGTAGAGGCGGGGCCGCCGGAATAGAAGAAATCCACCGCGTAGACGTGGCCGTTCCGCAGCGGGGAAGGGAAGTCGAGGAAGACGGCGCCATACTGCCGTTCGAATTGAAGCGGCGCGCCCTCGAACAGAATCTTGTCAACCGCCAAGGCGGGATTGAGATCAATCTGAATGCGATTGCCGTCGGCCAACATGCGAAAGCGGATGAGGTTGTCGCCGGCGATGGTTTTCGCCGCCGGATCAACGCGCACGTTCAAGTGGTAATAGAGCAGATCGTTGTTGGCGCGGTAGGGTCCGTAGGCGCCGCGCAGCACCTGCGCAGGCGTGGGCTGCGGCGCCGGCGGCGGCGCTTGGGCGGAGAGCCCAGCGAAGAGCATACAGAGCAGAAGGCCGGAGAAAGGAACGCGCGCCATAGGGGAGCAGAATACTCGATTCGGCGTGCCCGAAGCATCAAACAATGTGGAGGCAGCCATGATCAAGAAGAGCAAAGAGGGCTACAAGGTGGTTTCCGAAAAGACCGACGCCAAAGGCAAACACAAGAACCTGGGCGGACCCTACAAAACCGAGGCCGAAGCCAAGAGGCGTTTGTCGCAGGTCGAATACTTCAAGCACAAGAAGGGCTGAGGCGCGGGTTCAGGACGTGCACGCCCTTTAAGCGGCGGAATGAGGCGGGCCTTTGGCGTTGCGGACGCGCTACTGCGCGCCCACGAGATACCGCGACGCCGGGCCAAGCCGGGCGAGGGTCGCGGGGTCCATGCGTCCGACAAAGTCAGTTGCCGGACGACCGGCGCGCGGAATAAACGTGGCCTGCAGCGAACGGCGACTGGAGGACGAGGAATTGGCGCCGTGACCGTGCCAGGTCGATGCGTCGAAGAGAATCGCGGATCCGACCGGCCCGCAGGCCACGGCCGGTTCGGTTTGGGGGAGCTTTGCGTCAACCCAACGGTGCGAACCGGGTAGGAAGCGGGTGGCGCCATTGTCGGAGCGGAAATCGTCAACCATGATGATGAGGCCGAGCATGGGCCAAGCATCCGATGTCCGTGATATATCGACGTGCATTTCCTGCGCGGCGGCTCCAAGGTGCAGGGTCCGCGAATGAAAGGCGCTCAGGCGGAATTCGCCGCCGATGATGCGGCGGGCAGCGTCGAGTGCGGGCGGCCATGAATACACTGCGTCGAACACTGGATCGCGATTCACAAAATCGTCGATTCGAGTCGACGTGCGGCCGATGTGGACATCCGCCGCATCGGCTCGCAGGCAAGCGGCATCGTAGGCAGCCGGCACTTGCGCCCACTCGCGGGGGCCATACGGTCCAGGCAGGACTACAAAGCCGTGGTTCGCAAGAGCTTGCGCCGCTGTGGCCGGCAGGGCCAAAGGGAAGTCCAGTGCTCCTGTAGCCATCGGACGATTCTAAACGATGGCGGTTGAGGTAGTCCCGGAGGGCTGCGGCGCGACGCTGGAATGCGCACGATCCATGCTTTCGGGGGCCATCGCGCTGATCGTGAAGGGCAGGTCAATGCGCGCTAGCAACTTGCTGAAAAAGTGAGATGGGAAGTCCAATTGACCACTATTCCGCCCTGTCGAGGACCGTTACCTGGCCTGCCAGGTCATCATCACGATGCTCCATCGATAAGGTGTTCCGATCTGGAGACAAAGACCAACGGTCGCAGAGAGTCACTGCGCGCGTTCCAGCCTGTGACCTGCTACCCAACTTTGGTCCAGCCGAAACCGGAGGATTTGGCCTTGGCGTGGCGGAAATGGCCGGTTTTAGCGGCCGTGCGAGTCTCCAGCGACTCAAATGAGAACCTCCGATAATCGGCTGGTTCCCATGGAGT